>JAGGDU010000079.1:27728-40252 GCA_018457135.1 Trichodesmium erythraeum GBRTRLIN201 | reverse complement strand
AAGTCAAAAGTTAAGAAGATTTGTTAAATAAGCGATCGCCGCAGTAAATATAGAAGAAAAATTAGTTTCAGTAAAAATTAATCAAAGAAAAATTATCATCTCTTCATCAATTCTCAATTATAATTCAGCTCTAAAAAACTATCTCTGGTCAATAGGTATCAGAGAGCCAGAAATACTGAAGAAACTCAGAAAAGAAACATCAAAACTCAAAAGTAGGTGATGCAAATATGCCCAGAGCAAAGTACCTTTATTCTAGTATAACTTCTCTTGAAGCAACTCATCAAAATTCATACTAAATATCTCTAAAAAAAACAGAAAAGCGTAGTCAAATCTCTAATAATGATTAACTACGCTAAAAATTTTACCTTTAACTTCAGCCTCAGTTTTGAGCCTGAATTCTAGTGCTATCTAAACACTAGATAAATCTAGAAATTATACACGGGCATTACCAAAATTCACATCAGAAACATTTTGACCACCAGATACGTTGATCAAACTTGCTTGACCAGAAGGGGGAGCAGTTTGATTAAAGATAGCGCTCTGCTCTGGGTTTAAGTCCTGACGAATTGTATAACCAGCATCTGCCAAACCAGGGAAGCTATAGTTACCATTGATATCACTAGCAACAAGTACTTCATTAGCATCTTGAATAGAGTTGTTATTCTGATCCAAGTAAAGAACAACACCACCAATACCAGGTTCACCAGGATCTAGCAAACTATTAGCATTGAGATCCTCAAAAGTTATCCCACTAATACTACCTGTACCTGTAGGTGGTGGTGGCGGTGCCACAGGTAATATTGGTTGTGGCGTAGTGCTATTACCAAAGTTGACAAAATTAGCATCATCCCCTGCAAACAGTGTCACAACAGGGTTTTGACCAGTTTGGAATAGACCTGGTAATGGTAACTGTTGAACTTTGTAAGTACCAGGTGGTATCTCAAAATCATATACTCCCAACGAATCTGTAACCGCCTTACGTTCCTCATTATCAAGGATTAAGTTATCATTGCGGTCAAGGAATACAGTAGCACTAGGAATACCATTCTCTCCTGGACCTATCAAGCCATCACCATTGATATCATTGAAAACAACACCACCAAGATTTGCAGTAGTAGGCACAGCAGGCGGGAGATTTGTAGGAGCATTCGCAAGGTTAACAAACTCAGCATTGTCCCCTGCTGCCAAAGTAATTACAACAGGAGATGGAGTACTAGAGTCAGTGAAACCTGGTTGTGCTTCCTGACGAACAACATAAGTTCCTGGAGCTACAAACGGGATATCGTAGCGACCAAATTGGTCCGTTAAAGCAAACCGCTCATTACTATCTCGTTCCCCGTTCTCATTAGCATCTATGTAGATAGTAACATCAGGCAGTTGAAGTTCACCAGCCTCTGCCTGACCATCAGCGTTATCGTCTATAAATGCAATACCAGAAATATTAGCAAAATCAGGAGGAGGAAGAACCGGAGACTGCCCAAAGTTAATTACTATGTTAGAGTTCTCAAACGCATCAACCGTAATTGGAAGATCTGTTGGAGTTGTAGCAGTATAACTTTGTGAAACCACGTTGGGATCATTCGGGTCTGTAATAGGGTCTGGTGGAATTAGTCGTAATGTGTAAGTACCAGGCAACAAACCAACAATTGCATAGTCTCCGTTAGTATCTGTGAACGCATTAGGTTCAATATCTCGGTTGTCAAGAATACCATTCTCATTTAGATCTACATATACCTGGAAACGAGGTACACCCATTTCTACACGCTCATCAGGATCAAGGATGCCATTGACATTAGTATCATTAAAGTCTTGAATACCATTACTATTAAAGTCTTCAAAGACATTTCCTGTAATTAGGGTTTGTGGTTGGTTTCCAAAGTTGTAAACAACACTACGACCACCGCCAACTGTTACTACTGCTGGTGGAGTAGTTTGCACAAACCCTGTACGATCAAGAATTTGTAGTAGGGGAAATGATCCTTTTTTACCAGATGCATCTAGACCATAAGTACCATCAGGACCACTAAGTTGATTTGGTTCAAAGCCTTGTATTTGTCCGTCTGTGTGAGTGTCTAAGAAAACCTCAACACCAGGTAAACCTACTTCCCCTTTTAGAGGTTCAAATAGTCCGTTACCATTATTGTCAGCAAATACAATACCACTAACAGTATCTTTCTCTGGTGATGTGACGTTAACACCCACATCAATATTAGTTACACTTTGACCAAAGGGAAGATTAATCGAAGTTGGTGATACATTAGGGTTTGGTACCACCTCACCGACAGTAACATTAATAACTGGGCGAGTGGCAGTTAAGAATAAGTTTTCTTGCTGAACAACACCAATTGTATAATTAGCAGGAGTTACACCATTAAATGTATAACGACCATCAGGAGCTGTAAAAGTTGCAACTTCGTCAACATCAACTACACCATCGCCATCTATGTCTTGTTCGCCTTCATTTATTATCCCGTCACCGTTAAGATCTTCACGGCTATCTAGTCGTCCATCACCATCTATATCTAAGAAAACTTCAGCAGTTGGAATACCTGCTTCTCCTGAATCTTGGACTCCATTGTTATTACTATCAGTAAAGATGATACCACTAATACTGGTATTCGGGTCAAAGATACTGGTATCACCAAAATTGTATACAACAGTCTGACCGGGAACAACTGGAACTAGGGGAGTAGGAGTAGTGTTAACAAAACCTGCAGGTGGTGTTTCTAAAACTCTAAAGTTTCCTGGCTGCAATGTAAAGCGATATTCCCCGTTAGGATCTGTTCGGGTAATTGGTTCATTAGCTTCTGGGAAACCATTACCATTTTGGTCTACAAAAACTTGAACATCTATGAGTCTTGGTTCGTCAGGACCTGCTAAACCGTCAGCATTGCGATCGTCAAATTTAACCCCAGTAATTGTACCAGAAGCAAAGGTATTCATAGGGGCATTTAGAGGAAGTGTTACTGATGCATCAACTTGGCTACCAATATTGACGAAACTAATATTGTTACCTTCAGTCAAGTTAATTACTGGATCGGGAGTAATTTGTCTGAAACCTTGTTCCTGAATTACCTTGATCGGATAAGTATTAGCTGGGATATTCTCAAAGCTATAACGACCCTCTACATCAGTCATAGACTGAGGTTCACCCGCACTTAACTTTTTGTCATCATTAAGGTCTAGATAAACAGTGAACCCAGGAAGACCAGGCTCTTCAGGATCCATTACATTGTTACCATTGATATCATTAAACTTAGTACCAGCAATTCTGCCTGTTCCTGTTAGTTGGCTAGCAGTTAGGTTACCGTCTTCTACTGCTTCTGGAGCAGGTGCTGGAAGTGCTTCTGGAGCAGGTGCTGGAAGTGGTTCTGGAGTAGTTGGCACAGAATTACCTACATTCAATATAATAGGTCGATCACCTTGTAGAAGGTTAATTGGTTCAACTATATTAATGCTCTGATCTGGAGTAGTTTTAACAAAACCAGGTTGAGGTATTTCCCTCAAAGAGTAAGTTCCTACCGGAAGAGAATCAAAGCTATAGTCACCAGCAGGATTTGATATTGAAGCTGGTTCATTAGCGTCTAGTACATTGTTACCATTCAGGTCTAAATATAAAGTAAAATTCGCTAAACCTGGTTCTCTTGGATCTAAAAGTCCATTGGAATTAAAGTCGTTAAATTTCTTACCTCTTAATTGACCTTGAAGTAAAGGAGTGTCAGGAACTTGACCTATATTAACAATATTAATATCTTCGCCACTTGTTACAGCAACAACTGGATCTGGAACTGTTTGAGTAAAACCAGGTTGGGGCACTACTTCGACAACGTAAGTACCTGGAGGTAAGGTATTAAAACTATATTCACCTTGATGACCAGTAATTCTAAAAGGTTCATTTTGCTCAAAGATACCATTTTGATTTAGGTCTAGATAGACAGTGGAGTTAGATAAACCTACATCTCCTGGATCAATGGCACCATTAGAATTATTATCTAAGAAATTAATACCTGAGATACCATTGATTTGAGCATTAGCAAAGTTAACCCCTGGTAAGGTTCCTCCCATAGGTACATCAACAGTCATAGTCTGAGGTTGGGTTACTACATTAAATTTTAGTTGTTGCTCTGCTTCGCGAATATTGAGGCGGGTGGCTGGCAAATTAGCTAAGAAGTAGTTACCCTCCTGGTTAGTGACATCAAATGGTTCTTTTGGATCTAGAATATTATTACTATTGATATCTGCATAGATAGTAAAGTTTGGTAAACCTTCTTCCCCCAAATCAAACATACCATTAGTATTACTGTCTAGGTATTTAACACCTTGAACATTACCTGTACCAACAGGAGTAATGAGACCGATATCTATAGCTACGTTTGGTATTTCTTCTTCTGTTCCAGTAAAGATGATAACTGGGTTAAGAGTTGTTCTTGCTTCATTTGGTCCACGGACTACATCCACGTTTAATAGACTAGATGTAACCCCTGTAAATGAGTAAAAACCAAATTGATCAGTTACACTAGTAATCTCCCCTTCATCTAAAACTCCATTTCTATTACTATCAAGAAATACTTCGTACCCAGAAATGATTGGTTCATTAGAATCTTGGGTACCGTTAATGTTTAGGTCTTTAAATAATACACCACTAATATTACCGCCTGGGCCAGTTGCAGCGCTACCAAATAGAAAACCGGAAACATTAGGTTCTTCTGGGCTCAGACTAATAAATGTAGGGTCTGGGATAGTTTGAACAAAACCAGGTTGATCAAATCCCCGAAGAGTGTAAATCTGATTTAAGGGTAAATTAGTAAAACTAAAGCTACCATCATCCCCACTAATTGATGATAGTTCATCAGGATCTAATTGACCATTATTATTTTGATCTAAATATATAGTAATTCCTGGTAAGCCTGGTTCTAAGGCGTCCCGAAGGCCATCACGATTAAAGTCATTGTACTTGATACCAGAAATATTACCCAGGACAGAATTTAAAGGAACTGTCTGTCCACCTATGTTGTTGTCTATACTCACGTTCTAACTCCTCCACCAAAAAATCTATACTTAATAGTGATTTGTATTTAACTAATGGCTAAAAGCCACTGAATTCAATAAAATAATATACATTTTATCAATATGATCCTTATCATCCATGACGATTCAAGGGAAAGCGCAGACGCTGAGGATTATACCAGGTTGACTTGAATATGACAATTAGATTAGAAAATATATTGGAACAATTTACTCTTAAAACCATAAGCAAAAATTTTAAGTATTAGGTCTAGTGTAACCAGGTAAAAAAACCACCAGTTATAAAATACTCAAAGCTTTAAGAATCATTTTGAATTTGGGATTTTTCAGTTGTGTTAACTAGTAATAGTAAGCACCCCCCCTTTTTTTTTGGGTGGGTGCTATCTGGTGTCGGGACGTTACTTATTCCTGACAAGTTCCAATTTCAGAGAAAATTTATTATCTCAACTCAAAATGCGGCAAAATTGCTAGACGGCAAATAAATATAAGCTTTTGGTATTTCCAAAACAATAAGATATCGTACCTGAGCTGAGCTCTTGGCCAGAACTTCCTTAATAGCTTTTTGAGCCTGGACCAATTTTTTTTGACCTAAATTTTAATAGGCATCTTGTAATTCGTAAAATTCAGGAGAAATATAATCCTTACGTAATGGCCAACCTACCCAGTCTTCCGGCATCAAAATTCGTTTGAGATTAGGATGTCCTTCGTAGATAATGCCATACATATCATAAGATTCTCGCTCTTGGAAATCCGCTGACTTCCAAATCCAGTAAACGGAAGGAAGTCTAGGATCATCTCTGGGTACGAATACCTTTAAGCGTATTTCTTCTGGCTGTTCTACATCGTCACTGACTTTGACCAAATGATACATACTTACCAAGTCTTCTCCAGGTCCAGCATCATAAGCACATTGACATTGTAAATAGTTAAACCCATAAGCATATAAAGCTGTGGCTAGAGGAATTAAAAAATCCCTATTACCTTTGATAATTTCTATTCCCTGATGATCAGGTGCTAGAAATTCATGATCAAAGCCATTGTCTGTGAGCCATTTTGAAACTTTTCCGGCTTCAATAATTGGAGCTTCAGATTCAGCCAAGACTTACCTCCTCTTTTGGTATAGCTTGCAGTGCAGGTGATACTGGCATACCTATTGCTTCAGCTAGCTCTTTTGGCACTGCTTTACGGTCAGATGTTTGTAGATACTGACCTGTTAGTATTGGTTCAACAACTTTCATATTGTGCTTAACACAATAGTAACGATGTGTTTGCTGTAGTTGACCCCTTTCTTGCAAGGAATCATTAGCAATTTTTTTCCTCAGCTTAATGACAGCATCAATAATTGCTTCTGGACGTGGTGGGCAGCCAGGAATGTAAACATCCACTGGAATTAATTTGTCTACCCCACGAACTGCTGTTGGTGAGTCCATGCTGAACATTCCACCTGTAATTGTACAAGCACCCATGGCAATGACATATTTAGGTTCTGGCATTTGTTCATAAAGACGTACTAGGGTAGGAGTGTACTTCATGGTGATTGTACCAGCAGTAATTAGTAAGTCCGCTTGCCTAGGGCTAGACCGTGGAACTAAGCCAAAGCGGTCAAAGTCAAATCTGGAACCGATGAGAGCTGCAAATTCAATAAAGCAACAGGCTGTACCATATAATAAAGGCCATAAACTAGATAGTTTGGCCCAGTTATAAAGATCGTCAACTGTAGTTAAAACTATATTCTCTGAAAGTTCTTGAGTAACTGTCGGAGATTCCTCAATAGGATTAATAATTTTTTGGTTTTGATTAGGACTTAAGACCATTCTAAAGCTCCTTTGCGCCATGCGTATACTAGAGCAACCACTAAGATTGCGATGAAAATCAGTGCTTCTATAAAGGCTAACAGTCCCAACTGATGAAAGGCCACTGCCCAGGGATATAGAAATACTGTCTCTACATCAAAGATGACAAATACAAGGGCAAACATATAATAACGGATATTGAACTGTATCCAAGCTCCACCAATTGGTTCTACCCCTGATTCATAAGTAGTTCTTCGCTCTGGGCCACGAGTTTTTGGCCGCAGTAGCTTAGATGCAGTTAAGGCAATGATTGGTACTAGACTACTAATCATTAGAAAGCCTAGAAAATACTCGTAACCACTAAGAAAAAACACAATTAATCTATATTTCCTCAATAAATATGACTCTCTGTTGAACATTATAGAGACCACAAGAGACCATAAAAGTTATTCTAATGTCAATCTAAGTATAAGTCACAAGTCAAAATTAACAAGTCAAAAGCAATAGCTATTTATTAGTGCTTATATCCTCGAATTGCACTAATTCTGTAATAATAATTTAAAGATATTTTCATAATCCCTGATTCAATCTTTTAGAACTATGAGTGAGGAAACCACTGAGGCAAATACACAGGAACAGGATCGGTATGAATGCCGAGCTTGTGGCTACATATATGAACCGATCAAGGGAAGCTCTGCTAGTAATGTTCCTCCAGGAACTGCTTTTGCAGATTTGCCAGTGCGTTGGCGCTGCCCCGTTTGTGGAGTATCTACAGCCCAATTCGTGAATGTTGGACCTGTTGAAGGACCTTCGGGATTTAAAGAAAACCTTGGTTATGGTTTTGGTGTCAATACTCTCACACCCAGCCAGAAAAATATCCTCATTTTTGGTGGATTAGCCCTAGGATTTCTGTTCTTCCTGAGCTTATATGGTTTACGATAAGATGGCCTATTGGCTAATTACTGATTAAATGTGATGTACTCAATATTAAAATTCTGGAAACAAATTTTCATAATACTGACAGTGGTTATAGTTTGTAGCGGCTGCAAAAATGCTTTTTTACCAGCAATAACTTACAATCCCTGGGAGGTAGTTAAACTACCAACTGAGGCTACATTATTTGATATCGAATTTACTGATAATCTTGAACATGGTTGGGTTGTTGGTTCTGATGCGACTCTCCTTGAAACTAGTGATGGTGGTGAAACTTGGCAACCTAAAACTATTGAGCTAGAAGAAAAAGCTCGCTTGACATCAGCAAGTTTTTATGGTAAAGAAGGATGGATTGTGGGGCAGCCCTCTATACTTTTACATACTGATGATGAAGGACGCTCTTGGAATCGTATTGCTCTGAGTGCTAAACTGCCTGGTGCTCCTAATACTATTACTGCTCTGGGGCTAAATTCTGCGGAAATGACTACTGATGTAGGAGCTATCTATCGAACTGAAGATGGAGGCCAAAATTGGCATGCTCAGGTAGAGGATGCTGTGGGAGTAGTAAGAAATATTTCTCGTTCCCCTGATGGTAAATATATTGCTGTTTCAGCAAAGGGTAATTTTTATTCTACCTGGGAACCAGGACAAAAGTCTTGGGTTCCTCATAACCGTCAAAATTCCCGTCGTTTGGAAAATATGGGCTTTACTGATGATGGTCGTTTGTGGTTATTAGCACGAGGTGGTCAACTGCGTTTTAGCGATCAAGAAAACCCACAAGAGTGGGGAGAAGCTATTAATCCTGAGTATGCTACAAGTTGGGGTCTTTTGGATTTGGCTTATAGGACTCCTGATGAAATTTGGGTTTCTGGTGGTAGTGGTAATTTACTTCGTAGTACTGATGGTGGTGAGACTTGGGAAAAAGACCGTGAGGTAGAGAATGTTCCCGAAAATTTCTACAACATTGTATTTATGAACTCAGAAACAGGTTTTATTCTTGGTCAAAGAGGAAGTATGCTTAAATATAATAGTTCTCTGGTTTCAGAGGCTAGTTAAACACATAATGTATACCACTATAATACTAGGGAAATATCATTTTTCATAATTTAATTGAGTAGTATTACTCAGATTGTCAGATGTGATTTCTCTACATTTGTTATTGTTTAATTTTGTAAAAATTAGACTGAATGTGTTAAGATTGATCCCGTCTGACTTAAATATTAAAATGACAATTTTAAAGAAGACAAAAAGTTAGTCGATCTTTACTGTTAATAAAAACAAAAAAACCTCATATCATTAACAACTATGGCATGAGTATTCAGAAAGGTTTTAGGACTATCTCAAAATGATGGTTTAAGATTATTTGGAGGAGAAGATAAGATGGCTGGTGGCAGTACAGGTGAGCGTCCATTTGGAGACATTATTACAAGTATTCGTTATTGGGTGATTCATAGTATCACTATTCCCGCTCTTTTTATTGCAGGCTGGCTATTTGTCAGTACTGGGTTAGCTTATGATGTTTTCGGTACACCTCGACCTAATGAGTATTACACTGAACAAAGACAAGAATTACCAATTTTGTCAGACCGTTTTGAGTCTAAACAACAAATTGATGATTTTATCAAATAGATAAAAAATAAGGAAATTAAAACAATGACTAGCCAAAATCCAAATCAACCAATTAGCTATCCAATTTTTACAGTAAGATGGTTAGCAGTTCATACCCTTGGTGTACCTACAGTTTTCTTTTTGGGCGCCATTGCAGCTATGCAGTTTATTCAAAGATAGGAGCATAGAATAATGCCTTTAGACCGTAATAATAATCCTAATCAGCAACCAGTAGAATTAAACCGTACTTCACTTTACCTTGGTCTGCTGTTAGTCTTTGTTGTTGGTATTCTTTTTTCTAGTTATTTCTTTAACTAATTCCGAAAGTAGAATAAGCAGGTTATTAGATATAAAAGTCACCCAAATAGGGTGACGTATAGATAGTAAAATTAGATAGAAAGTTAATAGGCAAGTTGCTGAAAAATTATCTAAAAATAGTATTTAGTTTAGAAGTAATTGAGGTTAAGTATTATGATGTCTGAACCAGGAAGGATTCCATTATGGTTGGTTGCTCTTGTAGCAGGAACTGGCGTACTTGTAGTTGTAGGTCTTTTCTTTTATGGCTCCTATGTTGGTGTAGGTTCTTCTTTATAAGAAAAGGTTGAAAAATATTAGGTTTGAGTTAGTTAAGGCTCAGATTTTTTTGAATAATCTCATCTCACTCTTTTTAGGGATGAGGTTATTTTTATTTATGGGTATATAAAAGCAATTACAGTGGTTTTGAGAATGCTTTGACACAAACCTTAAAGGGTTTCAGGATATGTAACTTTTGTTTTTCAATTCAAATCTCAGTATTTTAGGTTAATGGATTAATGGAAATTGCTATACTAAAAAACAAACTACCGCAAAACATAGCCTGATCATATTAAACACATAAGTCAGTAGAAACATTTTTTATATCTAACATATAGGCAGTTTTTCAGATACTCTTCTAAATAATCTGCCGAAAAAAAATAAATAATCTGTCAAATAAATCTGAAGATTATTCTCAAATAACTAGTATTTGGATTTGTTACGCAACTTATTTATTACGGAGGCCAAAAAAATATTATATTATTTTATTTTATGAGATTATTTCCTTTTTTTTATTTTATTTTAGCAAAATCAGCGTGATATAACTGTATGAATTATGACACAAAATCAGTATAATATTGTTTATAAAATCAATTTCTACAATTAAGGCCAATGTCAGAAGAAAAATTATCCCCTAGTCAAGAGATAAAATATGCAGTTGACTTAGTAATATGTATTGATGCTACAGGTTCAATGACCCCTGTTATTGATTTAGTAAAATCAAGTGCTCTTAGCTTTTACAAAGATATAGAATCTAGGATGAAGGAGAGGCAAAAAAATGTAGATCAACTTAGGGCAAAAGTAATTGTTTTTCGAGATTATTGGGCAGATAAACCTGAGGAGGTAATGGTCAATTCTGAATTTTTTGATTTGAAGCAAAAATCTTCTGAATATGCTAGATTTGTATCTTCAATTTATGCGAAAGGTGGAGGTGATGAGCCAGAAAATGGTCTAGAAGCTTTGGCAATAGCTTTAAAGTCAGAATGGGAAAATGGGCCTAACTTTGCTAAACAGCGTCATCTTATAGTTTTTTATACTGATGCTAGTGCTCACTCTTTAGAGAAAGAACCAAAACCTAGTTATTATCCTAATGATATTCCTAAAAATTTTGATGAATTAACAGATTTATGGGGAGAAATGTCAGATTCAGCAAAAAGATTACTCTTATTTGCGCCAGATGCTACACCTTGGACAATGATTTCTAGCTCTTGGGAACAAACTATCCATTATCCCTCTAAAGCTGGAGAAGGTCTGAAAGAATTTGAAAATGAAGAAATTATAGCAGCAATTATTAATAGTATCTAAAAAGTTTCTGTTGATTAAAGCAAGAGTTATGATGGTAGTAACTTAGTATTACTACCAAGTTATTCTCCAATTTATAAGTATCTAATAACAACGTAAAAATATATATAGTTTCGTGCATAAAAATAATGAATAAAGAACAAGTTTTAGTTATCAGCTTAGAGAATAAATTAGGTCAAGGTGAAGATTTTCAGATTGCAGAAGACTATGAACAAGCAATTGTCATAGGAGTTTTTGATGGTTTAGGGGGAAGAATTTTAGGTACTGCGAAAGAAACAGGAGGAAGAATTGCTTCTAGAAAAGTTGCTGAAATTACTAAGGATATTTTAGCAGAATCACAAGGTAATTTAGATCAAGACCGAGCTTCAGAAATTAAAGGCAAGAGTTGTCAAATACTTAAAGAGTTTGCTGACAAAAATCTTCCTACTTCCAGAATTAGAGGGAAATTAGCTTCTAAAAGATTATGTTCTACTATAGGGGTTGCGAGTCTTTTTAAGAGATTAACTGACGAGCAAAAATATTTGGTTCAAATAGCTTGGATGGGGGATTCTCGTATTTATTATTTGCACCCTCATCAAGGGTTACAGCAGTTAACTAAAGATGACTTCAAGGAAAATAAGAATGCTCTAGAAGTTATTTATCAAGATCTACCTATGTCTAAGTTTTTAACAGCAGATCCAGACGCTGATTGGGAAATTAATTACAAAGAATTTGAGTTTTCAGAAGAAGGGTTTATTTTTGCTTGTACTGATGGATGTTTTCAGTATTTACCTGCTCCGTGGGAGTTTGAAAAACTTTTACTAAAAACTTTAATAGAATCTAATTCTATGGAAGAATGGCAAAATTTACTAACTAATTTTTATAAATATAATAAGTATGATGATGTTACTCTTTTGCTTTATCCATTAGGAAAGAATGAGCTAAATTTTCAAGATTTTCATAGTGCTTACCAATCACGTTTAGAGCATCTAAATAAAAATTATAATATTCACAGTAAAAGTAATCCTGATGAGTTAAAAAAAATGTGGGAGCAATATCAAAATGATTATGAAAATAGGTTAGAAAAAGTAAAGGTTAAAGACTCTTTAGATGCTGAAAAGGTAAAAACTAATGATTTATATTTATCTAATCTAGATAAAGAAACTGAGGCTGATGAAACTACGGAGGAAATATCTGCTGGTGCTTTAACAGAGGAAAAAACTGAGGCTGATGAAACTACGGAGGAAATATCTGCTGGTGCTTTAACAGAGGAAAAAACTGAGGCTGATGAAACTACGGAGGAAATATCTG
>JAGGDU010000079.1:0-27628 GCA_018457135.1 Trichodesmium erythraeum GBRTRLIN201 | reverse complement strand
GTGCTTTAACAGAGGAAAAAACTGAGGCTGATGAAACTACGGAGGAAATATCTGCCGGTGCTTTAACAGAGGAAAAAACTGAGGCTGATGAAACTACGGAGGAAATATCTGCTGTTTTTTGAACAGATGAAGACAATAAACATGAGCAAATTTTTCAGTAAGTATCTAGTAGTTTGGAATAAAAAATACTTTCAAACAACAGAAGGTTGGAAATAAATTTTTAGTCAAAATGAAATCAAAAAATATGATATTCAATTAGGTTTATTAGAGTATATTTTTGTCGAGATGAGGAGATGAGATATAGGGAAGATTGAGAAAGGCTTAAACTCAGATCAGCAATAGGTTTAATCTGACTAGTTTTAATTGTGGGAAAAATGCATACAATTCACTTATCAGAATCCAATAATAGTTAAAAAAATTCATTACTAGGGGGCAAAAAATGGCTTATAAGAAAGGTGAAAAAATTGGTAAATATATTATTACTCGTGATTTTGATAGCACTAATGGTGGTCAAGGTCAATGGGGTTTTGCTGAATACAATGGAGAAGAATATTTTATCAAAAAATTTCTCAATCCTGTATATCCCGAAGTAAAAGCACCAGGAAGTGAGAAAGGAAAACAAAAGAAGAAAGACAGATGTAAAGAATTTGAAAGAAAACATTTAGGGATGATGAAAGCCCTAAATTCTTGTGGTGATGGTGGTTTAGTTGTAAAAACTACGGATTTTTTTAAGCATGGTAATGAATTTGGCAGTCATTATTTTAAGGTATCCCAAAAAGTTGATACTAGCAATTTGTCTAATGAAGTTTATAATCTTGATTGGAAAAATAGATTATTTATAATGCTAACCTCAGCTGGTGCCTTAAAAATGTTACATAGAAATGGCATTATTCATTTAGATTTAAAACCGGATAATATTTTAATTCAAGAGTGGCAAGGAAAATTAATTGCCAAGATAATTGACTTCGATAGTAGTCTTATTGAAGGTGATGTAACACCTTCTGAAGAATTAGTAGGAGATCCACTTTATTTATCTCCAGAGTTTGCGAAACATATTGGCACATATGGTGAAGAATTACCACCTACTAATCAATCTGATGTGTTTTCTTTAGGATTAGTATTTTGTCATTATTGTACGGGAAAATTACCTACTTTTTCTCGTAAGTACAATTATCCCTATGAGGCCTTAATTAATGAGGGAAAACTGGAACTACCAATCAGTTCTTTGATGAAAACAAAAGAGGAAAAACTAGTAGGAAAGGCTGTTTTTGAGTTAATAAAAAAAATGCTAATTCTAGATCAAAATAAGCGAATATCAATAGATGAAGTTCATGAGGCTTTAAAAGCTATTTGTAAAGAAAAATTACCTAAAAATTCTCCAAGAACTTCTCCATTAGAAAAGAAAAAAAAATTATCTGAAGGTAGTGGAATCAAAATAGGTTCAGATACAACAAACTCAAAAAAATCAAAAGAAAAAGAAGATTACCCAAAATCTGGTAGGATTAAATTTAATTTTCCCAAAAAGAGTTAAGGATGTGTAATTAAATCTAGTTACTTAATAGAAATACCTAATATAAAATTCAAGCTAGTCATATTGTACTAAATGCCTATTTACAAGTGTAACGAATGTAGTCACGAATACAGTCAATTATCAAAACCTAGTGATTGCGAGGTTTGTGGTGCAAATAATTTTAAAATTGTAGAAGAAAAGAAGGACTTAGAATCTGAAAAAGTTAAAATATTAATTCCTTCCTTTATTGAGAAAACTATACTTAATGAAAATATAGTTAAGCAATCAGTATATTGGTCTCCAATTAGTAGATTTGCCAGGTTTAAAGATGGCTGTTTATTTCAGGAGGTTTCAAAACCTAACTGGGGTGAATGGAGTGTTTTGAATGCCAATTATTTACCTGATAATATTCAAAAAACTGATTACTCTATAGATGTAAAAAAGGTAGATGGCCCTAAGGATTGTCTTTACGGAATACTTACTACAATTAAAGAAAGTAAATTCTATTATTTATTGATTACAAGTAATGGCTATTTTTCTATGGGAAAACACTCAAAATCAAAGTGGAATCATTACATAGACAGAGAGAAGCATAGTTCTATCAATCAAGGTAATAGTATTAATAAATTAAGGGTAGTTACTGAAGGAAATTTAATTACAGGATTTATTAATGGTAAGAAGGTGGAGAGTTTTAGAGATGATTTATCACCCTACAAATCTACCAATATAGGGGTATACTCAGCAAGCAGTATACAAGGAAATGGAGTGGCTGTGTACTTTAATAAAGTTAAAGTTACAACTACTGTTTTGAAATACTAAAAACAGTTCTGATAAAACAGAAAATATATATTAGAATTTACCATTAACTTAGTAACAATTCTAGGATTACTAGCAGCCACTCTCATAACTATTTCATTTTTACCTGAAGTTATTAATACTTCGTATACTTAGTTCTATAAAAGATATCTCCTTATAAACTTTTGGTCTTTTTTACTCAAGTTTATTGCTTTGGATAATTTACCCTATCCTTATTCAATATTTACCAGTAATGTTTTGATTTTGATTTCATTCTTACTAATTTGGTTGTTTAAGTTTAAGTGCAAATAGCTAATATTGTTAACTAATGAACTAGAAAAAAATTAATCATTAAAATATAGTTTTGTTCCTTCAGAAATAGGTTAAAAAGAAGCTAAAGGAATGATGATATACGCTGATCTATTCTTAGCAATATCAACTGCTCACTGCCGTTATTGAGATTATTTTACTACACTCCCTTGTAGCGAAAAAATGAACTGGAATGTAATGTTTTATCCAACTTAAGTTTCAGAATAACAAGTAAACTAATTTATGGAAATTTATCAATTTAATGCCCGTTCAGTACAACTAATTAATAATAAGAAGATTGAAGTTCATTAATAGGTATTTCGGGGTTCTCAAAAAATTGGGTTTAAAGCCTTGAGTACCGATATTGTGACTTATTTTATTGATTAATATATAACTGGGTAGTTTCAGACAGAAACAAGGGCGCACTAGGCAAGCTTAACTTACTCTTCTTGCTCCTTTTCCGGGAGGGAATGGGTCACTATGTCAAAAAATTTAGATTATCTGGAGGGAAATTATCCTGTTCTTGGCCCAATACTTATACTGGGCTTGCATGGAGATACAGGTACTTTGGTGAGTTTGGCTTCTCAAAAAAACAAATTATTAACAATGGCCATGTGAAAAATCTCAAAACCTCACAGGTTAGTAGAGGACATCATTAGTAAAAACTAAACCCATCATGAGGAGAGAACTAACGGAGTTTTTAGGCAGCTTCTAGGTAGGTGGCATTGCTGACATGGGAAAAGTTGGTAAGGCCTGGCCACGGAGATAGATAAAGGTGAGGTTGGCTCACCCTTGCTTAAGTTGAATTTTGATTCATACTCGTAAAGATAATACAGGAGCAGGAGCACAAAGGGTAGAATAAGCGATCGCACCCTGGAGTTCGAAGGACTTACTAACTCATCCCAAACTTTGCCCTCTGCATTAAACATAAATATATAAGTTCTCTCTTTGGCGCAGAGTGTTTTCATTATTCACAATTAAAAAAAATCAAAAAAAATAAAAGTGCTCTTTTTATTGGTTCAGATCAAAAAGAAAACTTGATTTTTATTATAAAGGTATTATAATTAATAGTTTTATTCATAACCTGAAAATAATCAAAGATTTTAGCAAAAATAGGAGTAAAAAAAATTAAATTTGGGTAGTATTAAGTATAATATTATTAAGTGTTTTAAGATAAAATAGTAGTTATTAATCAATCATTTATTTAGTTAAATTAATTAACTATAAACTGATAAATATGTTAAATATACTCTTAAAAAAGTTGCCTTGATACAGCAAAATTAGGAGAGTAATAATAATACTATAATAGCAATATATACAATTAATTTATTTCAAGAACTAGATTGGCACTTACTCCTAATACTATCTTTTTAGGAGGGGATAGAGGTAAGTTGAAGATGGGATAGGAATTAATGGTAAAAGTTTCAAAACACTTGAAAAAATTTATGAATAAAATAGACAAAATATATTAATAAATAGTGTGCGGGTTGAGTCAGCAAAAAAAGCTAATTATTAAATCGAAAGTATCTAAGAATAAAAAAAATCAGAAATAAAGCAAGTGCAAGAGCTGATAAGAGATTGGGTTTAACAGATAAATGCACTGTATGGTAGTAAAAGCCAATCGAAATATATATACCTTTAAATACTTAGCATTAGCAAAAGTACAAAAACTAATTAACAGATATAAGGAAATAGATTAAAGTTATAGATGCCAAATTAGGAGAATAATTACTGTTCTGTATGAGATAAGTAATGTCACTTAAGTTGATGAAATTGGTATACTGATCATATCAGTGATTAATAAAGAGTAGAAGCAAAAATAGATAGTGAGTTAAGAAAAATAAATTTAATTTTTACTTTGATAAAATTTATATTATTATTGAAAGTAATTTTTTAGAAATAGTCAGGTAAGCATTCAGCATTCAGCTAGACTCTTAGAAAGAAACTGCGTTTTAAATTATCAGCTATTACTTTTAGTTTAGATAAAAAATAAAAGCTGTATTAATTGAGCCATAACTAAATATTATTCAACGGCATTATATCTCTAGCTAATTGAGAAAATTGGTATTACTATAAAACCAGAGTCTTATTGATGAGAGATGAATGCTTACACAGCCATAATTAATTAGTTAAGGTTTTAAATACCCTAACTATACCTCTGATAAATTATACCAAAGTTGAAAATATTTTATATTACAGGGTAGGTTATAGGGAATATTCCAGCTCTTTATTTGATTTTTATGCCTGGCAAAATTTAGGTATGATATAACTATAAAAAAGGTTGGTTTAGTATGTTTTAAATTTGTATAAACTCATAAATAATAACTATTTAAATATGTCTAATAATCTATTTAATACTGAAAGTTTACTCTTTACTCCGGCTATCCCTGAATATAATGCTATACCAATTATTTTTGCTTTTCCAAATGAATATAGTGTAGGAATAACTAGCCTTGGTTATCAGGTTGTTTGGGCAACTTTAGCTATGCGTTCCGATATACAAGTTAGTCGTTTATTTACTGATATTAATGAACCTCTCCCAAAACAAGCAGAATTATTCGGTTTTTCTCTTTCCTGGGAACTTGATTATGTTAATATTTTCAATATTCTGGAGTATTTTGAAATTCCTATTAGAGCTAAAAATCGTTGGGCAAGAAATTATCCAATAATATTTGGTGGGGGACCAGTTTTAACAGCTAATCCTGAACCTTTTGCTGATTTTTTTGATGTAATTTTACTGGGGGATGGGGAAAATTTATTGGGATATTTTATTGAAGCTTATAAGGAAGTTAGAGGTGCTGAAAAACAAGTACAATTAAAACATTTATCTCAAGTACCTGGGGTTTATATTCCTAGTCTTTATGAAGTAACTTATCAAAGTATGGATGGTAGTATTAAATCTATTGAACCTATAGATAAAGATATTCCTACTGTGGTACAAAAACAAACTTACAGAGGTAATACTTTATCTGCTTCTACTGTTGTTACTGAAAAGGCAGCTTGGGAAAATATTTTTATGGTAGAAGTGGTAAGAAGTTGCCCCGAAATGTGCCGTTTTTGTTTGGCAAGTTATCTGACTTTGCCATTTAGAAGTGCTAGTTTAGAGGAGTCTTTAATCCCGGCGATCGCTAGGGGATTAAATGTGACAAAACGTTTAGGTTTATTGGGTGCTTCAGTAACTCAACATCCTGAATTTGAAAGTTTATTAGATTATTTATCCCAATCAAAATATGATGATATTCGGTTGAGTATTGCATCGGTAAGAACAAATACAGTGACAGAAAAGTTGGCAAAAATTTTAGCTAATAGAGATACAAAGTCGATTACAATTGCTATAGAAAGTGGTAGCGATCGCCTCCGAAAAATTATCAATAAAAAGTTAGAAAATGAAGAAATTATTCAAGCTGCTATTAATGCTAAGGCTGGTGGTCTAAAAGGTATTAAGTTTTATGGAATGGTGGGTTTACCGGGAGAAGAAGAAGAAGATTTAGATGCTACTGTGGAGATGATATTAACTTTGAAAAAAGCTGTTCCTGGGTTAAGGTTAAGTTTAGGTTGTAGCACTTTTGTGCCGAAATCTCATACTCCTTTTCAATGGTTTGGGGTAAATTATCAGTCAGAAAAACGGTTAAGATTTCTGGAGAAAAAATTACGCTCAAAGGGAATAGATTTTCGACCAGAAAGTTATAAATGGTCGGTGATTCAAGGGTTGATTTCTAGAGGGGATAGAAGGTTATCTTTTTTGTTAGAATTGGTGAGAAATTATGGAGATTCTTTGGGTAGTTATAAGAGAGCTTTTAAGGAGTTGCGTGGTAAGTTACCAGATTTAGATTTTTATGTTTTTAATGATTGGGAATTAGAAGAAATTTTGCCTTGGAATCATATTCAAGGTCCTTTATCTGAGTCAACTTTGAAAAAGCATTTGGCTGAGGCGACTGTTTTGACAAGGAATAAGTAAGAAGCTAGAAGGTAGAAGGTAGAAAACTTTATTATTATAATTGCTCAATTTTTATCTGCTTAGGTTATATCAAGAAAACTTCTATGACCAAGATGGTTGATATTCATCGCCAATAAATCACTTTGGGTAACTGATATTCTTTGTGATCTTGAAGCACCCAATACTAGTATAAATATCATCAAAAGTAATTTTAGTGAGCTTAGTTGTGCTACTCTAAAAATTAGCTTCATTGAAAAACTCAAGTGTTGCAGAATATGTTGCCTTTGCAAATTGACAATTACTTAATAACACAGTTAAAACTATTGCAACTAATTGTAATTTATTGTTAATATGTTTTTTTTATGGCTATAATTAAGTTGGTTTCTACAAGATAGGATAAGCAAAAAATATTTTTATTTTAAATATATAATAAAGTATAATAATCCTATTTTAATAAAATGAAGATAATTACTTACAGTATTGCTTATCAGTCAATATTTAGAGTTAAGGAAAGATTTGAATAACATGAACTTTTAAGTTAGTTTTCATAAAAAAATATTTGTTAAGAGGAAGTAATTTTATGATTACTGTACAACCAAATTTTATATTAATGGGCAAATAAAAATACAGCCTAAAAAAAAGATGAATTGAGTCAGAGGTTTAAAAATGTTACACTTTCGCTATTCAACTTTAATTAATGCTCCAGTTGAGGTGGTTTGGAAATTCCACGAACGTTCCGATATTCTGCAAAGACTTACCCCACCTTGGCAACCAGTCCAAATTATTCGTCATCAAGGTGGACTGGAAATAGGGGCTATATCAGAGTTTATTATTTGGCTTGGTCCAATTCCTGTTAAGTGGGTGGCCACACATACAGAATATGAAGAATATCGTCTATTTACTGATGAGCAAAAAGAAGGTCCAATGGCAAGTTGGACTCATCGTCACCAGTTTAGTGAGGAAAATGGGCAGACTAAGTTAACTGATGCGATCGCATTTTCTTTACCTGGAGAATGGTTGGCAGAGTCTTTTTTGGGTTGGTGGGTAAACTCTCGACTAGAGAATATGTTTCAGTACAGACATGATGTCACAAAACGGGAATGTGAAGCAAATTAAATACCACTAAGTAGTCGAACACAAATAAACAGCTTTATTTGAAAATGGAATAATTTTTATATCAAAAATCACTCAAAAACTTTGACGATCAAAGGTACCTCAATAATCAATATTTTTCTAACATTTATTGAAATTAAGATTCACTTTATTGAGGATATCAATTTTTTCTTGGAGCATTTATATTTTTAAATTATTATCTTTTTGCTTTGACAATCAAATATTTAAAGCTTCAATATAAACTTTCTCACTTGTTTATCTATTCTATAAATTCAAAAAATATGTACTCTACTCTTTTCTACCTATAAATTAACTTGATTAAGTCATTACTTTTTTTAGATAAAGACATATACTTATGACTATTATTTTGAATATCTACTATTATTTTAAATAATAAATACTGTCTTTTCTCAAGAGTTTGATGCATATTATGGAAGTCAAAAAATATGCTTGATAATAGCTTTTTTTACTTTCATATATTGATGCAATAAATATACTACTTTTAAAAATTTATCTTCAATACTTTTGCATATAATTTGTTCGGGTTATTAAGTTCTAAATGATTATTATTTTATACTTTAGATGATATTAGTAATCTTTCACTATGCTTATACTTTTGTTCTTATAAATATTATGAATTTGTCTAAATTATCGAATATGAAAAACTAACTATTTTTGCTATAAAGTATTGACTATTGTAAATTAACTCCCAAGAATATTAAATATCCCTATACCTTTAAATTATATCATAATCATACTGAATTAGGATATATCAATCTTTCAATAAACCAACTTTTTTAAATTTTTTATCTGACGCGCCTTTAATTTTCCCTGGAAACAAAACTAGATAAAGTTAGATCCAATATTTTCTCCTATCTTTAGATGAAAATAGAGCTAATATTTATGAAAAATATTCTGTGCTACTATCTAATTCAAATTATCTTTATCACTACGCTTATACTTAGAATTAAAAGTATTGAGAAAATTAAATACAGTAAATAAATTAGTACCCTCATTACCGTCTTAAAAGGGTAATATAGATTCTTAACACTTATATTTATCAGCACAAATTAAAAACTTTATCCAATCAATTCCAGATAATGTTAACTTAAATTTTTCCATAATTAAACCATTTATATACTGTCATCATTACCTTAAAAAACTATTTTAGGAGTTGTTATTTAGATTTTTTTCTGTACATATAGTTCTAAAAACTCCCACACTTCTTGCCTCAAACCAATAAATGTTAATTTTAATTTTTCCATAATTAAATCATTTAGATACTGTCATCATTACCTTAAAAAACTATTTTAGGAGTTGTTATTTAGATTTTTTTCTGTACATATAGTTCTAAAAACTCCCACACTTCTTGCCTCAAACCAATAGCTGAAGTCAGAGTTAATTTTCTTTTATGTACTTCTTCACGGTGTCACTTTCCTATAAATTTTTCACCATTTTTAGCTCTCCCAACTTAAGAGCAGCGATATTCAAAACCTCCACTTTAAGTTCAGTTTGACCTTGGCTTTTAAATTCACCGATTTTTTTCTTTATAAAAAGTAACTTAGCGCTCTAATTCTGTCATTTTCACTAAAAAAGTTGATTAGTTTTTATTCGTACTTTCTAACTATTTTTTAATTTTGCTAATAAGCTAACTTAAATCAGTTTTTTCTTATAAATTAGACAAAATAAATATCCTTAATAAAATCAATTTTTTGTTTCTTATTACTTAAAAATTGTTAATTTATGACTCAATTCATATCTTAATATATAAAAGCTATCATTTTAATAAATTGAAAGGCAAACAACAGCCAATTATAGGTTTATAAAGTTGTTGAAAAACGAGAAGGTGAATAAAATAAATACCGATAGGAACTAAAATAAATTCGTAAGGATTTATTCTAGTTTCTTCTCCATTCGTAATTTCTGACTCTTTTATTAATTTGCAGTAGCTTTCTGTTAATCTGATACTGTAGAGATATCTGTTAATAATAAAGGTGAACGAAAAGACAAATAAATTAACTGGCCTAAAAGAGGAACTAATGCTACCCAATACCAAAGATTTTTTTTAATTCCTCTTTTCTTTCTACCACTTTTATCGCTCCGGCAAATTCGCTAACTTCATCGGAATTTACAAAGGCTAGAGGCTCGTGCTATATCTAGTCATTAGCCAACATTAGAAAAACGATACGAAAGATATAAATGGCACTATTTAAAATAGAAAATAACGAGCGACTTGCAAACATAAAGGAACAACCTTTTAAACTTGAAAAAGATATTCAATCCCTTACAGAAAAAAACCTGAAATCAATTTTCGGACTTGACTTTGTGAAGTCTGAATTCAGCTTGAATAATTTTCGGATCGACACTTTAGCATTCGACAAAGACGCAGGAACTTTTGTGATTATCGAATATAAACGAGACAAGAACTTTAGCCTAATTGACCAAGGATACGCCTATTTGTCTTTAATGCTGAACAACAAAGCGGACTTCATTCTTGAATACAATGAAAATTCAAAAGAGACTTTAAAACGAAATGACGTTGATTGGTCGCAGTCGAGAGTGATTTTTATTTCTCCTTCATTTACGACTTATCAAAAAGAAGCAATCAATTTTAAAGACTTGCCGATTGAACTTTGGGAAATAAAGCGTTACGAAAATCAAACGGTTAACTACAAACAAATAAAAACTTCAGGTGCTCAGGAAAGTGTAAAGACAATTAGCCGACAAGATGAAACGATTGAAAAAGTAGCCAAGGAAATCAAAGTTTACACAGAAGACGAGCATTTAGATAAAGGAACAGAAGAGACAAAGGAACTTTATGAGAAATTTAAAAGTGCCATTTTAAACCTTGACGAATTAGAAGTAAAACCAAAGAAAAAATACATTGCTTTTGTATCAGGTTATAATGTAGTGGACATTCACATTCAAAAGAACGCTTTGAAAATGTGGTTGAATTTACAACAAGGCGACCTTAACGACCCAAAAGAAATTGCAAGAGACGTTTCTTCGGTCGGACATTGGGGAAATGGCGACTATGAAATTGTAATGCGGACAGACGAAGAAATGGAATACATTTTAAGCCTGATAAACCAATCGTTGAAAAAGAATAAAAAATAACGTGGGCTAACAATAGTAGCTGTGGTACAACTCAATCAGAAAAATAGTTCAGATGAGGTTTTATGCTTTCGTTGTCTACTCATATCATCCTCTAAAATAGTTAGAAATAATAAGCACAACATACAAAAATCTAAACTCATTACATGAATAAATCTACTACTTTGCCACTGTCGAATAAAATCTGCTCATAAAATAGTTAGAAATAATAAGCACAACATACAAAAATCTAAACTCATTACATGAATAAATCTACTACTTTGCCACTGTCGAATAAAATCTGCCCATTCACCACTTTTAAAACTGTATATTAGTAAAAAAATCGTACCTAACCCTAAAGCAATTCCTAAAATTAGAGAGTCTAAGATATTCAAAAATAAATTCTTTTTACCAGAAAAAATTGAATTAGGTTGACGCAATCCTAAATAGGGTAAAATAGCAAATTCTCCGACTCCAAATGATAATGTAGAAAATAACCATGCTGGTACTTTTTGTCCTCTACCATCAGATAATAACAAACAACTATAAATTAGAGACCATATTCCTATAATATTGAATAGAGATACAATCAAAGGATTAATATTTTCCCATTCACCTGTTGCCAATTTTTAGATTAATTCTAAAGTATCCGGTTGAATAGGGAGTGCAAGAAGAAAAGCATAAAGACTAAAACCTATCCAAAGTAACCAAAATGCTATTTTATTTAAGGTGATAATGCTTTTAATAAATTGTATTTTTTTATATATTTATCTAACTATAATTATTGATAAATTTAGTGATTAGTATTTATAAGTTATTCTAGAACTATGGATAGAATTTAAGTGAAAATAATTTAGGGTAAAAATCTATCTAAAGCCGACTTTAAAGCAGCAATTTCAACATCAATATCTCCATCTTGATTTGCCCGAACAATACAATCAGATAAATGATTATCTAAAACTATACGAGCTACTCGGTCTAAAGCACCACGAACTGCAGCTATTTGTATTAAAACATCAGGACAAGCCCGATGATCTTTGATCATAGTTTTAATCCCTCTAACGTGCCCTTCAATTCTCGATAATCTATTTATCAGACGTTTCAGAGATTCTTCACTGTGAACATGAGGATGAGCAGAAGAATGATGGTGATCTTCAGAAATTATATCTTTCTCAAGTGTATGACTACCAATCTGTTTTTTTTGTTTGTTAGATATCACCATAAACTTATTTATATTATAATAATATATTGTTAACTATATTATAACACCAAACTTAACACATTCAAATGTGAATACTATGAAATTGTTAAATTTTTGTCGAATAAGTACCAAAATTAAGGCTCAAATATTGTCCATTTTTATAGCTTTGAGTTTTATATTTGCTTGTTTCTCAGCAGTACCAGCAATGGCAGATTCTAAAGTATTTAACGGGTTATCAAATACTCAATTAGTAGCATTACAAACTATACCAGAAAATATCAAGACTAGAAATAGTAATAGCTTTGTCACAGAAGCAGTAAATAAAGTTGATTTAGCTGTAGTTAGAATTGACACAGAAAGACTAGTTACCCGTCCCAATAATAATTTTTTTGAAGACCCATTTTTTGATCGTTTCTTTGATGAAAACTTAAGGATTCAACCACCTTCAAAAGAATTGTTAAGAGGTCAAGGTTCCGGTTTTATTGTTGACTCGAAAGGCATAATTTTAACCAATGCTCATGTAGTCAATAAAGCTGACAAAGTTACTGTAACTTTAAATGATGGTAGACAATTTATTGGGGAAGTAAAAGGAACAGATGAAATTACAGATTTAGCAGTAGTTAAAGTTGATACAAAAGATGAGATTTTACCAGTAGCAATTTTAGGTGATTCTAATTTAATACAAGTAGGAGATTGGGCAATAGCAGTAGGAAATCCTCTAGGATTTAATAACACTGTTACTTTAGGAATTATTAGTACTTTAAAACGTCCTAGTTCAGCAATAGGAATTCCTGATAAGAGACTAGATTTTATTCAAACTGACGCAGCAATTAACCCAGGAAATTCCGGGGGTCCGTTGTTGAATGATAGGGGTGAAGTAATTGGAATTAATACTGCAATTAGAGCTGATGCTATGGGTATTGGTTTTGCTATTCCTATAAATAAAGCTAAAGAAATTAAAGATATATTAGTTCGTGGAGAACAAGTACCTCATCCTTTTATTGGCATTCAGATGATTACTCTAAATCCAGAAATTGCTAAAGAAAATAATAGTGACCCCAATTCTGTTTTAATTTTGCCAGAAGTAAAAGGAGTTTTAGTAACGAGAATATTGCCTGGTACTCCAGCGGAAAAATCAGGGATGCGCATAGGAGATGTAATTATAGAAATTGACAATCAATCAGTATTTAGTGCTGAACAGTTACAGAGAAAAGTTGAAAATAGTGGTGTAGGTGAAAAATTGCTATTCAAAGTTATGCGAAATAACAGAGAAAAAGAACTATTTGTTGTTAGCGGACAAATGAATTATTAGACATTTTTAGAAAAGAGGGTGTAGGAACTGTAGGGATAAAATATGACCATATAGGTAGAATTCACTGTTTATACTCCCTCACCGAACCACACCTCCCAAACTAACTCCCACGATAGGTTTTACTAGAATAAAATAGTATTTATTAGTAGTGGAAAATAATTGATTATTTCTGTACGATAATTAATTTTATTTTTTATTCTTGGAGATATTTATTAACAGAATAAATGCTAATAAATAATTTAATCAATGGTAAGCATAGGGCATTTAGCTATTGCTTTTGGTTCGCCATCAATGCTTGATTATAAAGCTTTTCAGAATGACCTCATATATTATCAACAAAACATTGTAGAAACACTCCATCAAACTTACCTACTTCAGAAAGAAATAGGGATAAAAACTATGAATAAAAATCCCACTATTGAAACCATCTACAAAGTCTGCTTATGTATTACTGAACCCTTCCTTGTCAACAATTCAATATTGGCAACAATTTGGTGATTGTATTGGACAAATAGGTGAATTAACTTCTCCTATGGCTAACAATTTATATAGAGTAAATTCTAACTTAAGCTCTATTCGACTCTATCACCAATATGTCGAGAGCGCGGATCTTTTACCAATATTTAGATAAAATATTATTTGAACATAGTTAATAATTCAGCAGCAACAAAAATTACAGACATTGTTGATAGTGAAAACTCATAAAGTCTGGAACCATTAGATGAACTTTTCAGATTAGAGAATGGCAAAAAAATCCTTAACTGAACTGAACTGTATTACCCTAAATTAGGAATTTTTATAAGTTTTATTGAACAGCAGATAATCTTAATTGATAACGATACAATGCTACAGGGTGATTTGCTACTAAAAAATAATTAGGATCTTGAGGAGATAAATAAATTGCTGTTATCTGATTTGCCTCAATTATTTCTCCTTGATATTCATCAATAATATGATGATAATCTGTAGTTGTTTCTACCTCATTTAAATAAATCATTTTCTCCCCCTGAAATAACTGTTGAGTTATTTCACAGGTAATAAAATTATCTGGGTTTAATTGTTCGCTAGCGCGACTAGTAATAATTGAAACTAACTCTAAATTATCTGCTAAAATAGTTGTCTGACGATTAGGATTATATTGGTTGATTTTAACAGATAAAATGGCATCATCACCTAAAAATGCTTTGCCAATATTCAACCCATTAAATTCTCGGTCAGCGATAACTGCTTCTGGAGGTAAATCTAATTTTTCAATTTTGTTATTATTAATCACAGAAGACCAAGATGTAGGAAAATTTATTAATTTTTGTTCCGATATTTCTTTGGTATTTAAGCTTGATTTAAGCTTAATAAATTTAACTTGAAAATTTACTGGTTGATACAAATATTGACGATTTTTTTCAAAACCTGGTGTAATAATTTTTGGAGCTAATGGAGCGACCATATCTATTAAAGTACTTTCTACATTCCAATTTCCTGCCATCCAGTCTGGATAAATTAAATCTGTTTTAGGAGCACTAATTAATGGTTTATTTTCCCAGTTAGGAAAATTACCGATTCTCTCAGCAAGGTTTTCTGCTGCTGCATCATTAATCCAAAGTAAAACAATTGTAATTAAGCTCAAATTCAAGATTACTTGCCAAAAATTTTGGTTATTTTTCATAATAGGGATTAGGGAGTAGGTAGTAGAGAGTAGTTAGGGAAGTTACATACAACGTCCCGATTAGTAATTATGTTCAAGTTTTAGGTTTTAGGTTTTAGGTTTTAGGTTGAAAAATTAATTGATAAAATTTTACTGTAAAATTAATTTATTTTGCTCACACTTTTGAATCTCAATAACTTTTGAGTTCAATCATTTTTTTTTATCTTATAATTTCTGCTGTTAACCTGAAAGCTTAAAGCACCAAACCTACTAAAATTTAATATATAAATGAGTGCTAATAGTCAGTTAATAACTCATAGCTGATAGCTAAATTTTTACTCAAAATTAATTTTACTTATACTCCGGTACTTAATGGTTGCCAATTAATCTTTAAACATTTACTTTTCATAAAATATTTATTTTAACTATTAGTCAAGGAACTACTGCTGAGAGTAACAATGTTTTGGTAAAAATACAACAAAAAAATATCGAAGGTTGGAGAGAAGCTTCACCATTTTCAGTAGGAGAAAAACTATCACCTACTACAACTATATAGCAAGCTATACAATAAGTTATCTATGCTCTAGAAAAGTTTAATTCTCTTGAGCAGAAACAAATTGAGCAAGTCTTAACAGAATTACAAATACTATCAGCATCCTTAGCAGTTATTGATATTACCTTGCATGACTGGGTAGGAAAAAAATAGGGTGGCCTTTATGGCGACTTTGGAGATTAGAAAGCGATCGCATTGTTCCCAGCCCAGTTACTATTGGTATCAGTATCCCCGAAATTGCTAAATAGGGAGTGCGAAACTGACTAAAATTTATTGATGTGCGGATGTTAAAAGTTAAATTAGGCACTCCTGAAAGTATTGAAGCATATCAAGCAATGTTAATAGCACTTCAAGAGAAAGCAACCCTCATATACAGTATTATACGTAGATGTAAATGGAGGCTGGAGTTTGGAAGATGCTGTAAAAATTTGTGACTGGTTGGCGACAGTTGAGGTTGTTTTGTGGAACAACCATTACCTGCTGTCTGCGCAATGAAAGATTTACTTTATCTGTCTCAGCGATCGCTATTAGCCATTTTTCTCAATGAAAGTTGTTTGACTACCAGAGATATTCGTCATTTTGGAAAAAAATATTACGTGACAAGGTTTTTTTAATTATAAAGCTACAATTCTATTTGATACTTAATTTAAGATTTAACCCTATCCCTATCTTCCCTGCACCTCCTGCACCTTATCTCCCGAAAATGATATTTATTTCAAACAAATGCAGTAAAATAAACAGTCTAAGCACTGATGATATCACTTCTTACTTGAGAGCACCTATTACAATTTAGATAGTCAATACTAAACAGATACATAGGTTTTCTCAAATTTCGGAACAACTTCAGGAACAGACAAGTTACTTATACAGTGATTTATTGTGCAGCAATTCCAGAAAGCTTGCGCCACTTCTAAGTATTCTCTTAAAACCTTAGAAACACTTATAACTGTGTTGATAACTGTTGGTAAACAAGGACTAGGTATAGATGTTGTGAAAAAGGTATTAACGATAGACCACAATATGATTGTCCAAAGAAATCCTAATACCGACAATAAAATTAAGTCCAGCGCAGCAAAGCAACATACAACTTCTTTAGGTATTGAAATAACTATAGCAAGCCTTGCAAAAAGGGAATTATTCAGTTTTTCTGCCATTTTTCTATATCGTCAGAGTCAATTTATTAAACGCAACCAATCAGACCTATACAAACTAAGGATTTTGAATCGACAATCTGTCTAATTGTTATAGAAAGTTGACTCTTCATTCTCCTCTCAATGCCTACGAAGTTAGCTGACGGGCTAGGGCTGAGAGATGCCCTTCTCTACATCTTTAAATTTATTAATCTTAGATAAAGACTTTTATTCAGAGATAAGCCCCTAATTTTTGGTTCCTCCGCTCTAGCAGCACCTTTGCTGTGCTTTTATGGCCAGATTAGGCTGACTGTTTTTATCTTAATATTATTTTAACTTCTTGAGCACAACTTTGTCAACTTTTAACTTCCGAGAAAGGGTATAATAGATATTTTAAGTTGACTTCCATTACTAATTAAATTAGAATTATATACTAAGTCAAAAGTTAAATTATTGTCCTGACTAAGGAATAAGAATTTCAGAATCTCCTGAGAATTATGTATACTAGTAGTAGGACACAGCTTAATTTTGAGGGTTAGATTTTAGGGCTGGTTTATTTCCAGTAAGTAGACTTCTCCAAAAATGCAGATTTGGAGACGGCGAGGTAAGGGCTTAAAAACCTTTCGGAGGAGATATCTAATAGAGTCATTGAGTGTGGGAAATTTTCAAATCCTCAAAAGCTTACTATATAAGAATTTCAGGATTTTATGATTTTAAATGTCGGTAAATCTTAATTGATAAGGTTTTTAGTCATTTTCTTCCTTAATTCCCAACAACAATTTAAACTAGAATTTGCTTCTGGTAAAAATGGTAAAACCTTGACATAAGTAATAATTATAGATATAAAAGAATTGCTCTGCATAGTTTGAGCTTTGTTAGTCAACTACTAAACCTGACAACCCTAAAAATGTAGGCTTTTATAGAAGGAAGTGAAGCCTAACACACCTCTCCCCCTAACTTGATTGTGCTGGGGTTACTCTAAGGGTATTTTGCTACATTTTAAGGCATATTATATATTAATCACACAATCTTATATGTTTCAGTCTACTACTATACTATTTCCAAATAATATGCCACATCTATTTATGTAATATTTAGTCTATTAATTTATCTATTAATTTTAAGTTACAAGTTTGGGCGACCTGGTTATTTTATGCTTTTGAGTGTAAATTGAGGTAATGCCGTAACCGATGAATTTTCTATAGCCTTGGATAAAATCTCATGATTATATGATTTATCGTGGTCTTTATTTTTTGACTAGGGCTTACCAAAAAAGCAAGACCAAAGACCTTATTAAATATTTTGCTGACCCTCAAAATCAATAGTTAGGAATTATTAAATAGCAGAGCAGCGAAAACAAAATGTTAAATTAATTAACGCACCTTTTCTTGAGCTTCAACTAGGAGCTGACCAATTTTTTTTCAAGAATGTTCTCCAGCCCTATTTACAAAAGACTTACAAGCTTAACTTGTCACTAATACTATCTAAGTCACTCTTTCTATTTAAAATCAAACAGTCATTGTGATTATGATCATTAAATATTGTAATTATGATCCCTTATTGTTTTAAGTTTATATCACCATGTAATAATAAATTATCAATGATAATATAAATGTAGAATATAAAGATAATTGTTATGTATATAGAACCTCCTATTCATCTATTACCATTTGCATTAGGAGACCTTTTTGCTAATGCTAATTCCACAGGATATATTACTTTGGCTGACCGTTATGGATTAATGGCAGCTATATTTGATGATTCTTTGGCAGAAGACGAAAAGCTTTCAGTTAACCGGCTACTTCGATCTATTTGTAAAGGACGTATTAAAGTAATTGATGAAATTTCTGTGATTTCTTCTTTTACTTAGAATTAAGCTGTTGAGTATTTCAATTATATATATTCAATTTTTGTCAAAGGGAATAAGCAATAGCCAAAAAACAACAGAAAATATAAAATAAACATGACTTTTAGCTTATACCTAAAAAATTAGTAAATTTTTACACTTTTACACTAATTAAGTTATTGAACATTGATTTTGATTAACAATTTTTGATTTTACCATTAGGTAAAGTAGCGTCACAAAAATCAGTCTGGTCTAATTTAGCTTCATTAAGATTTGCATTATATAAATTAGCTCCATTTAACTTGGCCTGCTTAAGATATGCTTGGTATAAGTCAGCCCAAGATAAGTCAGCATCTCTGAGATTAGCCAGTCGCATAGTTGTACTGTGCATAATTGCACCTGATAAATTAGCTCCTGCTAAATTTGCCTCAATTAAATTTGCACTGCTTAAAATTGCTCCTCGCAAGTTAGTATTTTTTAAGTTAGCTTTTTGTAAATTAGCTCCTAGTAAGTTTGCTTCACTTAAATCAGCTTCGCTTAAGTCAGCTTCCCTCAAATCACAACTAGGACATTCATAAGTAGATAATAAACGCTGAATAGTTTTGATCCGTTCCATAGAATTAGACTTAGACTGAGCAAATACTGGAATTGTTAACCAAAATACTGTTAATAATGTAGTTGTCAATGGATATACAAATCTCATATTTTACTGTTGGGAAAATTAATAAAATTATAATTAGACCTTAAGATTCATTATCATATCATAAAATTTAGATCGAAAAAAAAATTTTTGGTGAAGAAAAATAATTTGATTCAATTTTTGGAAATTTACAACGGCAGAATATCACTTATACTTTAAAATCGTATTTCTCAGAGTCATTCTGTTAAATGGGACAAGTTAAGGGTATAGGGAAAAACGATGTTAGACATTAGACAAATTAGAGAAAATCCACAAATAGTACAAGAATTACTCAAGCGTCGTGGAGAGTATGACTTACAGCCAATTATAGAGTTGGATGAAAAACAGCGACAACTAGAAACAGAGCGATCGCAACTCCAAGCTCGTAGTAACCAAGTCGGCAAACAAGTAGGGGAAAAAATTAAATCAGGTAGTGACCCTAAAGGTACAGAAATTAAAGCCTTAAAAGAAGAGGGGAACAAAGTCAAAGCTAAACTCAGTGAACTAGAACCTGAAGAAAAAGAACTAAAGGCTAAAATAGAAGCTTTACTCTTACCTCTCCCTAATTTACCTAGTGAGTCTACACCTATAGGAAAAAGTGAAGCAGAAAATATAGAAGTTAAACGGTGGGGTGATGAATACATTCCTCAAAATCCTAAAATTATACCTCATTATGAAATAGGAGAAAAACTAGGCATTATGGACTTTGAGCGAGGAGTAAAAATTGCTCAAAGTCGTTTTGTTGCTTTGATGGGAGCAGGTGCAGCATTAGAACGAGCCATTATTCAATTTATGCTTAAGCGTCATATTCAAGTTGGTTATGTTGAGGTTATGGCGCCACTATTAGTCAATAGTCAGTCTTTGACTGCTACAGGTCAACTACCAAAATTTGCGGAGGAAAGTTTTAAGTGTGCTGCAGATGACCTTTGGTTAATACCTACCTCGGAAGTTTCAACTATGAATCTTTATCGGGATGAAATTCTGAGTGCCGAACAACTACCTATTTATCATTGTGCTTTTACTCCCTGTTTTCGCCGAGAAGCTGGGGCTTATGGCAAAGATACTAGAGGACTCATCCGACTACATCAATTTAATAAGGTGGAGATGGTAAAAATTGTACATCCTGAGACCTCTGAAGAGGAACATCAAAAATTGGTGGCAGATGCAGAAGCTATTTTGCAAGCACTGAAGTTACCTTATAGAATTTTAGAGTTGTGTAGTGGAGATTTAGGTTTTTCTGCAGCTAAGTGTTATGATTTAGAAGTTTGGTTACCATCATCAGGAACTTATCGGGAAATTTCTAGTTGTTCTAATGTGAAAGATTTTCAGGCACGTCGGGCGAATATTAGATTTAAGGAAAGAAATAAAAAGGGTACTCAATATGTTCACGCTCTGAATGGTTCGGGTTTAGCGGTCGGGAGAACTATGGCAGCTATTTTGGAAAATTATCAGCAGGTTGATGGTAGTGTGAAAGTTCCGGAGGTTTTGCAACCTTATATGGGGCGTGAGTTTTTGTAGTTGTGGTTGAGTAGGGTGCGCTGCTGAAGTTAAAAGTTATAGCGAACTTCATCTCACTCAAGTACATTGTTAGGTATCTTCAGAAAAGGTTTTCTTGCCTCTTGCCTGGCTATTCTAAAATCGGTATTTTTGTAAAGGTCTCTTTGTGGGTAAGATACCTATACTGTAGATATGTTGATAGCAGGCAAGATGCCCGCAAAGAACGAGGTTTAAACTTTAACAGCTAATTAAAGCTGATTAAAAATATAGTACTATGTATTTAGAGGACGGGCATTGGTAAATCCTGTTGGCGGAGTATTTCCGTAGTCAAAATTCAGTTAGAGAAATACTTTTGACTTTTCTCCTTGGGGGTTAGTGGGGGTCTGGGGTAGTTGACTTTTCACTTTTGATTTGCATTTAGTGCTATACTAAGTTAAATATTGAGATGCTAGCAACTATTTACCTCCTATCCTATCTACCACTTTTACAAAGTTTTGGTTAAGCTAGCTGACTACAACAAAAGATTAAGTATCAACCAAAAAAAAGTAATGGTTGTGCTGCTTACAGGAATTGATAAATCCCAATAATTATTGTTCATATTGTTGATATAGAAAGCAAAGAAAGAAGAAATCATAGCACTGATTATTCCTATTTTTATACTTTTTTTTCTAAACATATATTCCAAGTAAAAGCGACAAGAAAAAGCTCGTAAAAGTTACATTTAAAGTTACTTTACTTCATATTCTGGTTGGGTTAAGGATTATTAGCGGAGCTTATCTGTAGGAGCAACCCAATATTTCTTAAACTGTTTGAGCTTCAAAAAAATTCATAATTATCAGAAGGAAAAAAATTATGGCTGTACCTTTACTTCCATTTGTTACTACTACCGGAGCTGCCGTATGGAATAGCTGTGTTAATGCCTTTAATTTGGCATTCGGTAGAACTATGCCAAAAAATTTAGAAGGACAACAACTAGCTCATCAAAAAGAATTACAAGAAAAACAAATAGTTGCTCAATTTGAGATTAAATATATGCGTACTATATCTCAGATTAAGTTACAACACAATCATCCAGAATTTCAACAAAGACTCGAAGTTGCTCGTAAAGAATTTCAAGCTAAAATTGCTGAGTACCAATACCAAAAAAATCGGCAACTTCAAGATTTTATTAAAATAGTAAATATGCAAATAGCTAATAGTAACAAAGAATTTAAAACCTGGCTATTTAAACAACAAAAAAAAGTCCAAATTGAACTATCTCAATATAATCGAGAAACCCAATATTTGAACGCAGCATATCAACGGGAAATTGCCCTAGAAATCAAAGAATTAGAAAACTGGCCGCTCAAAAATTATCCCTGGCAAATACTCCAATATCATCAAGACAGAAATCCTATTCCTATACAAATAATACTTGCACCTCCAGAGGTAAATTATGATCGTTTTCAGAGTATCAATTCAACTTCTAAACCAGAATTTCCTCAAGTAGAAAAACGTCTTTCTCAATACTTAAAAAACTTCCTACAAAAATATTATCCTGTAGAAAACCAACAAAGACCAACGGAGCTAATAGACCATGCTTGGGAGAGTAATCGTTTTGCTGGAGGTAGCGCGGTAAAAACTATATTTAGTCGGTTAAAGTCGGAACCAATAGTATTAATAGAATCAGAAGTAGATGGAGGATTTATTAATATTCAACTTGCCTATTGGAGTGGTGGGCAAGAAGTTTCTCCTTTCTACAAAACTATAATTTCTCATTTGCATTATCCGAAAATTATCTATGCATTTGCTATTCAACGTGCCTTACATTGGGAAGCAAATGTTAAACAGAAACTCCTGGCACAAGGGGTAAATGAACAAGAAATAGATCAAGAATATGGAGGAGATAATCTGTTAAATTTGCAGATTTACAGAAAATATGAACAAGACAAACTAGCTGGAATAGAGTTTGAACGTCAATACAAAACTAATCAGGAGGATTTTGACAAGTTATCAGCTTTGTTGGGAGCATATCATAATATTATTGTTGCTCTATTTACTGATATCCATTACTTAATTCATACTAATTTATCACCTAAATTGCCAGAGTTATTGGCAGAGCTAGAAACAGAGTTTTCGGTGGATAAACGTCTGGGAGAAGACTTATTTAAAATGGTGGTTGAAAGTTATATTGGCAGTCTCAGAGCGATGGAACAAGACCGCTCTGAGTTAGTACCAGAATTTGCTGTTGATATTGCTCTTGGTTTGGCTCGTTTATCTAATCCTATTTGGGCAGAACAAATGTTAGATTTTGCTTTAGAGTCTTGGCTAAATTCCCGCTATCTTTTCCCTAAGAACGGCAAAGAAAAATTTGATCTAGTTACTGAAAATTTACTACCTCTGGATCAGGAATTTATGACTAAAGTTAATCGCTGCATGGTTGATTTGGCTGAAGATAAAAAGGAGAGCCTATCTGATAATGTTACTAACAGCATTACTGAAGTTCCTATTCTGGAAATTCCCCCGAAAGCCCTGGAACTTCCTAGCCAAAAAATTGAAGACTTGGGCAATGGTATTGAGTTGGAAATGATTTATGTTCCTGGGGGAAGTTTTCTAATGGGATCGCCGAAAGATGAAGAGGCAAGAAATTCTAATGAAAGTCCACAACATGAAGTAATTCTTCAAGCCTTTTATATGAGTAAATATCCTATTACTCAAAATCAGTATCAAGCTATTATGGGAAATAATCCTTCTAGTTTTGAAGGAGAAAGTCGTCCAGTAGAATATGTGAACTGGTATGATGCTACGGAGTTTTGTCAAAAACTATCATCAAAAACTGGGGACGTTTATGTGCTGCCGAGTGAGAGTCAGTGGGAATATGCCTGTCGTGCTGGTACAGTTACTCCTTTCTATTTTCAAGATACTATAACGTCTGAGTTAGTTAACTATAATGCTAACCATCCTTATGGCGATGCTCCTAAAGGAGAATATCGGCAAGAAACAACTGATGTAGGAATTTTTCCACCTAATGCATTTGGTTTATACGATATGCACGGCAATATCTCGGAATGGTGTCAGGATGTTTGGCATAATAGTTACAAGGGAGCGCCTATCGACGGAAGTGCTTGGGAAAGTGGGCGAAGCAATAGTTATCGACTGCTCCGTGGTGGTAACTGGTCTGACGGTTCTAGGTATTGCCGGAGTGCTGGGCGTGTTTATGCCCATGCCGATATCCGTAGTAATGGTAAGGGTTTTCGAATTATCTTGTCGCTCAAAAGTTAAAAGTTAAGTAGGTTTAACTTTTCAGGGGTGTAAAGTTTCTGTTAAGAGATGATGTGGGCATTGGAGCTAACTCATGAGAAAGAGATAGTAAGGCTATTTAATTCTAAAGTTTTGCGATCGCTATTACTACGGAAGTTGAAGGCAGTTTGCTGTCTTTTTTTTCTGAGTTTGAGTGTCTCATCTTAAATAAAAATTGAGCTATGGCTTATTATGAAAAGCTTTTAGATATTTAACCAGATTAGGGATGGGGTTAAGTGCCCTAGTTAAGGGAATGAAAGAAGTAGATTTCAGTTATAGGTTTTAGGCAAGTATATTATGTATAGTACTAAGTAATATAGGTGATCGCATATCTAAGAGTGGGCGATCGCTTCAAATTTATAGCATAATTAAATTTGCCTAAAAACAGTTGATTTATTAGCACAAATTACTTTTAAGATTCAGGGTAATTTTAATTTTTTGTGTTTTTTTTCACTCCTGCAATTTCTTGATTCACAAGTTGATTAATAGTTTTTTCAAGATATTTTTTTATTTATATTATAGCACTTTTCATAAGTATAAACCACATAGTAATATTATTTATCAATTTTTTTTTACATTTTCTTTAGCTAGGAACTATGATTCTTTAAAATAATGTAATTTTAATTGTTAATTTAGGTCATAATTGCTTGTTCTCTAGCTAATTTAAATTTTGGCAATGCTTGAGTAAGCATATCTTTATTTGCTGTCAAAGATATCCGAAAATAACCAGGAATTTCTTGGGGAGTTCCTGGCAAAACAAATACTCCATAGTTAGTTAATAATTCGGCAAAAGCACAGTCATCTTTATAAGGAGATTTTACTAATAAGAAGAAGGTTCCCTGTGGTACGTTTACTTCATATCCAATTTTCTGTAATTCTTGAATTATCCAATCCCTTTTATCTTGTAAATGTTTAATATTTAGTTTTAAATTTTCCAAATCTTCTAAGGCATATTGCATTAGGGCACTAGGAAAACACCAACCAAAATATAAGGTTTGTAATCGACCAATTAAATTTCTGATCTGTTCACGTTCTGGCATAGTTTCAGGAAGAGCAATATAACCTATTCTTTGACCAGGAGCTATCCAAGTCTTGCTATAACTATATACTAAAAAAGAAAGGGGATAAAATTGTGTCGGACTCGGGCAATTTTGATGATTAAAAACAACACGACTAAATGTTTCATCAGAAATTAAATAAATTGGTTTGCCATAATTTTTAGAAGCTTCAGTTAATAAATTACCTAAATTCTCTAATGTTTTTTCAGATAATATTTTACCTGTTGGATTATGAGGGGAATTAATTAGAATAGCGCGAGTTCTTTCTGTAATAGAATTTGCGATTTTTTCTAGGTCTAAATCAAAGGTTTTAGCCATGACTGGAATGCCCACAGATTTAGCACCTACTGCATTAATCATTCCGCGATAGCCTAACCAGGGAGGAAGATTAATAATCACTTCATCCCCTTCTTGAACTAATAGTTTTAAACATATTGCTAAACCGATAACTGTACCATTTGTCATAAAAATATCATCAGGTAAAATAGATATTCCTCTATGTTTTTTTAGTGCCTGAGAGACAATTTTTCTAGTTTCAGGTAAATTCATTTTATAGCCATAATACCCTATTTTACTCGCTATTGCATTCTTTTGTAAAGCTTCAACAAATCCAGGTAAAGGCATTTCATGAGAATCTCCCAAAATTAAATTAATATTACCTGCTTCGTTTATTCGACTCATATAAGTTGCTGTTCTATAGAATTTGCTCATTGGTGTTTCATGTTCTATTGTTTTGAGTAATTTAGGTGCAATAAAATGGGATTTTGATTGTTTTTGTTTGTTCATTTTGAAGTAGATAAAAATTAATTACAATAGAATTAAATGGTTGAAAGTAGATATGATTACTATACCTATTTATTCCTAGATCTTGATGATTTAAATATTAAAGCGTTTACAGATAAAGTTAAATGCATTGTTGGAGTGAAAAAAAGTACAATCCTTTGAATGATAATGACTAAAAAATCAGGATTTTTTGCAGAATAATTGTTAAAAAGTTAAGGGCAAATATATCTGAATATTTCTTTTATAATTCCCTGTTCCTTTTAACTTCTAATTTTTTTTTAATCTCTACCTCCTAAAAATATTTTTTTAGTTATCCCTAAATATTATATCAAATGCTTTCTAAAAATTCTGCTACTTTCTGATTAAATTTTTCTGGTTCTACCAAAAATACCCAATGATTTCCAGGAATTTTTTCTATTTTTAATTTCCTTAAATATTTAGCATAAGGTTTCATTTGTCGATTGTTTTTATTGACGCCTTTTTCTGGTTGAATAAATAAGGTTGGTACATCAATATATTCTGTTAAACCAGGAACTTTCATCACTTCCTCAAAAATTTCATTCCTAGCAGAAATAACAAATTTACTTCCCCACTTTCCATTAGTTTTTTTCTCAAGACTTTCCCGAAAAACTATCTGTTGAATTTTACTCCAACCCCTATACTTTCCTAACTCTTTTGCCTGAGTTTCTGCCTCAGTAAAACTATTAAATGGACCCATGCCTTTAAGAGTTTCTAAGGTTCTATAAAGAATAGGAAAAGTAACTTTAAGTAATCCAGGCATTTTCCCAATAAAAACTGGGTCTACTAAAATCATACTTTTAAATATTTCTGGATTTTTTTTTGCCCAAATACAAGCTAATTTTCCTGTCCAAGAATGACCTAAAATATTAGCTGAGGACCAGTTTAAATTCTCCATTAATGCTTCTAAATCGGTAATTGTTTTCTCAAAACTATAACCACTTTCTGGTTTTCCACTTTCTCCATGACCGCGCATATCTGGGGCAACAATATGATATTTATCTGCTAAATATTCTCCTAAGTTTAGCCAGACTAAAGCTGAATCTGCTAAACCATGTAATAATAAAAGTGGTTGTTTTTTATCCTGATTTTCTTTTGGCTGCCATTCTAGATAAGAGAGTTGAATCTCGGATAAATTTAATTTTTTACGAGTATAAACCATAATCAAATATGAGGATTAAATATTTAGCAAGATAATATTATAGCAAATTTATTACTTCTTTAGCTCTGGTATTTGGCTTGCTTTTATCTGATTGAGATTAAATTTGCTATATAATATAAATATTATTTTAGGGTTTAATTAAAAAAACAGTTGATTCGATTATTTGTTTTGTTTTATGGTGGTATTAGTAACAATTATAGTCTCTTTTATGAGGATTTTTTTCTCTACTTCGGATGGTTAAATAAATATTTAAACCATGATTTTAGTGATAGTTTATATCGGCAATAGCAATTCTCATATCAAAATTTAAGTATTGTTTTAAGGGAAGGTTTAAACTTTTATAAAATCATTTTTTATTGCATATTTTTGCAAATTAATATGGCAGTTTTAGTAAAAATTATGGATTCTAAAAAATAGTAGTTTTTGCTCATAAAAAATGAGATAATCAATACTTTATTACAGGTTTTTATAAAGTAAATTCTGATTTTTTCTTACCATAAATTTATAATTTTTAGCATATATAAAATAATTTTTTCTTAAGTTATTATACTTTTGAGAGTTAAAATATAGGTCTATTTAGTCATTTTTAGCCTAGCTTACTTTCTCAAGCTGTCAAATTTTTTGAGGCTTTTTTTTTACCGATAAAAAATTTCTCATCAGCTCTGAAATTATTAGAAAAATAGAGGTTGAGTCTGACAGCTTTAGCCAAGC
>JAGGDU010000078.1 GCA_018457135.1 Trichodesmium erythraeum GBRTRLIN201 | reverse complement strand
AATAAAGGAATCCTAATTTCTCTCTAAATTTTTTGTCAAAAGACAATTTGTCAAACATTAAGTAACTATAAAGTATTGGAGCTGAATTTTAAATTTGTCTTATAGTTTTTATTTTCCATTTTTTATCTTTGCAAACTAATACCAGGAAGATAAATTTTTGCTATAAATTTTGCTATAAATATTTACGCTACCACTATTGACTCATGAGAGTAAAGCAACCTTTTTAACCAATATCATGAGATAAAATAGAGTCAGCAATTTATATGGCTAAATCTGGTAGTTGCGTGGTATCAAGATTAGTAATAGCTGTTCCCTTTGGTTTTAATCCCGCACGTTCCTCGATATAACTAAGATATATCTGGTTGACACTCTCTAATATCTGTCATCCTATAACTACAGTTATCCAAACTATTGAAAACAGTACTTTTAATAGTGCAAAAAAGATTAATTGCAAATAGAATAGTTGCATGATCTTTGGAATGGTCAGGCCTTATTGCCATAGTTTTAATTTTGATGCGCTCGTTGTAGTAATAGCACTTAGCTTTTTTATAGGTAAGGTTTTCCTTCATCTGGATAAATTCATCCTAGGTACCTATTACCCACGTATTTGTTGGGAGTTTTGTCTCAATCATATTATGTATAGTTATTTCCAATTTTTTAACTTCTATAGCTCGCGGGGTGACAAGCTAGTTAAAAGCTATATATACAAAAGGATTTACCTTCAGGAACTGAAGAATATTTCAACAAAAAGAAAACACTTATTGAGAAATGTTGGGGTGTAGTGCGTTCAAAGAAAGAAGGCATTACACCCCCTAGCTAAGTTAAATTATTATTCAAGTAGTACTGAAGAATAATATTATGAAAAAACTCACTTTTAAATTAATCGTTAATCAAAAAATATAGTCTAATTCACTACTATATTCATCGCTTTGATCCCCATCTAATAATATAGAAATTTATTATAATTAAGCCTCATTAAAATTTCTACTAATTTCCCAGTAAAATCATAATTTATTGCCCAATAAATACAAGATAATCCTACAAAAAACTAGTTTTTTTCTTTATTTATTTCTTGTTAACCTTTTTTATTAGTTATCAATATATATTATTGAACTCCTTTATTTTTAATTTTTTGTCCTTTTAAAAAACTAGTTGTGTATAAAATAGCTATTAATAAAATTAAATTATTCAGTCTTCTTTCATTAGCTTTAGCTGCTTTTAAATTAGAATCACCCCTTTTATAATCCTTAAACATTGCTTCTATCCTGATTCTCTGGCCATAGTTTTTTTTACTTTAACTACAGATGATAAAGTTGATTTTTTTTGTCTCAAAATAAAATATATATCTTGTTTTTAATATTTTTTCAACCAATAGTATAGAAAAATACTATGGGGATCTTTATTTGTAGTTATAGTTACTTTATGTACTTTCAATAATTTTAACACAGGGCGAATTACTCTTTTTTATTTCGCTTACTTTATAATTTTATTGGTAGGAAAAAATAACTACTTGATTTTGATATTTGTACGTTTTTATGTACTAATAATATTTGTAATATTACTACTTAAGATGGGCTCATTTTTTGCTGAATATGGTTTTGATAAAAGCCTAATATATTCACTTTTATTTATTTTTATTTGTAATTACCAACCCTTTTTTATCATATTTTTAACTATTTCAAAAAACTTTTAAAATGAATAAAAAATTAACTCAAAATTTTGGGGTATAGTGCTTTCAAAGAAGGAACGTACTATACCCCAACATTTCTCAATAAGTATTTTCTTTTTGTTGAAATATTTTTCAGTTCCTAAACGCAAAATATTCTATATATAGCTTTCAACTAGCTTGTCACCCCGTGAGAGCTCATACCATGATAAAAATTGGATAAAAATTGCATTTGGGTCAGTCTATATGTGTAAGTGGACTGACTTTGTTTAGCATAAAATGTAACTGATGGCCATAGTCTACTGATTGAAATAAAAATTAACTAAAATTGGGGGAGAAGGGGTGGGCTTGCTTCGCAAACCCACCCCTCCTCTAAGAATGATTATCATGATCTGACTCGAAAAATCCATATTTTCTACAGAGCTTTAATCCAAGAAACCCTTATCCCAAAGTAGCTTTGAAGTACTTGTCACCCCGTGAGGTGAGCATTCCTACAATATGTCGTTTCCTACAAGGACACAAACGCTCCTCACAAAAAAACTAAGCACAGTTCTCAGGTTAAAACTAAAGCTTTACAGGAGTCAAGAAAGGACAAACTTGTTTCCATTGGTGGCCTCAAACTAGGGCTGTTCAATTATAAACGATCGCCGGAACATAATATTAGGTGGTTGGCGAGCACCATGCATTTAGCTATCAATCTGAATATATATCTATACTGTAATAATTGTGGCTTTATTATAAGTAATCATCCGAACATAATATAACCTCATCTGTTTTCATTCTACACCCCATCTATCTCTGCTTAGAGCTCTAAAAGCCTCTCATAATAAACTATCGCGCTATTTTTTTCTAAACCTTCAATAGACAACAAATTTTAGAAAGAAACAGCCCCCCCTAAAAGAGTAGGGGAGGGTTAACTTTTGACTTGTGTAAGCCCAAGATTAACTACCAATACCCAACCTACCAGCTAAACCTGGAGTTAGAGGAAACAAAGTAGCGATCGCAAAAAATAAAGCCAACAAACACAAACCTGCCCGACCATCATCCGGTTCTACCAATTCATTTAAACAAGGCCGTTCTAAATTTCGCTGTAATACCAAAATAATAATCGCCCAATACAACGCCAAAGGATTAACCAAAGAAGCAAATACCAATACTATAAAAGTAAATAATGTTGCTCTACCTGCCACTTTCCGACCATAAATTGCTTGCAGAATTCTACCACCATCTAACTGACCTGCTGGCATCAGATTAATTGCTGTAATAACTAAACCCAACCAACCTATAATTGCTAGTGGGTGAATATCTACTATACTCTGATGTACTGCCGGACCTAAAATCACCCGTGCTAAAGTTCCTACCAAAACAGAAGCTTTAAAAAATTCTGATGGCATCTGAAACAGACTACCTTCATGGGAAAGTAACAAACCCCCTAATAGCATTGCCAAAGAAATTATTCCTCCAACAGCAGGTCCGGCAAAAGCCACATCAAATAGAACTTTTCGGTTAGGGAGTATTGACTCGAAACGGTTAACCGAACCAAAACTACCAATTTGCCAAGCGGGCAGAAAAAACGGCCAACTAAAGCGAACATTGTGAAGTTTTGCTAAAACTTGGTGAGCAATTTCGTGACCACCCAAAACTATCCACAGACCAATTACAATGGGTAATGCTTCTTGATATCTCATGGGTTGGTTGAAAAAGTCAAACCCCAACAATAACCCACCCGCTTCAAAACTGGTGGCAATAGTCGCAAGTAATAGAATAACTGCCAGAATTTTTTGGGATGTAGTGGCAGGTAATGGGTCATTTTTGCTTGGTAAAAGAATTACTACTGGTTTAGCTTCTGGACTTTCCAATAAAAATAGTCTGTAGCGATCGCCAAGTTTTTCGGCCAATTTTGCTGATAATTTAGTATAAACCTTTTCTATATCTCCCCGTAAATTACCCTTGAAAATAGCTCCTTCTTGATAGGGGATAGTTTCGGTAATAAAAAAGGTATCAATACCAAAAATGTCTTTTACTTTTTGTAAGTCTTCAGTGGAAATAGGAAGAAATTCTAGAGTTTCTTCTTTTTTCTCTTCCCTATTTACTAATTCAGTTTTCTCTTCACTAGAAGACTCTTGTAAGGAGTTACTAATAGGTTTAATATCAGGTTTATTTTCTGTTTCTTGAGCTGCTATTATTCGTAATTGCCAACCCAAATAGATGTACAATCCTGTACAAGCCACTAACATAAATAGAATCAATACTAAATTCAGATAAATTCCCGCAGCAAATAGAACAAAAAACACTAGCCAAGGTGTCATTAATACTACTGATTGTAACCAACCTAAAATGCCAGTTTTTCCATAAGGCCTAGCCCTGTAGTATCCCCAGCCCAGAATTCCCATAGCAATTAAAGCTACTATTATTGTAGTCGTATTTTCGGATGTTGTATACATAATCTATATGAGAGTATAAAGTTAAAAGTCAAAAGTAATAGTTTTCCTATAGATATATAGAAAAATTATTTTATTCTCGAAATAAATAGCTTCCTTGTTTATTTTTTTTATTGTTTATAACTATTGTTTGAATAATTTAAAAACTTAATTTTTTACTACTATGATTGTTTTGTTTAAATAGTAGATAATAATTCCAGTTTGGATTAGTATATATTTGCCTAATTACTTACCCCAATAAAATCTTCTTAATTAATTTATTTTTAACTTCAGATATTGCTGATAATAATTAAGTGAATCATTATTTTATCTTTCTAGAAAAATGATTATATCAACTTACTCCTGTCGTAACTTTTCCGTAGTTTCTGAGTTAACATGAACATGACTCCAATTCTTGGTAGGTGTATAATTTGGATCTAGTTTAATTGCTTGATCATAATCAGCGATCGCTTCCCTACTATCTCCAGCTTTTCGCAGTACATTTTCCCGACTATAATAAGCTTTTGGATGACTTGAATCTATTTTAATTGCCTCATTATAATCAGCAATTGCTCCCTCATAGTCTTCTAATTTATCTTTAGCATCACCCCTATAAATATAAGCATCTATATGACTGGAGTCTATATCTATTGCTCGATCAAACTCTGCTAAAGCTGATTGATAATCTTGTTGTTCATATTTAGCTAATCCCCGCTGATAAAAATCATTAAATTCTATCTGCTCATTTTCGATTTTTGTAAATATTTCTGTGGGATTTTCCTCAAGATTAACCAAACTTAAATTTATTAGAGAATTATTTACTATACTACTTGCTGCTAAAACCTCTTTTCTTGCCCATTTATCTGCTGCCAAAATATCATCTAGACTAGGATTTTCTTGATAATTTGAATTATGCTTTTCACAGACATATTCAATCAATTTTGGAATATCCAAAAATGCTATTTTTTCTTCTAAAAACAATGCTACAGCCTGTTCATTTGCAGCATTCAAAACTCCAGGCATAGAACCACCCATACGACCAGCTGTATAAGCTAACTGAATGCAAGGATATTTCAAATTATCAGGTTCCTTGAAAGTCAAACTTCCAGCTTTAACTAAATCTAACTGTTTCCAATCAGTATAAATTCTTTCCGGCCAAGATAAAGCGTAAAGCAAAGGCAAACGCATATCCGGCCAACCTAGTTGAGCTAAAACAGAAGTATCTTGTAACTCAATTAAAGAGTGAATTATGCTTTGAGGATGAATTACTATATCAATATTATCATAATTCAATCCAAACAAATAATGAGCTTCAATAACTTCCAAACCTTTATTCATCATTGTAGCAGAATCAACGGTAATTTTCTTACCCATTGACCAGTTAGGATGTTTAATAGCATCTGCCACTTTTACTTTTGATAATTTCTCAATCGGCCAATCTCGAAAAGCACCACCAGAAGCAGTTAAAATAATTCTGCGCAAACCCTCTAATGGTAAACCTTGAAGACATTGAAAAATTGCTGAATGTTCTGAGTCTGCTGGTAATAATTTGACTCTATATTTTTCAATTAAAGGATTAACAACTGGACCTGCTGCAATAAGTGTTTCTTTATTTGCTAAAGCAATATCTTTGCCTGCTTCAATAGCAGCAATAGTAGGCAATAAACCAGCACAACCAACAATACCAGTTACGACTACTTCTGATTCCCCATATCTAGCTACTTGTATAACACCATCTTGGTCAGCAACCAATATAGGCTGAGGCTGCAAGTCAGCAATGGCCTCTTGTAGTTCCCTAAATTTGGACTTATCATTAATAGCAACAATTTGAGGGCAAAATTGTCTGACCTGTTGGGCTAATATTTCTACATTACTTCCAGCAGCTAACCCAATAACTCGAAATTTGTTTGGGTTGTGAGCCACAATGTTCAAAGTTTGAGTACCAATAGACCCTGTAGATCCTAAGATTGTAATTGGTTTCATATTGTTTGTTTTTAGGAAATTGTCCACAATTCCACTATACGATTCATTGGTCATTTTGTGTTAAGAGCTAGTTTGCTAGAGTCATAAATTTTAGCCATTCAGATTTTTAATATAAAAAGGGAAATCATTATTTTAATCACAATACTATAATAGTTTTAGTCTCAGCTTAACCCTATTAATTTATGACTTTAAAAACTGAGTAAATCTTTCCAGTATTTTCCCAATAAGCTATTACATAAAAAATAATTTCTGTGAAATATGAATAATTTAGTCAAGGAAATACGTGAATTTATTTCACTTATTAAAAATTACATAATTCATAAGTATTATGACTTGATAATTAATCAAAAGGCATTTAAAAATCTTTTGTAAAGCCAAATTTTAGATCTCTGAATCTACCACATTTCATGCTTCAAAACCTAATATAAAAAATCAAAATAGGGAAACCATCGCATTGGTCACCTAGAGAAGTTAGGAGGGAGTAGTTGTCCCCAATAGTTGAAATCAATTAATTATTGAAATTATTTATACTTAATATTTTCCTGATAATTTAACTCTTACAAAGGCCAGTAAACATAATTGATAAAGTATAAATACTTATAGAGTCGCCAGTTTTTGTACTTTGTGCTACTTTTTCTGTTACAAATTGACTTGGGGAACGTGGGACTTAAAAATATGATGCTTTTGCCACCACTTATTGTGAGCAGGATAATAATTCTAGCAACTTTAATTTTCTTTATCTGTAGTAGTTTACGTCACGCCTTCTTTTGCTCTACTGGGTTTGACTTGGGTATTTATGACCAAGTTGTATATTTGATTAGTCAAGGAAAATCTCCCATTTCTTCTTTTTTGGGATATCACCATTTGGGAAATCATGCTGCTTGGGCTGTCTATCCTTTAGGATTATTTTATATGATTCATCCTGATATTCATTGGCTACTCTTACTACAAGCTGTATGTTTAGCCTTAGGAAGTTGGCCTACTTGGTGTTTGGCCAGATTAGCAGGGTTAAATCAAGGACAAGCAGTAGCGATCGCCATTTCCTATCTTTTATACCCAGTAATTTTTAATATTAATTTATTTGATTTTCACCCAGAAGTAATGGCTTTACCTGCTATTTTAGGAGCAATTTTAGCAGCGAGACTAAAACGTGTTTTATGGTTTTGTATAGCTATTATTTGGGTATTAGGTTGTAAAGCAGTTTTATCATTAACTATAGTTTTTATGGGTTTCTGGTTACTCGCTTTTGAAAAACGTAAGTTTTGCGGTTTAATTGCTATTTTTTTAGGCATTTTATGGTTTATAGTTGTAACTCAAGGAATTATTCCTTTTTTCAGTGGTAAAGAAGTAGCTGGAGTCGGGCGTTATAGTTATCTGGGAGATTCTGTTGTGGGAATTATAATTAATATTTTCCTACAACCAGGAGTAGTGTTAGGCAGAATATTATCTTGGGAAAGTATCAAATATATTTTTCTGTTATTTTTACCTGTAATTTGGGGAATATTTCCATTACTTCAGACAAATAAGGCTGTTTTACCTAATCTTATCCCTCTCATTCCAACTATTCCGACAATTATCTTGAATGCTCTGTCTGAAGTATCATTTCAGAAAAGCTTAAATTATCAGTATTCTTTACCTGCAATTAGTTTTTTATTATTAACAATAATTTCCTGTCTAGCAGCAGCTTCTGAAATAGAAAATCAAAGTATTCAGATAAAATCAACTTGGATAATTAAGTTAGAAATTCCTAAATTTAATCTGAGATTACCAATACCAAATTTTCAATACCCCCGCATAATTATTTTGTGGTCTACTTTAATATTTCTGTTGTTTGGTAATGTAGCCAGTTTATTTTCTTATCCTCGTAGCTTTGATACTTGGCAAGCTACCAATAATGCAATTACTTACATTAAAACTCAAGGTGGGGTACTCACAGATAATCGATTAGCACCTCATTTTACTCATCGTTCAATGGTCAAGTTATTGAATCAAATAGAGCCAGATAATTTAGATGAATTCGATTATGTAGTTTTGAATTTACGTCATCCCTGGCCAGATACTAAGGATACTGGTATTATCCTTTCTAAAAATCTCCAAAACAACCAAGAATGGGAATTAAGTTATCAAAAAAATGATGTAATAGTATTTCAAAGAAAAGAATTCAAAAGTTAAAAGTTAAAATTTAAAATTTAAAATTTAAAATTTATCTTTGAAAAAAAACAAGGCTGCTAAAAAAATAGTTTTTAGTATGCCTTAATTCCTAAGATATATTATAATTTAGCCATATTAATAGCTTGAATTATAACTATTAAAATGGCAATAATTAAATAATTAAAACCTAATTTTATCTCTCAAAAAATATCCAATTATTTGTTTTTATTATAACTTGAGCCCTATCTATAACTTAGGAATCAAGTCACACTACGATCTGTAATTATAACTACTCAAATGGTAATTATTAAACGATTAAAATCTGATTTTATATTTCAAATAACTATTATTGCTGCCATAATTTTATTTATCTGTAGCACAGTGCGTCACTTATTATTTCAATCTACTGCTTTTGAAATGGGAATTTATGACCAAGTTACTTATTTAATAAGTCAAGGTTTACCTCCAATTTCTTCCTTTTTAGAAGTACATCATTTGGGAAATCATGCTGCTTGGGCAATGTATCCAGTGGCATTATTTTATAAAATTTATCCTTCAGTTTATTGGCTATTACTAATACAAGCAATTTGTTTAGCAATAGGAACCTTACCTACTTGGAGTTTAGCCCGTTATTCAGGGTTAAATAAAAAACAAGCTTTTGCCATAGTAATGGTTTATTTATTATACCCAGTAGTGTTTAATCTCAACTTATTTGATTTTCATCCAGAGGTAATGGCATTGCCAGCAATATTAGGAGCAATTTTAGCAGCAAAATTAGATAAAACCGTATGGTTTTGTTTAGCTATTATCTGGGTTTTAGGCTGTAAAGATGCCTTATCTTTACCTGTAGCTGCTATGGGTTTTTGGTTATATTTCTATGAAAAAAAGCGAGTATGTGGTGCCATAGCTTTGTTTGCTGGTGTGACTTGGTTTATTATCGCTACTCAAATACTAATACCTTATTTTAAGGATGGTCAACCGCCAGGAGGAATAGGACGTTATCGATATTTAGGTAACTCCATACCAGAAATTTTATTGAATCTTTTTTTAAGACCTGAACTGGTGTTTGGTAGATTAATTTCTCTTAAAACTTTAGAATATTTATTTTTGCTAAATCTACCGATAATTTGGTGGCTTGCTCCTAAATATTTAGCTCCTTTAATAGCTGCTTCTCCAGTTTTGGCACTAAATATTCTCTCCGATATTGATGCTCAACGAGATTTAATTCATCAGTATTCTTTGCCAATATTGCCTTTTTTATTAATGGCTGTAATTTATACTATTGCTGATGGTAAATGTGGTTTATGGTATTGGCTATGGAATTTACGCCGATCCCAAAAAAAAGAAGCTAAAAATATATCTACAATTGTTAGTCAACTATTACCAAAATTTATCATAATTTGGTCTTGTATCGGATTTTTAGCTTTAGCTAAATATGGTTATTTTTGGTCTATTTACTTAGATTATTTAGATACTTGGCAAGCTACACGAACTGCGGTGAATATAATTCAGACAAAAGGTAGTGTTTTAACTACTTCAGAAATTACTCCTCATTTAAGTCATCGTCAGTTTATTAAGTTAATTATTGAAGAAGAAGAATTACCTAGAGATGAAGCCTTAGCTGAGTATGACTATGTATTAATAAATGTACGTCATCCTGGTTGGAAAAGTAGTCAAGAATATGCGCGAAAATTAGTAGATAAACTCAAGGTTAATTCAGAATTTCAGCTTAGTTACCAAAAAGATGATGTTTATTTATTTGAAAAAGATAGTAGGGCGAAGCGCAAGTCAAAAGTAATTTCTGAGGTCGGGGTTAGGGTGGGGTTTCCTACTCTCCCTTTTTCTTCACAAATCATTTAGGATATATAGTAATTTCAAATCGTTTCTATGAAGTTATGTTTGGAGAACAACAAATTAAAAAATATAAATTCAACTTTACTAATGAAAAATAAAGGTCTACTTATTCTGGTACCTGAGACTATTAAACATAATAATTTATTGATTAATAAAAGAAGTCGAAATACTGAAAATACTATGAACTTTATTAAATTTTTACAAAAGTTGAGCAATATTTTGGGATAGATTTACGGATAATAATTTCCGAGAATTTAGATAATATTTAATGACAAAAAATCGCTGAAAAACCCGAAAAATAGTGGTGGATAAATTATACAAAATTTGCTCCGAATACCTCGGAGCAAAATTCTGTTGAAAATATTTGTTGACCAGCCCAAAATTTCATCAAACAATTTGATTTATTATGTTTGTAGTTATTTGAAAATAATTAAGTTATTTGAAGTTTTTTTGTGCTCTGGTCAAATATTCAACTTTGTCAAACTTTTTTAGTATGGAATTTTGCCACAACCAATGGGTAGACTGCTATATAGATCTAATTAATTCTGATTTGTTGTTCAAAAATCAAAAGAATTACTATCACTTTGAAGCTCTTCTAATTTTTGCTTAACTGCTTGAATATCTTGCCACATCAACCACTTTGGTTTACCAGGTTCCCTAGAGGGGTTACGCAAAAGATAAGCTGGATGAAAAATAGGCATACAAAGTCGCCCCTCCCATTCTATCCATTGACCTCGAATTTTAGTAATACCTCGCTTATCTCCTGTTAAAGCTTTAACTGCCGTTGCCCCAGTTAAAAGAATAATTTTCGGGTTGACAAGACGTATTTGTTCCAATAGGTAGGGTTTACAAGCTCCTACTTCTTTGAGAGTAGGAGTCCGGTTTTCTGGTGGACGACATCTAATGGCATTAGATATATAAACGTGGCGATCGCTACTTAACTCCACAGACTGCAAAATTTTATCAAGCAGTTGCCCAGACTTACCTACAAAAGGGAGACCTTGTTCATCTTCATTTTGACCGGGCGCTTCCCCAATAACCATAATTTCTGCTTCGGGGTTGCCACGACCAATGACAGCATTAGTCCGGTTTTCTCCTAGTTCACATCTACGACATTGGTTACAATGAAATGTTATTTGCTCCATTGTTTTATAGACTCCAGATGGAATAGGAATCTTAACATCTGTGGGAATAAGATTAAATTCCAAGTCGGAATTAGGGGTAGATACTAAGGAGTCATCATTGTTTGACCACTCAAAAAGACTGAGTTGTTTTTCACTAGACATAATTCAGTTATTAGTTGTCAATTATTAATTGTCAGTTGTCGTTTTTTAGTTATCAAAATGCAAAAGTCAAAAATAAATAGAAAGTTTCAAAATTAAAGGCCATTAGTTAAAATGTAAGTACAAATAGATTGTAGATTAAGGTTGACTGTCATTAGTTGGGTCAAAGAAGCTAAGATTACAACAAGACCCTTTAACCAATAGTTAAAACTCATGCTGATAGAGGCTCAATTCCTCTTCACTCAGCTAGGGAGTAACCTCGTAGCTCAAGTTTAACGGATATGCAACCATTACTCTCCGTGCATGGGCTAAAAGCAGATAAGTTTTAAAAACTAAGTGCAAGACTACCAGAGAAGTCAGTTAAGGTGAAAAAAGATGAATCTTGTTAAACATTTCCTAGGTCATGCTGCGCAAAAGTCAACCTAAAACAGGGTAATTGCCCTGGTATTTCCTGTAGCCAAAATGGTGGAGCTCATGTCCCTTTAATTTTTCAATTCCCTTAAGGACTAGCTGGCAAGTTTCAGGTGACTCAGGACACCTAATACTAACAATAAACTGGCTATGGAAATTCCCTACCTAATCTCTTGTGTATTCTGATGAGGGTAGGGAAAGCTTAAGCAAAAGATACAAGGAATAAGAATATCCTAAGAAGCCAAAGCCTATTAGAAATTAATAGGATATGCAGACGTAGGATAGGTGTCTAACACACAGAGAGAGAAAGTCTGACATGAACCGTTAAACGCCAAAAATAGCAAATAACCTCGGTTATAGGGAAAAAATCTCAGAAAAAACCATGCAATTCTAGAGCAAGAGCCGTTTGAGGAGTCACATTCTCACCCACGGCGCGTGAAGCAGAGGTGAGGGATAGTAATACCCCTGTTGACTGTATAGAAACTCTAGCTTTGTTCTCGTCATAGTAAGCTAACAAACAGTTATTGGTGTTAGGTTTCACTATAATTATACCTAAGTTAAATTTTTTAGGTGTGTCACTTCTGTACTAGTAGTTGGAGACCCAAATTATGTCATCTATACATATCTTCCATGATCGCACTGATGCCGGAACAAAATTGGCTGAAGTTATTTTTTCCAGCTTTGGCGATGAAAATTTGACGAGAAATTGGCAACTCAACCCCATTGTTTATGCTCTACCAAGAGGAGGGTTGCCAGTAGCAGTGCCAGTAGCTCGTCGGTTAGGTTGTCCATTGAGTGTCGTAGTAGCCAAGAAAATTACTTTACCGTCTAACCCAGAATTAGCACTGGGCGCTATAACGGCAGATGGTTGTTTAGTTTGGTCAAAGTACAAACCACGAAGTTTAGAAGTTCAATATACTTTGATTCAAAAAACACAGCAAAGGGCTTTATCTCAATTAGAAAAGCTGAGTGTGGGAAAACCTGGTATTAGTTCCCTAGATAGGTTAGTGATTTTGATTGATGATGGAATAGCTACAGGAATGACGATGATAGCTGCAATTAAGTCTATTCAGTTACAAAAACCTAATACTGTTTGGATCTGTGTACCAGTTGCTCCTCGACAGTTACTTGAAGAGTTGAGGCAGTTTTGCGATCGCTTAATTGTGTTGGAAACTCCTTGCCCGTTCGTCAGTGTGAGTCGGTTTTATAGCAAGTTTACTCAAGTGACAACTGAGGCAGCTTTAGCTTGTTTACAGCAACAGATGGAGTGGTTATAGCTGAAGTTATTTCAGTTATTAATGCTTCTGCAATTTCTGGGAAAAAGTTTTGAGAAAAGAATGCTATACTTAAGTGATGTTTTAATTATTAAGTCGCTCACACAGGTGTAACGATATTTTGATAATTATTAGCTCAATAAATTGTTAATTTTCTTATTTTGTACGTATGTTTTATACAATGTATCTACCTATTTTTCTTCCAATCAAAAAAAATGTCTTGAAATTATATTTGATATTAACTGATTACTGATAAATGAATTTTGCTTTATAAACAACATACAACAAAAATAAGATTACGCACCTGAACAATTATTTTAATAATGCTCTATAAATTTTAAATATTGAGCCATGTTTTTAATTGATAAAAGATGTAATTTATATTTTTAAAATAAGGTTTAGCCAGATTTTAAAATTCCTATCTTGACCGATTTAATCATGGTAAATCTACTCTCTTAAATTCTTTGTTAGGAGAACAAGTATTACCTATTGATTGAATGATAATTGCTGGAGCAATAACTTATGTCAAATATGTCCTGAAGTTACAAAAAAGAATTAAATTGCAAGATGGGAGTATAATTAATGCAAGTCGTAAAGATATTCTCAAAAAACATGTTTTGCTAGATGATAACTGAAAAATGAAAGATGATGTAACTTCAGTAGAAGTTTATTGCTCTCATTCTTTTCTGGCAATAGGGATATAATTTTTAGATTTACTAGGAACTAATGACAGGAAAAGTCAAAATATTTTAGTCCGGGAAAAGTTATTAGCTTTAAATCTAGTAGTACAATTTTTAGATACTAAAAAAATCATGAATTCGGGGTGTAAAATATCTCATATATAAGTTGTATAAATAGGGTTTTTATACTTTAGTTTTTGTGGTTTATTTTATGATTTTATTGGAATATTAGGAGAAAAAAAGTTTCTAATATAATAGAGTTGATGGCAGAAATTTTTCCCTCTTAACTGCTGGATAATATTAGCTGAATGCTTACGATCATTATAACTAATTACCTAGGGAAACCCAACTACAGTATTCCCAAATAATTTATGATTCCTTGAATATATATTTTCTGAAAAGCCAAGTTAATAACCTACCAATTAAAACTAATATAAATTTATAGACTAATATATCTTGATCAAATAAAAATTCACTATCTAACTTTCAAGTCTTTAACATATTCTAGCATTCTTATTTTGTCTGATCTCTTGTGAAACCAGTAACAGCTACTCCTGTACCTACCACAATAATTAATTTCAGGACTTACACTCTAAGCAACAGATCTAGTAGAGGTTTTCTGGCATTTTTCCTCTACAGAGAGGGTATGGTCTACGAGTGTGCCTAAGTCCTGTAATTATTGAAAGTCGCGATCGCCACCCTCAACCACCAGTATATGGTAATAGCAGTAGCCTTGAGCTTTGATGGTAAAACTATTGCTACTGCAAGTTGTGACAAAACCGTCCTCGTCTGGAATAAAGAGACTGAAAAAGCGATCGCCACCCTCAACCACCAGGACAAGGTAATAGCAGTAGGCTTTAATTGTGATCATTCACTGACCTTACCTGAAAACAAAGCCTTGGAATTTTCCCATATCCTTATTGCCTACTTCAATAATTTGTTTGCTGTTATATTTAGTCAAAAACTTACGCACTTCAGGAGCCAGTGCAATAACTCTTCCTCTGAGAGCCAGAATATTTCCTGGTTTCTTAGAGTCTTGATGCTATCGGGCTTTCCTTCATTCTCCTATCGTCTAAGGGTGCTGATGTTGACTCTGTAATGTGCTGCTGCTTCTTTTGCCGTGATCTATTTTTTTTTCATACTTTTTCAAAGCTTACTAACAATATATTAGGAGTTTTAAAATGTTTAAAAAGGTTTGATGTCAACTATTATTCCTCTTGGTTTCTTTTTGGTTTCTTTGAGCCAACGAAAAAGCTAGCCTATTTGTTGGGTTTCTTTCTGAGAAAAAAGCTACGTGGCGATCACTCTTTTGTACTCCACATCTTCCTATCTCCTGATCTCCCCATCTCCGCTTTTTCCCATACAGTTGATAAGGATATCCCTATCCCTCACTTCTCCCTTATAACATTTTGCTCACAAGGGATACAAGGATAATTACCCTAATAATGGCGTTTGCGAGTATGACTGAGGAAACGTCTAACAGAATTCATGTTCTTCGCCAATACTTACTTCCCATGAGTTATCATGTGAGTTTTTTACCATTGATAAAAGGGTTATTTTGCAGTCTTGGTTTCTTTGACTCAATGAGTCGCACTCAACCCAACCTACAAAGCGATCGCTCTCACGAGAGGTAGTATGGCCAAAAATAAAAAAATCCTTAATTTGTCACTTCCTCTCCATAATGGTAATAAAGTGTTTTTCTTAAATTATGTTTTATATAAGTTTAAATTATGTTTATTGCTCTGACCTACGGGGTGATATCTCTCACGGGAGGGGTAGTATGGCCAATAATAAAAAAATCCTTAATCTGTCACTTCTTTTCCGAATGGCCATATTTTATTTGTTTATTTTATTTTTAACATAAGTTTCAATAATATTAAATATTTAAATATAACCTACCAGGCGATCTCCCTAAAATCTTTTTTTTCCAGAGACTCCAGCCTCTGCTCTTTTTCTAAACTATGTTTTATCAACATTTTTTTTGAAATAAAACTTGACAAAAGAGATAAATCATGTAAACCTTATTCAATAGATATTAAGAAAGTGAACGTATTTTTAAATTGGCTTTTATCCTTTAACTCCCTCATCTCCATATCATCAAAGGGTTTTAGAAGTTCCTTATTAGGGATAGCTTTCAAAAGAAGGTTAGTGGGGAAACCCCATACAAACAAGCAAACCCTTAATTTTTCACTTTCTCTGCTAGTAGTAATAGGGTGGGGATAGTTTTTCTAAAGGGGGGGGTAATGGGAGAGATCCCATACCAAGTAGTTATCTATGGCGAGTGTATATATTATTATATGGAACTTAAATTATAGAACTTTGGTTCTTTGACCCAGTTAATTGTAATCAACTAAACCGGAGATCGCGATCACTATTTGATCCCCCGTATCTTCTCCGGGACTCTATATCATGTTTTCCCCCAGGACAAATCACTCTTCAAAGGAATCTACAAAGGGTTCGTTAATTTGTTAGGCTTTGTTCTGAATACCCAACCTACAGGACTACAGCGCGATCATTCTAAGATATTTACTTTTCCTAGACTCTAGTCCCTGCCTTGTTTACATAAGGTTTATAAATATCTTTATTTACATAAGACTTGACAAAAATACACAAGTTATGTGATGATTTAAAAAGTATTTGTTAAAAAAAATGTGTATTTTTAAATACATTTGTTTAAAGAACTTAAAGTAGTTCTGCCAAGTTACTAAATTCTTTCTCCGTTATTCCCCTAATCCCCCTCCACCGGAGGGGTAAAAAGTAAATACCCACTTATCCTTGCTACAAGGTTTTCAGAGGTTCCTGATCAGGGATAACTTTTAGGGGAGGAAGTTTGATACTCTCATATTTTCCCTAGAAACCAGCAATTGCTAGGTAACAATTTTTACAGCACTTTTGAGATCATGAACTAGATCCTCACAACCAAAACTTTGTAGAGATGTTTCACAGAATGTCTTTACTGTGGTCTATTAAATTTTTTAGACTTACTTTTCAATGTTCTCAGCTCTCTGAAACATTGAAATTTCAGCTCAGACCCCAAAAGTAAATACCTAATATATATAAATTAAGATGCTAAAAGCAATTTTATTTGACTTCGATGGCACCATAGCAAATACAGAACCCTTGCATTATAAGACTTGGAAAGAAACTTTAAAAGATTACGGAGTAGAAACAGACCCTAAATTCTATAAACAACATATTAGTGGTAGAACTAATCCAGCAATTATTCAAAATTTATTACCACAACTATCACCTACAGAGGCAGAAAAAGTAGCAAATGAGAAGGAAGCTAAATTTCGAGAAATGGCTGTAAGTTTACAGCCATTAACAGGATTATTAGACTTTATCAAATGGATTAAATACAACAAACTCCAGAAAGCAATTGTGACAAATTCACCTCCAGAAAATGCTAAATTTCTGCTAGGTTTTTTGAGTCTAAAAGATACTTTTCCATTACTAATATCAGGTGCAGTAATGCCGGTAGGAAAACCTGACCCGGCACCTTATAAATTATGTTTAGAAAAATTGAAAATTTCTCCAGAAGAGGCAATTGTTTTTGAAGACTCTCCTTCTGGAATTCAGTCAGCGGTAGGAGCCGGAATTTGTACAATAGGAGTTGCTTCAACCCATGAACGTGGAGCTTTAGTAGAGGCAGGGGCGAAAATATCTATTAAGGATTTTAGTGATGAGCAACTAAATAAAATTTTTCCTAGTTGGAAAATTTCTGATATGAATTACTTAAAGTATTCAGCATAATATCCAACTCAAAAGTAGTCCGAACCCTATGAAGCAATCTCACCTCGAATCTGAGATTGCTCTATTGCACTTACAGGATCAATGTTTTTGCTTTTTCCTGATCCAATTATCCCAAGGGTAGTTTTAAGCCATAGTACCAATTTTTATACATTCATGCTCTACTTGGGTAACATTTCAGTTGTGAAATAATTAATACAAAGGGAGTAACTCTCTTGCACAATTCTTACATTGTATTGTACAGAGGCTGTATCCAATAGCCGTATCTACTTGCCATTTTTTTCTCCCAGGTCTGCGTTGAGGGTAGTTTTTCCACTGAAGATAAGGATTGAAAAGTTTTCTAGAAATAGAAAAACTCCGAATAGCCAATTCCCTACTCCTGAGATTCTTGAGAATTATCATTCACTTCAAAAAATATTTTATGAATGATTTGTATCTTGGGATCTACTTCTATCAATAATTTTTTTTCTTTACCTTGAGTACTATTAATTTGATGAGGTTGATAGACTATTTTGCAAAGTCCAAGAATTTCTGCTTCGTGTCATAAATTATATCGATCGCCTTGCCAAATATTAACTGCTGGCAAAAAAGTAGTATTTTTTTGATTAGCTTGAATAACAAAAGGTAATACATGAACAACCGTTTTAGTTTGACGCTATCCTTTATTCCAGTTACCGTCTCGACTACGCCTAGCTAATATTATTTCTGGTAAACCTTAACTATTAAAAGAAATTAACCAAGACCACCCATTTTTGCAAGTGCCCTGAATTCGACCTTCTTTAAGTAAGACTCGTACTCTAGCTCTAGAAATTTTGAGGGGAAATGCTCCTTGTGTTGTACCAACTTCCATTTTGATCAACCATGAATGAAACATTAACATTAGAGTTGTTGGGTGTGGGAACATTTAAAATTCTCAAAAGCTGACTATATAAAATTTTCATGATTTTAATATTTCAAAGCACGCTTAAACCTCAACTTGTTTTGGTTTTAGCCATTTTTTTTTGCTTAATTTCCAACAACTCTATTATAAGTGTAATTGCGCAGCATTGTTTCAGCAAGATCGCAAGCAGGATAGGGAGCATTATTACAAACTTATTTTCCCAGTCCAAATAAGCCCATAAAAATTTTGGTAGTACCTCAGCAAAGTGTAAGATCAATAATTAGGTCATTCCAACTCCAAGGATCGATATAGCTGTCGCACTTGCTCCACTAACGCCAATTTAGCTCTTTGTACTGCAGTATTTTCTTGACGACTATGAACCAAAATCTAATTTAATAGGCGAGATGGCTGCTACCCATGGCCGACGACACGCTCCGCGTTTCATTTCGGTGACAGCCGAAACACCAACCTCACTGTTATCTCTGTATCTACCCATATCTTACTAAATTTATTCTGTCAGTGATGCTCGATACCTATTTGCTATCTGAGAAAACAATTAGTTCTCTCTAATTTTTGAGTCTCGTATGAGACACCCTAAAAGCAAAGCTAGGTGACATCGCAAAACTTTGTGCTACTCGAAATCTATTGATACATTGTCCAAATAAATGGACTTGCTGATCTATTATTTGAAATATAGGCAAATTCCTCAATTCTCGTAATCATTCGTCATCGTGTAACGCCTTATTTTTAATTCCGAACCAGATTCAAGAACATCTAGTTTAACAAGACACACCATACTATTTACTGTTTTCATTTCTATTATAAATAGAGCATTATTTTTGATAAATAGTATAATTTGTGAGGATTATAATTCTCAATGATTATTATCAGAGCAAAACTTTGTAGGAGTCCAATAATATTATGCTCCTACCTTAGTTATTGTAACTATAATTTATCCTCATAATAATCCTCAAGCTGTAGGAGGAAAATCTGATAATTGTTTAATATCAGAAAGGATAATTTCTGGTTTATCCCGATACATATTTACTTGTCCACTAATATAAACATATCCTCTAGATAAACCAAAATAACGATTTTTTAACAGCTGTAATAATGGCTTCATTTCTCTACTATTAGTATCTGGAATCCATAACTTTAAACGATGATCTTTCGTTCCATCGTAAATTAAAGCACCATTATCTAACCACTTAGAAACTCCATTCTGTAAATCAAAGAAAACTGTAATATACTCTCCAATCTTTGCTGCAGCTAAAATTTTCGGAAAATCTAGTCTAACTTCTAGGACTCCTGCAGCTATTCCATAACTACGATAATTTTCTATAATGGAAGCTCTTAATGTCCACCAAGGTACCAGTAAATTATAATTCCTTTTGCGTTTTCCTTTATTTATTTGAGAACTCCAAACACCAAGACTATTTGCTTGAGCTTCTGTTTCTGCTACCATCATTTCTTGATGATATAATCGAGAATATCCATATTTAATAAAATAGGGACTCCATCCTTCTTTAATTAGTTTAACATTAAAGTTTTCACCATTTTTATGTACATAAGCGATTAAGCGACCTTGATGGTCACGATACTTTTCTAAACAATTCTCTGTCGGTTCATCTGTATCAAATTCAATATCAACTTCGGCAAGTTCACCGTTAGGTGATGTGAAGTATTGTATTGCCATTTCTGCTGCTTGTTTTCCAATTTCTGTAACAGGTTTGGAATATTCAGAATAACTTTCTTCCGCATCAACATAATCAAGCCTAATAAATTCTCGCTTATTATTCAATAGGACTTTAATTGTATCACCATCAACTACTTTTGTTACTTGGATATTTTTGATTTTTGTGCCTTTTTTTTCGAGGGTTAAAATTTCTGATTTCATTGTTATTAATATTTAAGTAAAAAGGTAAGAATTTAAGCATAAAACTTCATTTATCAGTATTTTTTTTCCTCGGGAATTTATGATTATTTCCCTAGATTGAAGATAAATTCTTACAAATAGTATAATCTTTTAATTAACTAGATTAGCCTAATACTATACCAATTATTATCCATTAATACTATACTTCAATAACACTTCAGCTATTAAATAATTAATATAAGCACCAATAACTTTCTTCCTGCCTTTAGCTAAGTTAATGTTAATTGTATAAATATTTACTTTTTGCCTTGACCCAAGCACGTTGCATACAATGTCCCTACTTCTGCTGAAAATAAGGATTGAAAAGTTTTTGAGAATGGTATTATACATTACAGCATTTTTTATTTAAGTCGACTAACAAATTCTTTTGCTCTAGGGAACAGAGAGTAAGAGGTAGGAAAATGCTTTTGGGTTGCTTATACTAACTGTAGTCTTTGATCGGGAAAAGCGCGCATTGCACCCTCTTTCTCAAAAGTAAAAGAAATGGTCAACTAGAAGGTAGGAAGCACTTATGCTAAAGGAACAAGAGTTAGAGTCCTGTTGTTAAAAAGCATCTGTTGACATAACATTTAGGATAACTGCTATATAAATATGGAAATAAATTTCTAGTTTTTCATCAATAGTTTTAACTTGAACTGATAGCTGTTTTCAAAGTATTCCGTCACAGAAGCTATTAAAACTATATTAAAGCTATAAAGGTGATTTTGAATAGCGATCGCTATTCATACTAACGGTACTTTAAGCAAATATAAATTTAAAAAAGCACCAAACTTTTATATAGTCTAGCTTTAATATTTAATCAACTATGAATTGTAATCTATCTTTTGTTTGATCTATTTTTAGCAATATCTTACTTTATTCTTTCTACACCAGAATAAATATTAAACTTTCTTCCACGCAAAAAACCGACCAAAGTAATATTAAATCTCTTAGCTATTTCTACCGCTAAACTACTAGGAGCAGAAACAGCACAAACTATTGGCAAACCTGCAGTTATACACTTTTGTAAAATCTCAAAACTCGATCGCCCACTTACCATAACCATAAGATTATTTAAAGGTAATTGACCTGCTAAAAATTCTGAACCTATCAACTTATCTAAAGCATTATGTCTCCCCACATCTTCCCGTAACTTTAACAGTTTTCCTTCACTATTAAATAAACCAGCAGCATGTAAACCTCCTGTAGATTTAAACACTCTTTGAGCAGTATTTAATTTATCTGGCAAACTATAGATAATTTCTGCAGAAACTTCTAATCCTAAAGGAATAGCCGAAAACCCTTTTATTTGCAAAGATTCTATACTTGCTTTGCCACAAACTCCACAAGCACTAGTTGTCAAAAAATGTCTTTCTAGGGTTGTTAAATTTGGGTTTAATTCTGATTTAAGGCTAACATTAATAATATTTTGGCGTTGTTTTCCATCAACTTTTGGATCTACACAATAACTAATTTTAGCAATATCTTCTTGATTTTTGATGACTCCTTCGCTATAGAGAAATCCAGCAGCTAAATCAAAATCTGCTCCTGGAGTTCGCATTGTCACTGCTATAGTTTGTTTGGGATAATTTAGCCTAATTTCCAAAGGTTCTTCTGTTGCTAATTGGTCAGAATGAGTAACAAAATTATTATTTTCCACTACCCAAATTTTTGCTTTTGTTTTGCTACTTTGCGAATTTTTCATGTGTAATAATTTAGGGAACATTTATCGAGTCATAAAACAGCTAGAAATCTAGAAATAGTTTGAGTTTGTTTTATTCAAAAAAAATAGTCTTTTTAGGATTTAGCATTTTCAGCAATTTAATGCCTAAATAGCTGTTTGATAAACAATTGATTCTGATCATATTCAAAGCAAGAATTAGTACAGTTTTATGATTATATTTAGATGGGGCAAAATAGGTTATATATATTCTAAAGTCAACTTTATTTATCCATCCTACCCTCAGATTTTACCTATATCAATCAAAAAGATAGCCATAATTAAGTAGTATAATATAATTTTTATTATTGGGCAGGCTAACTGCTTATTATACCATCTCAAAATCAACTACCTTTGTTGCCCAAAGTACACACCTGGATTTTGTATTGTCAGAGGAGAATAAAGATATCAACTAAGGAAGAAGATATGCAGTTTAGAAAATTTAACTGATGTTATGCAAAAATAGAATTAGTTGTTGATTAATGGTTCAGGTGTTAGGTGTCAGGTGTCAGGTTTAAAAGTCAACAAATTGATAATATCTTACTACCAAATCCATTGATTTTGGGCCATTAAATATTGATAACTTTTTACTTCAATCATTTTTTATCTTTACTCTTTACCACCAAACCACCAAACTATCAAACCTACTGAAAATCAACATATTTGGGAGTGCTAATGGTCAAAATTTAACCTGTTTAAATTTAAAATTTCTGATTCCTAATTTGTTTTGAGGAATATAAATATGTCAAGATAAATTCAAGCTAAACTTAACTTTTTTGCACTAGCTTTAGTTTTATGTATATGGGAAAATCTGAAAACTATCGACTACAAGGAAAATAATTATGGCTTTTTATCAGGGTACCAATAAAAAAGACAATCTCAAAGGAACTGCTAAAAAAGACACCATTAACGGTAAGGGTGGTAACGATAAAATTGATGGTAGAGGTGGCAATGACAAACTCAACGGTGGTGCGGGTAAAGATACCTTAAACGGTGGTGCGGGTAAAGATACCTTAAACGGTGGCGGTGGCAATGATCAAATAAATGGTGGAGGCAGCAATGACAAACTCAACGGTGGTGCGGGTAAAGATACTTTAAATGGTAGCGGTGGCAATGATCAAATAAATGGTGGAGGCAGCAATGACAAACTCAACGGTGGTGCGGGTAAAGATACTTTAAACGGTGGCAACGCTCAAGATAATTTAATTGGTGGTTCTGGTAACGATTTTTTAGACGGTGGAAACGGTAATGATGTGCTTACTGGCAATGATGGTAATGATGTTCTAGTCGGCAATTTTGGCAAAGATATTTTAACTGGTGGTGCAGGAGATGACGTATTTTTCTTAAAACAAAACAGTGCAGTTAATAACAACTCGGCTGCCGACATGATCACAGATTTTCAGCCAAATTTTGATACCATTGGCTTAGATAGCGGTCTTACTGAGAATGATCTGAATTTACAGTTATCTGGCAACTCGACTGTAATTAAAATCAAAAAAACAGGTAAAATTTTGGGAGTAGTACAAGGTGTTCAGCCTCAAGAACTCAAATGGAATTTTACATCTGTAGATGGCAAACCTAATGTCATTGAAAATTTAGTAACTTTTGATGCTCCCACCGTTGAACAAAAATCTTCTGACACCTATGAAATGAAGTTAACTGGTAGTGACAAAAGTGATTTTGTTATTAACATCAAAAAAACTGATACAGGAACACACCAGGAGTCATTACGATACACACCATCTCCTTCAGAACAACGGAAGGGTAATAAACCTTTTACTGCTAAAGTTAATTCAGAAGGAACTCGAATTGAGTTACAGTTTGATGACTCCCCAACTGTTTACATATTTGACAACCAAAGAGATGAAAACACTGTAGATCTGATCAAGAAAACAGCTACAGGAGAAACCAAAATAGCAGAAGTTCCTGTTGATCTAGAAATGAAGTCAAATATAGAGCAATCTATTTCTCAAGGGACTTTATGTGAAGCAGGTCAAAACATTTGTAAAAGTGTAGAAATTCTCGATAATGTCGCTAGTGGTTTAGCAGCAGTAACTGCTCTTACTGGTGTCGGAACAGTAGCATCAGGACCATTGGGGGCTGTGGCTCTTGGAGCTAAAGTTTTTGGATATGGTTGTTTAGTTTTGTACGGTGATGACACTGATCTGGTTAATAATTTAATAGGTGAAGTAGCTGGAAATGTTTTCAGCCAAATAGGAAGTAAATTATTTAAAGCTGTTGCCAGTCCAACTCGCAAGCTGGTTAGCAAAATAATCGGGAACAAATATGATCAAGAAATTTTTAAGCCTCTTGGAGATGAGTCTTTTAAACAGATGGAAGATTTTTATCTTGGCAAAAAAGGTGAAGAATTAGGAAAAAATACTTATGATTTCATTGCTTCAATTCTCAAAACCTCAGAAGTAATTACTAATAAGAATCAAAACAGTAAAAGTTCTGATGGTCTGATGCAAAAAATTCGTGAGGGTCTAGGTATTAATTGGTGCAATGAAAAAGACGAAAAAGATGAAAAAGATGAAAAAAAGGAGGTAAGAGTCTATTTTCAGCCCCAGGGAAATCCTTGGGCTATCAGTAAGTTGTACCTAGTTTCACCAGAAGAAAAGTTTATTGGTACTGCCCCAAATAGTTTCGTCAGTGTTAATAATGATGCTTTCAAGTGGAAATCCATAGGAACATTCCCTATAGGTACTGAACTTGAGTTTGAAACTCGTGTGGAAGGGCCTCTAGAACTCAGTGGATCGACTAATCTTGTAGGCGGCTTGACCTTGAGTTCAAAAGCTTCTGAGGCGGCTTCCATAAAAACTAACTTTTTGGGTATGAATTTGCTAGGATTTGAAGATGGTTCTAGTGGAAAATTGCTGGGGGTAGAAGTTGAGAAGCCAAACGACTTTAACGACACTTTAGTTAAAATTGAGAATATAATATTTGAAGGAAACAACATTTTTGTTGGCTAAAATTGTACCTTCAACGATGGCAAAGCGATCGCCCTTCCACAAAAGCATATTGTCAAACTTTATTGTTGAGGCGATCGCCACTCCGAAAATTGCTACTTTAAAAAGCTCTAGGAGTAAGACCCAAACTTACTCCCATATTTAGCTACCCTATCTAAAGCTCCTTCAAGTAAAAAATAATAATTGTTGACTTGAGAAGCTTGTCTAAATTTGAGAAAAAATATATTTTTGCCAAATGTTTTTCAAGTACTTAATACTATTTATAAAAGGTACAAAGAAAAGACAAAAATACCATAGCTTATTAAGATTAGAATCTCTCTAAATTTTATCAATTATTATTATCTAATCAATTAAATAATGCGATGATAAAAATCTCAAATTCAATACTCTAAAAAAAATAACTTAACCCAACTTTTCTAAACAGACTAAAGCATTATAATCAGGCACACCTTCAACAGAACGTTTACCCTTATCCAATAACACATTTCCCTCCGGCCAATGTACTTGTAAATTACCAGGTTTCATCGGAGCTAAAAACACCTTCCCAGAAAACAAACCAAAATCATTTTTTAACCGCACATTATCTCCATCTTTCAACCCTAATTCTTGAGCATCAAAAGGATTAATTAAAATCGCTTCTCGTAAAGCACCAGTAATCGCATCTTTCTGAGACTGCACCATACTATTAAACTGTTTACCTCGTCGAGTTGCCACTAAAAAATAGCCCTTTGATAACTCCTCTTTTGGTGGAGAAAGTATGGAAAATTTCGCCTTCTTGTCAGGTGTGGGAAAATTCCAGCCAAAACATAAATGAGCACCCCCATATTGAAAATTATCTCCAGGTTCTTTTAAATGTTGAATACCCGAATATTGAGAAATTACCAAAGCAATTTCCTGACGAATTTCCCCAGTATTTTTAAACTCTAACTTATCAGCTAATTCTGGACGGACTAACTTTGCTAAATCCATAAATACCTGCCACTCAGGGCGAGCCTCCCCAATTCTTTGACCAGGAACTTCCGGGCTAAATATCACCCTTCTTTCCGTAGTAGTTTCTGTCACCCCTCCTGGAATTTCATAACGAGTTGTAGTAGGTAATAATATTACTGTTTCTCCAGGTTCAACTAACATTTGATTAGAGCAAATAATATCCTGATGTACTCGCAAAGGTACCCGTTTCATAGCAGCTTTTACATAATCTGGATCTGGCAAAACTTCTAAAAAATTGCCCCCTACAGAAAACAAAACATCTAACTTTCCTTCTGAAGCATTATCAATCATTTCTGAAGTAGTTAAACCAGGATTATTCGGCACAGAAAAACCCCAAAATTTACTCATCACCTCAGCATTTTCAGGATTAATTTTTCTCCCTCCAGGAAACACTGTAGAATAACATCCCATTTCTGCTCCACCCTGCACCCCAGAATGACCCCGAATTGGCATTAAACCACAGCCTTCTCTACCAACAAAACCTTTAGTCAAAGCTAAATTAATAATAGCCCTAACATTATCTTCCCCACACTCATGTTGAGTAATTCCCATACTCCAAACAAAGACTGCTTTTTTTGCTTTCCCAACCATTTTAGCAAAGGCATACATTTCATCCTGAGTGCTTCCAGAAAAGCGTTCTAATTCTGACCAAGACTGGGCATCTAATGAAGCCTTTAATTCCTCAAACTGATTAGTATAATTATCTATAAAATGTTTATCTATCCAGTCATTAGCAATTAAATGTTTAATGGTACCATTGATAAATGCCATATCCCCATTGACATTAACTAAAAAGAAATCTTCCGCAAATTTAGTTCCAAATAAAGCACTCTCTGGAATAGATGGTACCCAATAACGCTCCATCCCCGGTTCCCGGTAAGTGTTAATAACAACAATTTTTGTGCCTGCTTTTTTAGCCCAGTGCAAATATTTAACTGTAACAGGTTGATTATTTGCTACATTAGAACCGATGAATACCAATAAGTCTGTACCTATCCAGTCTTTGTAGGAACAGGTAGTAGCAGCAGCACCAATAGTAGTTTTCAATGCTCCAGTACTAGGGGAATGACAAATGCGCGCAGCGTTATCAATATTATTAGTACCGATCGCCCGTGCAGCTTTTTGAGTAGCATAATAAGTTTCATTAACAGTACCACGACTGGTAAGGTAGAAACCTATACGGTCTGGGTGGGTAGTTTTAAGGCGATCGCTAATTACTGCCATTGCTTCATCCCAACTAATTCGTCGAAACCCTTTGTCACCTTTATCGCGGCGCATGGGGTAAGGTAGTCGCCCCATTTGGAGAAGGTCTCCACTGCTTTTATTTTGGAGTTGAGAAATATTCGCCAATATTTCTGGGTTAAATGCTGGCATAGTATTCAGGCGCAATAGTCGGAGGCGGACATTACATAAATGAAAACCATCAAGAGTCCAGTCTTTCATGCCAGTTGTACCTAAGGAACAACCATCGCAAACCCCTTTGTTGAGTATGTTCCAGGCATAAGGAAGTTGGTCGATATTTTCTATTCCAGCGCGGATAAGTTCCCAGTAGTTATTGGGGTATTGTTCCCCTATACCGAAGGGTTTCCAGCTTGCCCATATTTTTGGGTTCCAGATTTTGTTTGGTTTGGGTAACATAATTTATTTTCTCAAAAAAATAGTTTTTTCTTTAAAAAATACTAGATATAAATTTGTGTTTGTCCTAATTTTTATATAAATTTAATCTTAGATACTAAGTACTTAGGCAAAATTAATAGTATATTTTGAACCAAAATTTCTTAAGACATCTTCTACTGCTTTTACTAATACCATTTCTCTGTAACAATGCGCTTAATAATTGTTGCTTATTATTACAGTTTTGTTACTCAAGGTCTTACAGCACCTTCTTTTACTAATGAGGTACACCCACACGGGCAAGATGTTCGCACTAAATAGTTTTTATCATTTACCATGTACATCATTTGCTCGAAATTTGCTGTATTATAATAAAAATTGAACAATCTGAAATATTTTTTATTCAATAATTTAGCAATTACCAAAAATACAAATCATACCCAAGCATCAGCAAAGCCCAAAAACCTAATACTACTAAATATTAACCATAATTTTGTAGCTTCATTAATAGGATGGGAGTTTATACTTTAAGAACAACCGAAAAGCAGCTATACTTGATGATCATATATAAGCCTTTTTAACTGCCCTTGAATTATGCCTCCCATAGTTTTTGTGACCTTGCTGAGGCAACTATCCCCAATTACATACATGAGTAATTTTTTTTTGACATATATGCGATCGCATTATTTTAGGGAATATAGTATTACTTATATTACGGGGTGAAAAGCTAATTGAAAGCTATATATAGAAAGGAATTTATCTTCGGGGACTGAAGAATATTTCAACAAAAACAAAACGCTTATTAAGAAATGTTGGGGTGCAATGCGAGGGCAGAGCGCTCGCACTACACCCCTTAACTGTATTGAATCATTATTCAAGCTGTATGAGAGAATAATATTATGAAAAAACTCACATGAATTAATTGATTGTTAATTAAAAATTACAGTCTAATTAACCACTATATTTATCCCTTTAACTCCCCTTCGATAATATAGTAATTAATGAGGATTAAGGCTTATCAAATTTTCTACTAATTCCTAGATAAAATCATCATTTATTGCCCAATAAATCCTAGATAATCCTACAAAAAAAACTACTGTGTCTTCTTTATTTTCTACTTTTTCCATTAGTTATTGATATATCTTATTGAACCCCTTTATTTTTAATTTTTTGAACTTTAAATTAACTAAGTGTGTATGAAATAACTATTAATAAAATTCAATTACTCAATCTCGTTTCATTAGCCTTGGCTGATTCTAAATTGTAACCACCAGTTTTATAGTCTTTAAACATTGCTTTAATTCCCATTCTCTGACTATATATTTTTTTAATCTTTCCATGGGAAATATATAGTTCAATAATCGTTTAGTTTCACCGATATTTACTTTTAATTCTGAGAGATGACAATATTTTGTACCTCGTTTAATCATCATCAATTTTTTTTGGTCTCAAAACAAAATATACATCTTGCTTCTAATATTTTTTCAACCAGTGAGATATAAAAATACTATAGAACTCTCTATCTGCTGTCAGAATAATTTTCTGGATTTTTAATAATCTTATAACTAGACGAATTACTGCTTTTTCTTCGATTAAATTACTAGCTTTTTTATAAGTTAAAATTTTCTAATGTATAGGTAAAGCCCTCTTTTTCCAACGTTAACTAATCATTAATATATTAGTATTTTGCCACTAAGTATTATCTAAAATTAATACTAAATCTGAGGAAAAACTAAATAAAATTTCAATTGTTTTTTTACCAAAGAAAACCAAAATTAATGCAGTCTCAACTATTTTAAAGTTAAAAATATTTGTATATTTTTTCCTTTACTTTATAATTTTATTGGAAGGAGAAAATAACTACTTAATTTTTATATTTGTACACTTTTATGTACTGATATTAACTATAATAATATTTGTAATGTTACTACTTGAGATTGACTCAATCTTAGCTTAATATGGTCTTGATAAAAGTCTAATATATTCACTTTTATTGATTTTTATTTGTAATTAATAACCCTTTTTCATCATATTTTTAACTATCTCCAACTTTTTTAAAATGAATAAATAATCAACTTAAAGTGGGGGGTGTACTAGGAGGGCTCTGCCCTCCCACTACACCCCAACATTTCTCAATAATAGTTTTCTTTTAATTGAATGATTCCTCAGCCCCCCAAGGCAAATCCATTTCTATATATAGCTTTCAACTAGCTTGTCACCCCGTCAGACTTATATACTCTTGTGAATATCAAGCATATTCTCCAAGTTTCTTAGCTTTCAAGTCAAGAGCTAATAACTCTTGCACTAAACCTGCCCAAAATCACCCAGATATAATACTATCAGCTTTCGCATATCAGTCCCTGTTTCATAAAAAAAACACTAACTGCAGCCTGTAATTCATCTTCAATAGCAGGCTTAAATTCCCTGCAACTAAAGCCACTGATAAAAATAGCTTTAGTTGTCTGACACCTCAAAACTACCCATTCCAACATTTACATTTGTAATTTTTCAGGTTTAATGGCATTTTTTTGTGCAATATTGATTTCCTTCTAAGAAATTAGACATCTATACACAATGATGTAAATTTTGATCCAACTTTTGACCTCAGTAATTACCCCTCATACTGAGTCAATATTTCTACCCCTGTTTCTGTTACCGCCACAGTATGTTCAAATTGTGCTGATAGCTTACGATCTATAGTAATAGCAGTCCAACCGTCCTCAAGTACTAGACCTTCCCAAGTACCTTCATTAATCATCGGTTCAATAGTAAATACCATTCCAGCTCGTAACTTTTTTCCTTTTCCCCTAGTGCCATAATGAGGAATTTGTGGTGCAGTATGAAAAATTTTACTCACACCATGACCTACAAAATCTCTAACCACAGAAAAACCTTGTGCTTCAGCATACTCTTGAATAGCAGCTCCAATATCCCCAATTTTATTTCCAGGCTTAACTTCAGCAATACCTAAATACATACATTTTTCCGTCACTTCAACTAGTTTTTTTGCCAGTGGAGAAGGTGTACCAACGAAAAAAGTTTTAGAAGTATCTCCATGATAACCATCAAGAATGGGTGTCACATCAATATTAATAATATCGCCCTCTTTTAAGACCTGTTTTTCACTAGGAATACCGTGACAAATTACTTCATTAATGCTAGTACAAATAGACTTAGGAAAACCACGATAACCAAGGGGTGCACTACGGGCGCCATGAGCTTGTGTCCAACGTTCGGCTTCCTCATCTAATTCCAAAGTAGTTACTCCTGGTTTGACAAGAGGCTCAAGATGATTTAACAACCTTGCTGCCAAACGTCCTGCTTGACGCATTTTTTCTATTTCTCTTTTCGATAATAAAACGATAGTTTCAGTTTCCATTGCTTCTTTAATTAAGATTCGAGTATTAATAATAAAACCTTTGTAGCATAGGCATCTTGCCTACGATAGCTGTACCTCACTGATATGAAATCTGCGGTATCAGGAAAGATTCATAAAACGTCGCTACAAAAATATTTTCTTGATAATTAATTGTCTGAATATGAGACGACACCTGGTTACTCAAAATTTTATTCTATTTATAGACTTTTTATTTAACTTCAGGAATTACTTTTGGTGGCGCACAACCTATATAATTGGTAATTAAACATACACTTGAACCTATACTTGTACCACGAAGGTTAACCCCTTCTAAAGTTGCTCCACTTAGATTAGCAAGCGTTATATTTGTTTCCATCAATTTGGCTGTAGTAAGGTTAGCATTAGAGAAGTCTGCATTCTTCAAATTTGCTTGATGCATATTAGCATTGAAAAGATCAGATTCTCTCAAATCAGCATTTTCTAAATTGGCTCGAAACCAATATGAATGACGTAAATTTGCATTAGATAAATTAGCTCCACTAGCAAGAGATTCAATCAAATTTGCTTCAAATAAATTAGCATTTTCTAAATTGGCTTTTGTGAGATAAGCTCTGGATAAATTAGCATTACTTAAGTAAGCATCTGTTAAATTTGCACCTCGAAGATCTGCATCATTCATTATTGCTCTAGAAAGGTTAGCATTAGAAAGATTAGCATTAGAAAGAATTGTTACCCCTAGGTTAGCGCCAGACAAATTTGCTCCTCGGAGGTTAGCACCTTCTAAGTCAGCTCCGATCAAGTTAGCATTAGATAGGTTCGCTTGAGTAAGGTCGCATCCTGAACATTCATTAGTCTCTAATAGTCTTCTAATAGCTCCTGGGTTGGCTGCCTTTGCTAAATTTATCCAACCACCTTGGGAGACAATAATTATAATTGCCAATATTAGTAGTTTCATCTTTAGTATTTGAAGTAATTCACTTATCAACTATTAGTCAACATAAAAATATTTATTTTTATTATCTCATAGTTATATAACAAAATCGGTAGCATAGTGGTCTCTCCAGATTGACTTTATAAGTAATCTATATAAAATCTACCCCATGTCTACTTTTTCCCCTTGTCTTCTCAATTTAGTTTTAACCGATCAGCATGAAAATTGAAAAACTAACAAACTAATAAGTACAAATAAACCATAGAAACCGAGTTTGTATTTAGATAGGCTACAATACTGATATTTATCTGCTACAAACCCGGTTTCCTATAATACACTGAAGCCAGTAAATCTCATCTAATAGATAATAGATAATTTTTAACAACAGTTTTCAGTCCAATGAACCATATCAAATAAAATAATCACCAGCTTTGGGGCCTTGTATATAGCGTTTCTCTCTATCTCCTTTACTAATTATAAAAAGCCCCATAACTTATAATAGACTAAAATTTTATATATGTGGTAGAAGGTAGAAATTATATATTAAGTATTACTCTTTGCAACTATATCTATTTAGTTGTTATAGTATGAATACCATCCCAATCATTAGGTGGTGGAATTTTTATATAATCAAGAGATCGCTCAATATGTATAGCAACAGCTTTATCTTCAGGTCTAATTTTTTGCGCCAGCTCAAAATACATTAGTGCCTGAGAAAATTTCTTTTTCATATAAGCTTGTCTAGCTTTAATATAAAGTTCTAAAAACTTTTCTGTTTCCAGAGTAATAGGTTCCGAACTAGCACTAATTAGTTCATATATACTCACCGCTTTTTGTTTTCCTTTAACCCTAACTTTATCTAACTCCCTGACCAAAATATAATCACTACAAAGTTGATAAGTAAACTCACTCAAAATAATATCACAGCCATATTGTTTAGTAATTGCTTCTAAACGGGAACTCAAATTTACACCATCACCAATTACTGTATAATCCATTCTTTTTTGGGAACCAATATTACCAGAAACCACTCCTCCTGAACTAATACCAACACCAATTTTAAATTGTGTTTCATGAGGACGAGACAAATTAAATTCCCGGAGACGGTAACGCATATCCAAAGCAGTTTTTACAGCCATTAAAGCATGATCTTCTATCGATAATGGTGCGCCAAAAACCGCCATCAAAGCATCCCCAATAAATTTATCCAGAGTTCCTTGATGGTTAAATACTGCCTCTACCATTGTCTCAAAATATTGATTCAGAAGCTTAACTACTTCAGAGGCTTCTAAATTTTCTGTAATAGTTGTATAACCGCGAATATCAGAAAATAAAATAGTAACTTCTTTACGTTCTCCTTCAAGTAAAGCATCTTCACCTAAAGCCATTACTTGTTCTGCTACCCCAGGAGTCATATAGCGATACATAGCATTTTTCATTCGCTTTTCTTGACTAATATCTTCTAAAACTACCAACCCACCACGCACGCCACCTTCAGGATTAGTTAGGGGATTAATTGTTAAATTTAGACTCCGTTCAAATACTTTATCTATTTTTGACGAATCTATGGATTTGCTAAGATTTTTGTGATTATTATCCATGAGATTTGTCTGAATATTTGTTGCTATTTTTTCTCCCCAAGCCAAATAAATATTAGGATTTTTATTATCTGGAATTGCTAAAATATAAGTTGATTCAAATTGATCCTGTTTTTCTACAAACAACCCTACTCGTAAATTTTGTTCTGGAACATATTGTCTAGTACCATGATCGAGACTGTCTTCTAAACGGAACCTCAAGTTTTCAATTGGTATGACTTCCCATAGATATCTACCAATAAGTTTTTCCTCCCAAACTTTTCTATTTGTTTGACCTTTTACCTCTTGATTAATTGGACATCCTAACATTTCTAAAGCTGCTTCATTAATAGTCACAATTCGGCCTTGCATATCCGTTGAAATTACAACATCAGACAAACTTCGTAGAATATCTTTCTGATATTGTTTTTCGACTAAAACATTTTCAAACAACTGGGAATTTTGCAGAGCAATACCTGCTTGAGCGTTAAAAGCCAGTAGAAATTGTTCATCTGAAGTAGTAAAACTACCTTGATTTTTATTAATTAACTGAGTTACTCCGATCAATTCACCTTTAGCATTATACACAGGCATACAAAGAACATTTCTTGTTTGATAACCTGTTTTTTTGTCTGTACTGGGGTCAAAACGAGGATCTAGATAAGCATCAGGAATATTCAAAGTTTGCCCAGTAGAAGCAACATAACCAGCTATACCACGATGGGCCGGAATTCTAATTTCTACCATTCTTGTTTGATCTACTGTTGCTACCTTAGTCCAAAGTTCATTTGTTTCTTTGCTAAGTAGAAACAAAGTGCTACGATCTGCTTGCATCAGATTACGAGCTTGGTCCATTACAGCTCTTAAAGTTGTTTCCAAGTCTAGACTTTGTCCTAAAGTTGTGGTAGCGTTCAGTAATGCTGATACTCCTTGCTGATTCCGAGCCGCAACATAAAAAGATTGACAACTTTCAAGAATAATCCCCATTGAGTCCGCAAAAGACCGGAATAGTTTTTCATCTTCTTCATCAAAAGGGACATCACTTACTTTATTCAGTAATCGTACCACTGCCACTGGTTGGAGAAAATTAATAGTACTAAAAATTGGAATACAGAGGATAGTACGAGTCTCATAACCTTGAGGTTGGTCTACCTCTTCGTTGAAGAGTGGGTGACTCTTAGCATCCGCAATATTAAGTGCTTCTCCTGTAGTAGCCACATGGCCTAAAATACCAACATTAATTGGTAAGTGATACTCTTGAGATTTACCTGTACTTTCTAAAATTTTCTTGTACCAAAGTTGTTTTTTTTCCTGGTTAACCAGAAAAATAGTTGTTTGATCTGCTTTCAGGACTTGGCCAATTTTTAAGGTAAAAGCATTTAATAGTTGTTCAAATACAGTTTCAATACCTTCATTATTAATTAAGTCTATAGCCTGTAGATACTGATAAAATTCTGCAGTTATGAAGTCCAGCAGACAAACAAAATGTTCTACCGGCAAATCCTTGACACGAGTTACAAGTAGACCCATACGCTCAACTTGAGTCAATGTTGCCAGAATACTGCCAGCAGGGTTCGAGAATTTCATTTGGACTGGTTTGTCTAATGCTTAGTGATTGCTGAACCCTTTTTCAATACTGGCCTGATAGTACTGTATAAAGTTCAATGATCAAAAAAACTTGATTATGTAAACTAGAGAAAGCTAGGCAGCAAACTATAACTAATCGTATAGTAACATAATACAAATGTTTTTAAAATGTGGATACGGCCAAATCATTTTGGCTACTTTCTCAGAAGATTGAAGATTTTTCTGGATAAATTCAAATATTGCCAACTATTTTAGACAAAAATCTATAAAATCTCCAGGTAATGTTATTATTGGAGCTTACAGCAATTTTCAGCAAAAATTTAGCCTAAACCCCTTCTCTGATAGGCAAATACCTTCATATTTAATGTCAAGCAACTAAAAAAATATAAAGACATCACTCTATGAAAAACACCCATTCTTTGCTGTAAAGGTATTCAAAGGTTTCTTAGAGCATTGCCTTTGTTAGCCTCTTATTAACCTATCCGACTGGATAAAAGTATAGATACTTGCACACTAGAGTCAAAACGTCCTTGAGCTATAATCCTTGTCTTTCAAGCATTATAAGCCTAATGTTGTGTAAGTCCCATTATGCAGCTAATGCTATGGAATGGGCAGAGATAATTTTTTGATAATAGTTTCTTAATTGCTGAGTTGCTGCTGACCATCCCCAACGTTCCGCTTCAGCTCTAGCATTTTTGCGCAAGGTTTCTCGTTCTTCTGAGTGGGCAAAAAGTTTTTGAGTAGCTGTAATGGCTCCTTTCTCATCATCTGGATCGAATAAATAACCATTTATTCCATTAGTAACAATATCAGGAATACCTCCTGAATTGGCCGCCACTACTGGGGTGCCTGCAGCCATTGCTTCTAAAAGTACCAATCCTAAAGTTTCCGTGCGAGAGGGAAATATGAAAGCATCGGCAGAAGCATAAGCAGAGGCAAGTTTTTGGCCCCGCAAATAGCCTACAAAATGTGTGGGGGTGTTAGCAAAATATTGTTCTAGGTTTTGTCGGTTAGGGCCATCACCTACAATAGCTATGCAAGTATTGGGGATAGCTTCTACGATTGGTTTAATACGATCAATTTCTTTTTCTACCCCTAATCGCCCAACATATAGTATAATCTTATTATTAGGTTTACCTTGACTAAGGTAATTGCGCATTTCAAGATTTGCATAATGGGGCTGAAATAATTCTGTATCAACTCCCCGCTGCCATAAATCTACTCTCTCAATGCCATGGTTTCTCAATTCTTCTACCATTACTGTAGAGGTACAAAGATTGAGGTCTGCTTGATTATGACCGGATTTAAGTAATTCCCAAAGTAAGCCTTCAAGCATTCCTAAACCATAGTGATGTAAGTATTGAGGTAAGTGGGTATGGTACGATGCGACAAGTGGAATATTTAGTTTTTTGGCATAGAATAACCCACCCAATCCTAATACTGCAGGATTAGCAACGTGAATTATGTCTGGCTGAAACTGTTCTAGTTTTTCTCCAATAGTGGGAGTTGGTATAGCTAATTTTAATTCTGGGTATAGGGGTAGAGGAAAACCTTCAATGCCACAAATTGGTGATCCCTGATATTCTTTTAGCCCTCCTGCGGGAGAAAATATTAGGACTCGATCGCCAAAACGTTGTAGATTCTCGACAGTATGACATAGACGCGTAACTATACCATCTATTTTGGGTAAAAAGGTTTCGGTAAATAGAGCTATCTTCATAGATTAATAAGTATAAATTTATTGGCTGGAAAAATACTATAAAAAATATTAATTCATTAATTTTTTGATTTAGCAATAGGTTTAAGTAGAGTGTGGTGAATGTAGATATAGCAAGTCTATTTTTACGTTTTCCAAAATCTTGCCACTTTTTAGGAATAAGGGATAATACTCTAGGTGATAGGTAATATTTATGGAGTTTATTTCTATTTTTTTTATTGTTACGACCTATGAGTAGATGGCTATAAAATTCAGGTTCAAGTATGAAAACAATTATTATATAGCGTTTCCCAAGTTACTGAGGTACAGTTATTTTGATTCTGTTCTATTGTCTATTTCCAAATACTAATATATAGGGACGTTACATAAAACATCCCTAATAAAACAATTGAGTATAAACCTATTGAAGATAGATTTGTTATTCAGTTTTAGATACTATTGTACTTTTACAGAATCTGATTGTTTGTTTTTTTCCTCAGTTTTGGATATTAATGTACTTTTTACAGAATCTAATTGTTGAGTTTTTTCTCGATGCCAAGAGACTTTAGGTAAAATATGGTTTTTATCTACTCTTGTTTTATACTTAATAGCAAAATTGAGCAAAGAATCTAACAAAGAATCAGATAGATAATGAGGTTTTAAACCAAGCTCTAATAAATTCGTATTTTTAGCATTGAAATAATGTTGCTCTAACTCTACTCTAGGATTATCCAAGTGATTAATTTGTACATCTAAATCCATAGTTTTACCCGCTGTTTTTACCATTTCTGCTAGGTCTAGTACACTAAACATTTCAGTAAATTGGTTAAATACTCGGAATTCACCTGGTTGTGCTGGGTTTGCGATCGCTATTTCCATACAACGGACAGTATCTCTAATATCTAAAAAGCCACGAGTTTGTCCACCTGTACCATAAACAGTTAGCGGATGGCCAATTGCTGCTTGAATACAAAATCTATTGAGAGCTGTACCAAAAACTCCATCATAGTCAAGACGGTTAATCAAAAGTTCATCTTGGATTGTTTCATCATTTAGAAGACCAGTTAGAGCAACACCATATACAATTCCTTGATTAAGGTCCGTAGCCCGGATACCCCATATTTTGCAGGCAAAGTGAATGTTGTGGCTATCGTGAACTTTACTGAGATGATAGAAAGACCCTGGTTGTTTTGGATAGGGTAGAGTATCCGTGCGTCCATTATGTTCAATTTTGATATAACCCTCTTCAATATCTATATTAGGAGTACCATACTCTCCCATAGTTCCCAGTTTAACTAAATGGCAGTCTGGAAAATCCTCTTTCATAGCATAAAGAATATTGAGAGTACCAACAACATTATTAACTTGAGTCGTAACAGCATGTTCCCGGTCAATCATAGAAAATGGAGCAGAACGTTGTTCACCAAAGTGAACTATAGATTCTGGTTCAAACTGATGTAGTGTTGTACTTAGGAAATCGTAGTTGGTAATATCTCCTATATATAGATCAATTTTTTTGCCTGTGAGGTCTTTCCAACGTTGGATGCGTTGTTGAATAGGGGCAATAGGTGTGAGGGTTTCTACTTGAAGTTGTAGATCCCAGTGTCGCCTAACCATACTGTCTAAAATACCTACCTCATAACCTTGATTGGAAAGATAAAGAGCGGTTGCCCAACCGCAGTAGCCATCGCCACCAATTACTAGGACTTTCATAAATTTACTTTGAATCTTGCTTACTAATATTTGGTTAATGTATCAGGTATTAGCACTTTTTGATAGTTACTAATTTTGTCGATAAATCTACTCAAGCTTTGTCAGGTTTGAACCTTATAGAAATAACTACAAGCCTCTTGACCAGCTTTCCATCAAAGACGGAGTTACCAGCGCATCCTTGGGTAAAATTTTCAATGCACTATTTAAATCTGAATTGTATTTGATGTCTTAGGATGATTTGAATAAACTGCGTTTGACTTGTCTACCCACATAGGTCTCATGTTTTTCATGATCCCTAAGAAAGAAAAGAACACTTTTGTAGTTTAACTCTCCTAGTGATGGTCACCTTGAAGCTTTAATTCGCATTTGTATTTCAATTGACAAATCAAACCGTCGTGGGGAAAAGAAATACCATCTAATACATCAGAGGTATCAATAATTATTGTCCCCGACGGAAGTTGTTGATATTTTAATTCTCCATATTTCCACATCCTCTGAACAGTGCAATAACTGACACCTTTTTGTGTTGCATTGCATCAGATAATTTGATCATGTACATATTATTAAATTATCTGAAGATATTTGCCTATATTTTTTGACATTTTATTAAACTTATCTTGATACTCTCCGGTTAAATCAAGGGCTTGTTGCGTATCAAAGGTTAGACATTAAGAGCTGGGAACTAATAGCCCATGGACCTTCAGACTAAACCTAAGCGATGAAAGTTACTCTGCATCCTTTAATATAGAAATTTAACCTGTATAACTATGCTTAGTTATCCTCAGTTGAAGACTTGCCTGACTTATATAGGAGTTTGTTTGCAATCACGAATCACACTTACTTGACAATGGCCTATATTTTTAGACGTGTCACTCCACTAAAAGTTTTGCTATCACCGACAAAAAAACTTAATGTAGCAACATCTTATCCAATCGACATTTCAATTTTTGGGCCATGTATAGTAACATGACAAGGAAATGTCTTTTAATTTATTGGTTAGCCTCTAGGGTCGTAGCTTTATTTTTTGTCTCCTTTATGGAAAGCATGATCTACAACTGAAGTCAGAGGCCAGAAAATACAAAATTTCCTTTTTTCTCCCCTTTAAATGTTAAGCTATTAACTTTATTTATTAGTCAAATGGTAAGTTCATCAGTAAAGCTAGTCCAAGGAACAAATGAAAAACTAGTGCAATAACTTACCATAGCTATTTATCTATTTCAGGGTCAGACGCTGTGTCATGGTTAATAAATTTCTGTTTATCTGTTCATCTATCTGAAAGTGAGTGTTGAGATAGGTATTAGTCCCTAAAGAGAATACTCTAGAGCCTTTTCCTGGTTCCGCCTTACCTCTAAAACTATTACCTGTCTATTTTGTAACTTTTTAACTTGTTCTGTTTTTAGTTCTTCTAGTCATTGAGGTGTGATAGAACCTGCTAATTTTTTTTCTTCATTCATATAAAGTAGTTTTCAACAGGGTAGTTTTCAATATGTATATGGTCTTCTCAAGGAAGTAATTTCAGGATTCGGACTTAATAAAATTTAGGCTAAGTTCATTAAGTAGTTGATGTGTAAGTGGACGGATACAGACACAAATATAGGAAAAAAAGGGGTAGATTCTCAAAAGCTTGTTGTTGGTTACTGAAGTTGGTGATTAACCAAAAAGGTGCCAAGGTAGTAATGTCCAATGAGTGAGTCATTTCAGTTAAAGTAATGCGCTCTGGCATATTGACATATTATTTTCTGTACATCTTTTTTTATAGACTATACTTTGAGTTGAAAATTGTAAATACCTGAGCAAGTAGTGGCATCTCAGTACTGGCCAGTCAAGTCAGAGGCCGGGAAACCATAATTTTATTTTAGTCCCCTCCCTGATAGCGCAAAAAACTGTAGCACATTCAACGATTAACTTGAGAGCTTATTTCTTGATCATTAGTGTAAATTCAGGGTTTCAAGTTCAAAATCAAATTTTCAATTAAATCTTTTTATTTCCTAACTAGGGAACTTTATAAAAAGTTGAACGTCTCTGTAATAATTTTTATTATCTAATTTACTAGTTAAATATTTTTTTTACGGTTATTTTTTTATACCTTTCAGTTTTGTATTTTGAATTTTTTTATATCAAGAAAAGTTAAGAGTATTGAATGGGGTTGATGTAAATAGTAAATAAACTATTAGGAGTAAGAATAATAAGAATATGGAATGAAAGCTGATGTTTTTATATTCAGGATACTGCTATATAAAGTTGGTTGTAAAGCATAATTAGTTTTTGAGTTTCTAGATAGAGCATCTATTTTAATTTCAGTTAAGTTGGAATAATTTAAAGGTTTTACTTAACAAAAAAAATTTAGGTGTACAGATAAAAAGTATTGGGCCACTAAAATTTGTTGTAACTCATTAGATTTGCATAGTACTTGAATAGATAGATCACAAAATTTTTATTCTCAAAACTGAAGTTCTCACTTATAATCTTGTAAAAATTACTTTTTTGAGAAAAGAAATGGAAGATTTTTTAGATCAAATTGTTTTTCCAGATACTTCTTCTTTCCAAAGCACTCCTATTAACACTCTTGTACCTGGAGAATCAATAACTGTACCAGGTTTTGAGTTAGTTAATGGGCCCCCAATTGCTGATCCCTCTCTATTTATAGAAGTCCCAATTCCAATAATACCAGGTTCACCTGGTCCTGTTGGTCCTGCAGGTCCAAGTGGTGCCCCTGGTCCTGTGGGTCCTATCGGTCCAAGTGGTGCCCCTGGTCCTGTGGGTCCTGTAGGTCCAATAGGTCCTGTGGGTCCGGCTGGAGCTGATGGTGTTCCTGGTCTTGCTGGTCCTG
>JAGGDU010000077.1 GCA_018457135.1 Trichodesmium erythraeum GBRTRLIN201 | reverse complement strand
CTTATTATCTAAAATTTGTTCTTCCCTTATAAGTTCCCTGGCTGTAATCCTTTCAGATTTATCAAGATCCTCAATAATTTTCCTCGAAATAGTTCCTATTCCTACCATCGGGTAGTTTATTAAGGCTAATACAATTTTTCTACTCATTTCATTTTCCTTGAAGTGTCACACAACGGCCTGGGTATGCGCCCGTGACGCCTTTTTATGTTTTCCAATATCAGTATCTGTTCGACATAAATCAATCTTCTTACCAATCAATTATCTATTTTCCAATATGGCGGCATGGTCGCATACGCTGTGTTGGGTGCTGTACCACAAGAAAATCCACGATTTCTCTCATTCCTCATTTATCTTTACTTTTTCATTCAGAATCTAATTGTATATGCACATTCTTCATTTATATATTGGATCTCAATCTGCCAAATGCCTCTTGGTCCTTTATTCAATGTAATTTCCCAAAATCCACCAATTTGATCTGCTTCATAATAAATTGATTTTCCTCGGTAGATATTCCGAAAAATTTCTCTCAAATTTTCCCATACTGAATCTTCACAGCAATTACAGTGGTTTGTCCAATCATTTACCTCATTCTTATATTTTGTCGTATCTCCCAATTCGATTTTTGGATATCGCAACATCTCTCCAAAGGTAAATTGTACAAATTTGTCAACCTTTACGCTATCATTATTTAACCCCAGTTCCATTCCCAGGTAATTTAACTGATCATCTATACTAATCTTATACTGACAATGTTCAATCCATTTTTCATATCCCTCCTCTTCACACTTAAATGGCCAAATTCCACATCGAAAACATTCTTCATCAAAAAATGGAATGGCATACTCTTTTTCATCATTTACTCTCTTATAATGCAATATTCTATGAAAAGGATATCCTGTAGTTTCTGCTCCCCATATGAATAAAGTACCTTTTAACCCCAACTCTTCATCAATGGTATCTTTCCTAGCATGGTGTATCCAAAATTTCGTTTCATTGATTTGTGATGTATCTGAAAATGTTTCTGCAAACTCTCTATTTCCAAATGCAATGTTCTCGATCAATTTTTTATCATAACTCAAATCTTCAAGATTATCTTCCTCCTTACAAGCACAGATGTTTATTGATATCAATAATATCAGTAGTATTCTTATTTCATTTCTCATTTCCAAGAATATAGCACCCAACGGTCTGGGTATGCGACGTGCTGCCCTTTCCTGTTTTCCAATATCGGTTTCTATTCGCCGAAATTCAACTGCATTCACAATCAGGATCTTTTTGCCATACGGGCAGCATGATCGCATACGCTGTGTTGTAGGCAGTACAATTTCTAATCTTTGTTATTCTTAATACTTTCCTTATTATCAAAGTTCAGCGAAAAGTGTTGCTTCATATATTCTAGTACATATTTAATAATGAACTCAGCAAATGAAGTATTTTCTATGACAGTGGCTTTAAAATAATTGTTCAAATTCTGCAACTTTGGACTTTGATATATATCTAGTCTCATATCCATTTTTTCAAGGGTATGTCCTTCTCCAATTATAATTTTAGGTCCCGTCAGGATTAATTTAGGAGTAGTTGCTCCAGCAAATTTTCGTTCTCCTAGATATTTTGAAAAGTATTTTGTCGAGGGAAATATACAAAATGTTCGTTCTGGGGGTATTCCTGGTAATTCATCTCCGAAAAAAATAATGTTGAAGCTCGTGTCATTGTTCGAAACTCTATCTTCATTGATTTCAATATCAATAGCTTGGTTTTTCATCTCTTGTTTCAGTGCAGAAATCAGTGCCGATTTAATAGAATTCCATGTAAAACTTTCACTGTTTCCTGCTTTAAAATTAATCTGTAATTTCATTCAACAATATTAGAGATTCATTAAGTTTTCAATCTTCAGAAGGATTCTATAGCCAGTAAACCATCAAAGCTCATATTGTGATCTCCTTCAATATCAATCTTAAGTCATTTGTCACTTCACTATTGCCTACAACGGTTCGTGGAGGCGACGTACGGCCGTTTATTTGTTTTCCAATATCGTTTGTTATTTACCGTAAATCAACTCTATTTGCTAATCATTCTGTTTTTCATAGACCGGCCGTATGTAAGCGCTCCACTGTGTTAGCGGATGTACCCAAAGGCATTAATTGTCCATTCAACTTGATTTCAAAATAATTATTCCTAGTCCACATACAGGTATTTATTCACCGATATATTAACTCATCTAGATATCAATCTGTCTCAACCAATCTATACTTATCCATACTTCGGTTTCTATTCGCCGATATATCAACTCATCCACATATCAATCTGTCTTAACTAATCTAAACTTATTCACACTTCGGGATCTATTCACCGATATATTAACTCATCTAGATATCAATCTGTCTCAACTAATCTAGACTTATTCACACTTCGGGATCTGTTCGCCGATATATTAACTCATCTAGATATCAATCTGTCTTAACTAATCTGGATTTATTCACACTTCGGGATCTATTCACCGATATATCATCTCTTCTAGATATCATTCTGTCTTAACCAATCTGTAATTTTTCACAAATCGGTATCTATTCACCGATATATCATCTCTTCAATTATCTATCAATCCGAAGTATCTATTTTTCAAGTACTGCTCTACCCCAGCATACTATATCCGCTAACGTCCCGTGTATGTGGCGTGGCGGGCTTTTGCCCGACATGAACACATACACGTTGTTAGCTACCGCTTTCTTTTTTATTTATCGTTTTGAAAATTTTATCTCCAAATTGTCTTTCAAAATTTACTTTAAATCCAACTTGTCTCGCTTCATTTCCTGTTTCTTTTCTTAAATTCATTTTCTCTAATCCGTGCAATTCATCCCATACTATATTTATTGGCATATATTGAACATTTCTTAATCCAACATCAACATAAGGATATTCTCCTCCCGCAAAATTCTTATTTATTCGCCATTCTCCTGCAACTCTTTTTATCAGTACTTCGCCAACATAACATACAAGATTGTCGTAGATATTTTCCATTGCTCTATCTATTCCATATGTTTCTGTCTTTTCAGAAATCAAATCAAGACTTTTATAACTTCTATCTAATTTATTTAGCGGAATTTCTAACTCCTTTCCAAGTCTCTCAATCAAGTCTTCGATGTTATTAATTAATTCGTTTTTTAATTTTGAGTAATATCTCCAATGGTCTACTGAACTACCTCGACTATTTGCATAATCTTCTTTTACTCTTTTATTCCACCTAACAAATCTGAAAAAATATTCTCTTGGATAAATGTCTCCCCTTCCTCCTCTATAACTTTCATTTTCATCAAATACGTACAAAAAATTTCCGTCATTCAATTCATATACTAAATCTCTTTTGACGTAGCCACTTGCATAGGTTTCTTCAAAGAATTTCGTGTATTCTTCGTGTAATTTTCCTTTCTCTTTGATTATCTCTTTAACCTCTTTTTTGAGTAATCGTTTTTTATTTATCGTTTTCCTCGATGGCAT
>JAGGDU010000076.1 GCA_018457135.1 Trichodesmium erythraeum GBRTRLIN201 | reverse complement strand
GGACAATTCTATCGTTTTTCAATTAACCAGCACGCAGGCGTGCTGAATAGTTACGACCAATTCAATCTAATGATTTTCAATCTCCAAACTTTCAACTTGATTCTCGACAACCCGATTCAATTTGATCAGATTCTTATTCGGTAAAAAGTTCAAATTTCTTGTCCTCTACCCTATTCAATTCGACGATTTACCCAAATTCTTGATTTTCCGTATTGAGGCCCTAAACGTAAACTCAGTTCTGAAAACTCGATTTCCTTTTTCGATGATAGGGAGCGGATATTGTTAAGGATCTCATTTATTCGGGACAACGGATTACCCGATAGAAATACAGATTTTCCATTTTTCTGCCTGCCTAATTGGGCTATACAATCAATTGACCGTAATCAACAAAACTCGGGTTACAAAACCATTTTTTTGCGATTTTCAAAGGCAGGCTTAATTTCTAATCGTTTGTTTATCAGCTTTTTATTCCCAAAATGGAGTGCGCCCAACGTCCCGCATAGCCGCCGTACGGAGCTTCGCGGAGTATGGACGGCTATGCATTGTTGGCAGCAGGCTTATTCTATTAATTAATTCTATCACCAATTTTTGTCTTTCCATTTATCAATTCTCATCATCGCTCCAAATTCATCAATTTTTCCCGAATTTATCAATATTTGACAACATGTTGATGCTGTTTCTCTGCTTTTTGTGGATTCAATTATTTTTTCCAATTCTTCCTCTTCCTCTTTTTCCAATTTATCAACATTTTCATGTGCATAATAAATTTCCAACCCATACAAAGCGAAAAATTGCAAGTCTGAATCCTTATCAGTAATCCTTGATTTGAATATTTCCTTGATTCCTTCAATTTCGTAGAATTGTTGTAATTCATTGAGCATTCGAATACCTTCCTTTATTCTATTTTTGTATCGTTTTGATTTATCCTCTTTACCTGACATTAACTCCTTACCATATTTTAGTAATTCTGAACTCAATCTCAACGCAACTCTTTCATTAGAGTCGTACTTTTCTTGTAGTTTCTCAACTATCTCTTCTGGAATTTCTTCATCATCCATTCTAATTGAAAAAGGTAAATCTACTAAAATTCTTCTTCCAATCTCATTTTCAATATAGCTGGCTTTTCGATTTTTAATTTTACATAGTCTTCGATGCAACTCTATCACTTTCATCAAATCAACCACCTCATTTATCCTTGATCTTTTTAATTCTTCAACTAGTTGAATCAACTCATATTTGAACTCTTTATACTCATATTCTGGATTCTCGCAAATCTTAGTTATTCTTTCACAAACTTCAGAATATTTTTGACTATTCAATTTCATCATATTTTTTTGGTGGTTCTTCTCCAAATCTTCCTTTTATCTCATTCGAAGCCCAAATATCTCCATTTTTTAGTGCATCATCTAATGATTCCGAATTTTCATCTTCCCAGCAAAGACCTCCAATATCTAATATTCTTACCCATGACGTGCTATAATCATCATCTCCCATTTCTATCCAACCATGTGTATTTATCCACCATTCTAAATTCGGGTATTCTTTTGAAAACATTCTTATCTGTTTTTTGAATCAGATCAAAGTCTTAGTGATTCTATACTTTCTTGGATCATAAGTGCTTGCTGCCAACGGTCCGGCTAGCCGCAGTGCGGAGTGAAACGGAGTATTGTCGGCTAGCCATTGTTCGGCGTTCGTCTTATCATTTTATCTTAAAACATGGTGAGTCGAATAATATTTCTCTATTTTCTCATCATTCGACTTACTAAATCTTAATTTCTTCTTGTTGCCTTTACCATATTTCTTATAGTACGCCCATGATTTTTGAAGATTTAAGTCGTTACTTATTTGTCTTAAATGCTTATTAATGAAACTCAGTTTCGACAGGTTTACCTTACACACTTTTTCTAAATATTCAATCCGCCCATATCTCCACTGTTCATAATCAGCCTTTGATAAATAGTCTAATCTCATCAATAAATCGACTACACTTACATACCCCCTCTCTTCCAACAACTCATTTACTTTTAAGTCAACTAATTTTGCCAATTCCAATTTGTTCATCAATCCTATTTTAATTTTCTAAGTTTCCATTAATAATAGTTTCATCTTCATGCGTATGGATTTTACTTATCAAATCATTCGTTATTTCTTCAACTAAGCCATTCAATAACTCTGAGTATTCTTGATATTCCTTCCATAGCACTTTCGTCAAGAACTCTTCGTTTATATTTACCATTACAGTTGTATATTTTTGTCGATGATACCTATATGGTTTAACTCCATACTTTCTGCAAATCGCTAATAACAGCTTTTTGTCCCATTCACTATTTGTCGAAAGCCTATATTCAACCGGATTCCTGTGAATCTCTAATTCTGGATACTTCTTTAAAATCCTTTCTTTTGCGGTTTTAGCTGCATTTTTCTCTCCATTAGTGCTCGCTCCAGATATTTAGGCTTCTATCTTTCTTATCCGATCAAGTAAGTTTTTCATTCATCAGCTTTTAGTAACTCAAGTCTTATTTTTATTTATTTGATGACGCCGAACGGCCCGGCTACGTGCCGTGCCGGACTCTAAATTTACCATTTTCGTTCCATTTCACAAATGCTAGCGCAGGCAGCAAAAGGCGATGATGGCGCAGCCTGGCTTTTGCTGACTGCGCGGGTTATTCCATCTTTATTTTCCTCTCGAAGATTTTTACCGGCATGGCATGTAGCCATTGTTCACAGCATTCGCGTTTTATTCGATTTTACCATAACAAGCGGCCATTTCTCTATTTTCGAAGACGAGATAAGGGGGCTTTTTTCAAGTTTACCCAATTCTCCGATTTCGGACCACCAATTTTCAGGCAAAACTGGTACCCTCATTTATTTTATCGCCCGTAAAAACCAATTTAACCCAATGAAAATCACTCAATTATTCTGCTGCTAAATCTATTCAATGCACCTGCGAACCCTTAAGATTCCATCTTATTCGGGCATGAAACCTTATTTGCTCATTGATTTTCATTTACCGTCTGATTTTCATAAGCCCCCTGGACGCGGACTCCTTTCTTGATACCGTTTTTATTTCCATTCAACGGGGCCGCGGTAACGCTTGATCTAATCTTCAATTCGGGCTATCATGATTCTCCTAAACCAACTATAAAACTGTAGAAATCTCTTTTGCCCCGCCTTAACAGATCAATTCTCCAATGGACTAACCAATTCATCCCCAGTTTCTGAATACTGATAATCAGGCATTTACCTTTTTTAGGCGGGGACAAGTTTTCATTTCAAATTCTTACAGATACTGTTTTCTGTTGCGCGATTGTCTGTGAACGGCCCGGGCTACCCGCAGGCCCGGATTCTTGAAATTAATCTTTTCATCCCATTTCACCAAAATAGCGCAGGCATCAAAAGGCGAAACTGCCGAAGCCCGGCTTTTGCTGACTGCGCGGACTCTTTTTCTCTTTTTTCATTTTCAGGATTTTACCGGGCTTGTCGGGTAGCCAATGTTCAC
>JAGGDU010000075.1 GCA_018457135.1 Trichodesmium erythraeum GBRTRLIN201 | reverse complement strand
GAACACAAATTCCTTTCTATATATAGCTTTCAACTAGCTTGTCACCCCGTGAGATTGTTAAGTCTTTCTATATAGCTATTTTTACCTGTTTCCTTACCGACAGCTTGATGTCGCCTTGAAGGTAGAACTTCCTCAGAGTTGCCCCCCAAAATCTTTATAGCAAACGGCACATTGACGATATACTGAAGGTAATGACTCCCAAAAACCTTGAGCTAATTGTCTAGAGCAATGTAGCTGTCGTACTTGATAACTTGCGCCAATATATGGGACTAAGATTGAGCGATCGCTAATATCTTAAGCATGCAAAATCCATTTCTTATTAGCTTTATACCCGACGTAAGAGCATATTTCCTCCTTATAAGTTGTCAATTTGCCTGTTTTTTTTGTAACATCAACTTCCTATTTGTTGAGCTTGCTCATATTTATTATTTACATACATCTGTAGCCATAAGTGGGAAAACACTAGTAATTCTGGCCTTTCCGTAGCATCCCATAGGGAATTGCAGCCAATGCGAATGGATCTGGCAATATTTTATCAATTAATATTCTTGTAGCCTCATCAATAGACGTTCTGCTAGGATATTCCACAAATTGTCGGCTCATCGTGGGGACAACGGGAGCGAGGTAACCGATGGGTGAGTATGCCGATACTTTATAATTTTAGTAGACTGGCATTTAGGACAATTCATCTAGTACAAACTGAATTTTATTGTTCTAAATATCTAATATCTTACCATTACTATACAGAAATACCAGTTTTATTGTTTTTTAGTATGATATACTGTTATACCAATAATTATGTAATAATAATGTACTGAGGTTATGCTTCAATTATTAAGAAATAAAAAAATGCTCAATAGCTTTTTTGATCAAGAGTCAGTATTGAAGTGAATTGGTAAATTAAGAGCAATAAAATATATACGTTTAATCAATTATAGATAAAATATTTTACTATAGAGCTCTCTAAATAGACTTTTCAGTTCACCCAGAGAGCCAATAGGATCAAGAGAAACTACATTAAATAGGAGATACCAATGGTTAGTAAACGCTCTAAACCCTGGATTCATCGTAATTCACGTTTTATTATTGCTGGTATTACAGCAGTAGGTGCTACAATTACAGCTTATCTTACTATAGAAAAATTAACAGGGGGAACAGTTGTTTGCCCTGTGACTGGTTGTGATAAAGTCCTTGAAAGTCCCTACGCTATTGTTTTAGGCTTACCTTTAGCTCTGTTTGGCTTTTTAGCTTATGCTGGTATGGGAACAACAGCGATCGCACCTTGGTTAATTAACCCAGATTCTCAAAAGGAATTACGCTCAAAACTAGAAAACTGGAGTTGGTTATTAATATTTGTAGGTAGCGTATCTATGACCATCTTCAGTAGCTACCTGATGTACATCATGGCATTTGAGATTAAATCTCTCTGTCTTTACTGTATTAGTTCAGCTATTTGTTCCCTATCTCTACTTATCTTGGCACTAATTGGTCGTAATTGGGAAGATATTGGACAGTTAATCTTTACTGCTATTATTGTGGGGATGATTACTATCGTAGGAACATTTGCAGTTTATGCTCCAATTCATAGCCCCGCTGCTGAGAAACCAGGTGCTTCTGGGGTTACGACTACTTCTACTCCGACAAAAGTCGCATTAGCAGAACATTTAACAAAAGTAGGTGCAAAGATGTATGGTGCTTATTGGTGCAGTCATTGTCAGGATCAGAAGCAGTTATTTGGTAAAGAAGCTGTTAGTAAACTCAACTATATTGAGTGCGATCCTAAAGGCCAAAATTCTCAAACCCAGCTATGTGTGGCAGCAGGTATTAGGGCATATCCAAGTTGGGATATTGACGGTCAGCTTGAGGAGGGTGTAATTTCTTTAGAGAATTTAGCCAAGTTATCTGGCTATCAAGGATCGATTAACTTTAATAATCCTTAATTAAGTGTTACTTAAAAAGCATGTATAGTTAAAAGAATAGTCAAAAGTAAGGATAAATAAAAATTATAGATAAAGCAGTGGGATATACTTGTCCCTTGATTTGTCTGCCATAATCACTCTAAAATGCCAATTTATGTGAGCTTTTGGACCTAAAAGCTTACTCTTTTTTTGACTCAAAAAGGTATTCGCCAATATCAGCCAATTTTTTGATAATTAATCAGCAAACTCAATGATTTTTGGGTGCTTAGAGTGTTTCACCAAAGTTATAAGGCTCAATTGTATCCAGGAAAAAATTTGACAATACAATAGTTTCAAAAAATTATTTGATATTTACAGTTTGAAACTATTTGCGATATCCTTAAAAAGTAATAAAATGTAGATAATCACATAATTTTATCAACTTGATCCAATTATTTATTAATTTTTTTTATTAGTTAAAATTAAGGATAAACTAAGGATCAATAGCTACAATTTAATCTAGGTAAAAATCATCAAAGTTTACAGGAGTTAGTAAAAATGGTTCAACTACAAGAGGTAGAAAAGGTTAAAGTACGAAAAGGTACAGAAAGAGGAGGCGCAAATCATGGTTGGCTCAATACTAAGCATACATTTTCTTTTGCAAATTATTTTGATCCCAAACACATGGGTTTTCGTTGCCTCAGAGTAATTAATGAAGATACGGTTACTCCTGGTAATGGTTTCGGAACTCATGGACATCGAGATATGGAAATTATTACTTATGTCTTAGAAGGATCATTAGAACATAAAGATACTATAGGTCAAGGTGGTGTATTATCTCCTGGAGATGTACAACACATGAGTGCAGGTACAGGAATTATGCACAGTGAATATAACCGCTCAACATCAGAAAATGTTCATTTTTTACAAATATGGCTACTGCCAAAGGCTAATGCTGTAAAACCAGTATATCATCAAAGCTCTTTTAATATAGAAAAAAACTCTGGTAAGTTAAACTTAGTAGTTGCTGTAGATGGTAGGGATGGCGCACTAAAAGTTAATCAAGATGTGGATTTATTTGCAAGTGTTTTGAGAGAGGGCGATCGCATTTCTTATTCTTTTAAAGATAACCGTTATGGATGGGTGCAAGTGGCTCGTGGGGAAGTAGATATTGAAGTAGATACTAATAACAAATTATCTCTCAACGCTGGAGATGGTGTTGCTTTAAGTGAAATCCAAAATATTTCTATTTCAACTAAGTCCAATGGAGAAATTCTTTTATTTGATTTGCCATAATTGATGTAAATTGGTAGACTAAGTTTGAATTATTAGGGTTTGAAAAAAGAAAAGATGTGGTTCAGAACTTAAATATCCAAACAAGAAGCGGGCTTTATTGTCCTAATTATGCTTGAGTGAAAAAGTTTTATGAGTAAGGTTAGAACTCAGAACTTAAGAGTAGGTAGGGAGGTTGCATGGAACAGACCTAGGTCTAAATAGGAATTAACTAGGAGGTAGTTGGAAAAATTGCCTCTCAATTTTTGGTCCGTTATGGCTTTGTTGTATAAAGATAGAAAATATGGTAACAATAAGCGTGTGGCACAAG
>JAGGDU010000074.1:38705-42363 GCA_018457135.1 Trichodesmium erythraeum GBRTRLIN201 | reverse complement strand
TCAGGTATACATTATACCCTTTTTTTTACTATTTTTTCACTAAAGTCCCGATAAATGGTTTTGATGATTTTACCTTATTTTCTATTTTGGAGATGTCTAATGGTATTAATATATTAATCTCTAATTTTCGTCTATAAAACAAAACTTTCTATTTTGTATAAATTGTCAAAATTAAATATTTTTTTCCTTCCTTTCTTACATACTTTATATTATATGCTCCCTGTTCCGTTGAGTATATTAATTTAAGGTAGTTATAGGAAAAAGCTAAATAGAAAATACTTCAATTATCTGGTTTCCAAAGAATAGTAATTATTTCTCTACCCGACCTTTGATGAAAATCTACAGTTAGTGCTTCAATGATAGTTATTTAGGATAAAAGTAGAGAATATCTAAACATAAAAATCTTCCAATTAAGTAGAGGGTGGTAAGTTTTATGCTTTATGTATCAAACTGTAAATTAGTGCCAATTTTAGTTATATAAGTCCCTTGAGATGTTTTATGGCTAAATATGTAACGCCTTTTTTTTTATCTACTTAATACCAATTTCCTGAAGTCAGACTACACATACCTTGAGGCATTGGTTTTTTAAGCTTGATAAATTACTTTTACAAATAAAGTTTTACGTTGATAAAATTTAGATAACTTATTTCCAAATAATAGTAATTACTTGCCTATTTAAATTGTTATCAAAATCTCACGATTTGTACAAAACTACCACAAATAATTTTGCCTAACTACTTACATATATCATCTAATATCAAATACAAAAAAAAATGATGCTATCCATGAATTTTCCTATCTGACTATTCTCCTATCAATATACCAAATATACCAGTAGAAAAAATCAACCTATTTCATATAATTTCCTCAGATATTGTAAATTAAAAGATGAAATTTTTATTTTACTTTTTACCCTAATTCAATGGCACGACTATAAGCTACACTTGCTTCATCTATTTTTCCCTGCTTTGCTAAAGCATCACCCAAATTTTTCTGAAATAAATATGAGTTGGGATTGATATTTATTGCTTTTTGAAACATATAAATTCCTTCTTCCAACTCTCCTACTTTTGTTAAAATTTCTCCTAAATAGTTATAAGCAGAATCTAAATTAGGATTAATTTCAATAGTACGGCGATAGGAGGCGATCGCTTCTGACCACCTTTCTTGTTTTGCCAAAACTATGCCAAGTTGTAGATAAATATCTGGATTATTTTTCTCTACCTCTAAGGCAAGTTTATATTCAGATATCGCCTCAAATAAATAACCTTGTGTTGTCAATAGTTTGCCTAGATTAAAATGAATTTCTGAATTTTCTGGTTCAGTTATTAAAGCAATTTGATAAAAAATTATTGCCGTTCCTAGTTTATTTTTGCTCAATAAAGTATTCGCCAATTTCCGACATATTTCTGGATGATATGGCTGAATTTCTAAGATTTTATAGTAATTACTTTCATCCCCTGGAGAATATTCTATTGCTTGACGATAATTATTTAATGCTGCTTGTAAATTTTCCTGATAACGTTGTTTAAAAATATGCCCTAACTTTTCATATACTTCTGTTAAACTCGGTTCTAGTTTAATAGCCTTTTCATAGTAAGCGATCGCTTCATCCCACTGTTTTTTTCGAGAATATAAATTACCAGTAATTTTGTATAATTCTGGGTTATTAGGTTGAATTTTTAATGCCTGAGCATACCAACTCATGGCAGCTTCTAAATTTCCCTGAATTTCCCAAGCATTTCCTATAGTTTGATAGGCTAGAATAAAATCTGGTTTTACCTCTATAATTTGATGACATAGAGCGATCGCTAGGTCAAATTCACCTCTGGCCAAATATTCTGCTGCTTTTTGCTGTTTTTCTAACACATTCACAGTTAAGTATAGTTTTTTTACGGTTCACTATATTAAGCTAAAATATATTACACATTCAAAAACTATTTATCAATTTAAGTATTAATCAGAATGAAGTTAGACTTAAGGAATCTTTTTACTCAAAATTCAGTCGTCCCTAAAGGTATTATTCATGTAGGTGCTTATGATGGTAAAGATATCAAACTTTATGAGAATTTAAGCATATCAAAAATTCTCTTTATTGAAGCTAACCCAATAGTATTTGAAAAATTAAAAGCAAATATCGCCACAGCATCTATTGATGTACAAGCTGTTAACTATGCTATTAGTAATCAAAATGGAAAAGTAAGATTATATGTTAACTCAATGGAGCAAAATAGTTCTATTTTTCCATTGAAATATTATCGAGATATTTACCCCAATATTAAAGAAGCTCATCAACTCATAGTTGAAGCAAAAACTCTGGATACTTTGTTACAAGAATTAGAGTTATCTCCAAAAGATTTTAATATCCTTAATCTTGATATTCAAGGAGCAGAACTTTTAGCATTACAAGGAGCAACTAATCTACTTAAATATATAGATGCAGTTTACACCAAAGTTAATTATGAAGAACTCTATGAAGGTTGTGCTTTAGCAGAAAAAATTGATGAATTTTTAGCACAGACTGGTTTTAGTAGGGTAGCAATAGCAAAACCTTTTCACCCATCTTGGGGAAATGCTTTTTATGTGAGAAAACAAGTCGTTACTATGTCTACTTTTGGCAAAAATGGCGGATTTGGAAATCAAATCTTTCAGTATGCTTTCTTAAAAATATATGCTCAAGAAAATAGGTTATCTGTAGAGATTCCTAAATGGTTAGGTCAACATTTGTTTGGACATAAAGATAGAGAAATTCATGAATATTTGCCTGTAGTTGTTGAGAATAATAATGAAATTTTCCCTGGTAATAGAGAAATTTGGAAAAATGTAGATATTCAAGGATATTTTTTATATCACACTAGCTATTACAGAAATCACAAAGAATATTTTTGTTCTTTATTTCAACCTGTAGCAGAAATAGAAACTCTAGTAAAAGTTGCTTGGGAAAAGTTGCGATCTCTTGGCAAAACTATTATTGGTTTACATTTACAATTACACTCAGATGAAAATAATAATTCTGTTGTTGCTCCTAATGAATGGTATAAAATTTGGCTACATGGTTTATGGGAAACTTTAGAGGAACCAGTTTTATTTATCGCCAGCGATAATATAGAAGAAATAAATAAGGGGTATTTTGCTGAATATAATCCTATAACGGTTCGAGATTTGGAGGTAGAGGTTAATCTAGAATATCTGAATTTTTTCTTATTGAGTAAGTGTGATTTTGTTGCTATTTCTAATACGGCTTTTGCTTTTGGTGCTTGCCTCTTAAATCAAACAGGAAAATATTTCTTTCGCCCCCATTTTTCCACTGCAAAACTTATACCTTTTGAACCTTGGAATAGTACTCCTGTTTTTCGAGATATAGATATTGATGAAGTAGGAAAAAGTGTTTTGTCTGAGGCACAATTTCGGCAGATACAATCTCAACTTCAGCAAACCCAGACAAACTTAGAAAATAGTCAGTATCAGACAAACGAACTTTCCCAAAAATTAGTATCTACTCAGTCTCAACTTGAGCAAAATCAAACAGAATTAGAAACTATCCAATATCAAAGAGACCAAATATTAGGAGAATTAGAAAAGTTCCACTGTCAACTTCAGCAGAATCAAGAAAAAGCCAAAAATGCTGAATCAGAATTACAAAAAACTCGGGAAAAAT
>JAGGDU010000074.1:0-38605 GCA_018457135.1 Trichodesmium erythraeum GBRTRLIN201 | reverse complement strand
CTCAACTTCAGCAAAATCAAGAAAAAGCCAAAAATGCTGAATCAGAATTACAAAAAACTCGGGAAAAATTAGAAAATACTCAATCACAAAGAGACGAAATTTCCCAGCAATTAACATCTACCCAGTCTCAACTTCAGCAAAATCAAGAAAAAGCCAAAAATGCTGAATCAGAATTACAAAATATTAAAACAGAATTAGATAAATCTCACTCCGAGCTACACGATATACGAGAAGAATTAGAAATTACTCAATTCCAATTAGATGAAGTACAAGCAGAATTAGAACAATCTCAATCTCAGTTATCCAAACATCAGGAACAACTCAATACCTATCAATCCCAACTTAAGCAAACTAAAAAAGAACTAGAAACAACAAAATTAAAACAGGAAAATCAGGAAAAAATATTACTAAATAAAAATACAAAAAACTATGCAGCTCATATCAAAAATCTGGCGAAAATACTCGCAGAAACAATCCAAGATTAATATAATATAACTACGGAAAAGTTATAATAAAAATTAATCTATAAATAAGTTTTAAGCCTTAGTATTATCCTAATAAAAGTGCTTATTGGTATACTGATCAACTTTATTAATGACAATTTAAATTAGGAGATTTTTTTTAGCAAAAAAAATCCCTAAACATTATCTCCTACTATTTACCTCTTTTTTCCTTATTTTAAGATTATGAAAACAGCATTAATTTCAGGAATTTCCGGTCAAGATGGTTCCTACTTAGCTAAATTGTTACTCGAAAAAGGTTACAATGTTTGTGGCACTTCCAGAGATGCTCAAATGTCTACCTTTAAAAACTTATCTTATTTAGGTATTCGTGAACAGATAAAGTTAGATTCTATGTCTTTAAATGACTTTAGAAGTGTCTTACAAATATTAACCAAATATCAACCAGATGAAATTTATAATCTAGCTGGTCAAAGTTCAGTAGGTTTATCTTTTGAGCAACCTGTAGAAACACTAGAAAGTATCGCTACTGGTACATTGAATTTATTAGAAGCAATTCGTTTTATTGGAGAAAAAATTAAACTATACAATGCTAGTTCCAGTGAATGTTTTGGGGATACAGAAGGTCAAACTGCGACAGAGATTACTCCATTTCGCCCTAGAAGTCCTTACGCTGTTGCTAAATCTGCAGCTTTTTGGGAAGTAGCAAATTATCGAGAAGCTTATAATTTATTTGCTTGTTCTGGAATTTTATTTAATCACGAATCTCCTCTCAGACCTCAACGTTTTGTTACTCAAAAAATTGTCTCAGTTGTTTCTAGAATTGCTCAAGGTAGTTAAAGAGAAATTATCTTTAGGAAATATTTCAGTACAAAGAGATTGGGGTTGGGCACCAGAATATGTAAAAGCAATGTTTTTAATGTTACAGCAAGATAAACCAGATGATTATATAATTGCTACTGGAAAAACTTATTCTTTGCAGGATTTTGTATTAGAAGCTTTTGCCGCTGTAGGATTAAATTGGCAGGATTATGTAGAGATAGATAAGGGTTTATATCGTCCTACTGATATTTTTGTTAGTAAGGCAAATCCAATTAAAGCTGAACAAAAATTAGGATGGAAAGCAGATTATAAAATGCCAGATGTTGTGCGGATGATGCTTAAGGATAGAATGGCTAATTTAGAAATTATTGAAAGTCGTAAAAAAATAAAATAATAAAGGCAAACAATCAGCATATTTTTAGTGATATGTAAAAAATAGATTGTTGTTAGTATACAATTTTTATTTTTCGTTAAAATTAAGATAAAATATTTTACTGGCATTCATTTAATAATAATGTATATATCAATTAATTTCAGGCTTATACTAAATAAAAATAAAACTGTATATAAATAAAATTATTTGCCAAAAATTTTGACCTAAATAAAGTATTATTCATAGTTTTTATTAGATGCATATACTAATATATACCTGCTATAAACCATATTTATAATAACATTATGATTAAGAAGAATTATACAAAAACAAAACAATACCTTTATAAAAGGCGATCGCTTAACTATAAATGAGTTTAAAAAGCTCTATTTTAATAAGTTTAGGAGAATAAAAAAATCAGGAAAGATGAGTATAAACTAGACAGTGGGAGTTTATGAGAATAACTATTGCCAGCTAAAGCTTTTAGTGATCATTTTAGAGTACTACAAAAAAATTTTAGAAAATTGATAAAATTAGAATCCTTTACTGCCAATAGTTTTTACTTGAGCTGATAGCTAATATATAAACGCTTAAAGCTATAGATAGACTATTATTTTACCAATATTTCTATTATGATAATTATGCAACTTTACAAAAGTTTATAAAATGAACGTAATTACATCAAACCCAACTTTAGATAACCAGCTAAGGCAGTATAACTGGAGTTGGAAAAACCATAATATCCAATATACCATGATGGGAACTGGACAACCTTTACTATTAACCCATGGTTTTGGTGCATCCATAAATCACTGGCGTAATAATATCCCTCTCCTCGCTAAATCTGGTTACCAAGTATTTGCCCTGGACTTACTAGGATTTGGAGCATCTTCTAAGCCTTCCATAGATTATTCAATGGAACTCTGGGAAGAACTAATATACGACTTCTGGAGCGCACATATTCGCCAACCTACTGTCTTTGTAGGCAATTCAATAGGTGCATTACTCAGTCTAATGATACTAGCGAGTTACCCAGAAATTGCCACAGGAGGAATTCTCATTAATTGTGCAGGAGGTTTAAACCATCGACCCCAAGAATTAAATCTGCCCCTAAGATTCATCATGGGGATGTTTACCAAATTAGTAAGCTCCCCAGTTTTAGGACCATTTATTTTTAACCAAGTCCGTCAAAAACATCGCATCCGTAATACTCTCAAACAAGTCTATATAAATAAAGAAGCTGTCACAGAAGAATTAGTAGAAATAATTCATCGTCCCTCTTGCGATGCTGGAGCCCAAAAAGTTTTTGCTTCAATTCTCACCGCACCGGCTGGACCTCATCCCTCAGAATTGTTACCAAAAATTAAAGCTCCATTGTTAGTGATCTGGGGAGAAAAAGACCCTTGGACACCAATATCTGGTGCCCAAATTTATCAAGACTTAGCAGACAAAAGTGGAGTTATTCAATTTGAACCCATACCAAACACAGGTCATTGTGCCCATGATGAAAGGCCTACAATAGTTAACTCTTTGATTTTAGATTGGTTAGCTAAAATGATTAATATGTAAAACTTATAAAATTAATAAAAAAAAATATATTAATAGTCGTGACAAAATTAACTTAGTAAGTTATAATATTAGTCGTGTGAGGAGCGAAATCAGCGAGAGCATCGAGACGAAACACGGCCAGTCGTCGATGCTCTTTCTGAATAATAATTTTAAATTCTGTTAAAAATCTCTAGTAAAATTCAGACACTATTGTTGTGTCACATCTCTTTTAATTTTTGTTAAACATTATCAAAAAGCGGTCATTTCTAATGACCGCTTTTTGAAATTTAAATTTCAAATAATTTAAATTAATCGAGATACATCTATTGGGAATTGTAGCTTTCTAACTCTGTTGGCATCCAGTCAGTAGTAACATATATGTGTCCTAACTCTTTACCCTGATAACTTCTTTTAGCAAACCGCCACCCAGGTTCAAGAATAATCTTAGTAAATCCATTTGCCAAACCATAAGTTCTACCAATAAGTAGTCGTGGTGCATTAGAATCAACACGAGAAATACCCATCAGTCGTATATCACCCCCACTCTCTTGTAAAGAGAGAGCATAGTCAAGAGCTAGATCAGTATTAGCCATTCGGATAGAATAACCATTACTGTCAGTAGCACGGCCACAAATGCCTGTAAAATCGAAATTTAGTAACAGGGGATCGACCAACGTAGGACGATCGCCACTTTCACTCCAGCATTGTCTGGTATCAGTTTTTTGCTCTAAAATTAGTAATTGTGGCCCAAAATCACGGCGAATGGCAATTGCAACATATCTAGATTGTTCAACTTCTTTTTGGTTAAACAAATTTGCCTTCGCGGGAATTATAGAAGATAAAGTCAATAACCCTAAAGTTGTAAGTGCAGCTATAGACCTTTTGAAAAAAGTTTTCATCCGTGTTGTTTTGTCTGATTTGATATATCCAAGAATGTTGTAAATTTTAAGAAATTTGAAAACTAATTTTCGTACCTTACCTAAATATTTGTCAAACCCTATTTAGTCTAAATCTTCTCAAGTGAGAAAATTTGGTTTTTTTAACTTTCTTAGGTATTTAAGACTTAGATATTAAAATTTGTTTTAATTTCAAATTATTATTGATTTGGTAGTGCAGAGCACGATCCCGTGTGGAATAGGTATTAGTTCATTCGACTTCCCAAGAGAGTAATATAGTTACTGTACTTGCTCCAACTTTAATGTCAGCAATAGCCGAGACCCCAAACCTGTTTTTTAGGAAGTAGTATTATTCTAGGAAGGTAAAAAACAAAATCTAGCTAGGGAATACCAAAGGATGAAAGACAGTCTAATTGACAAAAAAACAATATTAGCATTTCGAGTTGGATACTGTAGCCAGAGTTACTGATGAAGTGATAACCGATAACTGAAATAACATATTCTCCCGCGATCTAAAGATTCTAACGGGAGTCACCTAGCATCATTTATAAATTTTTACCGTCGTGCTCCTGACTAATTGTTTCTTGTTTTACTAACTCAGGTTGTTCATGTTCATGAGCTTTCATCCTCAATCTAACTGAGTTAGCATGAGAATGCAAACCCTCAGCTGTGGCCAATAAATCAATATCAGAAGCAACCTTTTGCAAAGCAGTAGGAGAATATTGAACCAAACTAGAATGCTTCAGAAAAGTTTCTACTCCCAATGCTGAAGCATAACGAGCAGCACCAGAAGTAGGTAAAGTGTGATTCGGCCCAGCCAAATAATCTCCCACAGCTTCCGGAGTTGAATAACCAAGGAAAATAGCACCAGCATGGCGAATATTTTCCAGTAGTTCCCAAGGATCTGAAACTTCCAACTCCAAGTGTTCTGGAGCAAATTGATTAGAAAGTTCAACAGCATCTTCAAAAGATGAAACAACAACCACCAAACCATAATGGGCGATCGCTTTTTCCGTCAAAGTGCGACGTGGATGATCTTCAAGTTGTCGTTCCACCTCTACCACCACCTGACGTGCTAGTTCTAAATCTGTAGTCAATAAAATAGCAGCAGCCAAAGAATCATGTTCTGCTTGGGCCAACATATCTGCTGCCACATAAACTGGATTAGCCTCAGAATCTGCAATAATCAGCACCTCTGAAGGCCCAGCCAAAGAATCAATACCTACTGTACCATAAACAATTTTTTTGGCCAAAGTTACATATATATTCCCAGGCCCAGTAATCACATCCACTTTGGGTATAGTCTCTGTACCATAAGCCAGAGCCGCTATTGCCTGAGCACCTCCAATTCGATAAATTTCCTGAATACCTGCCTCTTGAGCAGCCACCAGTACCGCAGGATTAATTTTTTTTCCTTGAGAGGGTGGTGTCACCATAACAATCTTGGGGACTTTAGCCACTTGAGCTGGAATAGCGTTCATCAGAACTGTACTAGGATAAGCAGCCTGACCACCAGGAACATAAAGTCCAGCTCTATCCACAGGAGTGTAACGTTTGCCCAAGACCACTTCATCATCACCAAACTGAACCCAGGACTTAGGAATTTGTTGTCGGTGAAAAGCCTTTATCTGTTTAGCAGCCAAACGAATGGAACTTAATAAGTCCTTATTGACTTGCTGATAGGCTGCATCTAACTCAGAACCACTTATCTTTAACTCTTCTGAAGTCAAGGTGATATGGTCAAACTCAGAAGTATAGTTTAATAGAGCCTCATCACCTTTTTCTCTAACGTTGCGCAAAATTTCTCGCACCGTTGTTTCTTTATGAATAGCCATATCATCGTGGGTACGCTCTGTAATCCGTTTTAATTCAGCTTGTGCCTCAACCCACTCAGTAATTATTCGCAGCATAGAGATTAGGAATGCCAACTAAAAAATAAAGTTCGCCAGTAGAGGGTAGTTTGAGAACCAAAAGAGTTGGATAAATCTTAAAACTATTTATCTATAATATTAAACGCTGACAAATTAGAAATAAAATTCCTGCTGATTGTCAATTGTCTTGTAATTACCCTGACTTGATCTAGGAATAAGAGTCAAACAATTCTTTCAATTTCCCAATCACCCATTACTCTTTGTTATAGCGTGAAGTCATAACACTGGCATCTTTAATACTTTTTGACATATTTTAAGACTTATCCACTAAAGTCAGATTTCTAGAATAAATCCTTGTTTTTAATAATATAGCAATCCTATTTTAACCTTGTCCAAAATTTTGGGGTTTTTAGGAAATATAGAATAGGTAATGGTTAATGGGCAAGAGTTTAATAGTTTATTTCTAGTTGTTTAACCTTGACAAACTATGAATGAATAGCTATAGACATCTGCTAAAAAAACTAGGTTTCTGGGTTATCCTGCATAAGTCCCAATCTTAATGCCTTCAGAAAATTAAGATTTATGCCAAACTCAACCTAACCCATCATATTAGAGGTTAAAGGAGTCTAGAGTTGAGCTATACATTTTGAGTTTGATGGAAATGCCAAAAAATACCTTGCCTATTGACAAAGTCAATGCTATTATATAAAAGTGTTATATACTATAAACTAATAGTGACTAAGGATAATTATAGGGAGCCTTAAGTTCCGTGCGATATAAAAGGCATCGGGAGGATGTCAAAAATTCTGAATATAAATAAAATTAAACTATGGCCAATATCAAGTCTGCTATTAAACGTATCCAAGTTGCTGAGCGCAACCGTCTGCGGAACAAAAGTTATAAATCTGCAGTTAGAACTTTGATGAAAAAATACTTCACTACTGTTGAAAAGTATGCCTCCAATCCCACAGATGAATTAAAGATAGAAGTTGAACAGCAAATGTCAAAAGCTTATAGTAAGATAGACAAAGCTGTGAAACGTGGTGTTCTACATAAAAATAATGGTTCTCGTAAAAAGGCTAGGTTAGTGAGATTTTATAAGAGACATTTAATTAGTCAAAAAAGTCAGACAGACTCTGGGGTTAAAGATACTTCTGTAGCTTCCTAAGGGAATAATAGTCTAGCTATCATAAATCATTATCATTTAGTCAGTTCTGAAAAAAACTATCAGAAAAAATAAATTCCTGTCCGATTTGTAGAATTATAATGTGTCTTTATTAAAGCGTATCTATAAATACAAAATATAGGGCTCTAAGCACATCTGTTCTTAGATAACCTGTGTGTCTATGTGTATCTAAATAGTATACCAAGACGAAAAAATAGGATGCCCACGTTAACTTGACAGTATAGTGCAGTATTATGTAATAGCCTCAAGGATGCGTCCAGTGGCAGCTAGTAGATGTGGAAAAACGCAGTTTTAACTCGTTAAAAATCTCCGTAACTTTAGTATGGGGAGTAGTAAAATTAACTATAAAAGCCAAATGCAGCTAATTGATACTCACGTCCACATCAACTTTGATATATTCAATTCTGACTTGGAAAAGATCCGTAAACGTTGGGAAGAAGCAGGAGTAGTTCACCTAGTTCACTCCTGTGTAGAACCAGAGGAGTTCCTTTCTATAAAAGCAATAGCAGATCGCTTTCCAGAACTTTCTTATGCAGTTGGCTTACATCCCTTAGATGCTCACAAGTGGACATCTGCCACTGCTAATCAAATTAAAAACTGGGGTATATCAGACCCTAGAGTAGTAGCTATAGGTGAAACGGGATTAGATTTTTACAAAGCAGATAATCAAGAGCAACAGAAATTTGTCTTCAAACAGCAATTAACTATAGCTCAAGAACTTAACAAGCCATTAATTATTCATTGTCGTGATGCAGCTAACTCAATGGCAGAGATTTTGTACGATTTTCAAGAAAATCACAGGCCTGTTACAGGGGTTATGCACTGCTGGGGAGGTACTCCAGAAGAAACTAAAATGTTCTTAGATATAGGGTTTTATATTAGCTTTAGTGGAATTGTGACATTTAAAAATGCTACACAAATTCAAGAATCAGCTAAAATAGTACCTGATGATCGCCTGTTAATAGAAACAGATTGTCCATTTCTCGCACCAGTGCCAAAGCGGGGCAAACGCAACGAACCTGCTTATGTAAAATATGTGGCCAAAAAAGTTGCTGAACTTAGAGGTATAACATTAGAAAATTTAGCAGCACAAACCAGCAAAAATGCTTGCGAACTATTTGGCTTTTCTATTCATTTTCAATAACCCAGCTCCACTTATTTTAGAGGAGTAGGTTAATGATTTAATTATGATTATATTTATTGACAAATGAGTTTGAAACTAGATCGCCATTCTTCATACTAGGAAAAACTCTCTTATGCTCTCTTGTGGTGGGCTGCTTGCCAGGTAAAGTTTTTAATTAATAGTAAGTTCAGATCTTAAGTGTAAGTTCTGTAGAGTAGATATAGTTAAGATAATATCCTACTAAAACTCATATTTTAACTTACATTCTTGGATTTTATTTTAATATGTATGATTTATTACTCAAACGAAGTTCATATCTCAAATATACATTACTTATGCTAAGTTTGTTGCTGTAAATCTATAAACACATTATTGATCAAGTGTATTTATTAGCCGAAACAAATCTATATACAATATTATCATAACTATTAATTAATGATAATTAAGATGAATTAATAGATATATTATTAATATTTAATAAGTAACAGTACAATTTTAGTAACTAGAAACAAAATAACTAATTCCTTATAACATATAAGCAAGGATAGATAGCAAAACTTATCATATTAGATTCAAATAATTGTTTTGTAGTTTATCTAATTTTTAACAAACTACTAATATAATTGATATTAACAGGTTAAAAAATTAAATAAATATTTGTGTTCATAACCGATTCAGTGAGTATAGCAAATATGTTGTTAGTTGTTGTGGCACAAGAAAAAGGGAAAAGTTATAATTTCATGAGAATGTATATCAAAAATGAAAATAAAAAAACTAGAGATCAATCTGAGTAAACAGTAGAAAAATTACAAAAAAAAAATTATCCCTTAAACAATTATTATAGTGAAAGGAGAAATTAAATATGAGTTTTAATCTGATTAAAATACCGTTAACTGGATAGGTTTGACTGGTAAAAATAAGATTTATATCAGTTAAAATATAAACTTTTAATTACTACAAAATAACTTAATAGTGAAAAATTTACTTACTTGCCTTAAAAATTTGTCAGTCTACAGCAGATTTTATTTCAGTAATTTATAGTTGTGCTAAAGAAGATATTTGTCCCACAAAGGTTGTATTATTAATATTTGTTTATCACGTACTTTAAATCTGCTATCTATAGTCAATTAATTGGTGGAATATTAATCCACGATTGTTTACTTAAAAATCTACTGATAAAAAATGTCTCCCTACCTAATAGGATACTCAAGAATGACTTATCAAAAATTAAATGTAAATACTTACAGTAACCTACAAATTTTCAATATGCCCGATCTGATTGAAATTCAGAGGGCTAGCTTTCGCTGGTTTCTAGAATATGGACTAATAGAAGAACTAGACAGTTATTCTCCAATTACCGATTATACAGGTAAATTAGAACTTCACTTTATTGCCAAAAACTACAAACTAAAACAACCAAAATATAGTGTAGAAGAATCCAAACGCCGAGACAGCAGCTATGCAGTGCAAATGTATGTTCCCACCCGCTTAATTAACAAAGAAACTGGGGAGATAAAAGAACAAGAAGTATTTATTGGAGATTTACCCCTAATGACAGATAGGGGAACATTTATTATTAATGGAGCTGAAAGAGTAATTGTTAATCAGATAGTTCGTTCTCCAGGAGTTTACTATAAATCTGAGACAGATAAGAGTGGTCGACGGACATATAATGCTAGTTTAATTCCTAACCGAGGTGCATGGCTTAAATTTGAGACAGATAAAAATGACCTAGTTTGGGTTAGAATAGATAAAACTCGTAAACTTTCTGCTCAAGTATTACTTAAGGCTTTGGGATTAGGAGACAGTGAAATTTTTGACTCCTTGAGACACCCGGATTATTTCCAAAAAACTATAGAAAAAGAAGGACAATACGGAGAAGAAGAAGCCCTATTAGAACTATATCGGAAACTACGCCCAGGGGAACCACCTACCATAGCTGGTGGAGAACAACTACTCCACAGTCGATTCTTTGACCAGAAAAGATACGACTTAGGGCAAGTAGGACGATATAAACTTAATAATAAACTAAGGTTAAACTTACCAAACACAGTACGAGTATTAACGAAAGAAGACATATTAGCTTCGATTGACTATCTAATTAATTTGGAGTATGACATTGGTCAGACAGATGATATTGACCACCTAGGCAACCGACGAGTCAGAAGTGTAGGAGAACTACTGCAAAATCAAATCAGAGTCGGGTTAAACCGTTTAGAGCGAATTATTCGGGAGCGAATGACTGTATCTGAATCAGAGACATTAACTCCAACATCACTGGTTAACCCAAAACCATTAGTAGCAGCTATCAAAGAATTCTTTGGTTCATCTCAGTTGTCCCAATTTATGGATCAAACAAACCCATTGGCGGAGCTGACCCACAAAAGACGAATCTCAGCTTTGGGACCTGGAGGATTAACCAGAGAAAGAGCTGGATTTGCTGTTCGAGATATCCATCCTTCCCACTATGGCAGGATTTGCCCTATTGAAACACCAGAAGGCCCGAATGCTGGATTAATTGGTTCTCTAGCTAACCATGCTAAAGTCAACAGCTATGGATTTATAGAGACTCCCTATTATCCAGTAGAAAATGGTCGGGTGTTGCGCGATCGCACCCCAATATATATGACAGCAGATGCAGAAGACGATTTGCGAGTAGCACCAGGGGATATTATGACTGATGCGGAAGGGAAGATTTTAGGGGATGTTGTACCAGTACGTTATCGACAAGACTTTACCACTACCAATCCCCAACAAGTAGACTATGTAGCAGTTTCCCCAGTACAGGTTGTTTCAGTGGCTACATCATTAATTCCATTTTTGGAACATGATGATGCTAACCGAGCGCTTATGGGTTCTAATATGCAGCGACAGGCAGTGCCATTATTAAACCCAGATAGACCTCTTGTAGGAACAGGTTTAGAACCTCAAGCTGCCCGAGATTCTGGTATGGTAGTTGTTACTCGGACAGATGGAGAAGTTAGCTATGTAGATTCAACTAAGATATCCGTCATTGACAAAGAGGGCAACCAAGCCGACTACCCACTATGTAAATATCAGCGGTCTAACCAAGACACCTGCTTAAACCAAAGACCCCTGGTGTTTGAGGGAGACCAAGTAGTTGCAGGTCAGGTATTAGCTGATGGTTCCTCTACTGAAGGGGCTGAGTTAGCTTTGGGGCAAAATGTTCTAGTAGCTTATATGCCTTGGGAAGGTTATAACTATGAAGATGCGATTCTGATTAGTGAGCGTTTAGTATATGATGATGTTTATACATCTATTCATATTGAAAAGTTTGAAATTGAGGCTCGACAGACAAAATTAGGACCAGAAGAAATTACTAGAGAAATTCCGAATGTTGGAGAAGACGGTCTGCGGAACTTGGACGAACAGGGAATTATTCGTGTTGGTGCCTGGGTACAATCAGGGGACATTCTCGTAGGTAAAGTCACCCCCAAAGGAGAATCTGACCAACCCCCAGAAGAAAAACTGTTGCGGGCAATTTTTGGGGAGAAAGCAAGAGATGTTCGAGATAATTCTTTACGGGTACCTAATGGTGAAAAAGGTCGTATTGTTGATGTCCGAGTATTTACTAGGGAAAAAGGAGATGAACTACCACCAGGAGCAAATATGGTGGTCAGGGTTTATGTAGCTCAAAAGCGGAAGATTCAGGTAGGGGATAAAGTAGCAGGGCGCCATGGAAATAAAGGTATTATTTCAAGAATTTTACCGATTGAAGATATGCCTTATTTGCCTGATGGTACTCCTATAGATGTGGTGTTAAATCCTTTGGGCGTACCTTCCCGAATGAATGTAGGACAGATTTTTGAGTGTTTGTTAGGATGGGCTGGTGAAATTTTAAGCGTGCGGTTTAAGTGTGTACCTTTTGATGAGATGCATGGTCCTGAAAAATCCAGGGAAACAGTACATCTAATGTTAAAATTAGCCAGGGATAATTCTGGTAAAGATTGGGTATTTGATGAGAAGCATCCTGGAAAAATTTGGGTGTTTGATGGGCGGACTGGAGAAAGGTTTGATCGCCCGGTAACTGTGGGAATTGCTTATATGTTGAAGCTGGTTCACTTAGTTGATGATAAGATTCATGCTCGTTCCACAGGACCTTATTCTCTGGTGACACAGCAACCTTTAGGGGGTAAGGCGCAACAAGGTGGTCAGCGTTTTGGGGAAATGGAAGTATGGGCATTAGAAGCTTTTGGTGCTGCTTATACTTTACAAGAATTGTTGACTGTGAAATCTGATGATATGCAGGGTCGCAATGAAGCGTTGAATGCAATTGTGAAAGGAAAAGCAATTCCACGACCTGGTACTCCTGAATCTTTCAAGGTATTGATGCGAGAGTTACAGTCCCTATGTTTGGATATTGCAGCCCATAAAGTAGAAACTGTTGATGATGGTACGACTCAGGATGTGGAGGTTGATTTAATGGCAGATTTGCCAGGAAAGCGAACACCATCTCGTCCTATATATGAATCATTATCGACTGAAGGGAACCAAGACTAAAAGCAGGGAGTGAGGAGGAGTGAAATCTGAAGTAGTACTGATCATTCAGGGATCAGCTATGAGTTTTTCATGTATAATGGGAAATTAAAACTACTTTGAAAATGCACCACTATTTTTTTTCTTTCAAATATAGTAGGAGACGGTTACTCTTGAATTTTTAGCTGATAGCTAAGTCCTCTTTGCAGAGTATTCCGAAAGGAAAAGCTAATAGCTATTGATAAAAATTGACAAAATAATGAGGTCAATAGCCCCCCTTTTATAGCAAAAGTCAGAAGGCGAAAGTCAGAAATTAAATTCTTGCTGTGACTATATTTGAGAATATCAAATTCTGCCCTGGCGACTCCTATAAGGGGACGAAAAAAACAAACCTCAGTATTTCAAGCCTCTAGCCTTAGCTGTCGGTAATATTAATTAAACTCTGACGCAGGAGGCTAACTGATAACTGATACATGAATAACTGAAATGCCAAAACTTGAACAAAGATTCGATTATGTGAAAATTGGGTTAGCTTCTCCAGACAGAATTCGTGGATGGGGAGAAAGAACTCTGCCAAATGGTACTGTGGTAGGAGAAGTAACTAAACCAGAAACTATCAATTACCGGACTCTAAAACCAGAAATGGATGGGTTATTTTGCGAACGTATTTTTGGTCCGGCGAAAGACTGGGAATGTCATTGTGGAAAATATAAGCGAGTCCGACATCGGGGAATTGTTTGTGAAAGATGTGGAGTGGAAGTAACTGAGTCACGGGTGCGTCGTCACCGCATGGGACATATTAAGTTAGCAGCACCAGTAACTCATGTTTGGTACCTCAAAGGTATTCCGAGTTACATGGCAATTTTATTAGATATGCCATTGCGGGATGTGGAGCAAATTGTTTACTTCAATGCTTATGTGGTATTGGAACCAGGAAATCACGAAAGTTTAAGTTATAAACAACTGTTAAGTGAAGATGTTTGGTTAGAAATTGAAGACCAAATTTATAGTGAAGATTCTGAAATAGTAGGGGTTGATGTTGGTATTGGTGCTGAGGCTTTGCAGGTTTTGTTAGCAAATCTGGATCTAGAAGTAGAAGCGGAAAAACTACGGGAAGAAATTGCTAATTCTAAAGGGCAAAAACGAGCGAAGTTAATCAAGCGTTTACGGGTAATTGACAACTTTATTGCTACAGGTTCAAGACCAGAATGGATGGTTTTGGATGCAATTCCTGTTATTCCTCCAGACCTACGTCCGATGGTACAGTTGGATGGGGGTAGGTTTGCCACTAGTGATTTGAACGATCTTTACCGACGAGTAATTAATAGAAATAATCGTTTGGCGAGGTTACAGGAAATATTGGCTCCAGAGATTATCATCCGCAATGAAAAACGAATGTTGCAAGAAGCAGTTGATGCTTTGATTGATAATGGTCGTAGGGGTAGAACTGTGGTAGGTGCAAATAACAGGCCTCTAAAATCTTTGAGCGATATTATTGAAGGAAAACAGGGTCGTTTTCGGCAAAACTTGTTAGGTAAACGGGTTGATTATTCAGGGAGATCCGTAATTGTTGTTGGACCTAAGTTGGCTATTAATCAATGTGGTTTACCACGAGAAATGGCAATTGAGTTGTTTCAACCATTTGTGATTCATCGGTTAATTCGTCAGGGATTAGTGAATAATATTAAGGCTGCCAAAAAACTAATTCAAAAAGGAGACCCCAACGTCTGGGATGTACTAGAAGAAGTTATAGACGGCCATCCAGTAATGTTAAATCGCGCTCCAACTTTGCATAGATTAGGGATTCAAGCTTTTGAACCTATTTTAGTCGAAGGTAGAGCAATTCAGCTACATCCTTTAGTATGTCCAGCATTTAATGCTGATTTTGATGGAGACCAAATGGCGGTTCATGTGCCACTGTCTTTGGAGTCGCAAGCGGAGGCTAGGTTATTGATGTTGGCATCGAATAATGTTTTGTCTCCGGCAACTGGTCGCCCAATTATTACGCCTTCTCAAGATATGGTGTTGGGTTGTTATTATCTAACGGCAGAAAACCATAAACTCCAAGGTAGTAAAGCACTTTATTTTGCTAACCCTGATGATGTAATTTTAGCTTATCAACAAGATAAGATAGATTTGCATACTTATGTTTATTTGAGGTTAGCTCCTGATGTGGAGATTGAAACTGATAAACCAGAAGAAATACCTCCTGATATACAACAAATATCTGATGAACTAGTGGTTCATACTTATTGGATGCCATTGGATAGTAAAGTATTACCTAATACTTTAGGAGAGTTGAAATCAGAGCAAAAGTGCGAAAATGGGGATTTGGTGAAGGCTTATAATCTTTATAGAATCCATTATAGTCAAGAGGGAGAGATTAAGAAAGTTTATATTAAATCTCGCCAAGTTCGGCAGAGTAATGGATTAGTGACTACACAGTTTGTTGTGACAACGCCTGGTCGAATAATTATCAATCAAACAATTCAAAGTGTGCTTTAGTTCATGGCAGAACTTACAGACCTAAACAGGAAACCGAAACCGGGTGCACTGTATGGCCTGATTTTTGTAACTATGCGAAATTTCCTTGATTAACCTGGTTTCTACGTAACTCCATAGGAAATAGGAAATAGGTAGGGATGTTTTATTTAACTACTCCCCGTCAACTAACAAATAAAGGTAAAAAAACATGATTTTCTATAATAGAGTTATCAATAAGGGTCAACTGAAAAAGCTAATTTCTTGGTCTTTTAATAATTACGGTACAGCAATAACTGCACAAATGGCAAATAAGCTGAAAGATTTAGGATTCCGTTATGCAACAAAGGCAGGAGTTTCTATTAGTGTAGATGATTTACAAGTACCTCCTTCTAAACGACAACTTTTAGATGAAGCAGAGCAAGAAATTCGCAATACAACTGAACGTTATACTAAAGGGAAAATCACGGAAGTAGAACGCTTTCAAAAAGTAATTGATACTTGGAATAGTACTAGTGAAAATCTCAAAAACGAAGTAGTTCGTAACTTTAGATCAACTGATCCCTTGAACTCAGTTTATATGATGGCATTTTCTGGAGCGCGGGGTAATATATCTCAGGTTCGCCAGTTAGTTGGGATGCGTGGTTTGATGGCAGATCCACAGGGGGAAATTATTGACTTACCAATTAAGACGAATTTCCGGGAGGGTTTAACTGTAACTGAGTATATTATCTCTTCTTACGGTGCGCGGAAAGGTTTAGTTGATACAGCCTTGAGAACTGCTGACTCTGGTTATTTGACACGTCGTTTGGTTGATGTTTCTCAAGATGTAATAGTTCGGGAAGCAGACTGTGGCACTAAGCGGGGAGTGATGGTAACTAGTATGAAAGATGGTGATCGTGTTTTGATTCCGGTCAAGGATAGACTATTAGGAAGAGTTTTAGCTGATGATGTCAAGGATCCAAAAACAGGAGAAATTGTTACTCAAGGCCATATTCAGGCGGTAAAAAATCAAGTATTAACCGAGGATTTGGCAAAAGCTATAGGTAAAGCAGGTGTAGAAAATGTGTTTGTGCGATCGCCTTTAACTTGTGAATCACCGCGATCTGTCTGTCAAACTTGCTATGGGTGGAGTCTCGCTCACGGTCATATGGTTGACATGGGAGAAGCTATTGGGATTATTGCTGCCCAGTCGATCGGTGAGCCAGGTACCCAATTAACTATGCGAACATTCCATACTGGAGGAGTCTTTACAGGAGAAGTGGCCCGTCAATTCGTAGCATCTTTTGGAGGTGTAGTCAAATATCCATCTAATGTGCGTACCAGATCATTCCGAACTCGTCATGGGGATGAAGCAATGATTGCAGAGAATAATTTTGATATGATAATATTAGGAGTTGATGGTCGTAAAGAAACTATACCTATCGCTCAAGGTTCTATTTTAATGGTGCAAAATAACCAGCAGGTATCAGCAGGCATAGTTTTAGCAGAAGTACCAAAGGTAGGTCAGGTCAGAAAAACCACTGAAAAAGTAACAAAAGAAGTTGCTTCAGACCTAGCAGGAGAACTTAAATTTGCTCAGTTGGTGCAAGAAGAAAAGGTAGATAAACAAGGAACAACAACTCGCATTGCTCAAAGAGGTGGTTTGATATGGATATTAGAAGGAGAAGTATATAATTTGCCACCAGGTGCAGAAGCAATGGTAAAAAATGGCACTAGGATTAATATTAACAGCGTACTTGCGGAAACTAAATTAGTAACCGAACATGGTGGTGTGATCAGAATCTCTTCTTCTCCTTTGTACAGTCCTGAGAAGCAAAATGAGACAAATGTTTTGGCCCAAGCTACTCAAGAATCAACAATAGATGAGTTAGAAGCCTCAATGACGGGAACTTCTGCCCAACTGCCAATAAATACTGAAATGCCGGATAATTTGCCTCGTGAGATTGAGGTGATTACGGCAAGTGTGCGACTAGACCAGGCGAAAGTTCGGTTGGAAAGTATTTCCAACCGCGAGCAATATATCATTGAGACCCAAAATGATCAACGGTTTGCCCTAAAAGTTACCCCTGGTAGTAAGGTTGGCAACCACGAAGTTATTGCTGAGCTTTTAGACGAAAATTATCAAACTTCTACAGGTGGTATCATTAAATATGCTGGAGTAGAAGTTCTCAAACGTGGTAAAGCGAAACAAGGCTATGAGGTAGTAAAAGGTGGTACGTTGCTATGGATTCCTGAAGAATGCCATGAAGTTAATAAAGACATATCTTTACTTTTGGTAGAAGACGGTCAATATGTGGAAGCTGGTACAGAAATAGTTAAGGATATTTTCTGTCAGTCTAATGGAGTAACAGAAGTACACCAGAAAAATGATATTCTCAGAGAAGTTGTAATTAAACCAGGCAAACTACATAGTGGGAACTATGAAATAGATTTAGGGGATTTAACCCTGATGGATGGTCAAATTGCTACACCGGGAGAGGAAGTAATTCCAGGATTAGTAACATCTGAGTTAAAGTACATTGAGTATATAGAAACACCAGAGGGTCCTGGTTTATTATTGCGACCTGTGACTGAATTTCATGTGCCGGATGAACCTGGTGTGCCTTCTCAGAAATCAATTAATTCTTCTATTGAGTTACGGGCAGTACAACGAATTCCTTTTAAGGATGGGGAAAGAGTTAAATCTGTAGAAGGTATAGAATTGCTGCGCACCCAGTTAGTATTGGAGATTGGAGAAGAAGCCCCTCAATTAGCTGCTGATATTGAGTTATTACCAGACCTAGAGGAAGAGGGAATAATGCGTTTGCAGTTGGTAATTCTAGAGTCTTTAGTCATTCGACGAGATGTGGTAGCAGATACAACTCAAGGTAGTACAAGTACTCGATTATTAGTTAAAGATGGAGATGTTATTGAAGCTGGAGGGGTAGTATCTCGCACACAGATATTATCTAAAAAATCTGGTGAGGTTCGCGGTATCCGAGAAGGTTCAGAAGCTATTCGTCGTATTTTGATAGTTCGAGAAGCAGATTTAGTTAAAATACCAGTAAATACTTTACCTTCTGTAGTTGAAGGTGATTTGTTGGTTGCTGGTACCGAAATTGCTCCGGGAATAGTTATTCCAAGGTCTGGTCTGGTGTCAAAAGTTGAGGAAACTGTTTTAAATGATGGTAGTAAAGGTTATCAGGTAATCTTGCGTAAAGGCAGACCTTATCGTGTTTCTACGGGAGCAGTATTGCTGACTATGGATGGAGATTTAGTGCAACGGGGAGATATTTTGGTACTGTTGGTGTTTGAGCGGACTAAGACTGGGGATATTATTCAGGGTTTACCTCGGATTGAAGAGTTGTTGGAGGCACGTAAACCCAAAGAGTCTTGTATTTTAGTAAAATATCCTGGTCAAGCTCAGGTTAATGTTAATGATGATAATGTAGAGGTGAGCGTGGTCTCCAGTGATGGCACAATCACAGATTATCCTCTAGGTCATGGCCAGAATGTGATTGTTGCTGATGGACAAAATGTTAACGTGGGTGAAGCTCTGACAGATGGACCTCAGAATCCCCATGAAATTCTGGAGACTTTCTTCAACTATTACCGAGAACATGAAAGCGCTTATGAAGCCTGCCTGAGGAGTTTTGAGGCGTGTCAGAGGTTTTTGGTTAATCAGGTGCAAGCAGTGTATCAGTCTCAGGGTATAGATATTTCTGATAAGCATATTGAGGTAATTGTGCGTCAGATGACAGCTAAGGTGAGGATTGATGATGGTGGTGATACTACTATGTTACCTGGGGAATTGATAGAGTTGCGACAAGTGGAACAGGTTAATGAGGCTATGTCTATTACGGGTGGAGCCACTGCTCAATATACACCAATGTTGTTGGGGATTACAAAAGCGTCCCTAAATACAGATAGCTTTATTTCAGCAGCAAGTTTCCAAGAGACTACACGGGTGTTGACGGAAGCTGCAATTGAGGGTAAGTCTGATTGGTTAAGGGGATTGAAAGAGAATGTAATTATTGGGCGATTGATTCCTGCTGGTACTGGTTTTAATGCTTATGAAGATGCCCTGAGTGCAGAGATTAATCGTTTGGAACAAAATTGGGATGATGATCTCGATATTTTTGAGGAAGGTGATTTGCAGAGTGTGGTTTTAGATGATCAGACAGCTCGTTCATTAGAATTTGAAAACAGTCTAAATTTGTCATCTGCGAATCAGAATTTTGTAGATTCTCAGGGCAAACCTCAAAGTCAAAGTTCATTTATAGATGATAGTATGTCTGAGTTTTCTCCAGTTAAAGATAAGTCTGGGTCAGTTTTAGATGATTCAGATTTCCCTCCTGGTAATTTTGATTCAGATTTCCCAGCTGATAATTATGACCTAGAGCATGAAATAGATTTAGAGGATGATGTTTATGATGGTTATGATGATTTTGATGAGAATACACCAGATTTAATTTAGGTACAAAGTAATAAGTATTTAGCTCTTAGCAATAGACCTATCCAAAAATTCCAATTTTGGAACATTAGGGTAAGGGTGTGAGAACCTTTTGTGGAGAGATATATATCAAATCTAGTAGTATTAAAGTCATTAGCGTTTGCTGAGTGCGATTCGTTGAGGCAAAGAAGCCATTCAATATCATGGTTCACATCTCTCAAAATGATTAATAGTCATCAGGGATGATAGCTGATAACTGCTAATTAGGCTAGATTATTCCTCTCCTCAAAGTTCGGGAGTAACTTCGTAGGTCAGGTTTAATTGAGTAGCGTCCATTACTCGATCGTGCATGGCCTAAATATAAGTAAAAGCTCAAGGACTATAGTTGAAGCTGGAAAAGTTTTCTGTCATGGATAGGCACACGAATTCTATTAAACTGTCTTAACCCTAGCTTGGGGTAATTATCCTTAGTAGTGCAGGCCACAAAGTGTGGGATGAGTTAGCAAGTCGTTCCAAATCCAGGGTGCGGCTAATCCTGCCCTTTGTGCTGCTGTATTGTCTTTACGAGTATGAATCCAAATCCAATTGAAGTAAGCGTTAGCTAACCTAACCGTTATCTCTCGGGTGTAGCCAGATATTACCAAATTTCTGCATATCGGCGATGCCACCTACTTATATCAAGTCATATTAATTAACCATAATATAAGTATCTTTAGACATGACTTGAGGCCACCAATGGTAGAAAGTGATTCCTCGGAGCCAATCTGGTCTTCTCAGTAAATGGCAACAACGTTGTTCAATCAGTTCTTCTACCTCTGCGATCGAGTCAAACCCCTGATTAGCCACAACTTAATTGACCAAAGGCCATAATCTCTCAATTGGCTATAGCTCAGGAGAGTAAGGAGGTAGGGGGAATAAATCAATACCATCAGGCACCTCCAAGCGATCGCTTGTATGCCACCGAGCTCGATATAATACTAGAATTACTAGCTTTTTAGCTCCAATCTCAAAGTGGTTGGCAAAATCTTGCAGTAGGGTACTAAACAAATATGTCCTGACTTGTGGTAATATCCACCAATAGGTTTGGCCTGTTTCTGGTTCTAGGAAGGCATACAACCATAACCATTCCCGTTTCCAAATTGACACTCCCTAGTGGTTGTTGGCCAGTCTCTACATAAGTTCGTCTCAGTATCGGGTTAAGACCTATACGATGTTCATCTTGGCTCCATACAGAGAGTTTAGCTTCAGGGTACTGCTTTTGTAACTTTTCTACTTCTGTTGTCAGTTTTTTTTCCAATCTTGTTGCTGTTGAGGGTTAGACTTGCCTAGGCTAGGTCTAGGTACTTTGAGAGTAAAATTCATTTGCTTTAAAATTCGCCATCCTTGTTGAGGTGAAACGGGACGTTCTAACAATTCACAGAGATAATCTGCCACTTTACGGCCATTCCAAAGTCCACCATCTGGAGCATTATCAGACAAAATTTGATATAGTTGGGCTTGTTGCTCATCAGTTAGCATCGGAGGGACTCCCTGATTAGTCTGTCTACTATCGCCTAAGTTTTATGCTCCCTGACGATTGTAGCGCCATACTAACTCGTAAATCCAACTACGCTTATATCCTTTTACCTGAGCCACTTCTTCACTGGTTTTGCCCATAGCTATCAACCAGATTATTTGATAGTGAGAACGTTCAATAGGTTCTTTAGCTTGAGGATAGCGTTTTTCTAATTCTTCAACACTTAGGTGATCTTCTATACTGACTCCCTTGGGCATTAGTCATATTCGTTTTATTTTTTGCTTAGTCTATATTAACCGACATGCAGATCTTCATACATGTTTATGTATATTTAAATTTTCAAATAGACTTATAGGAAAAATTTTCATTCTAGAACTTAATATCAATAAAATTTATCAATAACTAATTTTTTATGAGAAAATCAGTTACAATTCTTTATGACAGTGAAAATTGATGCCTATAGCTATAAGATTTTCAGGGAGTGCATTCGAGGCGTTTTATTGATCAAACTTATCAATTTAATGTTAAGAAGTGTGGAATGTGGATATTAAGGTTATTTAATGTGACTTGATATTAGAAGCTGTCTGACAATTCCTTGAGTTCGCTCCTTATGGTGGGTTTGGTCTTTACCAATGATTTGCTCTACTTCTGGGTGTATGACTCGTTCATCCCCTCCCCAATCATCTGTATACTATTGTTTGCAGCTAGTCTTCCCTTCTGTGTGGAAAATTAATTCTTCAATAAACTGGTCAGTATCTTTACTTACTCACTTCACTTAAAATTAATTCGCTGGATGAGGCTTGAGTCATGCCTATCCAACAGTCACCTTCTGTCAATTCATTCATATGACAATGTTTTTGTTTTTTTGAACAAATTACCAAAATTCATCACTGCTAACCTGTGAGGTTTTGAGATTTTCTGCATGGCTATTATGAATCATTTGTCCTTTTTGAGAGACCGCCCTGAACAAACTGACTATCGTATTATAGGCGAGATTCACTGTTCGACTAATTCATCTTAAACTACTACCTTCAACATGAGGCTGTAGCAACCTAGGGCATTTGCTCTGGTTCAAATTTTCGCCGATAGTAGAGAGTCTGAAAAATTTTAGTGAAAGTTTGTAGGCATTCAGAACGATAATATCGCTGAGAATATTACTAGTCTTTCCATGTTTATGAGTTTTGTGATGGGCATACAGAGGATATCCCATAATAATTGATAGTATTTAGGGATAATACTCATCTTATCATTGCCATACTTTCTTTAGGTTGTGAAAATTAAAAAACTAGAAATTAACTCCGAAACTCTTACTCATTGACTATAGCTCCCAAACCCCTATGTTAAAAAGCAGTAAGATTTTACACACAAATAAAATAGTATTACCATATACGATAACTTATTCAACTTGAAAGGGTAGACCTAAGACCTTGTTTTTTTGGTCAAGAATTACTTCTGAGTTATGAAAAGTTTTTTGGGTTTCCTCCCTCAACCCAGCCTAAAATAAATTCAAAACCGATCATTACTCCAAAGGATAAAAGAATTGACAGAAGAACGCGCCTATTGGTTAGCATGGGCAAACATTAGTGGTTTAGGTCCAATTGCTCTACAAAAACTCAAACAAAAATTCAACACCCTGGCCATAGCTTGGACATCAACCCCAAAAGAATTAGGCCAAATATCAGGGTTTGGCCGTCATACAATAGACAAAATAGTTGAAGAGCGATCGCGCATCAACCCCGAACAACTCCTCAAACAACACATAGAGAAAAATCCCAATTTTTGGACACCAGCAGACCCAGACTATCCTCGTCTCCTGCAAGAAATTCCCACACCTCCGCCTCTGCTATATTATCGAGGTATAGTAGACTTGCAAGAAATACTAGGTATTACTCCCACAGTAGGAATAGTTGGCACCAGAAACCCTTCGGAATATGGTCGTCGTTGGACTCGAAAAATAAGTTCAATCTTAGCAAAAAGTGGCTTTACAATTGTTTCAGGATTAGCAGCAGGAATTGACACAGAAGCTCATAGTGCTTGTCTAGAAGTAGGAGGAAGAACTGTTGCTGTCTTTGGAAACGGGGTTGATATTGTTTATCCTAGGCAAAATAAAAGTTTAGCTGAACAAGTTGTTAAACAGGGTTTAGCTGTTAGTGAATATCCCGCAGGAACTAAACCAAATTCTAAACATTTTCCCCAGCGAAATAGAATTATTGCGGGATTAAGTAGAGCGGTTTTAATTATGGAAGCTCCACAAAAATCTGGTGCTTTAATTACAGCAGATATGGCAAATGAATTCTGTCGAGATGTGTATGTTTTACCCGCTCGTTTAGATGACCAAAAATCTTATGGTTCTTTGCAGCTAATTAATAAAGGTGCCGAGGTAATTCCGATTACTATGGATAGATTATTAGAAATGTTAGGAGCCATGCCATCTTTAGATATTGATGTAGAAGAATATTCGGAACAATTATCTTTGTTTAACGATAAAAACCAGACTGATATGCCAAATTTAGAACCTATGTTAGCTGAGATTTTTAAACATATTTCTACTGAGCCTATTGTTTTAGATTTAATCATTCAAAAAACAGGTTTATCATCAGGGGAAGTTTCTAGTTCTCTCCTACAATTAGAATTATTAGGATTAGTGACTCAATTACCAGGAATGCGTTATCAAAAGAATTAATAATTTTCTCATTTATATTAATGCCGTTTTTAGATATTGATGTAGGATAATATTCGGAAAAATTATCTTTTTTTAATGATAAAAAGCAAACTTATCAGCTAAATTTATAACCAATTTTATCTGAGATTTTAAACATATTTATACTGAACTTATTGTTTGATATTTAATCATTCAAAAAACTGATTTATCATCAGGAAAATTTTCTAGTTATCTTCTACAATTAGAATTATTAGGATTAATGACTCAATTACCAGGAATACGTTATTAAAATAATTAATATTTTTTTCATTGATTCAATACATTTATCATTCTTACTTCTGATTTAATTAATATTAAGATATTTTTCCTTATTCCTTCTTACTTAATATGTTGAATCTAAAATTATTACTATATCTTTCCTTCTTCTTGCTTTCTGATCTCCTATTCCTTTTACCTGCAACTGCTAAACCTAAAGTTATTTTTCCTGTCTGTCCGAGAAGTTCAATTTCTCAACTACCTCAACCTCCTTTATCCCAAACTAAACCAAGCATTCCTAGTTTCTGGTTAACTAAGGATTTATTTGGTGCTAAACTTCTTGAGACTTGGTTTGTTAACCCCGATGATACATGGGTAATTTTGGTAGTAAATCAATTAACTTGGGAAAAGCAAGAATATATGGATATTTATAAATTTATAAATCATTTTGGTAGGATAGCTAGAGAATATGGTTACAACTTGCAAATATGTCAACCTCTTCAAAAAAAACCAATTGCTGCTTATTTTTGTGAATTTGAAACTGCTCCATTAAACTGTTATGTAGAAATTAAATCTAGATTTAGTAGCAGTTTGTTTGATAGACCAAAAAAATTTCCATTTCCTACCATTAAATAGCTACTTCTTACTAAAACTATTCATCAGCATTTAAAATCAGATAACTGGAATCTGCTATAATTAATATTTAAGTATTTAGCCTTCAGTTATTAGCTAGTATCCTGGGTATAAACTTTGTAGTTCAGCTATGAATTATAACTCATTATCTTCAAAGGAGAAATTCATCTCCAAGGAGAACTAAAAGTTGTCTTTGCTCAGTATTCCCCAGGAAAGAAAAAAAGTCATCATCTAACCCTAGTAGTTGCTGCTAAAAGCTGAATACTTAAATTAATATGATGTAGCAATATATCATGATATTAGAGAAAGTACTCTTATAGTCAAATCATGATCACTTTTCTATGATAACTTATTTATCTTCAAAATCATTTAGGATTAGTATAGTAATATAGTAACTAATAACTAATAACTGAAATGACTGCTAATCAACAAAATATGCGTCAACCTTATGATGGTTGGTCATTAGATGAGCGTGACCCAGAAGTAATTAAGTCGATGATGCCATTGTGGGAATGGTTTTATCGTTATTACTTTCGTGTTCAAACTGATGGTTGGCATCATATTCCTGATGAGAAAATTCTTATAGTTGGCTCTCATAATGGTGGTTTACCAGCTCCAGATATGCATATGTGTATGTATGATTGGTTTAAAAGGTTTGGTCCAAAACGTTTGGTTTATGGACTAATGCACCAGAATGCCTGGTCAGCTTTCCCTAGTACAACAACCTTAGCTGTACAATGTGGAGCAGTTAGAGCCCATCCGAAAATGGGGATCGCTGCCTTCCAAAGAAATGCCTCTGTAATTGTTTATCCTGGCGGGGGTCCTGATGTTTTCCGTCCCCATTCTATGCGAAACAAAATTTATTTTGCTGGACGTAAAGGCTTTATTAAATTAGCTTTGCGTGAAGAAGTTCCTATTGTACCAATGATTTCTAATGGTGCTCATGATACTTTAATCGTACTAGCTGATTTTTATGAACAAGCAAAACAACTTCATAAGTGGGGGATGCCGTGGTTATTTGATCTTGACCCAGAGGTCTTTCCTATTTATATAGGTTTGCCTTGGGGATTAGCTATTGGGCCTTTGCCTAATTTCCCCTTTCCAGTACAGATCCATACTCGGGTTTGTCCCCCCATTGTGTTTGAACGTTATGGACGTAAGGCAGCTAGTGATCGCGCTTATGTTGATGCTTGCTATCAAAAAGTTCTCACCCAAATGCAGCAAGAGTTAGACGAATTAATATTATCAACGTCATAATTTTTTATCAACTCAACAAGTTAATGATGGTTAGTCATTAGATGAGCATGACCCAGAAGTAATTAACTCAATGATGCCATTGTAGGAATGGTTTGATCGTTATTACTTTTACGTTCAAATTTATGGTTTGCATTACATTCCTAATAAGAAAATTCTGGTTGTGGTTCAAGAAAGTGTGGAAATGTTAATATATAGTCATCGAACTTGAGGCATGAGAGACTTTTTGAAAGTACAATACCTTAAGGTATACAAGACTTTGAACATTTAACTTTTTATCATTTTTCAGTTAAATAACTATAACTATTTCTTTAGTAAGTTTGGTTTCTTGAGTTAAGGCAAACCATTAAAAGATGAAGGCCATCTTCAGCACAGTTGATTTAGGGAGTTTATTAGTGGGACTTCAAAAAATAGACCCATAAAAAGGCTAAAACATATATTTTCAAAGGCTTTGACTTCAAAAAGGTATAAATCCTGAATTCCCAAGGGGTCTAGTCCTTTTTATGGCGTCGACGTAATTCTCTTGTTTAGACAGGCTTTGACAACTTTTTATACAAAAAAAGGTCTGATACTAATTCTCAAAAACTTTGCTATACTTAGATTTTATATTTCTGGGGTTGGTAGATAAAAGTATAATGAGGAAAGAATGCGATCGCTAGACAGTTAAATGCACTACATCCCATTTCTTCTCAATAAGGATTTTTTTTATTTGAAGTATAATTTAATTCTCGAATGCACATCCATTTATATATATAGCTTTCAGCTATTTTTCGCCCCGTGATGGTCAAGATTTTTAACTGTTATAGCAATCGAACAAAAGCTTAGGACGCTCTCTCTATTTCGGATTTGCTCATATAACCGAGATTGATATCTTAACCTATGCTTCGACTGCTATACTTCCTCCATTACAGCGCTTTTCATATGAGTGAACCACAAAAGTGTAAAATGTAACTCAAGATAAAATACTTATCTAGAGCGATATAGCTGGCACACTTGCTCCGCTGAAAACTGCTGTAAAATGAAGCAAATTTTAACCTAAATAACTAAACTGGACAGTAAAAAGTTTTTGTATTCATAAAACAGTTGGTTTCATTTGAAAAAATACTCCAAAGCAGGATTATTTGTTGGCCTTATGCCCACACAGCTAGTATAAAGCGAACTCTTTCAATAGAAGAGTCCCAATGCAAATCACAACAGCGATATCTGAGAGTCACCATCTTAGTGTAAAGTAGTAGAGTTTCTGTCATGAAGCAATCTTTTTCGTCAAACAAGTTGCGTAATTTGACTGTTAACCCCAAACGCAAGATCTGCGACGACTGCGTTTGAGGAGTGGTGTTGGTGGAGGATATTTCCCAACTGCATTGTATCGGACTCTGGTAATTAAGGTTTGCTGAAAAAGTATGAAAATAGTTGATTTTTTATTCAATAAAAATTGATGTTTATCAAAAATTATCATCATTTATTCAACTAGAAGTTGAAATTATTAAAAACACCCAGACAAAAAACTATAAAAAAAGAGAAAAAGCCTCTTTGAAGAGGGTAAAAAGGTTGATTACTAAAAAAGTCAAAAAAGTAATTGCGATTGCAGTTGTGGAAGTTTTAGAAAGTTTAGCTATTACTTTTTTTATGACTAAATCCTCTTTTGCCACCGGCAAAATTTACCTTCAATATGGTGACCTAATCTTTCATCGCTCCTGAGCTTATTTTTTCTGTTCTTTATCAATATTTTTGGGTGCTCTTCCCTAATGAACCACTGATTCTAATACCTTTGTCTTTACAGAATTTTCCGTTTTCTCATGTTAGCTAAATTTGGTCTGTATGAACTGACTCTGTATAATAACCCGTGTATTTTTTCCACTATTCAACTTGAGCCTTTAAATCTTGAAATTCCTTATAGTTATCCGAATTTATTCTATGTAAAAATATATATCCATCTATACAACTTACAGATATTTGGGCTCCAAATTCTGTATTTTTCCCCTTTTTCCTCTTACTATTGGACGCATATCAGGTTGATTTAAACTTACTATTTTTTTATTTATTCGTTGTTATTTGTTATCCCACATTAATTGTTGTTGATTATAAAATTTACGAAAATCCAACAATATTTTATATTGTCTAGTACTCAAATTTTCATAACTGAAAAATTCTCAATTAACAGACTTTTAATTGCTTAATTTTTTACTTAAATATTTCAGTTTTTTTTATAGTTTCCCTAATAGAATTAGGAGTTTTTCGTCTTTTTTTTCTACCTTTAAATATTCCTTTCTTGTTGTTTGAATGTGAGTAATAATTTTTTGTTGAAACTAGCTTTTAACAGCATTTTAATAGAATATATTAGATAATTTCGGTTTTAATTATGCCATTATTTAATAGATTTAAGTGCATCAGATAGTTGATATCGGAGAGAGCGCAGGTGGCATCTATAATTAATTTACTTTTATTTTTACACTCCTTTATTTTTTCTAATAAGGTTGTTTTTTTTACTTCATCTTCCTGATTTTTACTCTAATTTTTCACCACATCTCAATTAATTTTATTGATTAAATCTGTACCTATTCCTTCTCTAAAATGAAACAAAATTAACGCCCCTAATTCCATTCTAAATTTCATCCAGGTGCTCCTATGTATGGTAGAGAAAAAGATTACATATACATCTTCATATTTCTCCTAAGAAATTAAACTAGCCATCACTACCCAAGGATTTTCTGGGGATAATTAGCCATTAAACGGCAGTTGAAAATTTTCTGGTGGAGTATCAGGTTGGCCAACTTTTTTGTACATAGTGTGTGCATTATAGAGGTTTATTTTAGCTGAAAATTAGATACTATTTATGATGAAAAATACCTAAAATCATTACTGTGTAAGTTTTTTATATTTATTCAGTAAACTCTAATTAAGTGTCGCAAGTAAATCCTCAACTCTTTAATCAACTCTTTAGAAGCAAAATAAGCATCAAGGATGATATAGCTACCAGTATGGATAAGTTCTAACTACAAACTAGACATTCATTCTACATGGTGGATAATTTTTGGGCACTAATCACCCTGGGAATGGAACCAGTGCAAAGTTTAGGTGTAGTAATGTTGTGTTAGTCCCACAGTAAGTCGATAACTCATAACTGCCTGATGTTGGTTGCATAAAAGAATTCCCCAAATTCGTACGTATAACGAAACATTCATAAGTAGCATGACTACTAAACACTGGACGTAAGTTGGTCAAGATTGGCTCTAGACAACGTATTACGTGCATCCTGAAAGTATTAGAGCTGGTCAAATTTAAGAATCATTAACCAGTATGCACGATTCCCCGACTTTTAGCGGGGAATATTTTTTTCTACCGAGAACTTTGTACTGTCCAGTAACTAAAGTGTTTTTGAATTAAAGTAGTTAAGCGTTTGCTCCGCGTGGCGTATCGCCAGGTGCGCATAAAACTATAGTAAAGATCGCGCTTTTTTATCATGCACTATATATAGTGTCTTTGCGTAAGTCCTGATCTACCAAAATTTTAGATTATGTCTTTTATAGAGGTTTAGCTTGCCCAACCTGATACCAAACTTCACTAACTCATTACCCCCAACGCTCATAACAATAACACCGATGATACGAAACTTAATATCAGAAATCAGAAGTAATTTTTGACTGAGTTTGAGTATTTATAAATGTCCTAACTTATTTACATACTGCCATAACTAATAACTGATTTTAAACCCGCGAAGCCCGTAATTGTCCACAAGCTGCATTAGCTTCTAGACCACGGGAATAACGAATGCTAACTGCAATATTTTGTTCTGCCAAAGCATTAGCAAAAGTTTTTATCATCTCCTGAGTAGGTCGTTGATAATCAACTTCACTAATAGGATTATAAGGAATTAAATTAACATGACACTGAAACCCACGCATATTTTTTGCTAATTCTCTAGCATGATCTGGTAAATCATTAAAACTTGCTAACAAAATATATTCAAAACTAATTCTCCGCTTTGTTATCTTGACATATTCACGGCATTCTGATATCAAATCAGCTAAAGGATAAAACTTAGCACTAGGAATCAGATGTTCCCGCAATCTTTGATTAGAAGCATGAAGACTAACAGCAAGGGTCACCTGCAATTTATGTTGAGCTAATTGCCGGATGCGATCACGAATCCCCGAAGTCGAGATAGTTATCAAACGTTGCCCAATACCTAAATCTTGATTCAGAGACCTAACTGCAGCCAAAACATTTTTAGTATTCAGCAGAGGTTCCCCCATTCCCATAAACACGATATGGCTGACCCGTCGCTCAAAATCTTCTTGCACCGTTAGTACTTGATCGATAATTTCATGTGCTTCTAGGTTACGGCTAAAACCACCCTTACCAGTAGCACAAAAATCACAGGCCATTGGACAGCCAACCTGAGAAGAAACACAAACAGTTAAGCGTTTATAAGTAGGAATACCCACAGTTTCAATTATATTGCCATCTGATAATTTTAGCAAATATTTAACTGTAGCATCTGGAGCAACAGAGCGATGATGTATGACAGAACGACCAATAGGAAAATTACTAATTTCCTCACGCCATTGTTTGGAAAATACAGTAATATCTGCAAGAGACTTAGCCCCTTTTTGATAAATCCATTGATATAGTTGTTTACCTCGATAAGCAGGTTGTCCCTGTTGTTGCACCCACTCAGTTAACTTAGCTAAGGATAAACCAAGGAGAGGAGTTTGAGTAGGAGTTTTGAAAGATTGAGTCATCGGTGATTAAGATATTTGTAAAATAATTTTTATGTAATTGTAGCACAAGCTTCCAATGATCTTATACATTAACCAAACCCTGTTGAGAGTTTTACCATCAATTGCTATTATTTCTACTTCAGTTATTTGACTTAATGACTTAAATGGCAAAAAACATTGCTGTAATTAATAGGCTCAAGACTTGCAAAAACTCGCCCAAGCTTTATGGTGAGATGGAGTTCCATTAGGCAGTTCTCAAAAAAAATTTAGCTATTCACTTTTAGATTTACCTAAAAATTCTATATCTATCCAGGTATCCGTGACACAAATTACATCACAAATATAATTGTAATAACATCAATTAATTTCTGGTGTTTTGTTCTCTCAAATCTGGGGTCTTATAATTTACTAAAATATTCATAAATACTCTTTTTTTCAGAACTTTTATTGTTAAATATTGAGAGTATTTAGATAACAATTATCATTCATAACTTTCTAATTTAAAAGCTATCGTTGGTGAATCAAGATATGAGTTAATGTATTATTAAAATAAATTTTAACTCTATAGTCTCAAATCATGGAATACCGAGAATGTAGATCTGATAATATCCGCAAAAACGGAATATATCGACAAGGGAAACAAAACTACATCTGTGTTAATTCTTCTCACCAATTTATTGATAATTATCAATTAGCGCAGGGTTATTCTGATGAATTTAAATATGAATGTTTGACAATGTATGTTAATGGAATTGGGTAAAGAGCGATCGCTCTTTCTTAAAAAAAATCATTACAATACCATAATCAATTGAATTAAACAAGTGGGTGAGTTATTACCTAACAGTTATTCTCCTCCCTAGGACTCCCCAGGTAGGAGAATTAGATGAACTGGAGAAAAAAAACAAGATTTGGATCTGGAACGCTGTAGATCATTTTAACAGAGGTATTTTGGAGTGGGTGATTGGAGAGCACATTGCAGAAACCTTTGAACCCTTATGAGCACAGGTCGAAAAGTAGAACTGTTATTTCTATGTGAGCTGATGGGTGGAAAGTATATCCACAGTTAAACTCAAATGGAATCAGATTATTAGTAAAACGTATATGACCATAGTCGAAAGAGAAAACACAAGAGTTAGGAACTATTTAGCTAGGCTACACCGAAAAACTTTGTGTAAGTCACAAGTCGGTGGAAATATTGAAATATTCTGTCGGTTTACTGATTAATGATCTTGATTGGAAAGATATTCCTGTTCCTTATCGTTCATAGCTCAACTCACCGACTCCTAAAAGCCTATTTGTATGTAACAATGTTAATTATTGTTGAGCTTTTTTTGATGGTTATAATTGTTGATAGCGTTCGTATTTATTTTAGGAAGTATCCAATATGCTCCCAGAGCCTATTCTTAAATTATATTCTGACTTGGTCATTTGTCAAAAAAATTAGATGTGTTTTGTCTGGCTATAGGGTGCAGACATAGTCTTTCTTATAGTTTAATTAATTAGTAGTAATTATATATCCTAACCAATTAACGTAGTGCTATAATATTTTATTCGGTTAAAGAGTTATAACTAAAGCTTGTAATAGAGCTTGAGCAATAAGATAGAAATCGCTCTTACCCTAGTACAAAGCATATACTTTTTGATTGCTACTCCGATCCTGGCATCAGAAACTGATAACTGATTACCTTCGATTAGTTCCAGAGTAAACCATACCTCTTTGAGCATCCAACGTCAAAATTGTTCCATCCCGAACTACATTAGTCGCATTCTTCACTCCCACGATCACTGGCAACCCCAAACGTAAACCAATAACTGCAGCATGACTGGTAACACTATCCTCTTCCGTCACCACTCCAGAAGCTTTTTGCATTGCCTCCACAAACTCAGCATTTGTCTGATTAACCACCAAAATTTCTCCATGGTTAAAATCCCGAACCTCCGTCGAATTACGAGCAACCCGAGCACGACCGCTCACAGAACCTTGACCAACTCCAGTACCTTGACCCAAAACTGCAGTTACAACCTCAACTTTAATTAAATCTGTTGAACCTGCTATGCCTTGTAAAGTACCCGCAGTCATAACTACTAAATCTCCATCAACCAATAACTCGTTTTCCTGAGCTACATTAATGGCTGATTGGAAAGTCTGACCTGCAGAAGGTAAATCCAATACTAATAGTGGTTTCACTCCCCATACAAGTTGTAACTGTCGCGCCACATCCACATGGGGAGTCACTGCTAAAATAGGAGTTTTTGGTCGAAACTTAGATACATTGCGTGCTGTTGCACCGGTTTTTGTCAGACTCATAATAGCTGCTGCATCTAACTCTTGTGCAATCTGACTAACTGCATGACTAATAGCATTGGGAATAGAATGACCTGTATCATTCATACTCGAAACGTTGCAAGTAATAACTTCTTGCTCAATGCGTTTGGCGATAGTTGCCATTGTTGTTACAGCTTCCACAGGATACTTACCCACTGCTGTCTCATTTGATAACATGACAGCATCAGTACCATCAATAATTGCATTTGCCACATCAGAAATTTCGGCACGAGTAGCGCGGGGGTTATTCACCATACTATCTAACATTTGGGTAGCAGTAATTACAGGTATTCCCATCCTGTTAGAAGTAGAAATTAGTCGTTTTTGTAACAGAGGTACCTCCTCTGCAGGTAACTCCACCCCCAAGTCACCACGGGCAACCATCACCCCATTACACAAAGCCAAAATTTCTTCCATTTGTTCGATAGCTTCGTGCTTTTCTATTTTAGCAATTACAGGAACCTTTTTCCCCGCATTAGCAATTAATTGTTTAATCTCTATAACATCCTGGGGGTTACGAACAAAACTAAGCGCTACCCAGTCTACTCCTTGGTCAAGACCAAACATTAAATCTTTTCTGTCTTTGTCTGTCAGTGCTTTAATTGACAGATAAACTCCCGGAAAGTTAACACCTTTATTATTAGAAAGAGTACCACCGACTACAACACGACAATGTAGTTCTTTCTCTGTTTTATCTACTTTCTCCACTAACATTTCTACTTTGCCATCATCAAGGAGAATTTTTGCCCCTTCCGGCACTTCATCTGCCAAAGGTTCATAAGTTACAGAAGAAATTTTTTGAGTTCCTAATTTCAAGTGACTCGTCAAAATAAAAGGGTCTCCATCCTCTAAAGATATTGAGCCTGTTTCAAATTTTCCTAATCTAATTTTTGGTCCTTGAAGATCCTGTAGAATAGCCACCGTTTGATTCAGCTCAAAAGAGGTTTGCCGGATAAGGCGAATACTATTCTGATGATCTTCATGAGTTCCATGAGAAAAGTTGAGTCGCAGGGTTGTAGCACCAGCTTTAATTAGCTCCCGAAGTACATCAGGCTTAATTGTGGCTGGGCCAATAGTGGCTACTATTTTAGTGCGACGCAGATAATTTTGTAGTTCCATGAGTTTAGGGTATTAGTAGATAGGTGAAGTAGGATAAATATCTTGATTTTTAATTATTTATGATAGTAATTACGCCAGAAATAGTCATAAAAAAAAAAATTTCAGATTTATTTAACAAATAAACATAAAAGAAGTACTCAGCACACAAATGCTAAAAATACATATGCTAGTCAACTTCTAGGGCAAGTTCTAATTTGACATAATTTTCTAATTTATTAGTTATTATATTCATGGGTAATATTGATATCTCATATTACGTTTTATTAGCTGGACTTTTGGAAAAAATGAACTAAATTAGTTGATATCCATCATCTAGCTTGACCTATACCTAAAAATACCTGTTCCGTGAATTAAATAAAGGTAGTCTGTTTTACATCTATCCCGACTAAAAATGGTTTTATAAATATGGTAACTTCTGGAAAAATTTGGTTCAAAAGAAAGGTTATCGTTCTTCTTTAGGGGGACTGTAGGGAGAAAGTAAATGCCAAAACATTACTCAAATGACAGACAATGTTATTAAATCTTGGTCTCATTTACATACATGATTTTCCTGGATATTCATGTAGGAGAAGAATATACTATGAATAAGCCGTGTTGAAAGATTAGGTAATGCAGAGAGCAAAGCATTCGATGAAATGATTAAGTCATTCAAGTCCCAAGGAGCGATATAGCTGCCCACTTAATTTTGCGATCATTATCCCGCCATCTTCCTTTCCCCCACTTCAGAAGAGGGTTTTAGAAGTTTTTTATAAAGGATAACTAAAAAAATGCGCTAATGTATGAATTGTAACTCATAGATTTAAGAACTGCTATAAAATTTGTCTGGGGGTAAACTTAGGTATAACCTCCTATACTTACAGAAATTGTTGTGAATATATTTTACTTCTGGAAAAAAGTTCAATGAGTTAGCCACAATAAAAATATTTTTCTCTGTTAAAGGTATGGGGTTCATCCTTAACTTTTTTGATTTTCTCTCTTGACAAAAATAATAATCATACTATATTACTTAATATTGCTTTACATACATTTACAAAAATTTGTATTTAACCTATGCTACGAAAATAAATGTTAATTAATATTAAGGAGTAAAAATAATAATGTTAGAGGCAGGAGTGCAAATAACAGTCCCAAGAGAGTTACTTCACTCATCTGGAGGCTTAAATACTAACTTACTAATGTTTTTGAGTGCTTTAGGAATAGTAATTTTCTCAACCTGTGGTTACTTTTACTGGCACTTTCCTGGCTGGTGCTGCTTCTTAATGAATGTAGTAGCCTTACATATGGCAGGAACAGTCATTCACGATGCGTCCCATAATTCGGCTCACAAAGACCGTTTAATTAATGCTATTTTAGGTCATGGGAGTGCTTTACTTTTAGGTTTTGCTTTTCCAGTATTTACACGAGTACATCTACAACATCATGCTCACGTTAACGATCCAGAAAATGACCCAGATCATTTCGTTTCTACTGGTGGGCCACTATGGCTAATTGCAGCTCGTTTTTTTTACCATGAAATATTCTTTTTTAAAAGACGACTGTGGCGAAAGTTTGAGCTATGGGAATGGTTTTTCAGTCGCTTAGTAGTCTTTATTATTGTAGGGTTATCTATCTATTATGGTTTTCTGGGCTATATTTTGAATTTCTGGTTTTGCCCCGCTTTGGTGGTAGGTATAGCTCTAGGGTTATTCTTTGATTATTTGCCTCACCGCCCCTTTCAAGAGCGCGATCGCTGGCACAACGCTAGAGTTTATCCCAGTCCTATTCTCAATATCCTGATTTGTGGACAAAACTATCACTTAATTCATCATCTATGGCCTTCTATCCCTTGGTATAATTACAAACCTGCTTATGAGGCAATGAAACCACTTTTAGATGTTAAAGGCTCTCCTCAATCTTTGGGACTCTTGCAAGGAAAAAACTTTTGGAGTTTTCTTTACGATGTTTTTTTAGGAATTAGGTTTCATAAACATTAATTAATTTTTCCAATAATGTTTTTTCTTTTTAGTGAAAAATAAACTCTCTTACTATAAACAATTTGTCTCATTAATTTTAATTAGTTTTATGTTTTGTAAAACAAGCCAAAGTACCTACTAATTTTAGACCTATCTACATAAGGATATGGCCTACAATAGTGCCTAACCCTTGATGAAACCCACAGCTGAGAAAAATAATTTTATTTGTAGTACAGGCATCTTGCCTGTATTGGATATAAATAGTACCATTTCTTCACAACTTTTCTACATTTTGTTGACTAGAGGACTCACCCCTAATGTAGATTTTGGAGGGAGAGTAGCTAGGGAAGTTTTATACAACCTCCATGCCTCTCTGTTGGACGTTGCATAAAACTTTCCTACAACATAAGAATAATTAACATTAACTTAGGGTTAAGTAGGTAGGAATGAAAAAAAACTAGCTATATGATAAGATTTATATACTGACTTCAAGAGACTCTACACAGTTGATTTGAGATAAATCTATATGTTGTGACATGACGACAAATTTCAACACTGACAAAGCTGAATTTTGCAAAAAGGTTATTCCCTTTGTGTTAATTACTTAAGAACTAAAGTATAGTCTATAGCAATCTATTATTATATTAGAGAAAGTATAATATGTAAAATCATATAAACTCAACAATTGTACTTTTCCATGATACCTGATTTATATTCAAAATTATTTAGGATTAGTATATAGTATAGTGTTAATGTATAGAAACTAGTATTACACATATTCAATGATAAGTATAGAAAGATTTTATAGCAGTTTTTATTATTCAAATAAGACAGAGATTTTGAAACTTATGCACTTATGTACTCTTAAATTTAGGTAGAATATTGATATTAAAACCCCTATAGATAGCTTTCACTGTCTAATATCAAGTCTCATTAATTAGCCATAATAAAAATGTTTTTATAACATCAATTGCTCCCAATTACCTAAAATTTTTCCATAGTTAAGTATTTCAAGAAACATGAGAAGTACCTCAGGAAAATTATTTACCTATTTTAATTATCTGTGCTTTTTAGAAGGCCAAGAATTCAGCTTGTGTAAATTTGTAATTAATTTTGCACAACCACTTATAGGTTTTAGCCCTAAATAACTATCCTAGATTTTGGGGTCGGTTTATTTAATCTGATGGTTAAACTCACTAATTGAAACTAGAACCCACCACTACTATTGCAATATTTTAGATGTGTTAGTCCACTACAATAATCAATTTTTAACTTCTGACTTTTGACTTTTAACTTGACACCACGTCCTTATACAGTAGTCTTAATTATACCCACTGGTATCGGTGCATCTATTGGGGGTTATGCTGGTGATGGTTTGCCAGTAGCACGAGCGATCGCACAAACCTGCGATCTTCTGATAACTCACCCTAATGTTCTCAATGGGGCACAACTTTATTGGTCATTACCTAATGCTCTCTATGTAGAAGGGTATGCTATTGACAAATTTGCTCAAGGATGGTATGGCTTACAACCAGTACATCAAAACCGAGTGGGTTTAATCCTTGACCAGGCCATTGAGCCAGAATTACAACTGCGCCATTTACAAGCTGCCGATGCTACGAGAGCAACTTTAGGTCTAAATCTTACAGATTACATTGTGACTGACTTGCCATTAGGAGTACAACTACGAAAGTCTGAGTCTGGGGCGTCCTGGGGCACAATAGCTAATCCTGATAGCTTGCTACGAGCAGCATATACCCTAATTCACAAAGGAAAGGCAGAGGCGATCGCTGTTGTTGCTAGATTTCCGGATGACGAAGGTAGTACAGCATTGCAAGAATATCGTTATGGTCAAGGAGTTGACCCTCTGGCAGGAGCAGAGGCGGTTATTAGTCATTTAATTGTCAAAACTTTTCAAATACCCTGTGCTCATGCTCCTGCTTTATTACCCCTACCTCTAGACCCTAACTTATCACCCCGGTCTGCCGCGGAAGAAATGGGTTATACGTTTTTGCCTTGTGTTTTAGTTGGTTTGAGTCGTGCGCCACAGTTAGTCACATTCAGAGATGGTTTGGCACTTCCTAACAGCATCTGGGCAGAACAAGTTGATGCGGTGGTTGTACCTGCGACAGCTTGTGGAGGTAGTGCGGTGATAAGTTTCAGTCAAACTAAAGCACAAATTATTGCCGTCAAAGAAAATAAAACCTATATGCAGGTATCACCTGAAAAGTTGGGGATCAAGGCGCTGGAGGTAAATTCATATTTAGAAGCCTTGGGGGTGTTAGTTGCTCATAAGGCAGGTATTAGTCCAGAGGCTTTAAGACCAAAAATATTATCAATTCCTAGAATTGAGTATTAATATTCCGTACCTTTTTCTTATGAAACTCTTTTCTATTAATATCAGGACTTATGCAAAGACAATATATAGCAATCCTAAGTAGGTTGCGGCAAAATTTCATACTGAAAAAGTTTTG
>JAGGDU010000073.1:2004-3613 GCA_018457135.1 Trichodesmium erythraeum GBRTRLIN201 | reverse complement strand
AAAATTGTAAATGAACATTACAATCTTATCTTATTTTCTATTTTGGAGATGTCTATTTATAACATTATTTTTGTTCTTTTTTCATGTACTTTATTACAACTGGGTTTCAACTAAAATCCGATCTCCTCTTCTTGCCGCTCTATCCTAGGAAAGAAAAACCCTGGGGTTTGATAGAAAAATACACCCCAAGTTTACATTTTAGTTATAGCTTAGTTAATTTTATTCAACTGTATGTCCAGCAGAAGTAATTACTTCTTTAATAGAGTCTTCAGATGCTTCAGTTTCTACTGTAACTATCTTTTGCCCTATATTCACTTGGACATCAGCTTCAGACTCGTAGTTTTTAATTGCTTTAGTAATAGTATCTGCACATGCACTACAAGCAATAGATGTAACTTTCAATTGTATTGCCATATTAAAAAAATTTGTTATGTAACATACTCAAAAGCCAAATTTACCATAATATTTGGGCTTATTGTTTCCTAACCCCACTATGCCTTATGACTCTAGGAGCTTTCATAAAGGAATACCCTATCACTCTGTATTCTATATTTCTGGTTGCGTCTTGATCCCGACACATTACAATATCACTACAGAGGATAAGAATAAATTCTTTTAAATAGTTTTTTTGGAACTGACCAAATCCAATTTTACCAATTCTTTGGTTGTGGTATTTGGATTGGCAGTTATCGTTTTCTATCCAACATTCTTGGCTTTGAGACCAAGAATAAAAAAGGATTTACATCTCTTATTCTGGTGTACTTAATTTATTTACTTAATCTTATTTACTATGTCCTTATGATAAATATTAACTTAATAATATCTAATTATAACATCAATTTTTCCCAAGAGTGCAAAAAACAATATTTATAAATTAATTGGCCGGAACACAGGATTGGAATTTACTCTAGATTTAAGCTTACTCAGAGATTATTGCGTGAGATGAATCTATGCTCTAGCTAAATAATTTCTAACTAAGTGTAAGTATAGCAGTAGTTATGAATTTCTATAATCAGAATTAAAAGAAAGAAGGAAGACTAAATTTGAAGTAAATTTTGAAAAAAAGGGAAAACAGTCTTTAGGGACTTGCGTAAAAATAAGATACCCACTAAGAGCACAGAGGTAGCAAGTAGCGGATTTCTAGAAGCAACTACTTGCAGGTTGGAAGCAAAGGAATCTCTAGAATGCTACTACTAAACGATAGAATTAAATCAACCTTTCAAGATGCAGCGAAGAAACTGAGGGGACATCATAAGTGTGGCTTGACAGCAAAAATTGCTGAAGATTATTTGGGAGGGTCAGCCCGCAAAGCAGAACGAATGTTTGGATGGAATCGCAAAAGCGTTCAGTTGGATTTGCACGAGCGTAACACAGGTTTGATATGTGTAGACAATTATCAGGCACGAGGTCGCTACAAAACTGAAGTGATTTTATCTGATTTTGAAGGCGACATTCATGCTCTGGTGGATGCTCAATTTCAGGCAGAAGCGTAACACAGGTTTGATATGTGTAGATAATTATCAGGCACGCGCTACAAAACTGAAGTGATTTTACCTGATTTTGAAGGCGACATTCATGCTCTGGTGGATGCTCAATTTCAGGCAGAAGC
>JAGGDU010000073.1:0-1904 GCA_018457135.1 Trichodesmium erythraeum GBRTRLIN201 | reverse complement strand
TTTACCTGATTTTGAAGGCGACATTCATGCTCTGGTGGATGCTCAATTTCAGGCATAACCGAAGTTATTTTCCACATTTGTTTATGCCCGCATCAGTGCGCGGGGGTTGGGGGAGGGGTTAATTACTCAGAAGGGATACTCACACTCTTCACTACCGAATCGCCAAACCATCGGTGATATTCTCAACCGACTGGGATATCGCCTAAAAAAACACAAAAAACAAAACCCTTGAAGAAAGTTCCAAACCGATGCCATTTTTGAGAATGTCTGGAAACAAAATCACAGATAGCAATGACAATGGTAAGTCACTACGAATCTCTATTGAGACCACAGCCAAAGTCAAAATTGGCAATCTTTCGCGCAATGGTAAAGCCCGCACCTTAGAAGCTAAAGAAGCCGATGACCATGATATCCAATGGCAATCAGTGTTGGTTCTATTTGGCATTCTCAATACTCAAACAGATCAGTTATCAATTTACTTTGGACAGTCGGCAGAAACTAGCGATTTCATTGTTGATTGTTTAACTGCTTAGTGGTACAAGCAACAACACAAGTACACCCAACTGGAGGAAGAGGAACTGGTTATTGACCTTGATGGAGGCAGTGCTACTCGAAATAATTGCACCCAATTTATTAAGGGTATGGTTGAATTTTATCATGGGACTGGCTTGAGAATTCGCCTAATCTACTATCCTCCTTACCATAGTAATTACAATCCTATAGAACGATGTTGGGCTGTCGAACGAAAACTACTGGAATGGGGCTATTTTAAATTTGCTTGAAACCCGGCTGGAAGGGTGTTGCGCCAATTATCCACCTAGTTGAGACCACTTATCAAACTGGAGTTAAAGTTTTAGCTGACGAATTAGAACATTACAAACCCTTTTTGCTGCCCTCTGAAACATTGCCTAAATAGTACATCACAATTTTACCATTCTCTTCGCTGTCTTATTTATCCGCTAGTCCCTTAGGGAAAAATGAAAACTTAAACCGAGCAATTTTGGTTAGTGACTTTAGCTATTTATGCTGCTATCAGCTACAAGTTCCATAACCCAGTTGCTGTTAACATTAATTTGTTATCAAAATCATTTTTTTGATTACGGTAAATCTGATTTACAGCCCCATAGCGTTTGATACCTGCAAAGGCGTTTTCACATATCACCCGCTTATTGACTCAATTTCTGATTTTTAAGGCTTTGCTATTGCTGTTAATTCTCCCCCTTTTTGTTTTTTATGGGGTATGCTGATATTTTCAGACTGATGTTGAATACCTTGCAACCTACTCATAACTTCAATTGGTATCTCCACAGGTATATTTCCTATCAACTTTTCCTGGTGTAGGAGTTTCAAGTCATGTAACTTTCCCTCTCTTGCCTTACTCAACAAGAACACTCGCTTATTTTGGTATACTGCTGCTAGATGTTTGCGAGATAGAGGCTTTTTTTTCCTGAATAATTCAGTTTTTGTTTTTCTGAGCCCGTTGGTCGTTGCACTGCCGGTTCTATGCCATCCATTACCACTCGTTCTACTCCAGGAAAACGCTCTATAGAAGCCATTTTGGATCTTTCTGAAAGACTATAATGGATAGAAAATGCCATATTCTAGTAGCTTGACAGATGAGGAGTGGGTTATAATTGAACCCCTGTTACCCAAAAAGAAAAGAACTTTTCCCCCCAAATGGACTAAAAGAGAAATATTGGATGGTGTTCTCTACCAACTTCAGAATGGTTGTAACTGGTGTGATTTACCCAAGCATTTACCTCCTTATTCGACGGTATTTTGGCACTACAAACAATGGCATATTGGAAGGGGTAATTGAGAAGATTAGAGATGTTTTACATTAGACATATCCAAAAATACCCACTTCCCTTACTGTGACTATTTTTCAAGGAATTAGCGCCTAA
>JAGGDU010000072.1 GCA_018457135.1 Trichodesmium erythraeum GBRTRLIN201 | reverse complement strand
TGATTTTATTCTTGAAGCATTATGTGTAGTCGGACTTTAGGAAATTGGTATTACTATATCATAACTTGATGGAAATTACAATCCTTTTTTCCCCTAGTATTAGGTATTTTTTGAGTCATTTTTAGGGTTAGGAACATAAATTAAATCAGACGATAAAGTTGTAGTTTGTATCTGGAAAACCTATTGAACAGAATTAATTTTTTCCAGTTTTATTTAGTTTTTATTCCTTAATTAGCAGTAGTAATTCTGTGCATCTATTGAGCGATCGCCTCTTAATCAATAGTAAAATAAAAGCATAATCCTGGGTAAATTTGGATGATTATAGTAGCTTAAAAACAGTAAATATAATTTATTTAAATTAGTTATATCTATCGTTATAACCATTTTTTTATTTTCAATTTAACATTGAGTTAAACTTCATTCTTTATAGTAATTTTTATATAATAATCTAGGGATAACTATTAGCTCTTTCTTCCCTTCTGTGCAAGATACGGATAATTTTTTTGATTTTTTTTGAGTTTTTTATCTTGGTTATTACTAACATCTAAATTGAGTTGTAAATTATATTTATTTGCCTCAGTGAAAATTCCTTCTGTTTGTAATTCTGACAATAATTTACGACGTTTTAGCTGAGATTCTGAATCATTCGGTTTAATCGCAATAGCCCGGTCATAACACATTAAAGCTTCTTGATAGCGTTTAATTTTTTCTAAGACCATACCTTTTCTTGCCCAAGCTTCATAACTATTATCATTAATAGCAATTGTTTGATCATAAGCCATCAAAGCTTCTTCATAACTTGTCAATTTTTCTAATACCCGACCTTGACATAACCAACCTTCATAACGTTCCTTTTTAATAGCAATAGCATGATTACAAGAACTTAAAGCTTCCTCATATTGTTCTAACTTCAATAATGTTTCTGCTTTACCGATAAAAGCTTGATAACATTGGGGGTAAATTTTAATTGCTTTATCATAAGAATTAACTGCTTTCTGATACTTTTCCAAAGCACCTAAAGCTACTCCTCTATTATGCCAAACTTCATAATCATCTGGCATTAAATTAATTGCTTGGTCGTAACAATTAACTGCTTCTTGATATTTTTCTATTTGCCATAAAATAGCACCTTTGTTGTACCAAATTTCATACCTATCTGGTTTAATTTTTAGTGCTTTGTCATAAGAATTAATTGCCTCGTTAAAAGATTGTATCCTTCCCAGTAAATTGCCTCGGTTATACCAAATTTCAAATTTATTTGGTTGAATTTTCAGAGCTTGGTCAAAAGTAGTGATTGCTTCTTCATAGCGCTCTAACTTTCCTAATAAAGCACCCAAATTATGCAAAATATCAACATTTTTAGGCTGGATTAAAATAGCTTTTTGATATGAAACAACTGCTTCATTATACCGTTGTAATTTCCTGAATAAAATACCTCGGTTTAGCCAAATTTCTACATGATTTTGATTAAGAGAAAGAGCTTTATCATAGGAAGCTAATGCCTCAGAATAACGTTCTAACTTGACAAATACATTGCCACGATTAAACCAATATTCAAATCTATCAGAATGAATTGCAATAGCATGATCGTAAGCAGCAAGAGCGTCAGAATAACGGTGCAATTTTACAAATACATTACCAGACTTAAACCAAGCTTCACTTAAATAAGAATTAAGAGAAATAGCTTTTTCAAAATTTGCTAAAGCTTGATTATATTGACCATCATAAAATTGTTTTTCTCCTAGTTTAAAATAATCATCAGCAATCATAGTAGGCTGCTTTTCAGAGGATTTTAATTTCTGGGTATTTTTAACAGATTTAGTTTCTGAATTGACAGAATAATTAATTTCTTGAATAGCTTGATGTTTGGCTTCTTGAGCCTCAGAAATAATCACTTGCAGTTGCATTAAAAACTGAGACTTCAGAACTTCTATTTGTTCTACAGATGATTTTGATATCTTAGCTTCTTGATGCAGAAAATCAATTGATTGTTTTGCAGTCACTATATGACTCTCTAATTCAGTAAATAATTTTTGAGATTGATTCAGACTTAATTCTAATTGACTTATTTTTGTTAACCTCTTATTAACTTCACCTACTAATTCTTTAATTACCAATCTTCTGATGAGCCAAAAAAAACCTATAGTTATAGGAGGTAATAAAGTTGCAACTAATAATAAAGTATTCAATAAAGTTAGGGTAGGATTAAGATTGAGACTAGCTTCTGATTCTAAATCTGTTTTTAAAGCCATTTGTTCAGCAAATTGCTGGAATTGATAATTATTTTTTGCTGAAAACTTTACTATTTTCCCTAACCAACTATTGTTTAAAGTTCTTTTAATTTGATGTATATTTGGAGTTGATAAAGTAGTCTTAAGGTTAAGGTTATTATAGGCTTGGCTGACTAATATTTCTGGGGGGCTAATTGATTTTGTGGAAGGCACAGTAATAACATTAATAGAGTTAGTAAGATTAATATTCTCTGGTGCAGTTGTCTGAAAATATGGATTAGTATTAGGAGTAACTTTTGCCTCTGTAGCTAAATTTTGGGAACTGAGGGCAGTAAGGGTTAAGATGGCTGTCTTAGAAAGATTCATATTTTGTTTATTTATCTATGTAATATATAATAAAGGTTAGTTTTTAGTTGATTTTTATTAGCAAATATTCCATTGAAGTACAGGAGCAGTTTTTTGATTTTTGTGGAGGAAAAAATTTTCTACCTAATTTCAGTATGGAGTCTGCTTCTCTATTACAAGAAATTGTTATACTCGCCCGGAAATTTATAAAGTCAAAAGTAAACTCCCCTTTGTCCTTTCCAAGGGGGAAATTAAAGGTTAAAAGTAAGATTTTATAGACTGTAAACTTTGAGGCTATAGCTCAAGTCAAAAGTTAAATTCGCAGTACTGATAGAATTTGAGAGGCGCAAGAATTTACTAACAAGAATGGCGAAGGGCAACTCATTGGCTAGTAAAAACCTCTCTCAAGTATGTATAGCAAGTTTTCTGTGGCTAATCTTATAAGGAGGTTAAACATAAAGCCATTAGAAAATTCTTATGTCCTTTATGGTGAAATTCCATCTGCCCTAACAACATAGGCCACAGGGTAAGAACTGAACATCACATCAATTTGTGAAGTTGGCCGAAATGGGTTTACAGCTTTAACTAGCAGATAAGTCAAGCTTTTAGTAGAGACTGATAGGTGGACAAACAGGAAGATAATTAAATTCTCAAGGTAACTAGCTGATGTAGGAAGAAAGTCAAAGGGTCAATGGAACTGAACATTTTGGTGTCGATATCAACAACTATACTGAACCTTTCGGGATAATTTATACCACGCTCATCAGCTGCAATAAAGGTATAAGGGAACGAGGAAATATCTCCCTTGATACCTAAGGATATAGCTTGAAAACTAAGGTATATCATTCAAGGTCAATGTCAACAAAGGCTTTAGGTCTAAGAGAGAAAGGGTATAGGGTTAATAGGGTTAGCTAAGAAGCTTACGAGGAGGCTTCCCCACTGTTAGAGGTAATGTAAGGTAACCAATAGCAATGAATAAAGCTAATTACTCAAAAGAAAGTTAGCGGGACTTTAGCAAATTTCAAGCCCAAACAAACCCTAAACTCTCTTTATGA
>JAGGDU010000071.1 GCA_018457135.1 Trichodesmium erythraeum GBRTRLIN201 | reverse complement strand
CAGCTTGAGTGTAGCCATTGTTATGGGTTGCCGCTTTATTCTTTTCACCGTTTCAAAAAAAGGGCCCATTTCAAATTCTGGATAAACCAAAAGGCGGCTGTTCAATTCTTTTCAACTGATTTTAATTCCTTGATTTTCAGTTGATTTGATTTCAGGATTCTGGTTCTTCAATTTGATCGGTTCTAATCTATAATCAACCAAAAATCTCACGACAATCAACCTATTTCCGGATTCAGGTCTCTATTTCCAGAAGATTCAACCTGATTTTTGATTCCTGATTTACTCAACTCAATCTCTCGAATTCATCAAAATCAGTTTCAGGTTTTCAAATCTTGAGTTTTTGATCTTGGTTGTCAAATTGATTCAACAAACGATTCCTTGTTCAAAATTTCCAGATTCCTGATTCCTAAATTCTGTTTTTGGACGAGATTCAAATTCCTAATTTCTATTTCAAAAGCCGCCTAAACTCACACTCCTTCTGAAAAAACCAATCTCATTTTTCAAGATGGGCCCGGTTAATCTTAAGAATCCAAATTTTTCGTTTTCTGTCCGATTCACCGTAAAAAATGCAATACTCGATAGGACCTTTACCCGCCTTTCAAAATTCCAATTACCTAATTTGGAACTCAAGTTCTCGATTTATGGACAATTCTCGATTCTGAGTTTTCATTTTTGAGGCGGGAGAATTCATATTTTCAATTCCATAGAATGCCAATTCTGATGCGGTACCCCATAACGGGAACGTGCAGCCGCAGTACGTAGCGTAGCGGAGTATTGTCGGCTGCACTGTGTTGTGCTCAGTTTTTATTTCAATTCTTCGTAAAATCCGTAATGTTTCAAGTTGTAATCCTCGAAGATTTTGTCAAAGTTATTATATAATTTTTCTATCTCAAATAACGGACCTACCTTCTGTAATTCAAACATTACTTCTTCTAACTCCTTCCCCTTGTAAAATAAATCTTCGGCTTCTTGAAAGCTATGGTCATCAATGTATACAATTTTATTACCTCCTAATTTATCAATTATCTGGTATGTGAATTTTTGGAATTTCTTCCAAGCCTTGTTGTATCCTTTATATTCTATTGATTTTTGTTTCTTTTCGTATTCATCCCCAAGATATAATTTCCAATTATAAGAATCAGTGCTGAGTCGATTAGGATATATTATCATCGTATTTTTAAAAATCCTAAGTCCTGAAAAGTAAGCAAAATTTGTATTGATTTTTATTTCATCGAATATTTTGAAATTTTCTTCCTCGTTAGGATTCGTGATATAATATATTACTTCTTCATATTTCTCAGTTTCTTTTGGTAAATTTTCTTTTGAGTATGGTATATTCGGAATTACTTGAATCTTTTTTTGAAGTCTTTTTTCAATATCATTGATCCTTGACTTAAAGGATTTCCCCTTTACTTCATGATTAACAAAAATTTGTATATCTACTCCCATTCCATTTTTTATCTGACTAACGGTCAAAATATTGATTGTTTATCAATTATTTACACTCTATCATTTTAACATAATTGATACACGTCATTTTTGTCTGATCGTTAGCTGTTCTAGTTAATTCTGATCCTTCTTATACAGGAATTGAGCACAACGGGTGGTGCAGCCGCAGTACGTAGCGTAGCGGAGTATTGTCGGCTGCACTGTGTTCCGCACAGGTTTCTTTCTTCTTCCTTTAAGATATACAATTGCATTGTGTATTTCCCGCTACTTTTTTGATTGGTATTTCCTTTTCTTTATTTGAAATAAAAAGATGAGTATCCCAACATACTCCACCGCTATCTGTCATCGTATGCGAATAAATTATCAAATCCATCATCTTATCCCCATTAATATCTCCAGCCCAAATCAGCTTTGGTGTTTGGTAATTGCTATGAAGTTCACCGGAACCATACAATTGCAAATCATCACTCAAATCGTATTCATAATTCTTCTTGCCGTTTCTGTATCTGTAAAGAAAACGATATTCTCTTTTGTAGCCGTTAGCTTCATTAGGTGCTAATGTTATTTTTTCCCTTGCTCCTATTTTATATTCAAATGGTTTGAGGTACATGGTGACAAACTGTTCTGGGTAAAAGAAAATTCCTTCTTTATGGTCAAACATATCATCCTTCATATTCAATATTCTTGGATAACTTTGAGAGCTCAGATTCAACTCATCTTCTGTTCCCAAAAGCAAAATTGAAGCTTTCTCAATGTCTGTTTCAATTTTTATCGGGAATTCTCCCCAAATTTCATTTTCTATTTCCTCATCTTCGGTATATTCATGTTTGAGTATTAGCCTAATGTTCACTTTCTTAAATGTGATTGTATTCTCTTCATTTATTATGGCGTACCAGTTCAATTTTGGCGAATAATTTATAGGGTCACAATAGTACCCTTCTTGTAAAATCCTATATTGATTGTTTACCCCCTTCTCTGACTGGACAACCCATTTTCCCATCAGTGTGAATCCAGAAAATACATACCCTTCCTTTAAATCGTATTTTATTTTAAGCCAATACCCCTTTCTTCCCTCAATTTCTAATGTCGCTTTTTCCTCCTGCCTTTGAAAAGTTTCGTAATTCTCTTCCGCTTGAACAATAGTTCCAAAAGGGATGGCGGCAATTTTTTTAGAGTCCAATGCAGGTTTTTCTCTCATGTTCAATCCAGATATTGCCATTATCGTGAAATCGCTGATTCCAAATATCTCACTAATTGGAATTATAGAAAGCAATGCTATTACTAACTTTTTTCTCATTTTCAATTCTTTACTTGTGCGGAACGGCCCGGGCTACACGCAGGCCGGGATTCCTGAAAATAATCTTTTAATCCCATTTCACCAAAATAGCTGCGGTGGGCAAAGGCGAAATTGGCGTAGCCTGGCTTTGACTGCTGCAGCGGACTCTTTTTTCTAATTTTTCAATGGAGGATTTTACCCGGCTTGTGTGTAGCCACTGTTCACAGCATTCGCGTTTTATCCAATTTTTACAAAACGAGCGGCCATTTCTCTATTTTCGAAGATGAGAAAAGGGGGCTTTTCCGAAGTTTTTCAAATTATCCGATTTTGATAACCGATTTTCAGGCGAAACTGATACCCTCATTTAGTTTATCACCCGTAAGACCCAACTTAACCAATGAAAATCATTCAATTATTTTCCTGCTAAATCTATTCAATGCACCTGCGGACCCTCAAAAATCAATCTTATCCGGGCATGAAACCTTATTTGCTCATTGATTTTCATTTACCGGTTGATTTTCATAAGCCCCCCGGACGCAGACTCCTTTCCTGATACCGTTTTTATTTCCATTCAACGGGGCCGCGGTAACTCTTGATCTAATTTTTCAATTCGGGCTATCCCGATTCTCGTAAACCAACAAAAAAACTGTAGAAATTCCATTTGCCCCGCCTTAACAGATCAAATCTCCAATGGACTAACCAATTTAACCCCAGTTTCTGAATACTGATAATCAAGCATTTACCTTTTTAGGCGGGGACAAGTTTTATCTCAAATTCTTACAGATACCTTTTTCTGTTGCGCGATTGTCTGTGAACGGCCCGGCTACGTGCTGTGCCGGACTCTAAATTTACCATTTTCGTTCCATTTCACAAATGCTAGTGCAGGCAGCAAAAGACCAAATTGGCGCAGCCTGGCTTTTG
>JAGGDU010000070.1:22633-43200 GCA_018457135.1 Trichodesmium erythraeum GBRTRLIN201 | reverse complement strand
ATGATTTTATTCTTGAAGCATTATGTGTAGTCGGACTTTAGGAAATTGGTATAAACCATTGCTTCTGGATAGTCATCAGCAAAGCGTCTAATTTCATCCCTAGTTCCATCTGAGGACATATGATCCAACATTACGAAATGTTTGATGCCTTCTCTATAATTTCCAGCTAGATTGTAATAGATAATATCCTCTTCATCTTTCACGATTGACACACCAGCTATAACTACATTTTCTTTAATCTTCTGAGATATTGGCCTTTGATTAGAAATTGATTGGCTTTTTCCTATAACTGTCCTTTGTTCAAATGGCTTTTCCCACCAATAAGTATGGCGAGGGTTGCTAACAGTTTTTGTCAATTGCCAATCTTGTAATAAATCTTGAGCTTGTTTATACTTCCCCCTTTGCGCATCATCCAACATCAATATTCCACCTGGCTTTAAAAGTTTAATTGATGCTTCAAAACATTTCATTCGATCGCGACCATCTACAATAATTAAATCGAAAGATTCTTCAGCAAACTTTTCGCATATTTTATGATATGGTCTTGCTAATAATTGAATATCTACTGGATGGCAATTTTTCTGCAGTTGAATCTGATTTTTTACCTCCTGAAACCACCTAGCATCGTGCTCAATAGAAGTCAGATTTTGAGTTAATTTAGATAGCCATATTGTCGAAGCGCCACTACCAAATTCTAAGACTTTAGCATGAGGTTTTTCCTGGAAAAATTTTTCTAAAAATTCAATAGCTTTTTTTGTTATTAGAGGAGTTTTACGAACATTTAGTGATTTCTCCTGATAACTTTGAATACAACCTATTGGTATCCGAGTTTCATCAGCAAATACTGCTTGAATTAGCCAGTTAAATTTCGGTGGTAATTTATCAGCTATAAAATCTATATTAAAACCTATTTCTGCTCCTTGAGATGTTTCTGTATAAAACTTAACTATATCAGGATATGACTCATTAACAGATACTTTTTTGACAACATGCCTCAAAGATGCTACTTCCACAGCAACAATAGGACACTTTTTTCCCAATACCCATCCAGAAATATTAATAATATCTTCGTTATCAATTTGTTCCTTGATATATTTAATTTCATATCCCCAAAATAACTCATCATAAATTTCACCTAAATTCCGATCGTAGGTTTGAACAAACATTTGCACTGACTGAGAGTTTTGATCTGGTAGCATAATTAAAATTTATTTTTCGTTAAATTTACTTGAGAAAATAAAAAGAGCGCAAAATGTTTTTAATTTTTTCCTATTCCCCACTCTTTCTATTGAAGACTTTTGAGGTTATTGAAGCTGGAGCAAGTTAGCAATTCTTTTTAATTGTTTAGGAGATTTACATAAAATAGCAAAACCTTTTCCATCTTTGTGCCATTCAAGTTTATGTACTTCTGGATAACGATTACAAAAATCCCTAACTGCTCTATTAACTGCAGGAAATCTCACACCTTTAGGAGGCTTTGATTTATAATCATCTACTATAATAATTCCCTGGGGATTTAAAAAAGGAAGTGAGGATTCTAAATCGTGAAAACATCCTTTATAAGAATGGTCTCCATTAACAGTAAACAAATCTAAACCTGGCGAATAATTTTTTTGGTAAAATTCAGGATTAAGGAATTCGTTACTATCCCCTTCAATAATTTGATAGTGTTGAAATTCTCCCATTAATATAGAAGCCATTTCTCTGCCAAAGGGAGTTATATAATCCAGGTTTTTATCCAAAGATATAAAAGTTTTCGGACTACAAGAACTTAATACTACTGCCGCGGACCTACCTGTGGCAAAACCAGTTTCTAAAACATTTTTCGGCTGAATTATCTTACAAAGATTACTAATGAAAATTGCTTGATCTGGGTTCAAATGTCCCTTTTTACACCACAACTTGCTGTCAAATAAATTTTCTAGGTTATTATTCGCGATCGCCTCTTTCACTGGATTAGATTTATGCTCAATTTTACTACTTTTAACAACACTCCTCACCTGCTGATTTTGTTGCTGTTTAATCTTATTTTTTTGTGGTTTTTGCAAAGTTTGACTGTAACGCTTTTCTCTGATACTTAATGCCTGTTTATAAATTTCCATATCCTCACTATTAAGAGTCGCTACTTTCTTGACAATAGAGCGATCGTTGAACACCTCTTTTTTAATTCTTTGATAATCAGAATAAATATTATTATTTTCTTGGCTAACTGTTACATCTGGCCAAAAAAGAAGATTTTTTAATTGCTGTAAATCTTCCTCAAAAAATTCCTGTATCCCTACAAAGAAGAAATCTTCTAGTTTCATATCTCGCAGATAAACTGACATTATATTTTGATTTTCAGGTATTTGAGCAAACTCCCAAAAACTAAAATTTTTCTGCTGTAGCAAATCATAAAATACTGTCCGTCTAAATACCTTATTAAAACAGTAATAAGATATTAAAAAATTAACTGGTTCTCTCAGCCAAATAATTCTTTTAGCATCCGCAAATTTATGCTTATATCTAGACCCAGGAAAATGCCCGTGAATCACCCTTACATTAGCATCTCCTTCTTTCATAAACTGACGTTGGTAATCTTTTTCATAAGGATAATCCAAAAATACTGCTTCTGGACTGTACACTTTGAATAAAACCCTAGTAAAAGCTGAACCAGCAGTTTTTGGCACATGAACAGAAATAATTTCCACTCCTGTTTTTTTGTCTTTCATTTCTTTGAAATTAGAACTAATTACCATTAATTTATTCTGCTCCTGATCATACCAAATATCAAAATTATTACTATACTATATTTCCTTTATCCATTAATTAACTTAGCTATAACCAAATTCTTGCAAAGCTGCTTCGCATACTTCGCTACATAAAACTTGCAAAGAAGCTGGCATTTCATACTGCCAGTCTCCCAGTAATGCCTCTGGTTTCGAGTTATTTTTTGTTATTTTTTTCAACATAGTATTAATAACTTCCTGAGAACTATTAACACTTAAATATTCCAAAATCCCCCTTAAAGTTGGTTCTGGAGATAAAATTAAATCCTCGTATTTTACAAAATAAATGTGAGGCGATCGCTCCTTCCATCTGGCAAGTAAACTACCAACAGAATATTTGCCAAAATGATAGACAAACTGTTGATAACTCTTAAATTTTTTTGAATCAAAACCCGCACATTTACGCCCGCTAAAAGGTAGCATAGAGTAAACTACATCTCGAAAATCACGAACCAAAATAATTTCCTTACCCTCTGGATATAATTCGGATAAAAGATTTAAAAATTTAGGACGGGAAATATCATATCTTTCTACAAAATAAGTAATTTCTGATGCTTCAGCTTGAACATTTGAATAGAAACCATCAATACTTTCCAGACAGAAGCTTCCTAAATTTTCTGGATAAGTTTGCTCTCTCCAAAAAGATAAGTTTGATAGTTTGAACCGTTGTTCCTTGCTCCTCAAATTTCTCTGAGTACTAGCATCAAAAATTCCATTTTCTGACGATAACTCAGCCAACAACTTTAACCAATAATAACTAGGTGGAGTATCATTAGTTGACTCACTTATTCCTACCAGAGATGGATGTCCCACCAAAAGTTGCAATAGCTGTTCGGCACCCGAAGGTCCAATAGATGATATAGCCAGAGGTTGTATCTTTGGACTGTACCAAGACTTTAACCCCTGCAAGCGTCGAAATTTGATATTTCCCAAGGGAAAGCGACTACCATTTTCCAGAACTGCTTGTAAAGTTAGTTCAGATGCCATTGGCAGACCCAGTAGTCCTACCCTGATGCTAAAACCACTATTTTTAGCTGCTGGTATTTCGGGGAATTGTTTGCTTACTCCTGGACGAGCTATATCCACTGGGACTGTTTCTACAACTATACCCTCACTGACTACTTCTACTGTAACTACCTGATACTTTTGGCCTAGAACCCAACCTATTATAGGTAGAAAATAGGTATTCAAACGGTCTCCTTTTTTTAGTGAATCTATATTACATCCTCTAAATTCTTGTTGGATAAACTCTGGAAAATTTGCCCCAAAGCTCACATTACTAATTTCTACTAAAGCTTTTTCTTTCATTTTCCTTACTTGAATACTATCTTGATTTTTGGGGGAAGCATTGTGTTTTCTATCCCAGGTTTCTAAAGCTAATTCTAAATTACCTTTAGCACCTATTTTTTGCCAAAACTCTCTAAAATTTTCTTGAGCATTTTCGACCTTAAATACAATTTTGTGAGATTTGTCTTTCAAAAATAATTGAATATTTTTTGTTACTGTCTCATAATAATCTTCACAAACTTCTAGGTCATTCTCAAGTTGGCGATCGCCTCTCACTAAAATAGCTCGTCCATAAGCATTAATAATACTTGCTGGCAAATTCCATCGCTTGTTAATACTAATAGCAGTTTTCTGTTTATTTCTAATTAAATGAACGTAAAAAGCATTATCTCCATATAGCTCATCTAAATAACCCAAAAACCAAGCCAAACGATTATCTACTTCTATATGATTTTCTGGATATACTACCCTTTTTTTTCCTAACAATCCACTGTTTGATTCATGGGCTACTCTATAATTAGATATATAGGTGCAAGCTTTAGCAAAAGTGTAAGAACTAGACCTAGGCGTACATAATACAAATACATTCATTCCCATAATTTTTTTCCTCTTCATTTGTCAAGCTAAAAAATAAAATTTACTCCTAAACATTCAGTTCTCAAGAATAATATCCCCATCTTAAAAAAAGGGGGGGGTAAATGAATATATAACAATCCAAAAATAGGTTATTAAAACTTTTATAATAGTTAATTTAAAAGAAAAGCATGAGTAAATTATGACTCCTGAATACTACCAAAATATTACAACTAAAATAGGATGGCTATAGATATTTTTAGTCTGCTTTTGTAGCCAGATTTAATTATGATTAATGAATAAAGCTATGATCTAAAACTAAAAAATGGCTGATACCTAACAGCTAATTCCTAAATTTACTCGAATTTAAAATAATTAGCTTTATATACTCTTAGACCTTTTTCAGAATTAATTTTTTGCGCAACATCATCCAGATTAGGATGTCTCCCGTGAAGTATTTTTACAGTTCCACATACAAAAAATGGGAAAGGAAATCGACAATTATATTCTGCTGTTAAAGTAGCTATTCTCAATTGACTATTAAATAATGCTTCTCTAAAACTAGGTTGATCTGGTTCTCCTGACTTATATAATTTTACCCAATATTCAAAAAACTTTTTCACTTCTGGAGACTTCTTAAATAAAATGACTCCTGTATTCATTTGTTGATAACATTCTGGCACTCCATTAACAATACCCGGTATTTTTGTTGGAGCATGAACTGCTGCAATATCAAAATTATCTAAGATAGCAAATAACTCGGAAAAATCTTCACATATATAAGTATCAGTATCCAGAAATAAAGTGTATTCATAAGGAGAATCATACATATAAACTACTTTATCTTCAAAGCTATAATATGACTTCTTTACTACCACAGATTTATCAAATTCTTGCTCATTAACTTCTTGATTAGCAAAAATTGTGACTGGAATATTCGGCATTTTAGCTTTTAAACTTGCTGCAGAAATCTTTGCTTCCTCAATATATTTCTTACCCATTGCTATGTAAACTACCCCTAGAGCTTGGGGGGGATGAAATTGCAATTTCACTGAAGCCAGAGGAACAATAGTTTTATCTTTAAGAACAGCTCTAATCGTCAAATCTGCTGTGGTTTTTTGTGGCATTCCAGCTATTCCTAATTCGGCTACAAAACCACATTTTTTAGCTTTTGGTAATTTTTGATAATGTTTAGCTACACCTAGTCGCTGTTTTCTAATCAAAGCCTGATTAATTACCCGCTCGTCTTTAACTATTTCTATTTTCATAGCTGGAGATTTTTTCCCTAAAACCCAACCAATTATTTCTATGACATAACTATTAAATTTATCTCCTTTTTGCGGTAAATCTATATTGAATCCCCACAGGTAAGCGTCCACAGGTTCTAAAATAATATCTATTATTTCTACAATGGAATTTTCAACTGTTTGAGAACATCTTGTCATATTTTTACTTTTAAGCTTTTTCGGTATAATTTCTTGAGTGGTAGGAACAATAGGTGATTGTGCTACTCTCGGTTCCTGATTTTTTTTAAATTCTTCTACCCACTTACCAAGTTTATTAGAATATTCTTCTAATACTTGTTTATGTTTATTTATTTGAGAAGAATATTGTGTCAATAGAGCCTTTTTATCCCCTAGTTTAACAGGTAATTCTGGCAAATTTTTCTGATTTTTTTGATATTTTTTTTTATCCAATTTTTATGATGCCCGATTTTTTTATGTAAGTATTCGGCTATTAGTAGTAAACTTTCAGCTTTTTAATCAAGCAAACATTAGTTTAATTTAATAGCTTCATAAGATAATGAAGCTATGAAGCTAATAGCTATTATTTTTTGTGCGTTCAAAGCTTTATTAATTCACTCATCATTAAATCTTACTACAAAAGACTGAGTTAACTTTGAAGCCTGTATTCATTTCAACTTTCTCTTTAAAAGGACAATACTATACCATTTATTAAAAACTTTTCAACCTGTATTTTCAGCAGGATACCAACCCATAACCCCGATCATGGAGGAGAAGTAGCTAGGGACTTTTTATAGAATCTCTGTACAGGTAAATATGTTCCATGTAACTTCCGTACAACATAAGAATAATTAACACAATAAGGGGAGGGTTAATGGTGCAAGAAGACTATTGGTACCTATGTTAATTACTTAATAACTCAAGCCCTAATTATAGCATTAATACATGGAAGGTGGTATTATTAATTTTAACTGACAGCTAATAGCTGAATATTTACAACTATAATTTTTGAGACTTTCATCTAAAAAAGAGAAAGGCTCATGAGTACTATCTCGAGAAATTAAAAAATACTACAGTAACTTATTCAAGATAAAACAATCAATTAAAATGGTGTATAAATTCAAAAGAAGCGATCGCTCACCTCTTCAATGTGTCAAAAAATCATAAATAACAACCAACAACTAACAAGCAACAAAAATGAAATTTTTTAAACCAACGGAACCCGTATTAACTAGGGGTAAACTTGAAAAATCAATTATGGTAGATGGTACGGTACATTTACAAGGTTGGGTAACATCCTTCGAGCAGAAAAAATTAGATGGAATGCTAGTTTCTATCGCTGGCCAGGAATTTAGAAACATTGAATTAACCTACAACTTACCTTCTCCAGGGGTCAAAAAAAAATATCCCTACATTCCAGGAACGGAAAAAGCTAGATACCAGATCCGAATACCTCTGACAAAGCAACAGCAAAAGCAATTTAAAAATTCTTTGGTTTTGTTAACTCCCTCATTAGATGGGCAACCTGGTGGAATAATGACGAACGCTTTAGAACCCTCTTTGCCTATTCCTCCTCATGAATACATTAAGTTTGTAGGGGGGCATTTTACAGATGTGGGTTTCAACTTTCTCGGTTATTAGATCCAAATGGTAGGTTTGGAACCGACGGACAAAGTCTTAGATATTGGTTGCGGTGTAGGCCGCATTGCTTATCCTTTAACCTATTATCTAAAAGATGGAGGTGGATATGAGGGTTTTGATATTAGTGAAAAGTTAATTAAGTGGGCTAAATCTGAAATTAGTTTGAGGTTTCCTAATTTCAATTTTCAGGTAGTCGATATCCATAATAAAATGTACAATCCTGAAGGAAATGTTCAAACTTTGGATTTTGTATTTCCCTACCAGGATAAAAGTTTTGATTGGGTTGTGTTAACTTCGGTGTTTACTCATTTGCAGGCAAAGGAAGTCCGACATTATCTGGATGAAATTACTAGGGTATTAAAACCTCGCGGTCGATGTTTGTGTACTTGTTTTCTCTTAAACCCTGAGTCAGAAGCAGCAATGACCAAAAATAAAAAGGCTCGTCAAATTGTACATCCACTTGAGGAGTGTTTTACCGCCACTCCCAAGATACCAGAGTCTACTATTGGTTATAAAGAAGGGTTACTTTTAGGCTGGATGCAAGAACGAGGGTTAAGTCTAGCGGGAAAATATTATGGTCATTGGTGTGGGCGGAGAAAGTTTACCAGTCATCAAGATATATTGGTATTGCAAAAAAGTTAGGGCAAATGGTCTGGCAATGGTATTGTAAAAATTTATTTAAATGTTGGTTAACGACCAGTGCTTTTCAGAGATTACTTTTGACTTTCTTAATGGTAAATCAACACTTTTAGGTGGACAAAATGCTTCAAAGCCAGCTTAGACATGGGAATTAGGTGGATGTAATGAAAATAGCTCAAAGCCATGGTCCTACCCTAATTTATACCTTTTTGATCTAAAAGCCTTTGCAAGCCCAGACTTGATCATGTTTAATGACTCCTTGGCAGCTTTTGTCTAATTAAATGGGAGACCTAATTTTTGGATTATAGATTACTTTTGATTTTTTACTTTTGAGTGATGTTGATGCAATTTATAAATTTATTTTACTTTTGCCTTTGCCTTCAATAGTCAAAATACATATTGGTTTCCTAATGCTTATTCACTTATGTATTTACCTGCATACTGTTCATTTAGAATGACCGATATATTGTGAAGTTTTATCGCTCAAAGAATTTGCTTGGAAAACGGTTGGCGGATTTTGTTTCACAGTCTAACTATTTATCAAGAGCGTAATATTCATACTCTAATGAAAGATTTTGAACAAGAAATTCCTGGCTATCTCCACAATGAAAAAATAGCAAAGTTATTATCTGAAGTTAAACTGATAACGGGAAAAAATGAAATATTAGATAACCTCGGAAAATGCTACGATCCTTTAATTGAAAATGAAATATTCCCACCAAAAGAAGGAGATTTACTGGAAGCTGGGCTTAAAGATATAAACTCAGTAATCACAATAAAATAGTTTCTAGCCCATGACAATTCTACCGAGAATCAGAAGTATAGTCTTTCTTAACAATAAACTATGAGAGAAATGAATTCTTTATCATCACTTAATTCAGAAACTCCAACCCAATACTTCCAACAAGGCCAACAAGCTGTAGCAGCAGGCCAACTAGAAAAAGCTGTTACTCTCTACAAAAAGACTATCGAACTGAATCCTAACTTGGCCTTGTATCAGCAAAATTTAGGAGATGTTCTAGCTAAAATAGGTAAATGGGAAGAAGCAGCTACAGTCTATCAAAAAGCGATAGAACTAAAACCTACTTCTGCATTATCTCATTACAACTTGGGAAATGTCCAAGAAAAACAAGGTCAGTTGGAACAAGCGATCGCTTCTTATTCCCAGGCCATTAAGATTAATCCTAATTTCTCAGAATTATACATTAGTTTGGGATCAGCCTTAGTCCAGAAAGGGTTACTTTATGAAGCGATCGCCAATTTCCAAAAGGCTATATCCCTAGAACCTGAATCTAGTATTGCCCATCAAAACTTAGGAGTGGCTTTAGAAAAACAAGGTCAGATTGAAGAAGGGATAATCTGTTATCGCAAAGCTATTGAAATTGACCCTGGCTTCTGGGAAGGATACCAAAAGTTAGGAATAGCCTTGACAAAACAGGGAGAATTCCATCAAGCTGCCAAAATTTATTTAAAGGCTTGTCAAATAATTCCTAATTCTGCTACGGTTTATCATCATTATGGGGAAACTCTGGCCAAATTGCGTCGGTGGGATGAGGCTATTGCTGCTTATCGTCAAGCAATAAAACTTGAAGCAAATTCCCCCGTTATTTATCATCAATTTGGATATGTTCTAACCCAAAAACAACAATGGGAAGAAGCTATATCTGCTTATCGCCAGGCAATCAAAATTAAACCAAACTCCCCAGATGTTTATCACCATCTTGGTGACGCTCTGACTCAACAGCAAAATTGGGAAGAAGCTGTAGGAGCTTACCGCAAAGTAACGGAACTCCAGCCCAATTCCCCAGAAGTTTATCATTATTTCGGATATGCCCTCTCTCAACTCCAACAATGGGAGGAAGCTATAGTTGCTTACCGCAAAGCTTCTGAACTTCAACCTAACTCTCCAGATGTGCATCATCAGTTAGGCCATGCTTTGATTGAATTGAAACAAAATGATTGGGCCGTCGTAGAACTCCGCCAGGCCGTGGAACTTAATCCTAACTTAGCTGAAGCTTACAGGGACTTGGGCAGAGCTTTGAGTAATATTAAGCAGTGGGATGAGGCGATCGCTTCTTTCCAAGGTGCCATTGAACTTAATCCTAACTTAGCTGAAGTATATGGTTATTTAGGGAAAGCTTATGCCTCACAAAAACAGTGGGATGAAGCTATTGTTAATTATGGCCATGCTCTAAAACTTAACCCCAAGTTGCCGGAAGTTCATCATAATCTAGCTTTAACTTTGGTGCAGCAACAAAAATTTGATGATGCTATTGTCAGTTATGGTCAAGCTATTGAACTAGGTATTAATACAGCAGAAATTCACCATCAGTTAGGTCATACCTTGAGTAAACTGAAACGGTGGGATGAGGCAGTTATCAGTTATCGCCAGGCAGCAGAAATTAATCCTAATTCGGCCGCAGTTTATCATGTCCTGGGGGAAAGTCTGGCTCAACTAGAAAAGTGGGATGAAGCTGTGGCTGCTTATACTAAAGCTAGTCAACTTCACCCTAAATCTGCTGATGTGAGGTACCATATTGGGGAAGTTATGTCAAGATTAGGTAGATGGGATGAAGCAGTGGAAGCTTATGGGAAAGCTGTAGAATTAAGACCATCATCGGCAAAGTTTCATTTTCAGTTAGGGGAAGCTAAGACTAAAAAAAATCCATTAACTGAAGCAATAAGTTGTTATCGTCGTGCTTTAGAAATAGACCCTCATTTTTCTAAGGCTAAGAAAAAATTAGAAGAAGTTTCATCATTTCAAAATGTCCTGAGAACAGGGGAACTTGGTAGCCTAAGTTTGTTAGGAGAAACAGAATTTGAAGGTTGTCTTGATTATGCCACTATCGACTATGTTTCTGGTTGGGCAAGACATAAAAAAGATCCTGAAAAAGTTGTATTTCTTGATATTTTTGTCGGCAATAATTTAGTTGGTACATTAGTCGCAAATAAATATCGTCAAGATTTAGCAGAAGCTTTTGATACTCACGGATATCATGCTTTTGCTCATAAAATTCCTCCATCTTTACATAGTAATGGTTTAGTTGAAGTTAGTGTCAAAATAACAGAAACAGGTCAACAACTAAAAAATTCTCCTAAACCATTAGTAGTCGGACCAAAAGGTCAAAAACATGAAATTAATCTCAGTTTTAATCAGGGAGAAATTAATAAACTTATCTATCGCCTTCAAAAGGTAAAAACTCAGAAGTTAAAATTCACAAGTCAGATACCACCAGCAAAAATTCAGACAGAAAAACCAGCAGTAGCAGTAATTATTTTGAGTTTGAATGGAGCAAAACTATTAAAAGAGTTATTTGCTTCCTTTGAAATTTACAACAGCTATGAAAATTTTGAATTAATAGTAGTAGACCACGGGTCAATAGATAATACTATTGATGTTTGTAACCAGTGGTCAGAAAAATTACCAATTACAATTATTGCCAGGGGAGATAATTATTCTTTTTCCAACTCAAATAATGTGGGAGTGAACCAAACAAAAGCTCCTTTATTGCTATTTATGAATAATGATATTACTTTTTGCCAAGACATTATTCCCCAGATGGTTGATTTAATTCAAGCAGATGAAAATCTAGGAATGGTAGGAGTAAAATTATTAGATATAGTCAGCGATCGCTCCTTAGCTTTTCCTCCTACTCAACATTTAGGAGTACAGTTATATTTCCACAGTCAAAATGAGCCTTTTTATCCTTATGAAGTTCGATATGCTCCTCAATTATTAAAAGTACAATCTGCTCCTTGGAAAGTGCCTGTTGTTACTGGAGCATTAATGATGTGTCGGCGTGAAGATTTTCAGAAAGTTGGAGGTTTTAATGAAGACTATTTTTATGGTTATGAAGATGTAGATTTATGTTTAACTATCCAACAAAAACTAGGCAAAGAAATTATCAGCGCTAATCATTTAACAGCTTTTCATAATCGAGGTTTTTCTCGGTTTAATAAAGGGAAAGAATTTGTCAATAAAATCTTGAAAAATCGCCCAATAATTGAAGAAAGGTTTGCTTATTATTTGCGTCGAAAACATCTACAAGATTTCTTTGAAAAAGGAATGTATTGGACTGGGCATCCTTTAACTATTGGATTTGCTGTAACCGAAGCAGATATGGCAGCTTCCGCAGGAGATTATTTCACAGCGGTGGAATTAGGAGAACAATTAGTTAAAGAATTCGGATGGGATGTTTATTATATTTCTGAAGGAGAAGATTGGTATGATATGACACGATTAGATGTAATTGTAGTTATGCGCCATGATTATGATTTAGAAAGAATAGAAAATGCTAAACCAAGTTTAGTAAAAGTGGCTTGGGCAAGAAATTGGTTTGAGATTTGGGCTTCTCAAAAATCAGCAGGAGATTATGATTGTTTCTGGTGTTCTTCTCAAAAATCAGCTGATTATATTCAGCAGAAATTATTTAAGCCAGTAACAGTAGTTAGAATAGCAACTAATGATGAACGTTTTTATCAGGAGGGCAGAAGTCAAGAAGGAGTTAATTCTGAAGTTAAAAGTCAAAATTCAAAAGTTACAAGTTTAGACAATAATTCTGAAGTAGCAATTTTTGAACAAACGGAAAAAGTTAATTCAGAATTAGAGAATAAGTATAAATCTGACTATTGTTTCACAGGAAGTTTCTGGAAATATCCACGGGATATTATGAGTTTTTTGAAACCAGATAATTTACCTTTTGAGTTTGCTTTGTATGGATATAATTGGGAAAAATTTGATAAGTTTAAAAAGTATAATCGGGGACCTTTTCCTTATACAGATATGCCTCAAATTTATGCTTCGACAAAAATAGTAATTGATGATGCAAATTCAGTTACAAAACAATGGGGTTCCACAAATTCTAGGGTATTTGATGCTATTATTTCTGGTGCATTAGTTATTACTAATAGCGAGCTGGGAAATCAAGAATCTTTCGACGGACTATTACCTACTTATAATTCCCGCGAATCTCTGGAAAATTTATTACGAGAGTATCTAACAAATGAGGAGTTAAGATTAGCCAAAGTGGCAGAGTTACAGAAAATAGTCAAAGAAAAACATACTTATAAACATCGCGCTTATACAGTATTTTCTACCTTGCGCGAAAAAATGAGTAATAGTTTCCGCATCAGTATAAAAATTGGAGTTCCTGACTGGAAACAGGCGCAAGAATGGGGAGACTATCATTTTGCTTTAGCTATGAAACGGCAATTTGAAATTAATGGTCATTCCGTCAGAATTGATATTTTGCCAGAGTGGGAAACTCCCGAAGCATTTGGAGATGATGTGGCAATTACTATCCGTGGTTTAAGTCGTTATCAACCTAAGTCTTATCATATTAATTTGATGTGGAATATTAGTCATCCAGATAAAGTATCTCTGGAAGAATATGAGGAATATGACCAAGTATTTGTGGCATCTAATTCTTATGCTAAAGAGTTACAAAAACAAGTGAAAGTTCCGGTAAAAACTTTGCTCCAATGTACAGATCCAAGTTTGTTTTACCCTGATAAAGAAGGTTATGAAGAAGTAGGAGAAATTTTGTTTGTGGGAAATTCTCGAAAAGTTTACCGTCAGATAGTAAAAGATGCAGTTGAGAGTGGTTTAAAGATAGATGTTTATGGTACAAACTGGGGTAATTTATTGCCTGATGGTTATTTAAAAGGAGAATATATTCCCAATGAAATTTTACGACGTTATTACAGTAAGTCTGGCGTGTTATTAAATGACCATTGGAATACTATGAGAGAAAAAGGGTTTATTTCAAATCGTTTATTTGATGCTGCTGCTTGTGGGGCAACAATTGTATCTGACAAAATTTCAGGTTTAGAAGAGGTATTTGGAGATCAAATTTCTACTTATAATTCTGGGGAAGATTTGCCAAAAGTAGTAGAATATTGTTTGCAGCAAAAAAGTCATAATTCAGGAGAAGAATTAGAGTTAGCAAAGTATGTTCAAGAAAATCATAGTTTTGAGAAAAGGGTCTGGGAAATCTTAGGAACTATTGAGAGGTTGAATGAAGAAAAAATGTTGGGTAAGTTCATAAAATCAGAAGCAGCAATCTAGAATTTATGCTAATTAGTGAAACAGAAATAACAACCTTAATAAAACTAACTGAGGTTGACCTATATCAAAATATTTTTGTCTAAATAAATGCCAAATATAATTATGCAAAAAAGTTAGCCTCTGAAGCTATTTTAAGAATATCTGAATCTGCCAGTTTATTTGTCATCTATAATATTTTGATGCAATTATATTTAGCTTATAAATTGGCAGAAGATAAGGAAGCTGGTAAATTAGTAAAAATATAGTCAATAAAATTAGCAAAAATTATTCTGAATGGAAAAGCTTTTTAATAAACAGACAGATATAAATTAGTTTATAAAGTAATTATTAGTACTAAAAAACATAATTGTATCCTTTTTTTTTGTATATAATAATTAAGTATTTGGAGTAAAAATTGAACTTTTTTCATTTATTTGGAGGAGGATAGCAGGAAATAAACTAATAGCAATTATGGCTAAATATTGGCAAGTTTACTTTCAAAAAAAAAGCTTAATTGAGCTTTATTGTACTATAAAATCTAGTAATAAAATTTATTTATTATGGCAAAAATATGACAGCTATAACCATCAAATTTAACAATATTCTCAGACTAACTGATGACCAATTCTATCAATTATGTCGAGATAATCCCGAAATTAAATTTGAACGTAATATCAGGGGGGAAATAACAATTATGTCGCCCACAGGAGGAGAAATAGGAAAACAAAATGCTTCTATTATTGCTGATTTTGTAATATGGAACCGTCAAACAAAACTAGGAATAGTGATTCGACTCTTCGACCTGTTTCAAACTTCCCAATAATTCTAATCGTTCTCCCGATGTATCCTGGGTTAAATTAGAAAGATGGAATCAATTAACTCCCCAACAAAGAGAAAAATTTCCTCCTATTGCCCCAGATTTTGTATTAGAATTAATGTCACCATCTGATAGTTTAAAGGATGTTCAAAATAAAATGCTGGAATATATGGATGGAGGAGTAAAATTAGGCTGGCTAATTGATAATAAAAATCATCGTGTGGAAATTTATCGTCAAGGAAAAGAAGTAGAAATACTAGATTTTCCCACAAATTTATTAGGGGAAGATGTATTACCTGGTTTGATATTAGAGCTTTAGTATAGGGCAGGCAAAACGGAAAAAATTATACAAAATAATAGAGTTGTTGGGAAAATTTACAACATTTGTACTCAGAGACTCCAACAGAGTGAAAGGAAGCAACTCTCTTGGCTTTAGACTGCATCAAAATTTCGTTACATAGTGAGGTTTATTGGTGTCTTTTACTTACTAGTTATCAAGGTGTATTAGTATTGAAAAAAATTAGGATACAAATATTTCATAGATGTCAGTAAAACAGTTACGCTTAAGTCCTCATAATTATAACGGCATTAAAAAAGTTCAAGTGGGTTGTGGCCCCCATAATATCATGGACGACTGGTGGAATGTGGATATTCGACCTTTTCCTGGTATTGATCAAGTGATGGATGTGACTAAACCTTGGCCTTTTAATGGTTTGGAATATGTGTATGGGGAACATTTTCTCGAACATTTAAGTCTGGAAGGAGCGATCGCTTTCCTGAATAATGTTTGGAAAAGCCTGAAACCTGGTGGAGTAATTCGACTTTCTACTCCTTCCATAGAATGGGTACTTTCTACTCATTTTAACTTGTCAGAAACTAATCCACAAAGACGGATTGATTCTACATTTTCGATGAATCGTGCTTTTCACGGGTGGGGTCATCAATTTATTTATTCAAAAGATTTTTTGCAATCTTTACTGGATAATTTAGGATGGCAAAAAGTTGTATTTTGTGAATATGGAAAAAGTGAACATTCAAGTTTGCAAGGTATCGAACGTCATGGAAATTATCGAGTTGATAATGGATATCCTAATGTTTGGATTGTAGAAGGTACACGCGGGGATGGTCGTTCAGAATCTAGTGCTTCATCTTATCAGAAATTACTAGATAAATCTTATATAAGTTATGTTAGATCTGGTCATTAATTAATGTTATAATCTAATTTTTCTCGGGTTAATTTATAGTTAGTACTAGCTAAGTCTAAAACTCAAGTTAAGTTGAACCAAGTCACAGAGAATCATAACTACATATCAAATAAAGTTATGATTAATTCAAATCCTTTTTTATACGTTCAAAAATATTTTCGTATGGTTCTCTCTTAAATAAACTGGTTTGTAGTTCGAGAAAATCTGAATACTCTAAGCGACTAATAGTTTCTAAGCAATTCCATTTAGGTCTAAAATTTTCTCTCCACTTACTCCATACAACTGTTTGACCATGATGGGGAAAGTGAGCAAAACTATACTGAGGGAAAAAATCATGAATAGCTGCAATAACTTTAAAGACATCACCCATCCAGCTTTTATTTTTTTCCCCCGAAACCTTTTTTAAAGATATGCAACGTTGATGTGATGATTGAGCTTGAGCATAGCTTCCAGGAAAAGTATCATCAATTAGCCAGATAGTCTTTAAATGTGAGCAAGCAATAGATGCACAAAAGTCACGAAAACTTTGTTCAAAGGTGTGAAGACCGTCTAAGTAAATAAGGTCAAATGGAGTATATTCCTGAGCGTAATTCCTAAAAAAATCATCACTAGCAACTTCAAGAAAATTAATATTTTCAGTAGCATATTCGCCTGTATTAAACTGAAATTTTGGATCTACAGCTACTTTAGATTTGATATTAATTGCATTAAAGGTTTTACCTTCAGATACACCTATTTCTAGATATCTAAATGATTCATTTATAGTAGCAAGTTGGTTAAGACGACCATCTCTGGTTGTAATCTCTTTACTTTCAAAAATATTAGAAATGGAGTTATCTTTTAATGTAGTTCGCATCTTTAAATACTTTTCTTTTACAGCCAAACAATAAACTTTATTTTGATTCTTTAATAACTTAGATCCTCTATCTATATAGGCCATTACATCAGAATTTTCTTGAGCTAAGAAATCATCTTCTCTCCAGTTTTCTAAGATAGCAAAATTTTGGTTTCTCAGAGATTCAACTATTTGAAAAGGATTTTTGGCTATGGAAATTGAATATGGCGCATCTTTAGTATTATAAGCTCCTAATCTCATAGCATTATCTACACCCCCAGCTATAATATAATTTGAACACTTATTATAAATATGTGGATAAAAATTAACGTTATTTCCTCTTCTGGGAATACATACAATATCTGCCTCTAAATAACTCAGAAACTCTAACAGATATATAGCACTTCCTTCCACAAATATAATTTTTTTTGCACTTATTAAATAAGATAACTGTTCTAGAATATTGTAATTTTCCGGCTGGATAGAAACATAACCCTCATTCAACAAACAATTCTCCAAATATTTTTCCCCAGCTACTCCCCCACGAAGCAAAATATGAGACCTACCAAAAAAGAGTTTTAAATCTTGTTTCTCTTTTCTAAGTTGATTAGTCATCTCCAAAATTCTCTGCTGTAGTCTCTCTAGATATGAGCAATACCATTCCTTGACTCCTACTGACAGCTCGCTACCTGGTTCTGGAATAATCAAATTTTCAAAAGTGCAGTTATATATCACAAAAATGCACTTTTCAAGAGAAATGTTGAAAATTTTTAAGATTTGAATTAACCATTGAGGAGGATTAAATGAAGCTGAATTGCTCCCTACAGGTAAAGCAAAAACTAAACCATCATGTAATTTGGGATTGAATGCCCAAATGCGATGGATACTTTCTGTGAGAACATGTCCAAAATGAAATATTAAAGGTCCTGCATAAATGTATGTACCTTGATAAAAATTTGAACTATAGGTTTGATTTTTACTATTATCAATGACATTTACTTCTTTGGAATTATCGACAATTTCTGGTCTATCTATGTATATAGGTTCATTTTTACCTACTAATTTCCCTGAGCGTCGATGACGAAAAACTCCAGGCATATTCTCTGGAAAACAAACACCTCCCATCCATTCGTAATTGCTCTTAATTTCAATTGGTTTAACAACTGCATTGTTAATTTTGAATAATCGGGATTCGTCACTATAATCTATCTGTTCTTTATTTGTCTTAGATAGTTCTTGAATTTTTTGATGAGCTTCTTGACAGCTAGAGTCTATAGATATTATCTTTTGGTATAAAAAACCAGATGGCTGTGTTTTTTTTGCAGTTTGTTGAACTTGGTGTAACTCAAATTTAGTCTGTTCTAACTCTTTCTGATTACTATCTAGTTGGGACAAAGACTCTTCCAATGTTGCCATTGTCTCCTCCAACTGAGACTGATATTTCTCCAACAATTCCTCAGTCTCTCGCCACTGAGACTTAGTTTCCTCTAACTCTTTGTGCAACTCTGACTCTACTCCCAACTGCTTCTCTGCTAACTCCCCCTTAACCTGCTCCAGCTCTTCATGCTTCTGCTGCAACTTCCCTTGGGACTCCTCCAATGCCCCCATGGTCTGCTCCATTTGAGACTTATACTCCTCTAACACTCCCATCATTTCACCTAACTGGGACTGGGACTCCTCTAGCAATTGTTCAGTCTCCTGCAACTTGGCCTTAGTTTCTGCCAACTCCTGCTTAACTTGTCCATTGGCTTCAGATTGATGTTGCTGTCCTTTTTCTTTGAACTGATGTAACTCAAAGTGGGTTTGCTCCAACTCTCCCAATACCTCATCTAATTGAGATTGCGATCGCTCCAACTCTTCCCTCACATCATGGAACTCTGACTTAGTTTTGTCCAACTTTTGCTGAGTTTCTTGCCATTTGGCCTTAAATTCTTCTGTTTCTTTTTGAGACTGGGACTCCTGCAACAACTTTTCTGTCTCCTGCAACTTGGCCTTAGTTTCTGCCAACTCCTGCTTAACTTGTCCATTGGCTTCAGATTGATGTTGCTGTCCTTTTTCTTTGAACTGATGTAACTCAAAGTGGGTTTGCTCCAACTCTCCCAATACCTCATCTAATTGAGATTGCGATCGCTCCAACTCCTCCCTTACATCATGCAACTCTGACTTAGTTTTGTCCAACTCTTCCTGAGTTTGTTGCCACTTGACTTTAGTTTCCTCTAATTCTTTTTCTATTGCTATTACCATTAACTTATTTTCCTTTAATTATTAATATAAATCAAACTATAATCTAGTCGATAAAATAAAATTTACTATCACCATTCTTGATTTTACTCCAACTTGTTTGAAATCATCCTATATTTTTCAAAAAATACACTATTCCTCTAAATCAAGCTTTTATTTATTCTCAGTTAATTAGAGACTTATTCTCTTTTCTCAAGACAATTGGTTTTGAACCCATAGGTAAATATTCTCACCTATGATTTAACCATACCTATCAAAAATTTACTTTCGTCTGCTAACCAAGCTTGTAATAATCACTAATCAGTTTATAGCAACTCCAATAAATCCATAATTACGACAAAACTACTTTTTTTACCTCTGCAACATCTGAATAAATCCAATCCAAATATGTAGGTAATTCATCAAGATAAACCTTTTATAAAATCCTTTCATTATTAACATAATTATAACTTAACAACCATATTTTTTACCTATTATCCTACAAAAAAAGTCTATTTCTGAACCATCAAGATTATTTTATTACTAAGATTTTTCAAAACCATAACCGAATAATAATTCACAATCATCAGGTTCAACTCTAACTATATCTAATATCTTTATTTTTAGTAATTTTTATATTTTAACCATAGTTAAATTTAATTAATTCTGTCTTCTAGAAACTTATTTATCATTACTTACCAAAACCTTTTGTTGAATTCTCATAGTGCGTTTCATCAGATTTTGCCATTCTTCATAACTTGTAAGTTTTTCACTATCAAACTCTAGACCTTTTTCCTGAAAGAAATTAGCAAACCTATCTAACCAATCCATAACTACTTCTGTGCGAGAAATTTCTGTATATTTCAAGGACTTCTGAAGGCGCTCTTGCATCTCAGCTAAATTATTATTTTGATAAGCATACCATGCTTCCCATACTAACAATTTATATTCTGTTTTACCCTCTGATTTTAAATCTCTCAAAATAGCTTGCTGATATTGCAATTTCTCTAACTCCGACTTGGTTTCTATTAGTTGAGACTTAGTTCCTACTAATTCTTTCTGCACATTTTGTTGTTGAGATTGGGACTGTTGCAATAATATTTCTGTTTTCCGCCATTGAGTCTGAATTTCTTGCAATACTGCCTGAGTTTCTTGTAGCTGTATTTGCATATTTTCCCGTTCTTCATCAGTTTGATGTAGTTGAGTTTTAAACTCTATTAATAAGGATTTTGTTTGTTGTGATTGAGAATTAGATTTTTGCAAGAGTGTTTCTGTCTGCTGAAGTTGAGAAT
>JAGGDU010000070.1:21103-22533 GCA_018457135.1 Trichodesmium erythraeum GBRTRLIN201 | reverse complement strand
TAGACTCTACTAATTCTGTTTTTGTCTGCTGAAGTTGAGAATTAGACTCTACTAATTCTGTTTTTGTCTGCTGAAGTTGAGAATTAGACTCTACTAACTCTATTTGAAGTTCTTGATTTTGTAGTTGCGATCGCTTCAACTCTTGTTTAGTTTTATGTAACTCAGACTTTGATATTTCCCATTTGTTTTGACTTTTTTGAATTTCTTTTAATTCTGCTTCTGACTTTTCCCATCTTGTTTCTTTGTCTTTTAGTTGAGAATTAGATTCTGTTAAATCTGCTTGAGTTTGATTCAGTTGAGATTGAATTTGTTGTAATTCTTGGTGAGTTTTTTGCAAGTCAGATCCAGACCTTTCTAATTCTAGTTTAATCTTTTCTAGCTCAGAATTAGATTCTGTTAACTCTGCCTCTTTTGCCTGCAATATTGCCTCAGTTTCTGTTAACTTAGACTGAGTTTGCTGTTTTTGTTCTTCAGCCTGTTTTAGCTGAGATTGATTTTTTTCTACTTCTTGGTGAGTTTTTTGTAAGTCAGATCCAGACCTTTCTAATTCTAGTTTAATCTTTTCTAGCTCAGAATTAGATTCTGTTAACTCTGCCTCTTTTGCCTGCAATATTGCCTCAGTTTCTGTTAACTTAGACTGAGTTTGCTGTTTTTGTTCTGTAGCCTGTTTTAGCTGAGAGTGATATTCTTCCAACAGAACCTCAGTTCCTGCTAACTGAGACTGATATTTTTCCCACTCTTCCTGACTTTGATGTAGCTGATATTTATAAATGAATAATTCACCTTTACTTTCCGACAAATTCTGTCTTGTTACTCCTAATTCTATCTGAGTTCGTTGAAGTTGTGAATAAGTATCTTCTAATGCTTTTTCTGCATCTTGTAAATCTTGCTGATATTTTTTTAAAACTACCTCTTTTGCTACTAATTGTGATTGAGAAGATTCCCAAAATTCTTGAGTTTTGTGTAGCTGATTTTGGCTAGTTTTTAATTTAATTTTAGTCTCGTACAGACTATGTTTTGTTTGTCCTAATTCCGCTTGATTTTGTTTATCTTGAAATTTAAATTTATCCAATAATTCTTCATTAGTTTCTAGCTGAAATTTCAATTCTTTCCATGCTAATTCTGCTTCCTGAAGTTTACATATATTTTTTTCTAATTCTTCTAGATTTTGATGCAATTGTGACTGATATTGTACTAATTCCCCTTGAGTTTCATCTAGCTTAGATTGTGTTTCTAGCAACTCTTTTTGTGTCCCTTGATATTTTTGTAATTCACCTTCTTTTTCCTTTAGCTCTGACTGACATTGTATGAGTTCAGTTTTAGTTTCATTTAACTGGGATTTAGCAGTAGCTAATTCATTTTTAGTTTGGTCAAATTTAGTTTGAATCTGTTGAACTTTTTGAAACTCATCCTGTGTTTTTTCTAATACT
>JAGGDU010000070.1:0-21003 GCA_018457135.1 Trichodesmium erythraeum GBRTRLIN201 | reverse complement strand
TTTTCTTTGTTGTGGAGTTGTTGTTGAGATTCTGATAATTTCGCCTCTGTACCATTTAGTTGAGAAACATATTTTTCTAAATCATCTTGTGTTTTTGTCAACTGAGACTTTACTTCTGTTAACTCTAACTGACTTTTTTCGTATACTTTTTCTTTGTTGTGGAGTTGTTGTTGAGATTCTGATAATTTCGCCTCTGTACCATCTAGTTGAGTAATATATTTTTCTAACTCATCTTGTATTTGTATTAACTGAGACTTTACTTCTGTTAATTCTAACTGACTTTTTTCGTCTTGATTTTTATACTTTTCTAGTTCTACTAGCAGAATTTTATTTTGTTTTCCTAAGCTCGATAAATTCATCCAATCTTGAAATGCCCAATTTCTATAGGGAGATGATTTAATTTTTTCTTGCCAAGAAAAGTCTAGTGTTTCATCTTCTGCTTTCCATGATCTTGCTTCTAACTCCTGATACATTTCTATAGCTTCAGGAAAGTAATAATCTATGATAGTAGGTCTATGACTTTCTGTTGATACTCGATTATTAAATAATAATGGATCATAATTATTTACAACAGGATAATTAAAATTTGTCTTAAATTTTTGATTTATTTTTTCGATAAATACTTCTTGACTATTAATTATTGTTTGAATATTTGTCAACAGGCAACGATCAGCAGCATAATTATAAAAATCAATAATTTTTTGGTTGTAGTGTAACCATAATTTTATGGCTAGTTCTGGCTGGTTTTGAAATATCTGATATTGCTGATTATACAGAGAATTAACTACTTCCCAAGGAGACCGATAAATCAATATAAATTTAGCATTTGGTAGTAGGTATGACCAAAAATCTAGGAATAAAGTTGTCCGGGGTTCTTTCCATCCCCAATTTTCACTTATTGAGTTTTTGGCAATAATTTCTCTAGCTTTTTCTTGAAAGCTTTCTTCTACATCTATTTTTTCTTGTAAAGTCCACCCATCCTCATCTATACCTTGGGATTGTAATACATTTTTATGAAATTCATAGAAGTCTAAATTTTCAAAATCTCCTTTAGTATTGTATTCATTTCCCTTCATTAATTTCCGGCCTATGTGCAAACCTGCACTTTGGAGGATAGAAGCTGTTAAGGAACTTCCCGAACGGTGCATACTGCTAATAATTAGAGTTGATTTTTCTGTTCTATGCATCATGTTTATTTTGATTATGTATTGCTGAATATTAGTAAGTACTTACATAAAACCATTTACCTATTCTAATTCTCTGCAATTTTTATAATGCAAATAATTTCCTTATATAAATGTGTAATTGTAATTAATTTTGTGTACTTACTTATTTAGTATATAATTTAATTTTAACCTTTTTTCAAATAATTAATAACCCTTCCATAGCATTCCATAGAAACATAAAGTAATCCCAAGAGTTTGCTTTATTTTTATCTAAGTTAGGTGTTCTATATTTATTTTATCTTGTTACCATTATTTATGTATATTTGTCAACCAATTTTAAATTCCCATTTTAGAAAGATATCATACCTCTAAAGGAATATTTCACTAGATCACAACTTACATAAAACCACCTCTAGAGATGATGTATAATTTTATATGATTACTTAATCCAGATTTATCACATCTTATCGTCAATAGTATATTAATCTGCTACTACTCAAAATCATCAATCAATTATATTTTAGGGTAGAAAAATTATTTTTTTTGACAAAAATTAAAGCTAATTAGTTTCCTTCTTTAATCCTAGAAAAATTAAAATTCATGGATTCCTCAAAAAAAATTTATTACAAAAGTTTGTTATTGTAATTGATGCTTAAAAATGCGTCATATTATTACCTCTTTACCTGCAAATAATCACTCTTTCTTAATTTTATACAGAGAAATATTATCCGAGAATTGAGATAGAAAACAGAATTAAATAATAACAACTATATTTATTCTTATGCCCTACTTCAACACAGACATTTCAGACTAATAAACTAAAATTGGGCCATCTTAATTTGCTTATATCTTAATTCCATCTTTTTGACAAAATCGTTTAAATAAAACATCTTTTTCTCAAGCTATAATCAGAACAATTAGTTTAATTTTTATGAAACTGGGAACCATAAATACTATTAGCTATAGAATAACTGTAATTAGAATTATGCATATGTTGTCCTGCTTAACATATTCTAAATATCCCTTTCTCTCAAATTAAAGCTATTCCTGATACTAGGTGATATTTCGATATAAAATATACGTATCATAATATAACCCTGATTAGATAAAAAAGGACTGTCATAAAATTTCAGTATATTTTGAGATTAAAGATTATATTGAGCCCCTCAATTTACATAATATAATCACTCAGTTTTTAGCTATATTCTTCATATTATTACTCAGAAAACTATAATTTTTATCTTCCTTTTAGATTATTCTAATTTTGATAATTATCAGAAGTATATAAAATCAACTTGTGGCAAATTATAGATAAATTATCTATATAATTTATCTATAAAATCTATCCTTACCTTTATTACACAACCAAATAATTGACTTAAAACTTTATGGGTAATATTGTTCAGATATATTCTGTATTGATATGTTGCTTTAATATTTCCCCTGATTGACCGTACCTATATCATAACATAAATCATATATACGCATTAGAGAAACATCTTAAAAATAATCAATATAATATAATAACATATGATAATAGCCAGATTAAATTCAGGTAATATGCAATAACACAAGGGAAAATTAAATTTCAAGTAATAGATAATTTGCCAGAATTTGTTATCGAATTAACTGAACAATAAAGAATTTTTGTAAGTAATTAAACTCCCTTATAAGAGGGAAGCTTGAAATCCACTTTTTTGGTAAATTTAAAAATATTAAACTAAGTATCTGACACAGTATAACATTTATTCTATAATGCTAACTACCTCATATAAATTTCATTTTATCTCAAGCTATTAGCAGAATTAGTCTGCTCAAGTAGTAGGCATTCTTAACATCCTCCTTAGCTGTTAGGTGCGCGGGGCTTCTTGCGAGCCGCATCTCCTGGGGGGTTAACCTTTTGCACTTAGTAAAACTTCCCACTCTATTGGCTGCTACAATTCTAGTCGCGAGCACGAAACATTACCCTAGTCTTGTGTTTGCCTAATAAGTCCGTTTTTTGTCTGATGACTGCCCGCTCGCTACTAATTAATTAACAGAACTAACATAATGTTTTCAAAAAAAACAACTAAAAAATCGCACGCTTATGGGCGAGGCTTTAAATCTAATTTTTCGGTAAACAAGTAGTAATTTTGTACCTTACCTCCTGAAAATGGAATGAATTTAGCAACAATATCCTGACATATTTACAACTAGCAAATAGTGTAGAATATTATTAATAAGTAATATTATTCCACCCTCAATTATCAAATACAGGAAACTCTATATAACAATGACAACAACAGCAACAGAAACCAGTGTTAACTATCTTCATATTGGGAATAAATTATTAAGGCAAGGTAACTTCCCTGAAGCTGCTGATGCTTATCGCCAAGTCATTAAACTTAACCCCAAATCAGCAGTAGGTCATCAAAACCTAGGAGAAGCTCTCAGTTTACAGGGAAATTTAGAAGAGGCAGCAAATATCTATTATCAAGGAATTCAACTACAGAAAAATTATCCCTGGTCTTACTATAATTTAGGAGAAATTCTGATTAAACTTGAGAGGTTTGATGAAGCAGTTATTTATCTACGTCAAGCTATTGAACTTAATCCAGATTTTTCCAATTTTCATCATAGTTTAGGCTTAGCTTTGTCAAAAAAAGGATTATTTGATGAGGCGATAGTTACTTATCGTCGCGCTATTGAAATAGACCCAAATGCAATTTTAACTTATCAATATTTAGGTGAAGTATTAGCATGTAAAAAACAGTATGATGAAGCCATAGAAAGTTTTAATCAAGCTATTGGAATTAATCCCTATTTATCAGAATATCATTTAGGTTTAGCTAAAGTTCTACAAAACGCTGGTCAAATAGAAAAAGCAATCAATTCTTGCCATCACGCTCTTGAATTAAACCCAAACTTAGCTGAAGCTTACTATTACATTGGCTTAGGTTTTACTAAGTTACAAAAGTGGGAAGAAGCTATTGATAGCTTATTGCAAGCTATTTCTCTAAATTTTAAAAATGCAGAAGTCTATCATCATTTAGGAGCAGCTTTAGCACAATTACAACGTTGGGAAGAAGCGGTTGCTGCCTATAAAAATGGACTTGAATTTAATCCTAATTCTGCAATAATTCATCATCAATTAGCTTATGCTTTAGCCCAAATAAAACAGTGGGAGGAAGCTGTAAAAGAATATCGTGAAGTTCTCATAATTAATCCTAATTCTGCAGTAGTTTATGACCAGTTAGGAGAAGCACTAACAGAAATACAAAAGTGGGAAGAAGCTATAGATTGTTATCAGAAAGCTGTGAAAATTAAGCCAGACAATCAAAAGTTTAACCAACATCTACAGGAAGCATTGACAAGAAGACAAGAAAAGAATAAAACTACTATAGAGTCTCATCTTAAATTGGCAGAAATGATGGAAAAACAAGGATTTGCTAATGAGGCTATTTCTGCTTATCGTCGAGTGGTAAGTCTTAATCCTACTGCTGCTGATTTACATCATAAATTAGGGTATGCTTTGGCTACTTCAGAAAGGTGGGATGAAGCTGTCGCTCCTTATCGTCAGGCAATTAAACTTAACCCAAATTCAGGTGTTGTATATTATCATTTAGGCATAGCTTTATCATACTTAGGTTTAGATGAAGAAGCAATATCTTCCCTAGAAAAAGCAATTCAGCTTAAACCGGATTTATCTAGCGCCCATCAAGCTTTAGAAAAACTACAAGTAAAATCAAAGTAACTTAACTAATATTTTTTTCACTTATAAAATATCTAACAAAAACTTTGATTGCTGTACTCCTTTCCCTAGAGTATATAAATAGACAGCATGACCTAGGAAAGTAATTTTAGTTATCAGTTAGCTTCCTGGGTCGTCACTGTTTTTTTTCATTTCGTGAGGGTAAAATAGTGATCAGGAACTATTTCAATTTTTCCTAATTTTTACTTCTGATTTTTGATTTCAAAAGTACTTAATTTATGCAAATACAAAAATAGGTTAATGAGGCAAAATTAGTGATTTTTAAAACAATAATTATGAAAATAAGTCCTGTTTCTTGTTTAGTTATTTTACTCTTGTTAAAACCTTTAAATTTTTACTTATTGAACAATAGGAAATAGCTGGTAAATTTAAGGATATACTTTACGGTAATTATATCTCAATTTAGTTACAACTTTTTCTCTATCAAGCATTTGATTTCCTCGTCTACGAATAAATTCATTATCATTAATAAAATAACCCATACTAGGATTAGCAAAACCATTATCAGCAAATTTTACAGGAAAATTTATCCAACCAGAATTATCTCCATTTATTCGTTCAAACAAAACTAATTTATTGCTATTTTGATATCGACAAATATGGATAGTTCGATTCTCTGTTTGGAAAAATGCTTCCTGAGATAAATTATAGTTTATGCCTTCACAATTCCTATTATTCTGAGTCATAAAAGATTGGTTATAATAATCATTTAATGCTTGAGGTTGTGATGGGTATTTTGAGTAAGAAGCACCAGAACGGTTTTCATATTGACCATGTTTGAGATAATGATCGTAAGCAGACTTAAATTTACCACGGCGTAAAGCATCTACTACATCAGGGTTTTGTCGCAAATATTCAAGTTCTGCGAATGTTTTGAAAGCACCAGAGCGATTTTCATATTGCCCAGATCTGACATAATGTTCATAACCAGAGCGGTATTTCCCTTGACTTACTAACTTTGCTACATCAGGATTTTGACGTAAATACCCTTGTTCGTCAAATTCTCTAGTGTAGTTTTCCGCAAGTGCCAGGGGAGTGCTAAAAATACTCAGGGCAACTGCGGCGATCGCCACTATATTTGTTTTAATATTATTGACATTGACCATTTATTTATACCTCAAAAATCATTGTTCTTAATTATCAAGATATCCTTTGAGGCTTAAAGACTGTGGAGAATTTTAGGGAGTTAAAAATTTTTCAATGTACTTTGTACTTTTTAACTCAAAATTTGCTCAAACCCTGATTTGATGAAACTTATAAGAATTTTTTACTCAAATTCTTGAGAGTGTGCTTAACTCCTTTAAAATCCTGAAAGGGTTGCTATCTTCGTGATATTAGTGTCAGTTTGTTAAGTGTCTACCTTTAAAATCATCCTGCTTTCCGAGATTAGCAGTAAAAGACGAGATATACCTAATATCTAATATGTTGTGATTAGGTTAGTGGCATATACCTATAACTTTTTAGAGGCAAAAGTTTGTACAGTTCAACCATAGAGTTAACCAAGGAATTTAGCAATGACATCTAACCGGTACTTCCAGCAACTCAACCCTCAGTCTTCCTTTTTTAATACAGATAGTTCTGTCACTATTGCATGGCTTGATTTAATAGCATCAACAGTAGACAATTTTGATGGAGATGATTGGTTAGCTTTGTGTGGTGATATTGACGAAGGTGAAATCTACCGAGATTGGTTTATTTGGCAAGATATAGACTTTCCCCAAGAGTGGGAAGCTTACGATCTAGTTACTAAGAAAACATTTGTAACAACAGACTTATCTTTACTTAAGGCTAAAATTAATGCAATAGAAGATGCCAGAAGTAAAACATTCATCAGAAACTAAGAAAATTATACTGAAAAAAACAGTTTTATTGCAGGTAGTAATATTTACTTATTACCTGTACTGCTGCTTTTGATGTTAATTATTTAGTTTCAGTAGCTTGCGCCAATACATTAACTACCGTTGCATATTGGCTATGCAGTTAATACTAATTTATATAAGTAATGCTATACTCTTGGAAAACTTCAGTTATTAAATTAAGTAATATAAAAAGGTCAAATGTTCCAGAACCCACAAATTAACTAATAAGGAAAATGTTTTCTAACGGCTTCATATTTTTACTTCTTTTGATATTCCTGATTCTGCTGTTTTTTGCATCTGGTCTCTAATATTGTCAACTTTACAGATGTTTTAACAGTTTATAATGGCCATAATCATTATAGTTTCATTGTATCCTAAACTATTTACTCTCAAATAAATATAAAACTTGTAAATTTTAAGACATCTGACGCTATAATATTAGACGGGTGACTGTTAGAGGATGTCCAGATGTTATTCCCAAATCAAGTTTCTCAGAATTCAGAAACTCAACCCATTCCTAGAATTTATCAAATTTTAGGACTTGACAGAATACCTAAAAATGTTTTGGAATTACCCCAAGAACTGCAAATAGTCAGTATAATTCGTCAAGGATTTTCAATAATTTCTGTAATGAAAGTAGCAGAATATTGTGGCATTTCCGAGTCACAAATGGCAGGCTTATTAGCAACTTCCGAACGGACTATATCTAGACGTAAGAAAGATCAGAAACCTCTCGATCTTTCCGAGTCAGATAGACTTTATCGCATTGCTAGAACTTTTGCACACACATTAGATGTATTTGAAAATGTGGAAACAGCAAGAGATTGGTTAAAAAAACCAAACCGTGCCTTAGCTGGAAAAACTCCTATAGAACTATTAGATACAGATGCAGGTACACAACAAGTATATCAACTTTTAAATAAAATAGAGTATGGAGTATATAGCTAATGATTAATGATGAATTCTTAATGGCTAATACCTATTGGTCATCTCAGTTATTAGTTATCAATACCTCTAGCTACAGCCAGAGGCTAAATACCTAATTTTTTTTTCATCAATAAAGAAATAAAAACAGGCAGGTTAAAACTACTAACAGATAGCTTTTGTAGCAAGTTTTAATTATCTAATAATTTACTATAAACCCTGCCTTTTTCTTTAACAAATAGTAATATCAAATCTGCCGATAGTAGTAGGTTGTTTTTTAAGTTACAGTCATTGCTAAATAAGGGATTAAGCGAAGCGACTTTTATCCCCTAATTTAGTTTAATTAAAGACATCATAATTAGTTTAATTAAAGACATCATAATTACAGCAAATTCAGTTATTAATGTGGTAGCGGTAATTTTTTTTGTCTTGTTACCTATCTTATTCACCTATCTTCCCTACTCCCTATCGATAATATGTACTTCAAAAATAGGAAACTACTGCATGAGCTTAACAGTATGGCGAATCTCTCATAAAAAATACACCAATATTGCTTTGATAGGTGAAGGTTATAATTGTGGCAGAGGTCGTTGGAATTCTAAAGGAACAGCTTTAATTTATACTTCAGCGACATTATCTCTCGCCACATTAGAAACTTTAGTATACATGGAAATTGAAAACTTTAGTAACATATTTGTATCTATTAGTATAAAAATTCCTGATAGTTTTTATATTCAACAAGTAGATGAATCTCTATTACCTCATAACTGGCGTGATACTCCTCCAACTGAAGCCTTAGCCTCTATTGGAGATAAATGGTTCACTTCTCAAACTACAGTTGTATTAAAGGTTCCTTCTGCTATTATTCCTCAAGAATATAACTATTTGATTAATCCTCTACATCCAGATTTTGAAAAAATTTCAATTACTCCACCTCAACCTTTTATCTTAGACCGTAGTATTAAAAGTATAAACAAAAATTTGTTTACAAAACTCTAGAACTGATATGTCATTTCAGTTATCAGTGATAGTTATTATTTACCATACTAAATCTCAAGCATTTTTACCAAAAAATTTGGTCTTAAGCCTCGCCCGTAAGCAGGTAACTTTTTAGTTGTTTTTTTGTAGTCCTTCATAGTAAGAATATAGAAAAAAGGAATACTATTGCACAGGAGAAAATGTTCCAACTTTTCTCAAGACCAAACATTGACGAAAAATATATGACTATGATGATTTAAGGTACCTCTTACTGTGCATTGAAGTATTAATTTTTAGCACTCATAGTATCGGAATATACTTAATTATTATTACTACCAATGTACTGATAAGAAATATTCCTATTAGAGAATCAAAAATTAACAAACGTTGTAATTATTTAGAGTTAATTATTCTTTTACCAAAAAATTGGGAGAGCAGGAGAACTTAGAGGTAATGGCTTTTTACTTTTCGGTTTGACCCTGATTTACAATAGCTCCGAAGACAAGTTGAGCAGGAGCTAAGTACTGAAGTCAAATAGTAGGAAAACATTGACAACAATAATACATTCTTGCTCACAATAATATTATCAATGTGATAGATTTATTGGAGGTCAATGGCAAATTAGAATGAAAGAAATTAAGACCAAGTTAAAAGTTAATAATCAGCAAGAAAAATTAATGCTGCTATTAACTTAGAAAGCTATAGTAATAGCAATTATGGTTAATTTGTAATATTTTGTTGGTAGTTTTTTAAAGCAATTTGAATACTCTCTCTCTTCCCTGCTAGCCTCATAAATTAACTAGATTAAATCGGTTTGATCACTCAACTATTTTACTTGACTACCGTGAACTCGAGGATCGGCTTGACTGGCTTTAGTTGGTTCTACTGGAGCATTAAAGTGAGAACCTTGACCAACTGTACTATTATATGGTAAATAACTTCCGGCAACTAAAGCTTCTATATTTGCTGCCATGATAGATTTTGGTACTTCTCCAATAGTCTGGCCAACTTCAGTTCCCTCCCGATCTAGAAAGACAAAGTGTGGAATACCATCTACCCGATATTCAACCAATTCTGGTAACCACCTGCTATTATCAACATTTAACATCACAAAGTTGGTATTCTGAGTATACTTTTGTCTAATTTCCTCCAACTCAGGAGCCATGGCTTGACAAGTCGTACACCAATTAGCATAAAATTCAACTAGAGTTGGCTTATTATTGCTTAATGCTACATCCAAAGGTGTTGCAGCTTGAGCCATTTCATTTAAGGAAACGGAGAGCTTATCAGTTCGCAGAGCCATAAAAATGCTTACTGATAAAGCGATCGCTACTGACACAATCATAAAATTTCTCAGGCGTGTCACTAAAGAGGAAATATTTGTAGAATTAGATTGATTTGCATTCATTGTCAGAAAATTAAATAGTTATTAAAATTATCGAAAAGCAGTTGAAACCAATGTCTCTTTTAGAGCTAAGGAATCAGTAAAAATAAGTTGTACAAATTTTATTTTAGATGAATTGTGAAATTTAGCTTCCATAAAAAAACTGTTTTGGTTATTTTCACACGACCTCTAAGATGAAAACAATGTGGCTTTTGAAATAGACAACTAAATTTGTGTTCTTATGTATATAGCAATGCTATCTGAAAAGTGAAAAAAATGGGCGCCTAGAAGGTACTTATGCTGAATAAATAAACCAAAAGTAAAAGTAGCTGGAGCTATTTTTAAAAATACTAGTAATTTTTCATAAATGATTTAGGATTGCTATAGTATTATTAATAATAATCTTAAGGTAGCAAAATGTATGGTTCTTAGAAAGTTCTAAAAATCAAGGATTAACCGGTGAAAAAACGAGTAACGTTAACATTTCCACAAAAGTCAATTCACATGCCCATTACCTATAGATTAGCAAAAGATTTTAACGTTGCTGCTAATATTATTCGCGCTCAAGTAGCACCAAATCAAGTGGGCAAATTAGTCCTCGAATTATCAGGAGACATTGATGAGTTAGAAGCTGCATTGGAGTGGATGAGATTGCACAATATAGATGTATGTCTAGCTAGCAGAGAAATTTTAATCAATGAAAAAAGCTGTGTAGACTGTGGTTTATGTACTGGTGTCTGCCCTACAGAAGCTCTAACTTTACAACCTGATACTTTTCGTCTTAATTTTGTCAGATCCCGTTGCATTGTTTGTGAACAATGTATTCCTACCTGTCCAGTACAAGCTATTTATACTAACCTATAAGCTAATGTGAAATCAATACCTTTACTTTCTTTAGCTCTACTTTTCATTAGTTATATTATTTTGGGCTGGAGCCTGGCTAATTATCAAGCTTCTTTATTTTTATATTTAGTTGTTCTTGTTAGTATTTTTTTATCAGATATAATTTTAACTTTTTGTTTATTTAATTTGCAAGCAATAGTTCCTTTGTTTAACTCAAAAAGTTATATTTTTATTTCTGCAATTGTTGTTGCTTTTTTATTTGTAGTTATAATTAGGTGGATCAACATTTTTATCCATAGTTTAGTGTTAATTTTAGCCGGAATATTAGTGAAATTAGATACTAAAATTTATGGTCTAAACAGATGGCAGTCTTTTGGTATTTTACTCATTATTTCATATGTTGGTTTAGGTCTGGGATATTGGTTTTACTTATTGCTCAAAAATCATATATAGTAATTCTATTTCATTGGTGTTTTTACATTTTCAACTAACTTAACTTGAGAGTAGGAAACCAGTCAGATAAAATCCACCAATTATGAGAGGGTATTTTTTTGAGTTACAGCCATTGCTAAACAAGAAATTTTTATAAGAAAAGCCTGCTTTTATACAAGGATGTTGGCATCACATACTCTCATAATGGTTACAAGAATTACTTTGGGGTTTTCAGAGACTTCTCTATAAGAAGATTGACTGAGCTAGTAAGGTATCCAGTTGATTTGGTAGAATATTTTTATTTATCTTTCTCTTTTCAAGGATAAAAATATTATAGTTTTTTATTTTGTATATACCCATTGCAATATATAACTAGAAAAACCTAATTACATTATCGAGTAATTCAAGCAAGATTTAGATAAGTTAAGGCTATATGTAATTAGAAACCAAAAAAGTTATTTGATTTAATTGTAATTCGGGTAAAAATATTCAAGATAAGCATCTCAAAGTTAATAAATTCTTATAACAATAACCCTTTCATCCTAAACTCAAACTCTTCGTTTTTAGTATAGAGCTTCTACTAGAAAAAAGCTAATGAATAACTAAGCGACTACCTCTGAGATGACTTTAGCACTTTTTTTATTTCTTCCAAGGTTAAAATTGTCACTTGTTGAGGTGTATCTTGAATATCAACATTAACATGAACATCTGCACAATTATAAAACGGTCTTCTTTCCTCTAAAATAGCCTGAAGTCTAGCTAAAGGGTTACTATTTTGAATTAAAGGTCTAGTCTGATCGCCTTGCAAGCGACTATATAAAACTTCTACTGGCACATCTAACCAAACTACTATGCCATGCCGTAAATAACTCCAGTTAAATCGACTTATAACTATACCACCACCTGTAGCAATAGTCAAATTTTTGTAACTAGATATTTCTGATAATATGTTTGTTTCCAACTCCCGAAAAGCTGCTTCACCTTCAGTGGCAAAAATTTCGTTAATTGACTTGCCAGCAGCTTGAGTAATTAAATTATCTGTATCAAGAAAACTATATCCTAAGTGTTGGGCTAGTAAATGTCCCACAGTTGTTTTACCAGCACCCATCATCCCCACTAGATAAAGATTTACTCCCTGTAATAATTTCCTATTACTAATATCCATAGTTATGAGTTATAGTTTATAAAAGTAAAGTTAAATAAGACATATCCTTATTTTAATGGATTAGGAGTAATGGAATTAGGATTTTATTCTGTTGAAGTTCATCAGATAATTAAAGGAAGGAGAAGATAAGTTATTTGTCTTAAGAATTAAAAACAATATAGCCCTAGAAATTTTAGATAATGAGAATTGTCAAGTAGGATTTAAATAATGAAAATTGTCAAGTAGGAAAAGATGAAAGAGAGACAACAAAGAGCAAGTGGTAAAATTGTGTGGCCTAGAAAAAAGAACAGAGTTTAGATTAGCAATCAGCTAAAGGAATGAGAATTAAATAAAGTCCATAATTTTTGTGAAATAACTCATACTCACATGATATAAATTTTAGACAATTTAATTGTTTAGATTATAAAATCTTCATTCCTAGAAGAAGAATATGTTTGCACTTGTAATTTTTACCAGTTTATACACCAGAACTACAAAAGAAACGAAAGGCTCTGGCCAATAATTAATCAACCTATAAGCAATCAAACCTTTGAAAATTTATCTCAGGTGAAAGATATAGTCAATTATCAATGTATTCACTTATTGAAACAGCCATTACTCCCATAAGGGTCTTACTTGTTTTTATCAGTGGCCTACCGATAATCTCACAAGAACTTGAAGAGTAGGGTTGAGTAGCAATATAGTCATTCTGGTTTAGATTGAGAGGAGGTTTTCCTGCTGTGAACGGGTTTTACATGAAAAAGTATCCCATTCTTATTCGGAATGACTATATCTTTTAGGTTTTACACAAACAATACTACCCGACATAAGATAATGGCAGGGAAAGAGAAAAAGTTATGCTTATAAATCTTTGACAAATTTTACTGAAACTTCAGAAGCATTTTTTATGGGAATTTCTGGCGTTGCTCAAAAGGTTATAAAAATAAAAATTGAATAATCTGAAATATTTGTTATTCAATAGTTTAGCAATTACCAAAAATACAAGTTATACTCACCCATTAGCAACTTTGACTTGCCCATTGCGCTGTATTTTTCAACCTAAATCATTAATTCATACTAAATGGTATTAAGTATCTAGGCAAAAAAATTACATACTGCTAAATAACTATTGTATAACTCTTTGTATTAGTACCCCTAGCCTTTTGTTTTTCCTAAATCATAACTACTTACTATACAAAAACACCACCAATTTTAAGTCAACTTAATTTAAGCTATTAATTGCCTGGTTAATTCTTCTTATCTTCTGGAGGACCATCTTCATCTTCTTTCTTTTGATTTGGTGTAGATTGATCTTGAGGAGGCGGTGGAGTAATAACCCGATAATCAGCATCATACAAAGATTCGGTTTGACCAACCCCTGAATCACTAGGTTCGCGATAACCATAAGAATAAACCGAACCAGACCAAGACTCTATTTCTGGTTCTTGTTTCACTTCATAATTTTTCTCTGTAGAATCTTGACTAACAGACTTTTGCGTATCTCCAATAACTTGTTCTTGTGTGCTACTATCCCAAGAATTACTAATTTTAGGAGGTTCTTGTTCCCAATCATCAATATTTTCCTCTTCCTCCCTTAGTTCCAAATCTTTATTAAGGTTAAAGGAGCTTTGATAATTTGAGGTTTCTTGATAGTGTGAATATTTATCCTTGCTTTCCCCTGGTTGATCTTGATATTGAAATTTTCTTGAAGTTGGTTTAACAGATTGTAAATTTTGGTTGAAAAAGTAATTTGAAAGTTCAAAAATACCATAAATCAGCAAATAAGTAATTACACCTGCAACAAGAGCACCTAAAATCCATATAGAAATAGGTAGAGATACGGACTTTAATCCCAGAAAAGTTAATTGCAAACTAGGAGACCAATTTTGCCAAGCAAATAAGGCCAACCCACCAATGATTACAATTAAAACTACTAACAATAGTAAATTCTGACTTCTATTCATGGCCTACTCACCGCTTAATAGGAACACAATCTAAACCAAATTGGTCTAGAGCACGAGCTACCACAAAGTCTACCAAATCTTCTATAGTTTGGGTATTATTATACCAGGCCGGGATTGCTGGGACAATTCTTGCTCCTGCTTCTGCGTGCTTCAGTCAAATTTCGTAAATTAATCAAGCTCAAAGGTATTTCCCGAGGCACTAATATTAGTTTACCACCTTCTTTTAATTGTACATCTGATGCCGACTCTAGTAAATCTGAGCTAAATCCAGCAGCCAATTTACTTACTGTTCCCATACCCTGAGTTCGATAGGAACTACTAGCAATATTTGCCCCTAGATATTGCCAAGGATGACAATAGAGTTTACTGTTGGTTTCAACTCTTGCTTGTTCTCGCCAGAATTTTTTTTGTTTAGTTACTTCAGCAGGCATTTTAATATTTGGCTCTGCCTGCCAGACTGATTAGGTGGCTTTTGATGTTACTAAGTCAATAGTATAATTTGCCAGTAAAAATTTAATGGCTCTCACGGCGTAAATTAGTCCTGATGCTCCTGTAACTCCAATAACTATCGGTAGTTGAGCAGTAGAAACAAAATTAGTCATGTTTGAATATATTTTCAGACACTTCTTTTTATACCAAATTTGGGTATCAAAGCATATTTTTCCCATTGCTTAATGCTTTGTTTAGCAAATGCTGTAACTTAAAAAAATGCCCTATTATACTTGGCAGATTTGGGATCACTCAGGCACGCTTAAGCTCACAAAGAAAGGTTTGAACATTAATATTTGTACCTTACATACTTAGAATATGCTCTTTATAAAATCCCAATCATAGCAATCATTTATTTTAGGTCTGGAGTGACTGCAAAGGAGAGGAAGGAAACAATCTCAAGAGCAAGGTAGGAATAGGTTTTTTCTCTGTTTTCCCAAGTTTGAGTATTCAGATTCTTTTTGTAGCTTTTGCTTTTCTTTCTAATTTTAGATTTTAAGCTAGGCTAAATCTTTCAGTTGGTTTCAGGTTTTTCTTTCCGTCTATACTACCTGTTTTATTACCTCTGTTATCCTTTGTCACTCTTCTAGTAAGCAACATTCTTGCAGACTATTAATTTAACAGGGTTTTTTGCCGTTTGTGAGTTGTCTTAACGTCACCCCTTTAAGTAGCTTGATAGATTCTTTTTTGCAACTTGAATACAATTATTTCTGGCTTTGGCCATTGAAACTGATTCCATACTACCATTAATTTTGTTAGTATTTTAGTCTTTTTCATTGTTAATAAATTTCTAACTTCTACAATACCGGATATCTGTATGCTTATCTATACTCATTACAAGTAGGCATTTGCTTTTGTTCTCATCTCTTTGTATTTACCCATCCGGGTTTGATCCTACTCTGTTTATCGACCTTTTCCAGAGAGCTATATATGAGATTACTTAGTTCCATATAACTATTCTTTAAGCATTTAGATGGGTAATATATGCCGGAGACTAAAGTGAACGTATGCAATAACGGAGGAAGAAATTGCCTTTATATCTCTCAGTGTTTTTTGAGTGCAGTTTATCAATTTTCTTTTCACTGCTTAATGGGTTACGACAGTTAATGGTACCTTGAATGTTTCATTTACTATCCGCCTTTTGCTTGCTGGGATTTGGTTACAAGTAACCATTACCAGCTTGTATTTTTGCTTGATCCGTTGATATCCATTCTCTAAATAAGGGATAGGCTATCACTTCTACGTTATAAAGGGTAGGTTTCTTAGCTACATGGTTATATAGTTGTCAAGTTCTTATGCATTTGGACTTGAAGTACCATACAATCTTTGTATTCTAAAAATCCTAAAAACTTTGCTGTCATTAAGTTTATGCCTAAAAAGTTACAATAATCAGACTCATATCCTTACTCCAAAAACCATCAATATATGTACTTATCAGAAATCTATATTATTAGAACCGATAAGGATTAGAGGAGAACTCTTCATCGTCAAAAGCAGTACTGCCCCCACTAACTGCAACTAAGTCAATTTGCTGGCGGTAATAATCAACACTCTTGACCTGTACTTCTACTATATCCCCTAATCGATACTGGTTACGATTTTTGCGTCCAACAAGTGTTTGTTGTCGGGAACGATATTCATACCAATCATCTTTCAGAGAAGATACATGAACTAAACCCTCTACTCTGAAAGTTTGTGTAGACTCAGAGGAAATTTCAATTTCTACAAAGAAACCGTAAGACTGTACCCCAGTAATTAAACCTGGGAAAGTTTGACCAGTACGTTCTTTCATTAATCCAGTTTTAATTAATCCTTCTAAATCTTCTTGGCCATCTTGTGCTATGTTTTCTCGTTCCGTTAAATGGACGACTACTGAAGTTAATTGTGCTTCCAATTCTTGCTGTATTTCTGGAGCTAGAACATTCCAGGAGATTTTGCCATGACATGAAGAATGTCCCAGCTCTACACCTTCTTTAGAACGACTAGAACGGCGATCGCGACCCTCATTAAATACAGTATGTAATACTCGTGAAATCAATAAATCGGAATATCTTGAAATTGGAGATGTACAATGAACATAACCATGTTGTAAAGCTAATCCAAAATGAGGTTGAGCTGTGGTACTGTAAATTGCAGGTTTCAAAGTATCTTCGAGCAAGTATGTCAGTACTCTTTCTGATTTTGATGTGGTAAATTCCTCAACAAATGCTTGATAGTCAGCAGGTTGTAGGTATTCTTCATCTTCTAGATATAACTCAGATCCAAGATGACTAGCTAGTTTAATAAATTCTTGAATATCTCCTGGTTCTGGGGAATTTTGGACTCTATAAATTGCAGGTACTCCTAATGCTAACAAGTGACTAGCTATTGCTTGGTTGGCCAGAACGATCAATTCTGCTACCATGGAACGAGCTTGAAAGATATTAGGAATTATCATTGCTCCCAAAGGACTCTCATCGTTGTAGTAGCTTTTTTCATCTGGTAAATTTAGGTCAAAAGCACCTCTTCGTAATCTGGCATTTCGGACTGCGTGACTAACATCTTGAAGCTTATTGATGGTATTTTCCAGTTGCTCTAAGTTAATGTCAACTAATCCATCCGTATTGCCATTAATAATTTTTTTGGTTTGCTCGTAGCTGAGATGAACATTTACCTGGATCACACTAGGTTCAATCTCAAACTCAACTATCTGACCGTTTTTATTGACAGTTATCAAAATAGATATAGCTAGTCGATCTTTTTTTGGTAGTAAGGAAAAGTAATCACTTGATAGTCCGTCTGGCAATATAGGAACTACTTCATTTCGCAGGTATATGCTGATAGCTCGCTTACGAGCTTCTTTATCTAGGGGGGAATCTACTTTAATAAAATAGGCTACATCAGCAATGTGAACTCCTACTCGCCAATAACCGGAGGTTGTGGTTTCTATACTCAGAGCATGGTTAATATCTTTTTTTTCTAGTTCTCCAAAAGAAACTGTGAGCAGTTCACGCAAATCTAGTCTATTTTTTTGATCTGCTTTGGTAGAGTGGCTGACTAGAGACTCCGCTTCTTTAAGAACTGTATTTGGAAAAGACCGGGGTAAATCATGTTTACAACATACTATGTCTAAGTCATCTGCTGCTTCTGCATCTGAACCAAGAATCTGAACTACTTTTCCAATGGGACGTTTTTCTCCTAGGGGGTAGCGCAATACTTCAACATGGACTAGGTGGTCTATAGCATCTGCTAAGTCTGGACCTTCTGGTACTAAGTCAAGTTCAAATAGTAAGCGATCATCTAGGGGAACTGCTCTATAGTAGGGGTCTCCATTCTGCCCATTTATTTGCTTGATTCTTGCTAATAAGGAAGGGTTTGCACGTTCTAATATTAGCTTGACTTCTCCTTCCGGACTCCGGCGACGACTTCCTTCTTTGATAATTTTCACAAAGACGCGATCGCCATTCCAAGCATTGCTCAGATGACTCTCGCGAATGTAAATATCTTCTGTTCCTTCTAAGTCTTGTATCGCGAAGCAAAATCCTTTACTAGAGCAACGTAGTTTTGCTTCTACAAGTGCCTCTTCAAAAAGTCGCCGATAGCGACCTTTGTCTTTAGCGAGAACTCCTATTCTTTCGAGAGCATCCAAGGCAATTTGTAATTTTCTGATACTTTGGTCGTCTTGACAATCTAGTTTTTTCTCCACTGCTTTGGGAGCGATTAATTTGTCATCACTGAAATTTGCTAAGAGTGTAGCGATGGAAAATTTCATGTAGCGTTTTATCCTTTTTCTGATTCTACTATTTTTAAAGTTAGTATGTCATTAAGGTTTCACCCAAGTTTCCTCAAGTTAGTAGCTTAGTTGCGTTCATGCTACTTTTACTGCTCTATCAAACTGATACCAAGCCTCACATCAAATTGTAACTTGATGTTTACTTCTTGCTGAGCATGAACCTCTCGGCGGTTACTCATCCAAAGATATCCACGCTCAAGTCAACCGCATTTCTCCAATTAATATTTGCACTTAAGTCTTGGCAAACGAAATAAACCGCACTTAGGGCAATTATCAGTTCTCAGATCTAAAAGCATATCTTTAACCTAACCACAACAAAGATAAGTTTATCTAAGTCTAAATTAGTATGCTTAAGTAGGCATTATATTGTTATTCTTTTATTAAGTCAATGCTCCTGAATTAAGTAACATACTCTTCTGCAATTCCTGTACACAGATAAAATCTGTATATTGGAATTACCTTTGCTAACATTTAATTTGGAGCAATTGTAAATTAGGCCATTAATAATTAGTAGGCATGTTTTTGGCTAAGTTTTATGATAGCTTCAAATTAGACTTCTGGCAAAAGTATTTTTTGTTAATGTACTAAGTTAGATATTCAATTTTCTCTAAGTTTCACCAAGTGAATAATTATGTTAGAACATTTTCGATCCTCTTATCCTACAGGTTGCTTAATCTCTGAATTAATTACTATTCATAACGGTAAGTATGTAGTTCGTGCCTTAGTACTGGTGAATGGTGAAACTTTAGCTACTGGATTAGGATCTGCTGATACTGTGGAGGTGGCAGAAGACCTGGCTCGAGAGCGATCGCTTGCTACTCTTACACTTCATACACCTTTGTGTTCACCTGAGGCTTCTGTTGAGTTTTCTCCATCCCCACCTCCCACTAGTGAAAAACCACAATTTACAAAATCTGTCAATACTTCTTCACAAATAAAAACAGATAAATTAACAACAGCAGGATTAAATATAGATTTAAATAAGGTTTCTGATAGTGAAAAACCACAATTTATAAAATCTGTCAATACTTCTTCACAAATAGAAACAGATAAATTACCAACAGCAAGATTAAATATAAATTTAAATGAAGTTTCTGATACTCCAACTATTTCGTTGGCCTCAGAGAAATCCGAAATTTCTAATCCACTGAAAAAAGATAAATTACCAATAGCAGAGTATAGTATTAATTATAATGATGTTTCTGATTTGCCTCAAGATTCAAGTGCATTCGATAATAGTTGGTTAAATAAAGATTATAGTCAGGAACAAAAGGAAGAAAAAATTGATGAAACTACAGAAGCACTAATAGATTCTATAAATCATCGAGAAAGTGAAATAATTACATCAGAATCAAAAAGAACGATAAAAGATTTAGCTACTTCAATAAATAGTAATAATCAAATTGATTCTTCAGATCAATCTGAGGATGTATCTGATGATAATGTTAGTATAGATATTTTAATAGATAGTTTGGGATGGACAAAAGAGCAGGAGCGAGATTTTATAGAGCAAAATTACAGTCAAAAAACACGCCAATTTTTAACACCTGAAGAGTTATCTAATTTTAATAAATATTTATATTTGCTACAGAAAGTAACTAAAGAAATTAAGGTTCAAGGCTGGAAAGCAAAGCAACAAAAAGATTATTTTGAATACAACCATAATAAAGAACTTCTAGAACAATTAACTATACATGAATTACACAATTTTTGGCAGTATTTAGAAGTATTTTGCAAAACTACTAATGAAATTAAACGTTTGGGTTGGAGTTCTACAAAAGGAAAAACTTTCCTCAAGAAAACTTATGGACAGGAGGGTCGTACACGGCTTTCATTTGAGGAATTGCAAGATTTTTTACAACAATTAGAAGCGTTAGATACTCCCGAATAAACAGCCCATTCCCCCCCCAGGGTGCTTTTATTTGAGGCGGCCGCAAAAAAATAAAAGGTAGGGTCAGCTCATCTTGACAATCATTGACAAATAGTATATTAATAATTTTCTATTGTCCTGAAAGCTTTTGAGATTAATTTAGTGACGAAAATACATTCCAATTATTAAGCTACGAAAACCGATAATATGAAAATTATGTGATCTTTATAGTGCGACTCGTTGGCCACTAAACTAGGAAACTAGGTATACATGACCGTTCCAAGTCACCACATGAGGACAACCTCGACTTGTGAATAACTCTTATTACCTTGGTGGTGAAATTCCATCTGCCTTGTTGTTGGGTTGACAGCATAGACCACAGGGTAGCGACTGAACATCAATCCCTGAAGCTGGTTTAAAAGCGGGA
>JAGGDU010000069.1 GCA_018457135.1 Trichodesmium erythraeum GBRTRLIN201 | reverse complement strand
AAACAGCAATTTTGTCAGCTACAGCTTGAACTAGTGCAGCATATTCAGCTTGACGCGTGCTGTCCCATTCAGCAGAATTTTCTAGACGTACCTCGTTGGTTTCCTTCAGATCTGCTGCTACTTTGTTGCGCCTATTTTCCGTGTCAGCCTGACGTTTGATTGCGTCTTCCTCAGCAATTTGTTGACGTTCAGCTTCGTTTTTCTTTATCTGATCTGTATTGTTTTCATAATCCTTTTTCAACTCACCTCGCCTTTCAGCATCCTTTTCTTCATAACCACCAATTTTTTTTGACATATCTTTACGGCGTTTAGCCTTTCCAGCTTTTCTGTCCACATCGGCTTGTGTTAAACCACGAAGCCTACCCTTTTTAGCCACATTTTTGGCAACTGGATTTTCTTTGACTGTCTTTGTTTGATAGTTGTCACTGCCTTGATCTTGATAGTTTTCACTACTTTGATATTGATAGTTTTGACTACCTTGATCTTGATCGTAATTTTCTGTTTCGTAATTCATAGCTTGTCATGATTTTGATTTAGAACCTTATACTATAATCTTATACTATAAAAAGTAAATAATGATCATTAAATAATTTTAAGAAAATGTTTTAATGGGTAATTTTTAAAATAAAGTAGTAAGTTATATCTGGCATATTTACATTCCAAACCTTCTGACCGTAAGTATTTATCGACAAAAATTATAAATAAGCAAACCCACTTTTATATAAAATAAACTTATAGACTATATATAGTTTTTCTACATTAGTCCTGAATTATAGACCATAAATTTTTCATCCTGAATACTGAAAAACTCAAACTCTAGCAAATTTGATATAGTCACCAATTAAAACTCAACAATATTGACACTCAAATTATATTTAGTTCTACTACCTCCCACTGGGACAACTTTCAAATAATAAACACCAGACTCTAAAATAGTTTCAATTTCCTTTAAGTCACCTCCCTTATTTGACTGATTAAGTAGACTTTCTTCTTCATCGTATAATTTAATGCCCAAATCTTGAACAAAACTATCCACAAAAATACTTACCGAACCCTCTTTCTCTACCTCAAAGCGGAAATAATCCTCCGTATTGCGATTCACAGGGCCAACAGTAAACCCAATCTTATCAACGACTGAAATAGGCTCCCGGGAAAGAACTCCTAGATCAATAGCATCCTCAAAAACCTCTGGTACTGGTCTGTCATTATCTTCAATTATACCTACTCCCTTTCTATCTGAGAACTTAGCATTTTTAGCACCACTGAGTTGTACCTGAAACTTCTCATTATCTTCATCCTGGGTATCTCCCAAAATCGGAATATTAACTATCTTTTTCGTCTGCCCAGGCTTAAATGTCACCACCCCACTTTTCTTCCGATAATCTTCTCCAGACTTAGCGCTGCCATCTACTGTAGAGTAATTAACTTTTACCATTTTCTGACTAGCACTATCCAACTCGACTTCAAATTCCATCCTTTTCTGACCCCTATTTCCTTCAGTCACTTTAGCATCTCCGATAGATATTTGGGGCATTATTTCATCCTTGGGAACCGCTTCATCATTATCCCGAATCATACCTACTGCCTTCTTATCTGAGAACTTAGCATTTCTAGCACGACTAAGAATTACCTGAAACTGCTCATTCTGTTCATCCTCAGTATCTCCAAAGATCGGAATATTAATTATCTTTTTCTTCTGCCCTGGTTTAAATTTCACAACCCCTCTTTTCTCCTGATAATCTTCTCCAGACTTAGCGCTGCCCTCAACAGTTCCATAATTAACCCTTACTGTCTTACCGCTAGGGTTGTTCAACCTCACTTCAAATGTCATCTTTTTCTGACCCCTATTTCCTTCAGTCACTTTAGCATCTCCGATAGATATTTTCGGAAGTGGGTCATTATCAAGAATAGTTCCTATAGCTTGTGCATCTTTAAGATTTGCATTTTGGGGGCTACTGAGATTAAGTTTAAACTTTTCCTGAGCTTCGTCACGCCTATCTCCCAAAATAGGAACCGTTATAGTTTGTTGCGTTTCTCCCGGTTGGAAAATCAGAGTCCCTTTGGCCAGTCTATAGTCTTGATTAACTTTTGCCGATTGATTAGCTGTAGTATAGTTAACTTTAACTATTTCATTACTAGGATTGTCTAAAATTACTGTAAATTCCGCCGTTTTATTTCTGTTGCCTTCCTTAATTTTCGTATCAGAGATAGTAATGTTAGGGACAGTAGTGATAGAAGTTTGGTTAATCAAAATAGATACGTTCCCTGAAAACTCATTCGCCACAGCCAAATCAGCAATTCCATTTCCATTAAAATCTCCTATTGCCACTGACTCTGGTTCATCTCCCACGTCAAAATTAGTAGGTGGACCAAAACCACCATTTCCATTTCCTAATAATATTGATATATCATCTGAATTCTCATTTGCCACAACTAGGTCAGAAAAACCATCTCCATTAAATTCTCCTGCCGCTATTGAAGTCGGCTCATCTCCCGCCCTAAAATTAGTAGCTGAGCCAAAACTACCATCACCAGCTCCTAGTAAAACTGATATATTGTCTGAAAAATAGTTTCCTACAGCCAAATCTAAAAAACTATCTCCATTAAATTCTCCTACTGCCAGAGAACTCGGTCCATCTCCCCCATCAAAATTATTAGCTCGCCCAAAACTACCATTACCCCTTCCTAATAGTATCGATACATTGTCGGAAAACTTATTCGCCACAGCCAAATCAGGAATATTATCTCGATCAAAATCCCCTACTACTAACGACTCTGGTTCATCTCCCACATTAAAGTCAGTAGCTAAACCAAAACTACCCTTACCTTCTCCTAATAACACCGATACTTTATCTGACCATGGGTTAACCACAACCAAATCAGAAAAGCCATCTCCATTCAAATCTTCTACTACCACAGAACGAGGTGAATCTCCCACATCAAAATTAGTTGCTGGACCAAAGCCACCGTCACCCTTTCCTAGTAAAATAGACACTTGACCTGATGGGCCACTTGTTACGACCAAATCAGAAAAGTCATCTCCATTAAATTCTCCTACTCCTACTGACCAAGGTCTATCTCCCACATCAAAATTAGTTGCTGGGCCAAAACTACTGTAAGCTTTTCCTAGTAAAACTGATACATTATCTGAGTTCTCATTCGCCACAGCCAAATCTAAAAATTCATCTCCATTAAATTCTCCTACTGCTACCCAGTTAGGTCTCTCATCTACCTCAAATGGACCAAACTCCTCAAAATCTATCTTCTGAGTAGCCTCAACTTCAACCAAAACACCCCATACCCTAATTTCTCGAAAATCATCCTCAGCCCGAAGTTGTAAAACCTCCGACTCATCTAACGTCTCTCCTCTCACCAAACGTCGGAATAACTCACCTTCATCTCCAGGAGAGTCCGACTCAGGCAACTGGGGGTCCAAATGATGCCCCAACTCTTCCAACAATACACCAGATAGATCTGACAAGACCTGCTCTTTTGCTTGAGCAGTTCCACCTAATAAAGAATCAGCCAAATAAATCTCACCTGTCAAAGGGTCATATGCACCCACCGCTGGATTCATGTCTGCTGCGGACAAGACTTGAATACCAGGCAAATTTTCCCCAGTCAGAATATCTTTGATGTTATCTTTGACCAAATCCACATTTACTTTTTCATCAAAGCTTATTTCAATATTGGCCTTAAACTCTGGGAGCAAGATAAAGTCAACTAATTCGTCTTTGACCTGAGACCAGGCAGTTTCTATGAGGGGACTTGCGACTTCAGGGTCCAGGTTTAGACCAGTATGATAGTTAATTTCTAGTGGGAAGAGGCAGTCTTTCTCCCCGGGAGAGTATGGAGTATTATTTTGGAAGTCCTCGTCCATTTGCCATAATTGGGTTTAAGGTTTGATTGATAATTAATGTAGATTATAGTTGCTTTGCTGGAATTTGGGAACCCATTACTAGCTTTTTCCCAGAGAATAATTTGGGAATACATATCTTGCCCTTTATCCTAGTTATTTTGTAGATTTTAGATAAAGTAGCATAGTAGACCTTTGCTAATTAAACCATACTATAAAGAGTTTTTCATAAAATAAGTTGGAGATTACTCAGGAACATCCCAAACTTTTTTAGCTAATTGAGTTAAAATTTCTTGACGAGTTTCTATTGCTTGAGAATCCCATTTTTCAAATGTCTTTAAATCCTTGACAGCCAAATTAATAGTTGTATTGTTTCCCACCGAAATTTCTTCAGCAATAGTTCTAGTTAACAAAAATCTAGATTTTGTATAACCTAATTTTTTCTCAGTAAAACTAGCATTTAAAATAGCAGATTTAATAGAACTTTCTAACAAAGTCATATTTCCTAAACGTTGACTATAGTTTACTATTTCAGTAGGTTTATCAAAATCAAAAACTACTTCTTTTGTAGGGTTTTCTGATAAAATTTGTTCTACTTCTAATTTAAAAACATAGTTTCTTAAATCATCAATTCCTCCCACAGTTCCCCAGGCCATTTCATCTATATATTGTGTTATCTTTGCCAAAATATATCGAATTTGATATAGCTGTAATGATAATTTATTCAGTCGATAGAACGTATTTTCAAATTTATCAGCTACTCCCTGTTTGCTAGGAATAATTTCCTGAGCAATAAAAATATCATAATCCTCTTGTGAACTAATTGTACGTAACTCACTTGCCCACTTAATTATCATGCCATCAAATGCTTTTTTATGGCGATCGCTAGTTAACATTGCCAAAAATAATAAATTCTCTATCTGTCTACAGAGATCAACAAAACAAGCTTTAGGCAACTTATCAACAGCTAAAAGTAATATTAAATGCTGCCTAACATTTATACTAAGATTTCTAATATTTACCAAATACCGATTAACAGTACCATCAACATTATTACCTATTAAAAATGCTACATAAGCTTGAGCCGAGCTCAGTAAATTATTCACAAACTGAATCGGTTCAGTCTTATATCTACAAATATGTTCATTATTTAGGAACCAATCATAGACTTCTTTTTCCAAAATATAGTTCCCATCTTTTGCGTATTTGGCTAATATAAAATAGCGCAAAAAACGCATGGGTTTTTCTTGATGATTATAAAGCAAGTCTATCATTGTTTTCCATTTTACTTTGATTTGATCATAATCTGTTGATTTAGCTTTAGTAAAAATTAAATTTTTGAGTAAATCCATATCATCTAGGGCTAAACCACGATGATTTAGAGTTGAATATATTTTCAAAGCATGAGAAACACTAGCTGTTTTGACTCGAATTAACTTAACATTTTTAAGAAAATATGCGTAAAACTTTTTGATATTAAAAACAACAAGTTCATCTACTTGAAAATATTGGTAAAGAAAACTTCTAATTTCAGTATAAGCATTCTGAATATTTTTAACAGAGCGAGTTGGACTAAGAGTCTCTACACTTGCTTGTAGAGCTATATTTTCTAGTATTCCTCGACTTTCCTGATATTGTAGTTCTACTTTGTGTCTAAACTGGTCATTACCCCAGTTATCCGTATACAAAGCAGCAATCTTATTTTTTAATGCTTCAATAGGTTCATTAGGATTAATAGTTAATAGATAATCCCGAATTGCACATAGTACAAGGTAAGCAGTAGTAATTCGTTGCTGGCCATCAATTATTTCATAAAATTTTTCCCCGCGACCACAAACAATTATACTGCCAATAAAATACTCAGGGTAAGAGTTTTGAGTTTGTTCAGAAAATTCTTCATAGATGTCTTGAATAAATTCATTGACTTCTTTTTGTGTCCAAACATATTCGCGCTGGTAATCAGGAATAACATAAAATTCATCAAATAACTTTTCTAAATTCATGCCTTTAGATTCAATAGTTGCCATATAATTACCTCAATAGCTTTAGTATCAAGTCTCATTAATTATCCAGAATAAAAATATTTTTCTCATATCAATTTATCTCAATTCCCTCAATTTTTTTTCACAGTGGTTATTCAAAGAGAAATGATAAAATATTTTATCCTTAACAATGTTTTTAAATAAATAGGAATCAAAAGTATCGTGAGTATAAGTAATATTAAATCCAGTAGCATACGTATAATTAGATAGTTAATTAGGAGATAGATTATTTGTATATTTTAGACTTTTTTATAGCCCATAAAACTGTAACCCACAGATGTCTAACAAGACCTATAAACAGTAACAGTAGAATTGCCGAAGCAAACTCTACTGTCAACTAATTAACCTTGCAAAAGTTTAATCTCTATTAAATATTTCTCAACATTTCATACTGACTATTCTGACCTCCTAATATATAGAATAGGAAAAAACATATAGATTAACTGAGATTTTCTCTTGGCTGAAGGCACGGAGATTTATACTGAGCCGTAGCTCTCAAGTGGGTTGACGTTTTATTGGTTGCTGCTATCTTGATGACGGTAGTTCTTCTCTTCCCTCCAGGTACGTTTAATGTCTCAGATAGTCCAGCCGTGATATAATACTATAGTTTATGTCTTCCCACTATAAACTCAGGTTTTGCTTGCTTATGGGCGAGGGAATAGAGACCCAATTTTGCGGTAAACATAGCTAATTCTAGCGAAACATACTACTAACTGAAGTGTCTTCGTGAATACGCCAAATAGTCTCACCCAATAAATTTGCTGCTGAAAGAACTATTAGCTGAGGAAAAGAATTTTCCTGATTGAATGGGATAGTATTAGTAACAATTACCTCTTCAAATATTCCATTTGAAAGGCGCTCAATAGCTGTACCGGAAAATACAGCATGAGTAGCACAGGCATAAACTTGTCGTGCCCCTTTTTCCCGTAATAGTCGCCCACCTTCACAAATAGTCCCAGCTGTATCAATCATATCATCTACTAAAACAGCAGTTTTGTCCTTAACATCCCCTATCACATTGAAAACTTCTGCTACATTATGAGCTTGGCGACGCTTATCAATAATTGCCAAAGGAGCATCATTTAGCTTTTTTGCAAAAGCTCTAGCTCTTGCTACTCCACCTACATCGGGAGAAACAACAACAATATCAGATAAGTTTTTACTTAATAAGTAATCTAAAATTACTGGTAAGCCATAAACATGATCGAAGGGAATATCAAAATAACCCTGAATCTGAGCTGAATGTAAATCCATTGCTAGAATACGACTAGCTCCCGCCTCAGTAATTAAATTGGCCACTAATTTCGCTGTAATTGATTCTCTTCCAGCAGTTTTACGGTCTGCCCTAGCATAACCATAGTAAGGAATTACTGCGGTAATTTGTCTGGCAGAAGCACGATGACAAGCATCTATCATTATCAACAATTCCATCAGGTTATCATTAACTGGGTGACAACTAGGTTGAATTAGATAAACATCACAACCTCTAATTGATTCCTGAATTTGAATGTATAGCTCTCCATCAGCAAAGTGCTTACGTACCATTGGGCCTAGATCTAAACCTAGGTATCTAGCTACTTCTGTAGAGAGAGGAACGTTAGCAGAACCTGAAAACAGTCTTAGTCGATTATGATCGTTAACAATAGCAGGTATAGGAGCCTGTATTGGTAAAGTCGCATGGATCACGGCAACCCCTTGTAGAACCTTTATTCATGGTGATCTTATCATCTTAAAAGCAAAATATCTCTCCGTGTTTTTGTTGATAAAAACATGATTTAATCTTCAATACACTGTTCTTTGCCTACTTAATATAAATTTTATAATTGAATGTTTAGTAATAAAATTCAATAACTCTTTGAAAAAAGCAAAATTTCTTAAACAAATATTATTTTTCTGACCAAATTAAGATTTATACTAAAGAAACTTATTAATTTATTAATTTTTATGCTGATGGGTTAAAACATGATTAAAGAGGTCCAGGAAAGAAATTAGACAAAAAGAAAAACTCAATAGATTACCCATTAAATCTATCTTGACAAGCTACTAGTTGTTTTTAGAAATACTTCTTTATTTAATAAATATCCTCAGAGAATACTGTGGAAAATATAACCTCTTTTTGCGTTATGCAGATTTAATCTGCATAGTATCACTGATTACAGTTAGGGCTGTTTCAGCCATTGTCTTATTGTTTGAGGATAAGACGCTTGTTTTTTTTGGAGGCTCTTTCCTGCCTCGCTTCTTTCAATATAACAACACCAGCGTCCATTTTTTAATTTCCCTTAACTTAATGAACAGCTATCTATTTTGATGCTTTTTAGTTCTTCGTTGCATGGGAGTCTTCCCTTGCTAAAATAATTTACTAACTCTACAAGTTCCCACTTCAAGACCCCACTTTACTTTTTATCTTTTCTTAAGGAATTAACCAAATTTTCGAAAAAATATTTTTAAGGCTATATAATTATATGTCAAGACTTTTAAAAGCTTTTATTAAGGTTTTTAGTTAATTATTGCTACTTTAATTAATTAGCCATAATAAAAATGCTTTTCTCATATCAATTGCTCCCTATTCCCTACTATCTAAAGTTTTTTTTGTTGGGTATTTAAACAGATATAATACAGTATTGGTTTTACAGACCTATTAACGTGGAACACGGGCTTTTCAAATATACTGGGGTAAAATGTTACACTTAAATTTTTTAAATGCTTTTTGTGGAACATTCCTTATTGAAAAGCTAATAGCTAGTTCATTTTGCTCAGGATAGGAATTATGAGTTTAAAGGATAAGATTACAGAAGATATTAAAGCAGCTATGAAGGCCAAGGAAAAGGTGCGTCTGGAGACAGTTCGTAGTATCAAAAAAGTTATTCTAGAGGAGGAAGTAAATGCTAGGGCTGCCGGAAAGGAGTCTTTGACAGAAACTCAAGAAATGGACATACTAGCAAGGCTGGCCAAACAACGTCGGGATTCTATAGAGCAATATACTCAAGTAGGTCGTCAGGAACTAGCAGATCAAGAAGCAGCAGAATTGGCTATTATTGAGGAATATCTGCCAAAACAGTTATCTGATGATGAAATTGCTCAGGTAATAGATGAAATTATTGTCCAGGTGGGTGCTAGTTCTGCTAAAGATATGGGTAAAGTTATGGGCCCGGTAATGCAACAGTTGAGGGGTAAAGCTGATGGTAAAAAAGTTCAAGAAATTGTTAAGACTAAGCTAAATTAATAGTTGGTTAATAGATAGAAGTTGAGAGTATACTTTTGAATAGCTGTGGCTTTATAAGACTGATTATTATTGCTGCAAGAACTATTGCTATTGTCATAATTAACCTCTGCAAAACGCCTATCCCTTGATTAGTATTTTAGGTCAAGGGAGATTTTTTCCTAACTATTTAAGGTGGTTTTAATGGACTGTGCGCCTAAATTAATTTATTCCCTAACAGATAAATGCTAATATAGAAGTAAAGTCTCAAGAGCTATTTTTGAAGTAAGTGGCAATTCTCTCCAATTCAATGTCCCCAAATTCCTAGATTTAGAGCTACCTTACCAAGAATATTAATGTCTATTCCTTTGACTTGATGACTACTACATTTAATTTAAAACTTATCTAACTATATTATAAGAGTGTCATAGTTTGTTCTCACTAAATACAAGTACTGATGTTTAAGAGACAAACTTTTTTTCATATACTTTTTTCCAGAAACAGTCTTTTAATGCGCTACATTTTTTTGAGATTTTGTCAAGTATTACCTAAAGAAAAATGTTTATAAAGCATAGACCCCTATAAAATTAGAGAAAGTCAAAAGTTAGAAGTTAAATTTGTAGGAGATTACTAGTATTATTCAGTCCAAATATGAGTGATAAAATCTTTTATAGCGGTTATCTTAAGCGTAGAAGTCAAAAGTCAAAGGTTAGAACTTAATGGACTAGAGTAAATTATATTTGTAATACCATTTGAAAAAATGTTCAATGAAGATATTATTATCTATCATAAATGTTGCCCTAAGGACACTCCCTTTATAATTTTTGATTTAACAGTGAGAGTGTCAATCCAGTTTTCTATAGCAATTAAAGCACAGGTTAAAACAGTTCTAAATTATCAAGCTCAGTAATAGATTATTTTTGACTTTTGTATTTTGGACTTTTACCTTGCCCATAGCCCTTGTTTGGTAAAAATATTAAATATTATTATCTTTATGCCAACTTCTAATCCCTAATTTCTACTTAGCTAAGAATGAAAAAGCAAGATAAAATCTTACCTTTAACCATAATAGGATCAGCCATATTAATAATTGTCGGTAGTGTCACCGCCTACATGGGAATGTATAGGAAAGAAACAGTTAAAAATTTACCTGTGGGTGCTGAGGTTCTCCCCCAGGATACAATGATAACTTTACATGTTTCTACTGACTATAATCAATGGAAAAAATTACAAGAGTTTGGTACTTCTGAGTCAAAAACTGCTTTCCAAAAGTTTTTAGGGAATTTGCGCGATCGCTTCCTAACTACTTATGGTTATAATTATCAACGAGATATTAAACCTTGGGTAGGCAAGGAAGTAGCGATCGCTTTCTTACGCCAATCTACTCTTGAACCCAGTAACGAAAATATCCCCGGTTCTTCACCACCCCCTCCGGCTCAACAAGCAACTATGGTGGTATTGCCGATCGCTGATCCAATTGCAGCTAAAAAAATTTTAGATAAACCGCCCTCTCTTAATGAAGGTAAATTAGTTAAACGTACCTACAGAGGTATTGAAATTACAGAAACTCAAGAAGTAGCTAGCCAAGATTTTTCTGTAGCAGCATTGGGAGAAAAATTTTTGGTGGTTACTAATTCTCCAAGGGCAATAAACCGAGTGGTTGATATATATAAAGGAGACAATTCTCTAGAAAAAGCTCCGGGTTTAACTCAAGCAATTAATAAATTGGAAACTGCTCCATCTTTTGCTAAGGTATATGTGAATATCCCTGCTGCTGCTGCTTATACCTCTAGTAAATCTGTTACTTCTCTTTCTGAGGAAAATCTCAGACAATTTGAGGATAACCAGGGAATAGCAGCAACTTTAAACTTAGTTCCTGAAGGTATAAATTTAAAAGCAGTTTCTTGGCTTAAACCTAATAGCCAGAAAAAGTTTACTGTAGAAAATAATGCTACAGAAATGTTAGATAAGGTTCCTGGAAATGCTTTAATGATGCTATCTGGCAGTAATTTACAGCGAATGTGGTCTGATTATGTTAAGGGTGCAGTGGCTAATCCCTTAGCACCTATTAACCCAGAGACATTACGTCAAAACATGAAAAATGCAACTGGCATGGATTTAGATAAGGAATTTATCAACTGGATGGGAGCAGAGTATTCTCTATCTTTACTGCCTGTTTCTAAAGATAAGAAGCAGTTACAAAAATTTTTTGCGGGGTTTGTGTTTATGGTTAAGGCAAGCGATCGCCGTGTAGCTGAAGACTCTCTGAAAAAATTAGATCAAGTGATGAAGAGGAATAAATTTCAGGTAGGTGAAGCTATTGCTAGGGGAAGACCTGTGGTAAAATGGACTTCTCCATTTGGTGGGTTTACTGTAGTTCGTGGTTGGTTGAATGGGAATGTAGTATTTTTCACTTTAGGAGGATCTGTGGAAAATCAAATATTGCCTGCTCCGACAAATTCTATGGCGGAAAGTGTATTTTTACAAAAAACCCTCCCATTAGAGAGAGAAGCTTGGAATGGTAATTTTTTCATTGATATTAGTCGGACTTTCAGCAAAAAAAATCTTTCTCTTCCCCAGTTACCTGCTAATCAAAAAATTTGGGTAGATGGTATTGAGTCTATTGGAGTAACATCTATTATCCTTAATAATCGCACAACTAATTATGATGTGTTTGTGAAATTGAAAAAACAAAAGTAGCTATAGCTTTATGAGGAAGTCAGATTTTTCTTCTGACTGTACCTCCGCAATCCAATTTTTCCTCTAAGACAATTCTCAAAAACTTTCCTCGACTTGGAATTTTTCTTTCTAAATACTGTTTATTTACATAATTTTCTTGTTAACAAACTTCTGTGATTTATCTAGTTATTTTTACTAACTTAACATGGGTAGCATTGCTACAAAAAAATTAGATTAAAGGGAAAATATTTTGAGAAATTATTGTCAATATTACTTCTATTTATGATTTTCCTGTGACTAAAGAAAGTGCAACTTTTGTGGTAGGAAATCCAGAAATAGTAGCAAATATTATTGGGCCAACTGAAGCTTATGCTCAACTCAAAAAAGATGATAATACTTTAGTATTCAGCTTTCTTGGAATTAGCCAGGAAGCTCTCTGGATGTGGCCACAAAGATAAAAGTTTTGTAGTAAAAACAAGTTAAAACACTCATACAACTGAAAAGTGCTACTGGTAAAACAAGCTTTTAGGAGGTATTGCTTTTTCCTTTAATGGGCTAAGTTATCAGTCTACAAAGCAGAAATCATCAATTATCTTACTTTTGCTTCCTGATTTGTTTTCGGCTCCTGTCAGATAATTGAACAAGAAGAACTAGCAAGGATAGTCGGTCAATTTGTTTTAGCTAATAGAGCGCCGAAGCACAATTAGGAAAGAGTTTTGAAATTTTGTTTTCACATAAGCTACCACCCTCAATTATCTTAAGGCATTTGCCCGCTCTTGTCGGAACGTAGGTCTTTGAGTAAGATTCATAGGTACTTTCTTCTTGGCCTTTTCTGTTCCCGTACCTTTATAACTTTCAAAGACTAATCTACTATTGTCCTTTCCCTCTTTTTGTTCCTGATTTATATTCACTGCTTTGTGTTTTTTCGGTGTATTGTTATTATTACCAATGCCAATACTAACTTTCTCTTTGGTCTTCATCTTTTTTGCTGCTTTTTGATCACCTTCGTAGCAAGACGTTAGTTTTACATTTTTTGTCGGTTTTTTGGGTCTAAGTTTTTCCTGATTCTTTTTCAGCTCTTTTTCTTCTTTTAGTGCATCACTTACTATGTTGCTATTCATGACTTTGTCAAGTTCCTCTTTAAAAGGAATGTAAACATTACCATTATCCTTAATAATAGTTATCTTTGTGCTTTTTGTTGTTTTTTGATAGCCTTGGTAGTAAGGTACTATTTTTATATCTTGTGACATATATTTTTTATATTTATTATAAAGTTGATGGGTGAGAAGAGTGGCAAGTATCAAAACTGCTCAATTCTTATTTTTTCGACAAAGCTTTACTTTTTGCAAAGAGTAATATTAGTTCTTATTTTACAAAGCTCATGTTTACTGTTTGCTGCTAGTATGCTGACAAATTTTCTCATCACGTGTCTAGAATAACATTTTTATGTCTATTTTAGCTATAGTATTTATACTTAAGTATTTATATTTAAGTATTTATATTTAAGTATTTATGCTTATTTTTTTCCCTCCTGTCTATTATTCATGAGCTTTCCTTCTTTGTGTCAGAGTTCCTTCCTTATCTAATCTAATTAATTACTAAAAAGCTTTGAAATTATGACTCTTGACTCCTAACTTCAGGCTTATAACTGCAATCAAAATATACTATCAAAATATGCAAACTAATTAATTTTTATAAGTGGCTGCTGAAGAAAAATAAATTAGGTAATCTTGATAAATGATGAGTCTTTACATTGAATATATTTCTGATTTTTGGACTTATTAATTAAGGTTAATGGTGCTTTGATAAACTTTCAATATACGGTTTTTATTGCTGAAATGAATATGAATAAAAAACTTGTCACAACTATTATATATCAAATTGTATAAAATAGTTTTCTCTAAATATTTTTCTTTTAATCTTCCCTTCAGATAATGGGAATTGCACTATAAATATTAACACTAAAATTTAATTTTTATAAATTATTTCTAATTACTAGATTACAAATTTTTGGTTAAATTTTGGTTATCTTTAAGTAAAAAAAATGAATGGTGAAAATAGTTGATGATAGCTAATGATTGAAATAAAATTATCTTAGTATTAGTATCTAGGAATCTATTGATGAGGTTTCTTTTCTTGTTAAATTTGTTTTTAACTTCTTTATTTAACAAATCACTAAAAGCAACATTAGTTTTATTCTTAATAGTTGCTACAGTATTAGTTTTTCTTCCCCAGGTAAAAAGCTACGGTTATTTAGAGAACAATTCTGCTGATCTTGGTCTACAACATGCTGGTCCAGTTTACGATCTAGGTGGTGGTGGTCGTGATGTGGACGAAGCAATTCAGTGGATGATTAATGAAGTCCGAGGATGCTATTCTTGTGAGAAGAAAGTAGATGTGGTTATAATTCGTAACTCCGGTAGTGATGCTTATAATGAAGCAATTCTGGCTATGGATGGGGTAAGCTCGGCCAAGACTTTGATTATTTCAGATCGAGAGGAGGCTACAAGAGAGAATGTTGTAGAAGATATTGAGGATGCTGAAGTAATTTTCTTTGCTGGTGGCGACCAGTGTCAATATTTGCGGAACTATCTAAACACGGGAGTTGATGGAGCTATTAAATCTGTCATTGCTAGAGGTGGAGCAGTTGGTGGGACTAGTGCTGGAGCAATGATTCAAAGTGATTTTGTCTTCAATGCTTGTTCTGATAAAGTTATCAGTGAAACTGCATTGGAAAGTCCATACGAGGATATTACTCTTAATCAAGATTTTTTTTATTGGGAGAATTTGCAGGATACTATTATAGATACCCATTTCTCTGAACGCGATCGCATGGGTCGGTTGATGACGTTTGTTGCTCGTTTACTCAGGGATGGAAGGGCTTCTGATGCTTTAGGTATTGGTGTTGATGAAAATACTTCCTTAATTGTGGATCAAAATGGTTTGGCCGAAGTAGTAGGGGTAAGAGATGGGTTTGTTTATTTTGTCTCAGGAGACCATCTGCCAGAGAAATGTGAACCTCAAACTCCACTAACTTTTAGTAGGTTTAAAATTTGGAAAAGGGGAAATGGTGAAACTTTTGATTTGAGAAATAGAGCATTAAATGATGATTATTATGAGGTTAGTGTTGAGAATGGAAAAATAGATTCAAATCCTTATTAAAGAAGGAATTCAACAGTAGGAGCGTTTCATAAATTAGGGACGCTGCATGCAACGTCCCTACAGAATTATCATTTGACCCCAGTTTCTACTATTAGAATTTCTAGTATGGACAACTAATTTTCAATTAAAAAGTCGCTATCTGTTAGAGCGGGTCTGCCGAGCAACTTAGCAAACTGCCCGCCACCACCAAAACCGGCGTCGCTACCGTTGGGGTTGTAATACAAGTTGCCGGTAGATGAAACGTAAACAATTTCGGCGCTACTGCTGGATGCTGCAGAGTTGTTGGTGACTATCTCAAATTCGCTGTCATTGCTGAAGCTTTCACCGGCTGTGCTATCTAAGCTTGTGAATGTTGTTTTATCTAAGATAATTTTATCGGATCCTGGGGCAAAGTTAGCTATTCTGTCTTTGCCGAAGGTTTTTCTGTTAAAAGCTTTGCGACTACTATAGATAAATTTGTCGTCACCGGATCCACCATTTAGTAGGTCGTTGCCACTACCCCCAATTAATTCATCGTCTCCACCGCCTCCTAATATGGTATCGTTACCACTGCCGCCGGTTAGGATGTCCTTGCCATTATTGCCGATCAGTCTATCCCTTCCGCTGCCACCATTGAGTTTGTCATTGCCTCCACCACCGTTGAGTTTGTCATTGCTGCTGCCACCATTAAGTATATCGTTGCCTCCACTACCATCAAGTCTATCTCTTCCGCTACCACCGTTGAGTATGTCATTGCCTCCACCACCGTTGAGTTTGTCGTTACCGCTGCCACCGTTGAGGCTATCGTTCCCTGCTTCACCAGTAAGGGTGTCATTGCCACTGTTGCCATCTAGGCGATCGTTTCCGCCTCCTCCTAATATGGTATCGTTACCACCACTGCCTTTTAAGTTATCTTTACCACCAACACCGTTGATGAAGTTGGCTTTGTTATTTCCTTTGAGGGTGTTATTTTTGTTGTTACCGATGAGGGATGTATTTAGTATCACTGAGATATTGGAAGAGTCTCTATTGGGCACCACAATATCCAAGTCATTGTCACTATCAAGGTCGGATAACTTTAAAATTCTGGCGTCAGCGCCTCCTGTAGGAAGATCAATAGGTGAAGCAAATTTAGCTTTCCCTTTTCCTAAAAACACTAAAACATTATTTGAGCTATTGTGAGCTACCGCAATATCATCAAAACCATCTTTATTTAGATCAGCTACAGCCACACCATCTGGCGCATCGCTGGCATCAAGTAAGAGAGGGTTCTCAAAGGTACCATTTCCATTACCTAATAGGATAGAAATATTGTCTGACTCCTCGTTAGTGGTAACCAAGTCAATGAAGCGATCGTTATTAAAATTACCTACTTCCACATCACCAGAATTTCCACCTGTATTATATTGAGCAGGAGTAGAAAAACCGCCAATACCGTTGCCTAAATAGATGGAAACATAAGAAGTCAAACCGCCACCAATGGCTTGAACAGTGGCAAGGTCTAGGATCGAATCCTGATTAAAATCCCCTTTAGCTGACAACCAAGCACCTGTCGCCTGAGTTGTTAATTGATTAAAGTCACCATTCCCATTTCCTAGCAGCGTAATGATGCTATTTCCTCTAGACTGGGTTGTAACTACTATATCTTGATTTCCATCTTTATTAAAGTCTGCTACTTGAATTTCAGTAGGAGCGCCTATTCCGGCAAAGGTTTGAGGAGTTAAAAAACTACCCATACCATCAGCTAAAAAGACTGATACAGTATCTTCATCAAAGTTACTAACAACAATATCATTAAAGCCATCTTTATTGAAGTCACCGATATTGACGCCAGTAGGTCCATCTCCTGCTGGAATGCGGGTAGCTACTTCAAAAGTACCATTACCTTTACCTAAAAATATAGAGACATTATCTGACTCACCATTGCCAGTCACAACATCAGGAATGTTGTCGTTGTTCAAGTCTCCTGTTTTTAAGTAGATAGGTTCAAGTCCACCTGTAGGATAAGTAGTAGGTTCACCAAATGTCGCTAATACCCCCGGATAACTTTCCACCACTTCTGGTAACAAAGCTAACTCAGAATTAACCTGACCGATAAAAGTATCTAACTCCCAACTGCCATCTAACTGTTGACTTCCTACCCGGTGGGTTGAGGCAGCAATATTTGCTCCTGTTAATTGATGCAGTCGAGCTAATAAAGAATTAACGGTATTGTTGGAGAGACCCGCCACTTGACAAGCATATAATAAAATATCCTCTACATCCCACTCTGCTAACAAATGGGAATATCCTTCCATAGTAGGGGCAGTAATAGGGGTTTTGCCTAAATATAAAATACCCGGTTCGCCGTGACAAACAATTTGTAAATTACGGGCGGGATATTTCGATAAAGCTAGAGTAATTTGAGGAATAGCATCTTCCTCCCTATCTATAATTACAGCTTTAACTCCGGGTTTAACTCCTGTAAGTAATATTTGAGAGTTATCAACTCGGGAGTCGATCGCCACTAAAGTTTGAGGTGGTGGAGCTAGGCAGGAAGCCTCACCGACCGAACAATTTTTGGATAAATTCAGCATAGTTTCCCCTATCTATTTTGTTGGCAATTTGTTAATAAGTAGGTAGACAAAAAGATTTACACGTTAAATTACCTGGAGAACATATTTATTGTGTCTTAGGGTGTATAATTAATTTTTACCTGCTACTTAGAAACACTAACTCGCGCAAAAGTAAAATACTTGTTACACAGTTTAGTTAAGCATTTTATTGGTAAAACTTAATATTGTCAGTAGAATAAAGTTGGATTTAGTAGGTAATTTATGAGGTTGAGTTTTGCCCTACTAAGCAGGAAAAAGTTATGTTTAAGGAAACGGTCATATCAGTTTACTTAACAAATAGGAAAAACTAAGTTTATCCAAACTTTAAACTTTCCAAATAAACAAACAATTTCAACTTTTATGCCCTTGTATTATTTTCATTTTTTCCATTTAAATAAACAACTTTGATCATGAGCACCCCAGTTAGTATTAATTTGATAAGTCTTGTCAGAAAATTTACTGATTAAATTAGTATAAGTCTTGCCTAAGATCTTTAAAAATTGCTACAGTTGTCGAAGGTAGCATAAAGTAGGATATAGTAATCTCATCCACCACATCTACCAGACTCACTAAACTCTTATGGAATTCCAAGAATTATTAACTTGGGCAGAGCAGCAGGTTTTGGCCCACACTGGAAAACCTTTAGACGACCTCCAAAAAGCTATTTTGTGTGGCACCTGGGAACGTGAAAAATACTCCCATATCGCTAAGTCCTATCATTGTACTGAGGTTCATGTAAAAAAGGTTGCTTCTCTCTTGTGGAAAACACTCTCACAAAGTTTAGGAGATGGAAAACAAATAAATAAATCAAATTTGCGTTCGACATTCCAAAGGTGGCGAGTTTCAAATATCTCACATTTCAGAGATATCCCACATATCAGTCATGTCAGCGTCTGCGGAAACACCTCATATCGACCAGCAGTTATCAAGCAACAACAGAGCGATCGCTTTCAACCCCCAAATAACAGCAAACCCCATATAGATCGCTCCGAAGCACCAGACCTAGAATATGATTGCGATCGCCCCGCAGAACTGGCTACCCTAAAAAACCTGCTCCTCAAAAAACGGAGTCGTCTAGTAGCCATTTCCGGAATTAGCGGCATAGGGAAAACAGCGATCGCCCTTCAATTACTATCCCAAATAGAAGATGAATTCGACCATATAATATGGCGGAGTCTTCGCGGTGCCCCGACTCCAGAAACTACCCTCAAATCTTTAATTCAATTTTTTGATCAAACTTTCCAAAGTCGCAAAAATCAAAAAGAAGAAGAGCAACTATCTTTAATAATAGAATACTTACGAAATAACCGCTGTTTAATCATATTAGATGACCTCCATCAAGTTTTAGAAAAAGATAAATTAGTTGGTCATTATCAACCGGGATACGAAAGTTATAAAAACCTGTTTGAAACCATTGCTGAACTATCCCATCAAAGCTGTATAATTTTCAATACCTGGGAATTACCCCTAGAAATTCTCAATTTAAAAAATAAAAATGCTCCTGTTTCCTACTTACAACTAGAAGGTTTGGGAAAAGCCGCCAATAAAATTTTACAACAAGCAGATTTATTAGATCAAGAAAAATGGTCCGAATTAATCAATATTTATGGAGGCAACCCCCACTGGTTAAAAATTACAGCAACAGGTATCAAAGATTTATTTGGTGGCAGGGTAGGAGAATATTTGCAGTACAAACCTCTATTTTTAGCAGAAGAATTGACAGTTATCTTAAAACAACATTTAAGTCGGCTATCGGAATTAGAGAGTCAAATTTTACTACAAATTAGCCATCAAAAAGAACCAGTTTCCATATCTTGGTTGCAGGAGGGAAGCGATCGCTCCTATTCCAATATTTTGAATGCCATTATGTCTTTAGGAAAGCGATCGCTACTAGAAAAAATTGAAGTGCAAAAATCGACTCTATTCGTCGTCAAACCGATTTTTCAAGAATATTTGCTACAGCAATAACCAAGTCAAACTGTGACTTATTTACCTCTTCGTTGTTGCTCCAATACCTTACAGCCTTATTTCTAATAAACTGTGCCCTTATCATAGCCTCATCCAATAATTTATATTGACTTTATATCCTGACCTCCAGCCAAAAACCTTGAAACTGTAAGTATTCAACCAGAAACCATATAAAAGCTCAAAGCCAGAGGGAAGAAATAAGAAAGAGTAAACATAAAAAAAAGGGAAAAAGATTTTTCCCTCTCCATTAGAACTTCCTACTATTATCAAAGTTTTCATCCATCAAAAACCTTACTTTTGACCTTTGAATGGATGAGTTTTGACTTCAAAGCACTCAAGATGCTACCTTAGCAGTAGATCTCCGTCGCCGTCTTCCCACAGGTTTCACTTTAATATCTGTTTCACGTTCTTGACCTTCCGCATCTGGAGTTTGCATCAAGAAAACCAATAAGGGTTGACCTTGAAACTCTCGTCTTAACATTCTCTGAACACTACATTCAAGCTGATCTTGCAACCTAGACCAATCAACTTGAGTATTGTCATGACCATTAGAGTTAACATACTCAGACCAGTAAGAACTCAACTCTTTCTCTAATACCCTAATCACCAGTTCTTGCAACTCTACTTTGTCCACAGAACTCACAACACCACGCAAATGTAACTGAGGTTGACCAATCAATTTACCATTCAAACCAACTGCCAGGGCTATAGTAACAACACCATCCTCTGCTAGTTGTTGGCGTTCCTTGAGAATCTTGTCTTCAACCATACCAGAACGGGAAGAGTCTAGCAATTCAATACCAGAAGATACTTTATCTGCAACATAAATAGAATCTTGAGTCAGTTCCACCACATCTCCATTTTGAATCACAACCATGTTCTCTCGCGGAACTCCCATACCTTGAGCCGTCTGGCTGTGTTTCACCAACATCCTATGCTCTCCATGAAATGGTATAAAAAATTTCGGACGAGTTAGGGCTAACATTAATTTTTGATCTTCCTGACAACCGTGACCAGAAACATGAATGCCTTTGTCTTTTCCATAAACAACATTTGCTCCTAGCATCATTAGTTTATCTATAGTATTGACAACAGCGATCGTATTACCAGGGATAGGATTTGCAGAGAATATCACTGTATCACCTTGGCGAATTTTTATTTGCCTATGTTCACCTTTAGCAATACGAGTAAGTGCTGACATTGGTTCCCCCTGAGAACCCGTAGTCAAAATAAACAATTTTTCATCAGGCACACTTCGGACAGTATGCAAAGGTACAAACAAACTATCTTCACACTTAATGTAACCCAGATTGCGAGCATGAGCAATCACATTCAGCATAGATCGTCCTACTATTGCCACTAACCTACCATGTTTTTTTGCTAGCTCCAAAACTATTTGTAGTCTATGTACACTAGAGGCAAAAGTTGTCAGCATCACACGTCCTGCTGCTTCAGACAATACTCGGTCTAGACTTGGATAAACCGATTTTTCTGAAGGAGTGAAACCTGGTACTTCTGAATTTGTAGAGTCACTAATTAGGCAGTGAACTCCTTTCTCTCCATATTCCGCAAGTTTTTGCAGATCGAACTTTTCTCCATCTACAGGAGTATGGTCAATTTTGAAGTCACCTGTATGGATAACTACTCCCACTGGTGTTGTGATTGCTACAGTAAAGCTATCCGCCATTGAGTGAGTATTACGAATATATTCTATAATGAAATATCTACCCAATTTAACAATGTCACGGGGGCAAACAGTCTTCAACTCTGTACGATTTTGAACTCCTGCCTCCTCTAATTTATGGTAAAGTAGAGCCATCGCCAGTTTTGGTCCATAGATGACTGGAATTTCCATATTTTTCAAATGGAAAGGTATGCCACCAATATGATCTTCGTGACCGTGAGTGACAATCATGCCTTTAATTTTATGACGATTTTCATACAGATAGGTTACATCTGGTAAAACTATATTTACACCGTGCATTCCATCTGTGGGAAAAGCTAATCCCGCATCAAGTATAATAATTTCGTCATCGTACTCGAATATACAAGTATTTTTGCCTATCTCATGCAATCCACCAAGGGGAATAATTTTTAAGGCAGAGGATGATTTTTTTCTAATCATAATTATCCTATTTTTATTTTTCTTTACTTTTTTTGATTTTGAGTAATTATTAATTATACTTTATACCTATTAAAATTTAGGAAAACTAACCTCTTATACACAATATTTTCGTAATAACAATAAGTATTCAGTAATCATTTCTCAAGTTGTTGCTGGAACCATAAACTCAAAAGTCAGAGTTAATTCGATAATACAAATATATCAATAATATAAATATATTAGTTATGGTCATCATCTTTTGTCTATGAAACTATCTGGCTAATAGACCTAATTTATCCATTTCTACCCTTAATTTTTCAGTAATCTCTGCTGGTGGATCGCATAATGGAAGGCGAGTCTTACCTACATTCCATCCCAACATATTCATAGCTTCCTTTATAGGAATGGGATTAGTTGTGGCAAATAGAGTTCTAGATAAATTGAATAGTTCTAAATGAATTTTTGTCGCACGCTGTACTTCACCTGTTTTAAACGCTACTATCATCTCCTGTAGTTTATTTCCTACCAGGTGACTAGCTACACTAACAACCCCATTGCCACCTATAGCCATTAATGGTAGAGTTAGGTAGTCATCTCCAGAATAAATCTTAAACTCTGGTGCCGTCAAGTTTCTAATCTGACTTACTTGGTCTAAGTTGCCACTTGCTTCTTTAATAGCGACAATATTTGGAATTTCCGCCAGTCTAGCTACAGTTTCTGGCTCCATGTTTTTACCTGTACGCCCTGGTATATTATATATTATGATTGGGAAATCTGGCGTGGCTTGAGCGATCGCTTGAAAATGCCGATAAAGTCCTGACTGTGGTGGTTTATTGTAATATGGTACCACCTGTAATGAACCTCCTAAACCCAATTTAGCTGCTTTTTCAGTAGCTGTGATCGCCTCTTTTGTTGAATTTGACCCAGTACCTGCTATAACTTTAGCTTTTCCTCCCACTGCTTTTTGAACTACTTGAAATAACTCATATTCTTCTTCCCATGTCAGACTCGGAGACTCACCTGTTGTTCCACATACCACTAATGAGTCTGTTCCATTTTCTGTCAACCATATTGATAACTTTTCTGTTTCTTCATAGTTAACACTACCGTCTAGATTAAACGGTGTAATCATTGCAGTCAGAACACTACCAAAGTTTACCACACTATTTCCACTCCTTGATCGGCATTATTTAGATTTTTTTTGCTTAGTATTTTTAGTTTTTCGGGTTATTGATGGACTATGGACTAATACGCTTCAGATAAGGCCAAAACTATTATGGTATCAAAACATGAGAGTAGCTCTTCAGGTTACAGAACTGCAAAAAAATATACTAATGAACCGTATTTACGTTATAGACCTAATTTTTTTTTAGATTCATATCACCTTACAGTCTGTACTGCCAAAATTTTTTTCTCTAACCCTAGAGTTAATTCTACTTTAGTAGGTCGTAACTTAAGCTTTTAAGAAAGCTTGGAATTTAAGCTTTAATCAGGACTTGATCATAAGTAACCTTGGGATAATTCTCCTCAAGTTATCACTTTCTTCAGTATACCTATTCCATCTATATAAAAAATCAGAAATTGGCACTCAATTATGACCCCTTTTTGTTTTTTTTAGCATACTGAATTAAAATGTTCCTACTGGTATTCTCAGCCAATTTTTTGCCACCAATAATTCAGCTATTTGTACTGCATTCAAGGCAGCTCCTTTTCTTACCTGGTCTCCACTTAACCATAATTCTAACCCCTCAGCTTGAGAAATATCCTGACGAATTCTCCCCACCAATACATCATCTTTACCACTTGCAACCATAGGCATAGGAAAATAATTTTCTTGCCAATTTTCTACCAGTGTCACTCCTGGTGCTTGACTTAATACTTCCCGTGCTTTAACTACACTAAATGGTTCAGCAAATTCCAAATTAATTGCTTCTGAATGAGCTCTTAATACTGGTACTCGAATACAAGTTGCTGTAATTCTCAGTTCCTTAGAGCCAAATATTTTTCTGGTTTCATCAAGCATTTTCATTTCTTCTTGACAATATCCCTGCTCATTGAGTTGAGAATTATGAGGGAACAAATTAAATGCTAATGGGTAGGGAAAAATATCTGTTGTTGGAGTTTTTCCATCTAAGATTTCTTGGGCCTGAATTTTCATTTCTGCCATAGCCCTTGACCCGGCCCCACTTGCTGATTGATAAGTGGCCACTACTAACCTTTGGACTGGCTGGATTTTGTGCAATGGCCACACTGCTACACTCATTAATATTGTTGTGCAGTTAGGGTTAGCAACTATACCTTTATGTAAAGCCGCTGCTTCTGGGTTAACTTCTGGGACTACAAGAGGTACTTGGGAGTCCATACGAAAAGCACTAGAATTGTCAATAACTACAGCTCCAGCCTCTACTGCTTTCTTTGCCCATACTTTTGATACAGATGCACCTGCTGATGCTAGCACTAAATCTACTTTATTAAATGAATCATTTGTTACAGCTTCTACTTGTAAACTTTGTTCCTTAAATTTTAAGGTCTTACCCGCTGAAAATTCTGAAGCTAAGAGTTTTAATTCTCCTACTGGAAAGTTCCGAGTTTCCAGTAATTCTAGTAATTCCGTACCTACTGCACCAGTTGCTCCTAATATTGCTACTCTGTATGAATCTGACAAATTATTTTCCTCCTTTAGTTTAAATTTTAAACAGTTTTATTTTAATCTAGAGTTTTTAACTAAATATAATAATTTTTTATATAAGATTTTAAAATTATATTTCATATAAGAGTTGATTATGTAATTACAGTTAAAATTCTAGCAAATCTTCTTAAATATTGGGTATTTCCTCAAACTAGCCTACTTTTTTACGCAACTCAAATAAAATTGCTGTCAATCTCAATTTTTTCGACTAATTTTTACCTTAAATTTTCATTTTTTTACTGATATATATTTATCAACTATACTCACTTCTAATAATTATTAGATTATTCTATAATAATTATTTCCACTTTACCCATCATGCTATATTCTTTTTCAGAAGTTTATTTTTAGAGTTGCTTATTGATAATATATATTTCATGTTTTAATCAAGTTCAAATACAAGCAAAATTTTCATCTATGTCTTATGTACTTATTTCTTGCTTTATACCTAAAAAATCAATCTATCTTACCTTACCCCATGAAGTGCATTTTTTTTAATGACACGACATCATATCTAACTTATTAATATTAAGTTTTTAATGGATTGAATAAAATATCTATTAGAGTACTCGATAAATAAGTTTAAAAAAAACTCTGCTGCCTCAGACAGAATTGATTTTAACGATTCTCTTCTCAAGAGCCACAATTTTATTTAGATACAGAAGCAGTTTTTACAATCTTTTAGCTGATCAATCAATAAGTTAATTATATTATAGCAATCTAATCAAACGGTTGTCAAAATCAAACAACTAGAAATAAACTCCAAAACTATTGCCCAGATTACTATTTCCTCTTTACCAAAACATACAATATTTTGAGCTACCTAAGAATAGGGTTTCTATTTAAGGATTTAAGCATATATCAACCTCAACCTATAATTATTATATAAAATCAACAGAATTTATAATCATAATAATATATTATTATGATTTTTTTTAGGGGTATAGTATATCTCTCAACTAATCTAACCAAGAATGCTTACCAGATATTTGAGAAATGAAACAGGTTGTTTGCCATTAATTTCCCGGACTTTTTTAGAGGGCAATACTTCTTTTTAGATGGAAGTTAGTTTTATATAGCAATCCTATCATTGGGTTTTCAAAATTGCTAAAACTAGAAATGAGTTCTGAAACTCTTGCCCATGGTCCAGATTCCTATTCCCTATTCCTGTCAAAATTGCAATATTTGGGACTACATAAAAATAGGATTACTATACACACTTTAAAATGCTATGGACAAAAGGTTATCAGGACTGAACTATTGAAAAAATATCTTGATGAGATTTTGCTACAAAATGTCTATTTTTAGTGACATTTATACCAATTTCATAAACTTAGGCTACATTACTTAATCTTAATAAGATTATTATGATTTCATTCTTGAGCATAATGTGTAGTTATATTTAAGGAAATTGATATTACATATATTATTTATCATACTTGCCATAACTTACACACAACATTTAAACTGACTCTGCTCAACAAAAATAAAGTTAAAAAAGTCCTAAGATTAAAGTTTTAATGACCAATATGGAGGAATAATATAATAATATGCACAAATAAATAAAGGGAAATACTAAACTACCTAAGCAATAGATATTCATATAGCTTAAAAAAAATCATAACCTATAGTACTTACTAAAATTATAAAAGCCGATGAAAGTTACTCAGGAAAAACTACCAGCTAGTCAAATAAGTCTAGAAATTGAGATTTCACCAGAAATGTCCAAAAATGCTTATGAGCAGATAATTAAGAAATATATCCGTTCGGCCAATATTCCTGGTTTCAGAAAAGGTAAAGTACCTAGAAACATTTTGATCCAAAGACTAGGAAAAAATTATATTAAGGCCATGGCCTTAGATGACTTAATCAATAATTGCTTAGAAAAAGCAAGGGAACAAGAAAGCATCAAAGCAATAGGCCAATTTGAACTAAAAACCGAGTTTGAAGAGTTAGTAAAAGATTTTGAACCAGGAAAAGAAATGGCTTTCTCGGCCAAGGTAGATGTAGAGCCAGAGGCCAAGGTTGAGGATTATAAGGGATTCTTGGTTCAGGCGGAAGAAGCTAAGTATGACTCAGCCCTTGTGGATGAATTTCTTGAAGAACGTCGCTCTCGAATGGGAACATTAATTCCTATAGAAGGAAGAGCTGCTGAGATGGGAGATGTGGCCATAGTGGATTTTGTAGGTATAATTCCATCAGAGACGGAAGGAGAAGAAGCACAAGAAGTGCCGGGGGGTAAGGCTCAAGATTTCCAAATGGATTTAAAAGAAGGACAATTTATTCCTGGCTTTATTGAGGGAATAGTGGGGATGAAGTTACAGGAAACAAAGGAAATTTCTGCACAGTTTCCTTCGGAATATAGTGAGGCAAATTTAGCCGGTAAGCCAGTGGTATTTACTGTGACTCTTAAAGAACTCAAAGAAAAGGAATTACCAGAATTAGATGATGATTTAGCTCAAGAGATTAGTGAGTTTGAAACAATAGACAAATTACGAGAGTTTTTGGAGCAAAAATTTACTAAAGAAAAAGAGGAAAAAACAAAACAAAATAAGGAAAAGGCTATTATAGACGAGCTGGTGACTCATCTAGAAGTAGAAATTCCAGAAACTTTAATTAAAAATGAAGTTCAGCAAATGTTAGCCCAAAGTGCGATGGATTTGAGTCAGTATGGAATAGATGTTAAAGAATTCTTCAGCAGTGAGAAATTGCCGGAAATGCAAGAGCGTACACGACCTGAAGCAATTGAGCGATTAAAAAGGGATTTGGTCATAGCTACAGTGGCAAAAAGAGAGTCTATTACCGTGGACGAAGAAGAAATAAAAGCAGAGTCACAGAAAGTAGTGAAGCAGCTCAAAGAAAAAGATTTTGATTCAGATAGGTTAAGACAAGTAGTTACTCAAGAATTGTTGAAAGAAAAAACTATCAAATGGCTAGAAGCAAATGGCACTGTGGAATTAGTCCCTGAAGGAACTTTGCATACAGAATCACAAACACCTCAAACTACAGAAATCTTAGAAACAGAGGTAGAGTCAGAAATACCTCAAGCTAGTGAAACTATTGTAGAAGTAAAGGCAGAGGAAGTAGCTACTGTAGAAAATTCTCAGGAATAGGAGGCAGAAGATTGACTGATATACCCACGGTTATTCCCGCCGCGGGGTTAGATATAATGGGAGTGAAATCCCTGTGGGGGTTGATGTTTCAGATATGCTACTGCAATTAGAGTCACGACAGGGAAACTTGATCCATTTTCAAACCATTATCTGCTAGATTCGTTTAATCTATTTGACTCCTAACGGCCCCCGCCAGTAGTTAATTAAGTCTTATTATAACAGATGTATGTAAAAAGAAACAACTAAAAAGTAGCCATCTTACGGGAGAGGTTTTAAACACAATTTTTAGGTAATTATTTAGCATCAAACAGAAAAAAGCCAAAAAGTAAACTATACTTGGGATAGTGAGTAGCTTGTTAGACAAGATAACACTCCTGTAAGGCCAAGAAACAAAATTTATTTTGGGAGCCAAGGTTAGTTAACTATTGTTGATTTACTAATGTTTATTCACATAAGCTTGTATATCAGGGATATAGTTATACTTATGTTATACTTATTAAGTAATATAGATTATGGTAAAATTTGATAAGTAGATTTTGGTATCAAACCTGGCCACTGCTTAACCGAATTCCTGATCAGGTACCTAAGCCCATAATCAAGTAATTGAAACTTCTGTGAGGGTCGATAAGCAAGGCAATGCTAGTTCTGAAAAGCTTCTACAAGTTCTCTTGTAGACATTAGGGGAAACCTCTGAGCCCGGTTAATCCTTCTGTGCATTGTTAACAATTGTTGGTACTTAATAGTATCGGCCGTAGGTTAAGCGATATTAAATAATGGAGGTCTGAGTGACCACTGTGCGGATTAAAGTCAGCAAATGGTCCTTAAAATCTTAGCGATGGGGTTTAGTACTCTAAGCAAAACAATGTATCCAACAGTTATCGCTTTAACTGTTAATGACATGAAGATTTAAAGTTGATGGCTTGAGCACTAGCTTTGAGCAAGATAAGTGTTGGATTACTAAAATTAGTAAAAATACGGCATAATGATATTTAGCTCGAAATATACTGAGCCAAAAATTAAAATTGATAAATAAACCAGTTTATGATGGTTCTATCTCAATATTCTGATAATTTAGTTAATAGTAGTTATAGCAAGTCACAAGTTTATTCCGGCCCTAGTAATATTGTGCCAATGGTTGTGGAACAGTCAGGCATGGGAGAGAGGGCTTTTGACTTATACTCACGACTACTTCGGGAAAGAATAATTTTTCTGGGAACTCAAGTAGATGAGAATTTGGCAAATACCATCACAGCCCAAATGTTATTCTTGGATGCTGAAGACCCAGAAAAAGATATCCAACTATATATAAACTCTCCTGGAGGCTCAGTGACTGCAGGAATGGCTATATACGATACGATGCAACAGGTACGACCTGATGTAGTTACAATTTGCTATGGTTTAGCAGCAAGTATGGGGGCTTTTCTTCTATCTGGTGGAGCAAAAGGTAAGAGAATGTCTCTTCCTAGTTCTAGAATTATGATTCACCAGCCTCTAGGTGGTGCTCAGGGTCAAGCTGTAGATATTGAGATTCAAGCTAAGGAAATCCTTTATCATAAGCGTAAGCTAAATGAATTATTAGCAGAACATACAGGTCAACCTCTAGAAAAAATAGAGGTTGATACAGAGCGTGACTTTTTTATGTCCGCAGAAGAGGCTAAAAACTATGGCCTGATTGATCAAGTGATTACTAGACAGAATCTTCCTGTACCAGGAGAGTCTGTCCCTGCAATGCAATAAGAGGCAGTTATGTCTAAATACGACTCCCATCTAAAATGTTCATTCTGTGGCAAGTCTCAAGAGCAGGTTAGGAAATTGATAGCTGGACCTGGAGTTTATATATGTGATGAATGTGTAGAGTTGTGCAATGAGATTTTGGATGAGGAGCTTTTTGACTCCAATGCTACAGGAGCACAACCACCAATACCACGTCCAGCACCAGCACCCCAAAAACGAGGGACTGGTACTAAGAGATTATCTATTAGTCAAATACCTAAGCCTAGGGAAATAAAGAATTATCTGGATGCTCATGTTATTGGTCAGGAGGAAGGTAAGAAGGTTTTATCAGTGGCAGTTTATAACCACTATAAACGTCTGAGTTTTCTAGAGGCCAAAAAAAGTGGTAAGTCCTCTCAAGATGAGGTGGAATTACAAAAGTCTAATATTTTGTTGATTGGGCCCACAGGTTGTGGAAAAACGTTGTTGGCTCAAACTTTGGCGGATTTATTGGATGTGCCTTTTGCCGTGGCAGATGCGACGACTTTAACTGAAGCTGGATATGTTGGGGAGGACGTGGAGAATATTTTGCTACGACTTTTACAAGTAGCAGATTTAGAAGTGGATGAAGCACAACGGGGAATTATATATATTGATGAGATTGATAAAATAGCTCGTAAGAGTGAGAACCCTTCTATAACAAGAGATGTTTCTGGGGAGGGTGTGCAGCAAGCCTTATTAAAGATGTTGGAGGGAACTGTTGCTAATGTTCCTCCACAAGGTGGTCGGAAACATCCCTATCAAGATTGTATTCAGATCGATACGAGTAATATTTTATTTATCTGTGGTGGTGCTTTTGTTGGTTTAGAAAAGATAGTAGATCAAAGAATTGGTAAAAAGTCAATGGGCTTTATTCACCAGAGTGGGGACAGTTATCAGGTTAAGGAGAAAAAAGTTGTAGATTTAATGAAGCAAATGGAACCAAATGATTTGGTGAAGTTTGGTTTGATCCCAGAATTGATTGGGCGAATACCTATGGTGGCTGTCGTTGAACCTCTCGATGAGGAGACTCTGATGGCAATTTTGACGAAACCTCAGAATGCTCTGGTGAAGCAGTATCAAAAGCTGTTACGGATGGATAATGTGAAGTTGGAGTTTGAGGAGGATGCTGTACGGGCGATCGCGAAGGAAGCATTTAGGAGAAAGACTGGGGCGCGAGCTTTGCGGGGTATTGTTGAGGAGTTGATGTTGGATGTGATGTATGAGCTACCATCACGGAAGGATGTGAGTCGTTGCACTATTACTAAGGAAATGGTGGAAAAGCGATCAACTGCAGAGTTGTTATTGCATCCTTCGTCTTTGCCTAAACCGGAGTCAGCTTAATTTATGTATTGCTTCTCGTAAGCACTTAAATAAAAAACTTCATTTGGCTACTAGGCCGACACAGCTAAAATAGTGGATTAGCTTTTTTCTGATAATTCTTGTTATGGCAAGACTTGACTATTTTTTAATAATATTAAGTCTAATTAGTTAGCCATAATAAGAATATTTTTCTATTTTAAATTACTCCCAATTTCCTATAGTTGTTATTTAAAGATATACCATAGTGATTCTGAATTTCAATTTTGTCAGTGCACTATAAATTTTGCTAAAATTTCAGTGGAGGTTTAGAGAGTAAACCCCTACAATAAATTATCCCTCCAAAAAACTTCCTTACCGTCTGCACGTCTTTATCCTTAAGGTCTGTCTGCCAGAAAAAAAATGGGTTTATCTGGCATTATGGCAATTGTAGAGGGGCTCATCATCCTAGAGATGAACATCTCAGAGGTATTCATATCTGTGGGTAAAAGAAGTGGAAGGGTAAAAGTGGCTACCATCGACGCTCCTGATCCGAAACTACTATGTTTAGGCTAAAAGTAACATTTGGAGGTAATTTGCGGCGAGGAAAATTTGATGCTTAGGGAGTAGAGTTATTCATGCAATGTGCCATGTTGAAAGGTATGATTCAAACAGGTAAACTCAAAAGTTACATGGGTTTAGTTCTAGTTAACTTCCACAAGGGGGGTTTGCTGCGATCGCAACTTTACTTTTATACAACAAAGCCTTTTCAGATCCTAGAGAATTTATCAGCAAAAGGTATTTTATAAGTTTATTTTTATATGTTTCATTAGCTTTTACCACCTCATCAAATTTTTCTTTTTCTGCTAATAAAGCTTTCTCTACTTCTAACACTGATTTCTATTGATTAATTGTTAATTGCTTCCTATAGAGATTCAACTGCTTTTTAACATCATCTAACGCCCATGATATGAGGCAGAACAAAAACTCAGAATATAATAATTTTGAACTAAATTAGGACAATTCTAAGCATTAGTTTATGGAAAAATAAAAAGTTGTTTTCCTTGTGGAATTCTGCGTAAATAGATAAGGGGTATCGATAGTAGCCACTTTCATGCTTCTTTTTCTTTCGCCCTACTTGACTAATACGCCTAAGGTTCTACATCTTGACAATTATTACAAAGCGAATTGTAAATAAGAGATTCAAATTTATTTATCAAGTTAGTTTGCAATAGAAATGGAGCAAATGGAATTTGTGTCATTAATATACCAATCAACTCTTTTTTTGGATCAACAAAATAATAAGTACTGTAGGCACCGAACCATTTGAAGGCACCTATTGAAGCTACTGTTTCACTAGGTGCTGACTTAACGGCCATACCATTAGTGAAACGATAGCTAGCCCCACCTAATAATTGTTGAAAAAATGGGTTAATTTCTAAATCTTCGGGTTTAATTGAAAGAAATTCTTCTACTGTTTTTGCGTCAGCCACCTGAATTACTGTTTGACCATCTTTGCTAATTAACTGGCCTTGTGAGAGAAGCATTTGGAGAAAACGAGAATAGTCGTTAATAGTAGAATATAAACCTCCTCCTCCAGAGAAATAGGTCTGTTTAAAAACGTCAGCATTGTTAACAAGAGGTTTCAAATTATTATTCTTAGGAGTATATACAGTGGTGAGACGGTCTAATTTTTCTTCACGGACAAAAAAAGAAGTATCCTTCATCTCTAGTGGTTGAAAAATTCTAGCTTCAAAAAACTCAGCTAGTGTCTGCTCTGATACTACTTCTATTAAATAGCCTAATAAATCCGAGTTTAAGTTACTGTAGAGAAAAGCACTTCCTGGTTCAAATTGCAAGGGAATATTTACAAGTTTCTCCATTGCTTCACCAATTGTTGCAGAGTTACCAGAGATGCTATTGGAAATTCCTGCTTTTAATCCAGAAGTGTGGTTTAGTAAATGCTGAATAGTAATTTGGTTTTTAGCAGTAACTGTAGTGAAATCACTTGCTTCTCCAGATTTTCCAGGAATCAACACTTTCAGACTCCCATAACTCTCAATGTATTTAGAGACCGGATCATTAAAATCAATCAAGTTATCTTGTTTTAAAAGATAAGCTGCAAAACCAGTTATAATCTTGGTCATAGAAGCAATCCGAAAGATATCATTCACTTGTATTAACTCTTCGGTTTCTAAGTTTCTGAAGCCTACTGTTTTACGATAACCTACTTTACCATTTCTGATTACTGTGAGTACTCCTCCAGCAATTTGCCTGGTATTTACAAGTAGCTCCAGTTCTTCTGTAATTGCTTCTAGTTTAGATGAAGAAAGTCCAATTTCTTCGGGAGTTTTAGCTACAGGCAAAGCTTTGGCAAAAGGAATTAAGCTAAGATAAACAAATGCAAAGATTATAGTCTTTAGTAAAGGCTTTTGAGTTAATATCATAAAATTTTCTGATGGAGTAGCTCACTAATTAGTTGATGGGAATATGGCTAAATGCAATTATATATCTTCAAAGTAATATCTATCCGAAAAATAACTAATTATAGTATTGAAAATTAAATATGACAGTACTCTATACATAGCATGCTTGGGTAAGTCTTGATTATGTTTTACTCATACGGCGCTTTCCGTTGTTATAAGATACAGCTACGGGGACAAGATGCGGGCAGTAGATAATTTTTACTATTTACTTTGTACATCATTGGCCTGAAATCTGCTGTAAATGCATAAGTGCCTTTAATCTGAAATTTCTGTTATGGGTAGAGGTTTGGTGTCCAAACCTCTAAGAATTAATTACCCCTCCAAAAACTTCCCTACTGTCTGCACGTCTTTATCCCCACGGCCGGAGCAATTAAAGACAATGCGGGGACTACCACTTAACTGTGGGCAAAGAGTTTCTAGATAAGCGATCGCATGAGCAGTCTCTAAAGCTGGAATAATACCCTCTAACTGAGACAAACGTTGAAAAGCTGCCACCGCCTCATTATCGGTCACACTATAATATTCGACTCTACCACTATCCTTTAAAAAGCTATGCTCAGGTCCTACTCCAGGATAATCTAAACCAGCGCTAATAGAGTGGGGTTCTATTATCTGACCTTCCTCATCCTGCAACAAATAACTCATTGCCCCATGCAACACACCTACTCGACCAAGAGTCAGAGTCGCAGCATGCTTATTCGTATCAACTCCCTTACCAGCAGCTTCCACACCGATCATCCGCACCGACGGATCATTAATAAACTCATGGAATAATCCCATGGCATTAGACCCCCCGCCAACACAAGCCATCAAAATGTCAGGCAAACCATTCCATTTTTCCAAACATTGAGCGCGGGTTTCGACCCCAATGACAGCATGAAAATCACGCACCATCATTGGGTAAGGATGGGGCCCAGCAACGGAGCCTAGAATATAATGGGTTGTCTCCACATTAGTCACCCAGTCGCGAATAGCTTCCGAAGTTGCATCTTTGAGGGTACCGGTGCCAGCTTCTACTGGTCGCACCTCCGCCCCCATCAGTCGCATTCTGAATACATTTAGAGCTTGACGTTCCATGTCGTGAATGCCCATGTAAATGACACACTTCAAGCCAAACCGAGCGCAAACTGTAGCGGTGGCCACACCATGTTGACCTGCACCTGTTTCAGCAATAATGCGTTGTTTGCCCATTCTCTGGGCTAATAAGGCTTGGCCTAGAGCATTGTTGATTTTGTGGGCTCCTGTATGGTTAAGGTCTTCCCTTTTCAGGTAAATTTGTGGCCCTGTACCATCAGGTTTGGTGTAATGAGCTGTCAAACGTTCGGCGAAGTAAAGAGGGCTAGGGCGACCTACATAGTCTCGTAATAGTTGTTGAAGTTCTTGTTTAAAAGTAGGGTCTTGACTGTATTTTTTACAGGCTGTCTCTAGCTGCAATAGGGCAGGCATTAATGTTTCTGGGACATATTTACCGCCAAACTTGCCAAATCTGCCTAGAGAATCTGGTTGTTGAGTGGAAGTTGGATTTAGAGGTGTAATAGTCACGAATTATTTCTCAATAATAGAAAATTTTGAATTTTAATACTCTCACCATTAAACATTAAATAAGATTAATTATCATGGGAGATTCTTGTTTAAGAGATTATTAACTAGATAAGGAATTAAACAAGTTGAGTTGTACTTCTACTATACCACCTCCACAAGTTTTTTATTTAACAGTTTGCTCTACTGTTATTAAAGTTCTATTTTTAATCACTTTTGTAGTGCCTACATTATGATTGTTCCACATAACTATAATTGCTGCAATATAATGTTTTTTCCTAAGGCATATTTCGCAAATAGCAATTTTTTTCTGTCTTTTAATACACAATATATATCTCCAAAAATACATACTTAGGAAAATGATAATAAGGCTTTAATAAGCTTAATAATAAGATTTATAATGGATAGTATTGAGATATATGATTATGATTCACTTGCTTATAATACTATTCCCATTTATTATCAAAATAAGATAATTTTTTACTTATAATTGTTGGCAAAATTTGCCTTAATACTTATCTTGTTTTCAATAAAAATTTAGTTATATTTAATTAATAAACTGACCAATTATAGAATTTATAGTTATTTTCTAAAAATACTTTTAGACCATGAAAATATGGTTCAATTATAGTGTTTTGTTATATTGATATTTATCAATTTATTTAAGATATCTTAATTTTTATAAAAAAATATTATAAAAGTTAGGTTAACTTTTCACAACGTTCCACAATGGTTAATATAAGTCTTTTGTTTTTAAAGTTTGAAATAAGAGAAGTCTATTTCAAATATTAAGGTAAAAACTTGAATAAAATATTAAGAGAAAAAAATTATGGAAGTTGAACGGTTGTTAGAACGTTATGCTGCCGGAGAACGAAATTTTCGAGATACTGATTTATTTCGAGCTAACCTTAATAATGTTAGTTTAGCTGGTGTAAATTTGTTTCGTGCTAACTTGTTCCGAGCTAATCTATTTAGAGCGAATTTGATTGGTATTAATCTGTATAATTCTACTTTGATAGGTGCTAATTTATATGGTGCAAATTTGAGTGGTGCAAATTTGAGTGGTGCTAACCTAACTCGTGCAAATTTAACTGGTGCAGATTTAAGTGGGGCTGACTTAAGTGCTGCAGATTTGAGTGGGGCAATTTTAAGTTATGCTCATCTCAGTTATGCTGACATGAGTCGTACTAATTTACATAAAGCAACTTTAATTGGTACTAATTTGAGTGGTGCCAATTTAAGTGGTGCTGACCTCAGAGATATAAAGATAACTAAAGTGAATGTGACTGAGACAAAATTTGCTCTTGCTATCGGTTTGTCCAAGGATATGAAGCTAGAGCTGCACCAGCAAGGAGCTAGAGTTGAGGATATGCCAAAAGAACTCTATGCCAGTAAATTGTTAAGTCGAATTTAAAGTCAATACGGTTCAGTTAAGAATTTGTTTATAGATTTTTTTAGGGTGGGTTAGAAAGCAAAAATTATTCGTTTTACTTTCTATTCCCCATTCCCTAGAGTTTTCCAAAGTGGGTATTCAAAGATAAATGATATTAAGTACAAAAAAAGAAATTGGGTCTATTGCCCTAATTATTATTTTTTGCTTTCAGGAAATATAGCTCAGATAATTAAACTAATCTATTTACTAGGTAGAGATTTGGAGATTAAATTTCTACAAATTTCAATTATGTATAAATGTCAAATTTTACATATAATTTATTATAGGATAATGGTTGTTATAATATCAAATAGCGATCGCAAACTAGCACTAAGTTTATCCCTATTTTTTAATTAAATTCTTCCCATCTAAGAGCTACTCTGGAGTCTGCTGTAATTCAGGTCTTTCCTCAGCAAGTACTGCTTTTTCTACAGGACAAACTTCCAAACAAATTCCGCAGTCAATACAGGAATCAAAATCAACCCAATACCAATCAGTTCCCTTATTATTTTTACCTGGCCCTGAATGGATACAAGCAACTGGACAGGCATTAGCACAGTCAGCAACACCTTCGCAAATATTAGTAACAATTGTATGTGGCATTTTAGTTTATTTAAAAGTTTAAACTTATTAATTCAAAAATTATATTATACCAAAGGATGAAAAAAATAATACTATACTTAAACAAGGCTTTAATTATTAAGAATTAACATGGGGTAAATAACCTTTATGATTATTATTAGTCAGAGTGGGTATTAATTATTCTTATTTTGTTTGTGTGAAAATTATATGCAACGCTACTACCTCATCTGCCATATCCTCAGCTAAATAAAATGTAGAATTTTTTTATAAATGGTATGAAAGATAGGCTAGATCAAGTAAATATTTTTCCTTAAAAAGAGCTCATTTATCCAGGGATAAAAGATTATTTTAGCTTTGACAAAAATGACTCATAAATTTGAGACTGGGAACCAAAAACATAACTAGGAGAAGAAACTGTCATATCTGTACCACCTACATTTCTCAGATGGTTAATTGCTGGCAATAACATACTTTGTTTAACTACAATTGTCACAGCATACAAGCTATTTTTTTCCCTAGAATATACTTTAGCAATAGTTGGTCCTTGTAGACCAGCAATACCAGTTAATTGACTTTTATACATGAGGCGATCGCCTATTTCATCTAGTGATTTTCCATCTACATTTGCTGTTATTGAAACATACTTTTTCGACTCCATTTGTGCCTCGAGCAACTCTAAAAATACTTGAGTTGTTTCTAATTTAATTTTATTTTCTTGTAACAAGCGTTTATTACCAATTAAACAAGCTTGAGATTCTATAAGTGTACCTCCTTCAATTTGTTTTAAACGATTTTCTCTGAGAGTTGTACCAGTGCTAGTTATATCAGCAATCATATCAGCATATCCCATACTTGGTGCGGCTTCCATTGCACCTTGAACTGCCACTAAAGAAAAATGTACAATTAACTTTTCATAGAGCCATTTTTGAGTTAGATGATGATATTTAGTCGCAATTCTCAAATTTTTTCCTTTATCTCTAAATAAGAGAGTTAACTCTGCTAAATCTTCTATAGAAGAAACATCAACCCAACTTTCAGGAACAGCTAAGACTAATTTACATTTACCATAACCCAACTTATCCCAAATTACTATTACATCATCATGTGATTGACCTTCTTCACAAACCACATCATAACCTGTAATTCCTAAATCTACACTTCCTTCTTCTACCTTTGTAAAAATATCTGCTGCTCTTTGAAATAAAACTTTTACTTGTGGTAAAGCAGGAATTGAACCAAAATATTGTCTTTCATTGGGTCTAGATACACCCAAACCACAGGCTGACAATAAGTTCATTGTTCCCTTTGCCAAAGCACCTTTACTTGGTAAGGCTATTCTTAAAGTTTGATCTTTTGTCATTTCAGTTATTAGTTATTAGTATTACCTGCTAAATTATAAGTATTCAAATACTGAATTTAATATTTTTCTCATCCCTTGAAAGGGGGTAAATTGAAATCTAATTTTTTGGTGGTTTTGCTTAAGGATATTTACTAATAATTCAGCTATCGGCTTTTTCATGAATCCAGCAATTATTAGTTTAATTTCTACTACTTTTTTAACCAGAAATTCGTGTTTTGAATATCTAATTAATGAAGGTAGTAAGCGAGTAACAGATAAGATTTAAACTCACTATATGAACCAATATAAATTTGAATCAAATGAAATAGTTTTGCATCATTATATTTTTTTTTTGAATCTAGTTTATTAACCCAAAAATTGTTATCAAGCTGATAGCTGAATGCTGATACAATCTATCAAAAACAATCTACATTTTATTGATAATAGTTAGGATTTTACGTATAATTTTCATCTAATAATAATTAACGTACTACTAGCTCATTATTCTCAAAAGAGTTATTGAGCAGATGTTGATTACTTAATAATTGAAGTATTACCTAAGTATAGCATTAATTTTAACAATTGGTATTATCTTTAATATTTCTAACTTGATGTACTACTTCATGCAACTCTAATTTTTTTTGTTCTCCTGAATCTAGATTTTGCAAAAGCACCTTACCACCTTTTTTTTCGGTAGAGTTTACAATAATTAAAAATGAAATTTTCTGCTGATTTCCATACTCAATATTACTCTGAATATCTCTTCCAATAACATCAGTTTCTATTCGCAAGCCTAGGCTTCTTAATTTTTCAGCAACTCTCACAGAATCACTATAATCTTCTCTAGTCAAACCAACTACTAGAGCTTCAACAAATTGATAATTATTGAAACTCAAATGAGCTTTTTCTGTTAATTCTTTTCTGAGTTCTTCCATGAGATAGGAAAAACCAGTGGCAGGAGTTTCCTGTTTACCTCCTAAACTGACAACCAAATCATCATATCTACCTCCACCACATAATTTTCTTTCTACTCCTAACTTGCTGTCATAAATCTCAAAAACCATACCTGTATAATATTGAAGACCCCGACTAATTCCCAGGTCAAGACTAATACGATTTTTGTCAATATTAAAAGCTTCTAAACTTTTCAAAATATCTTGTAATTCTGCTAAACCATAATCATCAATACCATAAGCCGAAAGTAGTTTTTTTATTTCTTTGAATATGGCTTGAGGCTCTCCTTTGAGTTGACTCAATTCTGTCATAAACTCTAATGCTTGATTTAGCTCTTTAGTTTGATCTTGATGTTTAATTTTAATTAACAAACGGTCAACTATTTCTTCTGGTGTACGAGTACTTGTAAGTTCTATATTCATACTTTCCAGCAACTTAAAAATTGCTGTTCTTGCCTCATTTTCTTCTAAATTTTGTAGGATATCTGTGATTTTTTTTGTTGTCGTATTTGTATCTAGTTGTTCTGCCAAAAAATTATTTTTTTTAAAAGCAGGATAGATTTCAGAAAGTCGACTTTCTACTATCTCTTTACCTTCTATTCTTAGAGTTTCCATCTGAGTAAGTAGAAAACTACGAAGACGAGTGTCTAGCTGAAGATGGTCAAGAAAATTATTGAGGACTCCAACGTGGCCGATAAATGTTTGATATTCAGTTAAACCTAGACGATCTAAACCTTGACAGGCCATAGAAATAATTTCCCCATCAGCGATCGCTCCTGTGGCACCTATTAACTCTATTCCCATTTGAGTAAACTGTCCATATTTTTCTTTCTGGGGCTGTTCATAACGAAATACTGGCCCCATATAATAAAGTCGCACTGGCAGGGGTAGTTCTTGTAAATTGTCTAAATAAGCACGGACCACTGAAGCTGTAAATTCTGGTCTTAGACAGAGGCGACGGTTGCGGTAAATGAAGTCGTAGAGACGAGAAATAATATCCTCACCAGATTTTTTTAGATAGAGTTCGGTATATTCTATGAGTGGTACATCTATGGGTCGATATCCATAGGACTCAAAATTGCTACTCAGTATACTTTTGATTTGTTGATCTATCTGGTAGGTACTTGGGAGAATGTCGTTAACTCCTGTGACTCTTTCTACTTTGATAGTTTGCATAAAATATTTTTTAATTTTTAGCTTTGGTAAGCGATCGCTATCCAAATAAACTAATAGCTGATTTTTGTCTATATTCAAAAAAAAATAATTATGTATTCAAATTTGCCTAATAGCTGGTTTCGTGTTGCTAGAAGTGAAGATTTATCTACCAAAGGAGTTATACCACTTCATTATTTTGGAAAAGACTTTGTACTGTTTCGTACAGAAGATGGCAAACCCCATATTTTTGATGCCCATTGTCCTCACTTAGGGGCTCATCTTGCTCATGGGGGTAGAATAGAAGGCCAGACTCTAAGATGTCCCTACCACGGTTGGTTTTGGGATACAAATGGACAATGTGCTGCGACTCCTTATCCGAATAAAGCAAAACCTCAAGTCAAAATACAAAATTGGCCTGTACTTGAGCTGAATGGTCTAATAATGATGTATCATCACCACCAAGGAAAATTACCAGACTGGGAAATACCGCAAATACCAGAACTAATGTCTGAGGAATGGACTCCTCTACGTTTAGTCCGTCAGTGGAAAGTACGCACTACTCTTCAAGATTATATGGACAATAGTGTAGATGTCTCTCACTTATATAATTTGCACAGCCGTACTTTTAAAAGCGCTCATAGTTATGGTGTAGAAATTGACGGACCAATGTTAACTCATAGAATGTCCCAGAAATATAATTTATCTTCTTTAGCAGCGGGAAAATTAGTATTGGAAGATGGCTCAGTTACTACTATTTATTATGGACCTGCTTATGATGTGAGTTTTTACTGGACAGAAGGAAAGTTAAAGCTAGGTTTGCTAACTATTTTTACAGGAACACCAATAAATAATGAGTATCTTGATATTGCTATATTTTATAGTGTGAAAAAAGTTCTACCTTTTCCTTTAAGCTTGATTTTAAATAAGATGTTAAAACAGGATGTTTTAGAAACTTTTGAACAAGATGTGAGTATTTTAGAGAATAAAAAAAATATTCGTAATCCACTTTTATATCAAAATGATGGCCCTGTGCGTCAGTCTCGAAGTTGGGCAAGTCAATTCTACTCCGAAAATTCTGCTTGATCAAATTAGTATAAATTGAATCCCGGAAATTGATGCTATATAGTCATGATCTATGTAGAAACCGGGTTGAGGAAACTCCCTGGTTTGAACAATAATGGTCAGGGTCATAAACCTGGTTTCTTGTTTAGGTGTGTAAGTTCTGTTAATTTAAGACAGTTATCTCTATAGTTTATTCCTTTTTTTTTTGAATATTTACTCTAACTTTAGTTTTCCAACTTTGGTCTGACCTATGGGTTTTGTATATAAAGTCCCTACTATTTTTAGTATCAGACCTCCCCACCTCCTCCAACAACTCTAATAAGTATTCAACTGGCTTGATATTACAAGGGAATTAATTCAGAAAAATTGACTAATAGTTGTTCATTATCTAACTCATCTCCTAAACGTGCTGGTGAAAAATGTATTTGAATACCCCGTAATTTTTCTTGATAATGTAAATTAATTAAAGCTTTTAATGCCTGAGTCATAGCTTCTATACTCGCAAGGTCAGTTTCAATGTCTGGCACTTCTCCCTCAAAAGCAGCTGTTATCATTACGACTAAATTACCGGTGGGAGGTAAGGTTAAAGGTTCATTATTTTCTCCGTAGTCTTCATTTTCCCCAGAACTTAGATAGCGTTGGGCAGAGTCTGTAAACAGTTCATCAAAAAAGTCTCCTGCTTCTGCCTCGTCCCAAACAACATCACCTTCATTAGCGGCGGACTGCCAGTAGGTGTCGTATTGTAGTAGAGTTTTACAGACTTCCACAAGTTCTTCTCCTACTTGTTGTAAGTCACCTTCTGATCCAACGGCTTCCCTAGCAGCTTTGTTTAAAACACCTAATAAGGGTGTTACCTCTGAACCTGCTAAGTGAATGAATAAACGAGAGACAACAAATCGAGTTTTACCTGTAAATTTATTTAACCTATCTTGCCAAGAACCCATAATTTTACCTTTCTCTAAGATTTTTAGATATAATTTTACAGCTTAGAATTGTCATAATGTCAAGGACAAAATTTCTTAATATTTCTCCCACTTTGTCGCTCTTATTCGGCTTCAGTAGTTAGCCCCTAAATTCCTTCTAAAAGGCTATCCTTGATCAGGAATGTCTAAAACTTTTTCTACCTGACCTGGAAGGGGATGGGGGGGGGGAGAATTATCTCAAAACTACATCTGGTAGAAAAAAAATATATTTTTAAACACATTTACTCTTTCAAAATATCCATTTAATAGCAAATTTATAAATTCTCTTTTTTGTCAAGTTTTATGCTAAAAAAGATATTTATAAACCATTGCTTTAAAAGGGTAATTTCCGGTCATATCGTGTCCGGTTAAATAGTTATAGTTGTTTTAATTAAAATTGAGACAAAAATTGAGTATAATAATTTTAAGTAAAGTAGAAACTATTTTTAACCATGCCTTACAATTTAGACTTCAGACAAAAAGTCATAAATTTTGTAGAAAATGGTGGTACTATTACCGAAGCAGCTCATGTATTTGGGATAGGAATAACTTCGATATATAGATAGTGATCTCGCCCAAAATTGGAAGCAAATAAGGTAAAATTTCGTCGAATAAAATTAGATTAGAAAGAATTAGAAAAAGATATCAAACTAAATCCAGAGTTTAAATTGGTAGACAGAGATAAAAAAATTGGAGTTAATCCTACAGCTATATTTTATGCTTTGAAAAAAATGAATTTTCCTTAAAAAAAACAACTTCGTTATAGGGAAATAAATAGAGAATAAAGGATAAAATATTATTCATAAACTACGAGATTTCATCAAAAAATTTTGAGGCAAAAGCCTTATATTTATTGATGAATCAAGATTTGAAGATAATCAATACTATATTTATGCCTGGTCAAAAAAAGGGAAAAAAGTTGATGCTGAGTAAGAGGGAAAACGAGGTAAAAGAGAAAATTTAGTAGCTGGGAGAATAAAAAAGGAAAAAAATTCAATAGCACCAATTATATTTAAAGGAACCCTAAATACCGTGGTATTTGAACAATGGTTAGATAAACATTTCTTGCCATTATTAAAAATTCTCAGTTTACTAATTATGGAGAATTAACCAATTCTAACGAAAAAAGGTTATTAGAGAATTAGTAGAAGCAGGGGGTCATCAATTACTATTTTTGTCAAAAAACTCTCCTGATTTAAATGACTAAGAACATGATTTTAATGCATTAAAAAAAGCTAGAATGTATTCACCTATCAATACATCTATTGATGAAATTATTCGTAATTATTGTGCCAAATAGTGTCTCATTCTTATTTAAAATAACTATATAATTAAAGTTTGTAATAAGGTCAAAGCCCTAAGTGCAGATAAGGCCCTTGCCCTACTACAAACCATATACTTTTTGATCACTGATTATCTGGAGATGATATTACCCCCTTTTGTGCATTATAATTTTTTAATCGCCTAACCTATGTGCATAGGAATGAGTACTAGAAAATTATATCGTCTCCATTCAGGTCAATATTAAATTCCTGTTCCAGAGGTAACAGAGCATCCCCAGATTTCCACACCCTCAGAATTGCTAGTCCAGACATAAAGCTGCATCAGTCAATTCCCTATCACTAGCTTCAATGGTAATATTGAGAATGGGGTTAGTTTCATAATTTAGGTCGTCACTGTCGTTAACTAGGAGGCGATCGCCATCAATAGTAAAGGCCTTATTGCCATCCTCGTCGGGGTCGACATTGTTGGTGATGTTGAATATTAGTTGGCCATTTTTATTACCAAGGACTACCAACCATAGTAAACCCTGCCCAATAATAAGGATGAGA
>JAGGDU010000068.1 GCA_018457135.1 Trichodesmium erythraeum GBRTRLIN201 | reverse complement strand
GATTTTATTCTTGAAGCATTATGTGTAGTCGGACTTTAGGAAATTGGTATTACTTATGGGGTTCTTTAGCCCAAGAAGTCGCACTCAGCAAATCCTAAATAAAGTGATAAAGTAGGTGAAAGTCTAGTAAAGTTTCTATATTTTTATAGACTATGGACTGTGGCAATGAGAAAGCTATCATTCCATAAAAAAATAAACGTTTTACGAAAAACTGCAAATTATTCTGATGGTAAAACTATTGAACAAAATACTAAATCTGGAGAAGCTCCCAACTTTAATAGTATCTCTACTATTACTAATTTTGGCAACTATAATACCAGTATCCTCTGTATCTGCAACTGGAGTTTATCAAATGCCCAATTTAGACACAGGTAATCGTACATTTATTGTTGATGATGCAGATGTTCTCAGTCGAGTTACTAAGAATAAACTAAACAATACTTTAGAAAATTTGGCTAATTTGACTGGGAATGAAGTTAGATTCGTTACTATCCGTCGCCTAGATTATGGTGAGACTGCCGATAGTTTTACTGAAAAATTATTTGACAAATGGTTCCCTACTCTAGAAGCAAAAGCTAATCAAACCTTAGTAGTATTAGATACTCTCACCAATAATGATGCAATTCGTATAGGTGATGCAGTTAAAATATTTATGTCTAATGATATTACTCAGAGTTTAGTTAATGAAACTATTCAAGTACCTATTAGAGATGGTAATAAATATAATGAAGCTTTCTTGGCAGCTAGCGATCGCCTAACTGCTGTATTATCTGGAGAACCAGATCCAGGTCCTCCGGATATTAAAGATGAGCTTTCAGCACAAGTAGCAGCTACTTTTAAATCAGCAGAGGAAACTAATGATCAAAGTGCAACTGTTTTGGTTGTTGTATTGTTAGTTATTGCTACAGTTGTACCTATGGCTACTTATTTCTGGTATCAAAGCTTTTCTGGCTAGTAATTCAAGAAAATAGCAAAAGGTTTCATTTATACATAATTTCTGTAAATTGAGTTAATCTTGAATATATTCTTTACCACTTAATAAAGCAATTTCAGCACGGACAAATTCCCGCCCTAAATAAGCAGCATGATCTAACATTGTGATGTGACAAGGACGGGTTTCTTCAAATATTTTGACACACATTTCTTTTGCGGTTTTTGCAGTAAATATTGCATTTTCCTGACGTTCTACTTTACCTTTAGCAGGAATAGGTTTTCCTGTTTCTGGATCGATAGCTAGACCTCGGCTGTCAATTATATTAGTAAAATGTTTTGCAAAAATAAGACCAGCTTTTTTGTCGATGAAGATAATAAAATAACCACCAGGGTCTAGATCTATGTGACGTTTTGAAAGCTTTTTATCAATTGTATTTAATTCTTCAAAGGTGATATTCATAGTTCAAATTTAGAATTGCTTGTATTTTATTCTACATTTTTCTTGGTTGTTTAACTCAGTTATGGCATCTTAAAATTTATATAGCAATTCCCATAATTTTTTTTTCGGGCAATACAGTTGAGTTAAGATTTTTAAGGTTATATTCATAGTAAAAATGTAGAATTGCTTGTATTTTATTCTACATTTTTCTTAGTTGTCTAACTCAATTATAGCATTTTAAAATTTATATAACAATTTCCATACTGTTTTTTTTTCGAGCAATACAGTTGGGTTAAGATTTTTTTTTGCAATTTTGTAATCTGAACAGCTTATATCATAGTTCAATAATATAATAGCAGTACCTTGATATTTTTGAAGTGCCAAAATGCTATTAATTGTTCTTTTGGAGTAAGGGAAATATAAAGCTCTTGCTAAGAAAAGCTTTAATAAAAGATAGATTACTATCCACAGTTTATCAAAAGTAAAGCCTATATTTTATAAAGCTTTGATAATATTTTTATTTATGTTTTACTCACCTCAGTTTTGCCTTGCTCTAAAACGTATTGTGTTTTAGGGAGTAGAAAATAGTAGTTGCACCACATTATTTTCTGGTACAAACTGACTTTTCCTAGGTCATACTGCACAAATAAGATATTTTTCTGTCACAAAAATGTTTCGTATAAAAGATTAAAAAAATAATGTTACAAATAATCGGGGGTAAATTTATCGGAGAATTTAATCAGATTTCCCTTTCTATAAAATAAGCTATAGCAATCCGTGGGTAGGTTGCGACAAAATTCTATACTGAAAAAGTTTTGGGAAATTGGATATTTTACCATCTGCAAAAAACTTTAAATAACTTAACTACTTTAAAATAACTGCAAAGATAATAAAAATATCTAATAAATTTTTTGGCTTGTAACCAAATATCTTCAACAGGATTTTGCTCCGGAGCATTTGGAGCAAATGAGCGTACAGTTTATCAAGCATTCTTCTTCCGATAAGTCTTGATTAATTGTCATTAAATATTCTCTATATGCTTGAAAGTTATAATAAGTTACTCCATCCCAAAATATTGCCAATTTATTACCTGGTCTTTGCTTCTGCAAATATTTAATAAATTCCATAGTTTTTAGTATTTCCACTTCTTTAATTCTTGCACAATAAATTATTTAGTTTGATAGTCTAAAACTCGATAATAAAGTCTGTTTTTCTTTTTCATTTTTCATCGTAATTTATATTCTTTCATATGTTTTTACCTAAGTATAACCTAATATATCTCCCCATAGAAGATGACATTCATAAATCATAAATACTGTAAGCTTTTCAGCTTCTATTGCTGGTTACTATTTATTTAGCTAACAATTCCTCTATTTTTTTCTTTCAGCTTGTACTAATTTATCATTTGTAGCAGTTTTTGAATTTTTTTTCAGCTTATTTATGCTTCTTTTAAGAATTTAAAATAACTTTAGATATACTCAAAAAAAATCTCATATTGATTCTGTAAATAGCTTTTTTGACCTGATAAAATTAGGTAATATTGTTCCCTAAAATACTGATTTTTTTTTCTTCCTTTGCGACAGCCTTTAAGTCACCTTTTTCCCAATATATAGTCGTTTTAATTAAGATTTAAATAAAAATTGAGTATAATAAAATCAAGTCAAATATAAACTATTTTGAACTATGCCTTACAGTTTATAATTCAGACAAAAAGTAATAAGTTTTGTAGAAAATGGCGGTACGATTACCAAAGCAGCTCATACATTTGGGATAGCAAGATCTTCGATATATAGATGGTTATCTCGCCCAAAATTGTCAGCAACTAAGGTAAAAAGTCGTCAAAGAAAATTAGATTGGAAAGCATTAGAAAAAGATGTAAAACCAAATCCAGAGTCGCTCATTGTCAGACAGAGCTAAAAAATTTGGAGTTAATCAATCAGCTATATTTTATGCTTTAAAAATAATGGATTTTCCTTGAAAAAAAACAACTTCGTTATAGAGAAAAAAATAGAGAAGAAAGGATAAAATATTATCAGCTTTCCCTTGAAATTTTATCAAAAAATTTGGAAGTAAAAGCCTTGTATTTATTGATAAATCAGAATTTGAAGATAATCAAGACTGTATTTATGCCTGGTCAAAAAAAAGGGAAAAAAGTTTATGGTGAGCAAGAGGGAAAACGAGGTAAAAGAGGAAATTTAGTAGCCGGGAGAAGAAAAAAGGAAAAAGATTTAATAGCACCAATTATATTTAAAGGAACCCTAAATGCTGTGGGATTTGAACAATGGTTATACCAATTTCCTAAAGTCCGACTACACATAATGCTTCAAGAATAAAATCAT
>JAGGDU010000067.1:40441-44658 GCA_018457135.1 Trichodesmium erythraeum GBRTRLIN201 | reverse complement strand
TAATTTTTTATAAGCTGACCATTAGCACTCCCAAATATTTTAAGTTTGAGTAGGTAGCGATCGCTAACGAATATTTGCTCAAATATGATGCTAAAAAAAATCAGACAAACCTCAAAAAAGGGTATTTTTGGTAAATGACTTTTTTCTTTCTAATTTTTTATAAGCTGACCATTAGCACTCCCAAATATTTTAAGTTTGAGTAGGTTTAGTAATTTTAGGTTTCAGTTAGAAAGCAAAGATAGAAAATTGATTGAAGTAAAAAGTTATAGAGATTTAACGGTGTGACTAAAATCAATCGACTTGGTAGTAAGATATGATCAATTTGTTGATTTTTAAACCTAAAACCTGATACCTGAAACCTAACACCTTCATCGCACAAAAAACTTAAATAGCAACTTAACTATTATTTAATTTTCTTTGATGGTAAAATAGTGGTAAAATAGCTGTAAATATAATATATCCAGTTGCTGTAGTGTAAAGTAAGGTAGTGAATTGAATTATGCCTACTTATAATTTCCATCATTGTCTGCCCTTAGAGGAGTAGGCAGTATTTTCGGTAAGCTGAAGCCCAAGAGTCGAAGAGCTACTAGAAAAACAGAGCAACTAAACATATTAAATACGGGATATTCCCCCATGGTAGATACCTTTGTTTATAATTATCCTCAATTAGTACGAGATAATTCTGCTCCTTTTGCAAATGTGACAGATACAAGTATAAAGGTTGCCATAATAGGAGCTGGTTTTCCCGGAGCAAAAGCCACCTACGAATTGCATCAAGCAGGAATTACAGATATCATAATTTATGAAGCTCGCCAACAAAAAAATGGACAAGTCCTAGTTGGTGGGCGCGCATATTCTCCTACATTCAAAAGTAATAGAAGAAAATATGTGAATTAAATGGGGCCGATGAGAATTCCAGAAAACTCCAAGCTGTTTTGACACTACTTTTCCAAAGTTTTGGAGGCAAATGGTGGAGATCACTTTGGGACAGAAAAATTTCCCTGGCCCCGGTGTTGTTGCTACACAGCTAATTTTTCCGGGATTAAAATACAGTTGGAATGATATTGACGACTACTCTCAGGCAGAAGACCAAGAAAACTCAAACAATGTCAATGTTTGGTTTGAGCGATCCGAAACCTTGGGCAAATAGTAGAGCTATCACAGGTTGGCCAGAATATGAAGGAGAAGCAATCAAATGCGTTCTTAAAGATACCCTGGCACGACAAATATATTTTCTTGATCCTTATCCAGATCAAGATGATGCAGCTTTCAATATACTCATCAGGTATAACTGGGAAGATGATTCCACTAAGATGATGGCTACACGGAATTATGAGAGCTATCAGACTATTTACCCAAGTAAGAGTTCAGATTTTTTTCTGAATAAAGCTTATCAGTTTGGTCTGGAAGGATCGGACTCAGATAGCCCAATAACTGCTGCTCTAGATTCTATTTCTGAATCTGAAGATGATCGTCTAGCTTCTGTTGTTTAGCAAGAATAGCCAATGATTTCTGGAGTTTTTAAGATAGATTATCTCAAGCAATACTATGTCACAAATCAGTTGGTATAGCAATACCAGCAACTCAACAAATCAACAAATGAGTATATCTAGCTGGAAATAATAGCCAATGATTTCTGGAGTTTTTAAGATAGATTATCTCAAGCAATACTATGCCACAAGTAAGTTGGTATAGCAATACCAGCAACTCAACAAATGAGTATATCTAGCTGGAAATAATTGCTCTTTTGCTGGAGGCTGTATTGAAAGTGCAATGCAGTCAGCAGTAAATGCAACTGCAGCAATTCTCAGGCAGATGCAAGCAGAAGGAAAAGCTAAAGATTTCCGAATGGATAACCTTTTCATTTCTAATCCATTTCAGGATGTGTTAGAAGATATTGAGAGGTAAGATACAGGTTATCGTTTAAAATTATATCAAACTGACTAATATATAGCTTTTTAAGCTAGTGAGGTACGTGACATAACCTATAAACTTGAACCTATAAACTTTATATTGAAAGGACTTACGAAAAGGCATTAATTATAGTGTAAATATATGAAATTTTTATCAAAAACACACCATACCAAGCAGCACTGCGTAAGTCCTGATTGAGTTAAGTTTTGGATGTACCTCAGGAAACTAGAACTCGTAAAAATTTTACTGCTGTTAAACCTCAAAAAGCTTTTGTCAAGTCAACAATTGCTTCCCTTCACCAAAAAGTTTTTCAGCAAAGCCTAAACAGAACAATTTAAACCACCTGATTTTTGACTAAAACGAGAATTTTCTCGGTAATCAATAGGGCAGTCTATCACAGCAGGAACATCTTGAGCAAGAGCCTCTTTCAGAGTAGGAATTAAATCAGCAGCAGACTCAACTCGATAACCTTTCAAACCAAAACTTTCAGCAAACTTAACAAAATCTGGATTGCCGAACTTAATAAAAGATGACTCCCCAAAATGGTTTTCCTGTTTCCACTCAATCAAACCATAACCACCATCATTAAAAATCAAAGTCACAAAATTAGTACCCACTCGTAAAGCAGTTTCCAACTCTTGACAATTCATCATAAACCCACCATCCCCCGTAGCTGCCACAACCTTACGCTCAGGATAAACTAACTTCGCCGCGATCGCTCCTGGAATCGCAATACCCATCGCCGCAAATCCGTTAGAAATCAAACAAGTATTAGGACGTTCACAATGATAATGCCTAGCAATCCACATTTTATGGGCACCAACATCAGAGATGACAATATCCTCCGGACCCATAACCTGACGTAAATCATAAATTAGTTTTTGAGGCTTAATTGGAAACCCATCATCCTTGCCATGTCCCTCATATTCATAGCGCATACTTTTTCTAATCTCTGATACAGTTGGGCTTAATTGATTTATGCGCTCGGAGCGTCGCAAAATTTCATTCAAAGAATCAGAAATATCTCCTACTATTTCAGCGATAGGAATATAACTACTGTCAATCTCTGCATATTTTGCCCCAACATGAATAACTGGAATTTTACCTTGAGGATTCCATTTTTTTGGTGAATATTCAATCAAGTCGTAACCAACTGCAATCACCAAATCTGTTTGCTCAAAAGCACAAGTAATAAAATCCCGTTGTTGTAATCCTGTTGTCCATAAAGACAGAGGATGAGTATAAGGAATCACCCCTTTACCCATAAAAGTATTAGCAACAGGAATATTTAATCGTGTAGCAAACTCCGTTACAATTTCACTTGCATTCCCTCGAAGAGCTCCATTTCCTACCAAAATCATCGGGTTTTTGGCTTTAGAAATTGCCACTGCTGCTTCGGTCATACTCTGATAAGCAGAATAAGATTTTTCCCGCTTGTCCTGCTTCAAGGGTTTCCCTTCTACAGACATCGCTGCAATGTTTTCTGGTAGGTCGATATGAATCGCACCAGGTTTTTCTTGTTGAGCTACTTTAAATGCTTTGCGAACAATTTCTGGTGTATTACTAGGGCGAAGAATTTGAGCATTCCATTTAGTTACTGGAGAAAACATAGCCACCAAATCTAAATATTGGTGAGATTCTATGTGCATTCTATCAGTACCAACTTGACCTGTAATTGCTACTAAAGGTGCGCCGTCCAAATTAGCATCAGCAACACCAGTCATTAAATTAGTAGCACCAGGACCTAATGTTGATAAACAAACTCCTGCTTTTCCTGTTAGACGACCGTAGACATCTGCCATAAAAGCAGCACCTTGTTCATGTCGGGTAGTAATAAATTGGATTGAAGAATTTTTCAGAGCTTCTAAAATGTTCAAATTCTCTTCTCCAGGAAGTCCAAATATATATTTTACCCCTTCGTTTTCGAGGCATTTGATTAATAATTCTGCAGTGTTCATTTTTATTGTTCTCCTCTCATAAAAGGTATTTAAAAACTTAATCAACATTATAAAAATCAGGACTTACGCAAAAACACTAATTGCAGTTTAAACATCTGAAAGAATTATCAAAAATACATTATATATAGAGGCCATACGTAAGTTCTGTAAAATTTAACAACAGGATATACAGTAATCCTAAATCATTAACAGACTATAGGTGAACTTTGAAAGTTTCTTTTTACTTCTTTTTTTTGAGAAACTTTAGTCAATAGCTGGACTTTGAGATTTTTCACACCGAAAATGGTTCTAAACCCAGTATTAGCAAGGGAAATACCAAGGGTACTAAAAATCGCTAATAAAAAA
>JAGGDU010000067.1:5519-40341 GCA_018457135.1 Trichodesmium erythraeum GBRTRLIN201 | reverse complement strand
TATATTTTACCAGAGGTAAATTTTAAAAATATATTTTACCAGAGGTAAATTTTAAAAATATATTTTACCAGAGGTAAATTTTAACGTAAAAACATTACTGTTAAAAATTTTTACCTTATTTACCTTATTGACAGCTTTACCTTATTTACGACTTTGTTGTGTGAAGGTGGCGATATAGCTGCCGCACAAACTCCCTAAGGCAAACCACTCCCCCAAAAAGTAACTAGATTTTAACCCATATAATTCTTAGGTTTACCTATTTGAATCATTCGGCTTAATATTGTACTATCATTTTTACACTATGGGCATCCATAGTGCAACAAAGCTTTATTATTTACCTTATTTTTAACCTATTTTTTCTTAAAGTACCAGGTAGTAAACGTGATTCTTGACTAATGGGTTTTCCCTAAGGATTAAGAAATATAAATTGTACTTTACAATCCCTAGAAATGTTATTTTTTTTTAATGATTATAAGTGCTTAATTTATAGGGTTTTAATTGACATTGAAAATATAAAACTTACCGAGTTTTGTAATGCATAACCAATCTAATTCCCTAATTTTCTCGAGACCAGCATTTCTAACTACCAACATTTAATGGAGGAAATAGACCGTAATAGTACTGAAATTATTCTGATTAATGGCCATCAGGATGGTATGGAGGTCATTATTAATGTTTTAGCCAAACGGCAGAACCTCAAAATACCCAAATATTATCCCACGGGTCTGAAGGGGTGTTGCATTCGAGTAATAGTCAGTTGGATAATGGCAATTTGCAGGATTATATTGTCCATTTAGATATCTGGGGCCAAGCTATAGTTGATGGTGGGGATATTCTATTGTATAAATGTAATGCGCTGAAAATCATAGGTCTTTTGTGGAGGACTTGAGTCGGTTAATTGGACGTGATGTGGCTGCCTCTAATGATTTGACGGGGAATAGTGTCCTTAGGAGTGATTGGAATTTGGAAGTTGAGACAGGGCCTATTGCGGGGCGATCAGTTGTGGGGCAAAATGCGATGGGCACATTATCCCCGAAAATCAATTGTTTGACAGTTTATATTGAATCAATCAGAATCAAAAAAACTGTAACCTTAATATCAAAGACGATGAAGATGATGATGAGACTACCCAGATAAAGAAACCTGATGAGAATGAATTAACAAAGACTTGCGAATTTGATGGAGGTAACTCAACTCCAGAAGATAAAGCAGGAGAATAGCTAATTATCGACCCCAAAAATCCACAAAAGTCTCCAGAATAGTAACCAGAAGTAGCTCAAGTTATTATGGGTACTAATTTTAGCAATATTTTGTCAGGTGATGTTGGAGTAGATTTACTTTGCGGAAAGATGCCAACCGTGTTTTCGGAGGTATAAGTAAGAATAACCTCTTAGGCAACAAGGGTAATGACTCATTTAGTGGTGGTCAGGGTAGCGATCGCTTTGTGTTAGCTCCAGACAACGGTAGCAATATTATTCAGGACTTTGAGGATGGTATTGATTTATTGCAGCTTAATGGGGGTATTGCTTTTGAGAATTTGACTCTAACCGAAGAATCAGGTAATACAGTGATTAATTCTGGCAGCCAACGTTTAGCCCTTGTTTCAGGGGTAGCCTCTAGTTTACTAACCCCAGAAGATTTTCTCATTGCTGAAAGTGAGAGCTAAACCATGTTTGGATAATTGTTTTTGTTGGTTAGTGGGAGCATCCTACTCCCACCCGTGAATGAGACCCTTATATTAAATCAGTTAGCATTGGTATAAATAAAGCATCAAAACCGAATTAATATTAAATACCCTATCATGTCGAAAATAATTATTTAACCCAAACAGTCTTAATATTGACAAATTCCAAAATTCCTTCCCTGCTCAGTTCCCGACCATAACCAGAACGTTTAATTCCACCAAAAGGCAGACGTGGATCAGACTTAACTAAACCGTTGATAAAAACAGCACCAGCCTCTAATTCTGAGATTAATCTTTCCGTCTCTCCCGTATCTTTAGTCCATGCACTTGCACCTAAACCAAAAGGTGTATTATTTGCCAAATTTATTGCTTCATCAATATTAGCAACGCGAAAGACTAAAGCTACCGGACCAAAAAATTCTTCCTGATAAGCAGGAGAACTTATTGGTATCTCAGCTAAAATTGTCGGAGGGTAAAAATTTCCAGGAAGGTCAGATAAAAGATGACCACCTGTGAGAATTTTCGCTCCTTTCTCCACAGAAGCTTCCACTTGAGCATTTAACTCTTCAAGAATAGATGGAGTTGCCAAAGGACCAATATTAGTATCTGGCAACATAGGGTCTCCTACTTTTAAAGCCTCAAATTTTTCTACCAAACCCTCTTGAAATTGATCAGCGATCGCATCTGCCAAAATAAAACGTTTAGCTGCAATACAAGATTGACCATTATTTAGCATCCTAGCTGTAACTGCTGTTGTAACTGCTGTTTCTAAATCAGCACTTTCTAATACTATAAAAGGGTCACTACCCCCAAGTTCCAAGACCGTTTTTTTAATAGCTCTACCTGCTGTTGCCGCTAAACTTGCACCCGCAGGTTCACTGCCAGTTAAAGTTCCTGCTTTGACCCGGTCATCCATCATAATACCAGACACTTTATCTGAGCTGATCAAAAGAGTTTGAAATACACCTTCTGGGAAACCTGCTTCTTGAAAAATTTCCTCAATAGCCAAAGCACATTGAGGAACATTAGAAGCGTGTTTCAATAAACCCACATTTCCTGCCATTAAAGCTGGTGCTGCAAAACGGAAAACCTGCCAAAAAGGAAAATTCCAGGGCATAACCGCTAGCACTGGACCAATTGGTTGATAACGAACAAATGATTTACTAGCATCAGTTTGTGCAGGAACATCAGCCAGAAACTCAGTAGCCTTTTCTGCATAGTAACGACAGACTAGAGCACATTTTTTAGCTTCGGCGATCGCTCCACTTATAGTTTTACCCATCTCTAGAGTCATTATCTTACCAAATTTCTCAGCATTTTTTTCTAAAATGTCTGCTGCTGCTAACAACCATTCTCCACGTTGAGTTATAGAAGTTTGACAATAGGCACGAAAAGTTTTTTCTGCTAACTCTAGTTTAGCCTCTATTTGTGTATCTGTAATTTGTTCAAAAGTTTTCAGGACTTCTCCTGTTGCTGGATTAACTGTAGCGATCTGCATTTTTTATTCTCCTCAAAAACACAAAATTACTCTCTCATAAGTCATAATTCAATACTTATGAAGATCAACATATCTTTCCCATAAAGTTATCATGTTTTTTTTCACAAGAACTTTAATTTTTTGTCCACTGACCTATTAATGTAGTTTAACTTGTTGCCTTTTCTCAACTTCAATTTTTCCAGAAATATTCCCAACTATTCGGGATAGAAAGGCAATGCTTGTTTGGAACCCTTAGGCCTGACAAATACCTGCAAACTATCGTGGGATTTAGTATTAAAGGATAAAAGCTTCGTGCTCAATTTACAGAAACTAAAACTTACATTAGTTTTGGAGTTATTGATACTCAATTGAGTAATCGATCTTTGAGTAAGTAGCTCCCCAATGAAGCCATAGCCCATCATTATAACCACCCATAAGTTCAAAACCGGGTAGCTCACCTAATTTCTTCATATTGAGGATAAATTTAGTCATAATCATAATATCGCTGATAATAAGAATCAGCTCGATCGCCATTACCCACAATTCCCAACATCGGCACACCTGCTATACTCAAATCATCCAGAGCTAAACTTAAAGCCTCTCGCTCAGTTTTGCCCAATCCCACTACTAACAGTAATCCATTAGTACAAGCTGCCAATATATTAGCATCCGCTCTTCCCAATAATGGAGCAGTATCACAAATCACTAAATCAAAAGTATTTACTGACTCTTGAATCAATTGTGACATTCGCCTTGAGGACAAAATTTTTGTTGGGTCAGATGGAATAGGTCCAGAAGTTAAAACAAACAGATTTTCATCCACAGGCGATCGCTGAATTGCTGCTTCTATTAGTAGACCATCAGTAATTACACTACTTAAACCCTCCTGGTTTGAAAATCCCATCATATTATGAATTTGTGGACAACGTACATCAGCATCTATTAATAACACTCGTTGACCCATAGCAGCAGCAGCACTAGCTAAATGACCCGCTACTGTAGATTTACCATCCCCTGGTAAAGCAGAACTAATTACAAGAGAATTAATCGGGTTTTCGATATTTAGTAGACGAATATTAGTATTTAAAGTCCGAAAAGCTTCTTGAAAAACTGAGGGATATAAAACCAAAGATGAACTTTTCTTTTCTTTCAATTCTTCATTTATCCACATTCTTTGTTCATGTATAGGAATGACCCCCAACAAAGGCAAACCAAGAGACTTTTTTACTTCTTTTGGTGTCTCAAAAACATCTTGCTTAAATTTCTCTCCCAACAGAGCTAATAATATTCCCAGCACTAACCCTATTAAAAATCCCATAGCCATATTTAATAATATATTGGGAGAGACTATTACTAACTCACCTTTTTGAGTTTTTAGCAATTCTGGTGGAGCAATTAATTCCCAAGGTAATTTTGTATTAGCTACTTCTATTTGTAATATTTGTTGTTTTTCTAATAAATTTTTAATCCTTTTATTTAATATTGCTAATTCTTCCTGAATTTCCCTGTAGCGCCTTACTAATTCTGGCATTTTTTCTTGGTATTCATTTAATTTAGCTTCAGCCTCATCCAAGACTTTAATTCTAACTGCAATCACCTCTATTTGATTTGCAGCTAATATCATTTTATGAATTAATTCTAGGCGAATAGAGTCTTGAAAAGCTAAAGCATTTTTATTTACTTGTTCTATATCTCTGCCAATAACTTTTTCGGCCTCTTCATTTAACAAAGGAAGTAAATTTTCTCGCTCTTTATATAAAACTTGCATTTGAGGTGCTTTCTCTTTAAAGCGAGCTGACTCCATAGCAATTGTTATTTCCAGTTTTTGCAATTTACTTAATAATGATTGATATCTTTGTGCTTGACTTAAAGCTGAAGCTATCAAGGCTTCTTCAGGATTAATTCCCAACTGACCTTGCAACATAGTATAGAGCGATCGCTGTTGGCCAAGCAATATTTTATTTTCTATTTTTTGAGATTTAATTTGATTCCTTTCTGCTGCTATTTCTTGACTTTTAATTTCTGGATTAATAAAGAGATACTCTTGTTGTAACTCCTGTAATTCCTGTCGCAATTTTTTAATTTTTTGCTGATATTTAGGAATTTGTTCCTCAACAAACTTTAACCCTTCACCAGTATTATTTTGACTATATTCACGACCATATTTAATATAAGCTTCCGCCAGTTTATCTAATACAAACTTTATTTTATTTTTGTCTGAGTCATTATAGCTAACTTCTAAAATTTTCGTATCACCTAACCTTTGAATTCTAATTTTTTCCCGAGTAAAAAAAACATTTTTTGGCTTATTAAATAAAAAATTATAATTAATTTCTGGATACTCCCTTTGAATTTCCGCAATTATTGACTCCATAATATGCGGACTTTTTAGCACTTGAATTTGTGATTTATAATCTAAGCTATAGTTATTTAACTCTGGATTTTTTATAATATTTTGATGTGAATATGAAGTCATTATATCTTCATCTTGACCATCCATAATTTTTGTTGCCTGTTTTTCCCAATCTTCTCCAAAATTTGTGCCGAATATTTTTTTATCCATAGTCAATTGATGATTAGCTGAATTCTTAACCATAACTCCTTCAACCAATATTTGAAATTTTCCTTGATATATAGGAATCTGATTCAAACTCCAGAAATATGCTCCAGTTGTCGTAGTAGTTGTCACACTAAAAATCAAGAAAAAACAATGACATATTAATTTCCAAATCTTATTTTCTTTTTCAGATAGTTTTTCTTCCGATCCATGAAACTTAGCTTCATATATATGGTTAGGAAGTAAAGAGTAAGGAATAGAACTTAGGGATGAATCCAAGGGTTTATCCCGATTATTATACAGAGATAACCAAGAAGTTTTTTTTTGTTCCATATCTATAGTTAAAGTTAAAAGTAAAAATTCAGTTATTGCCTAAGTTTTCAGCAGTCAGCATCAGTTTTATTACCTTTAAAGGAGGAAAAAGCAATTGATAAATTTCTCAAAACTAAAAATTATTGAAAAGTTTATCATTTAACTTTAACCTTAACCTTAACCTTAATATCATATCTTTTTGAATACTCGCTGAGGGAAAAAATCAGGAAATAGGAGAAATTGGAAACATAAAAGCATTTTTATTATTGTTAATTAATCATACAATATTATAGCTTTTTATCAATTTTATTTTCCTTGCCAAACAATTTTTTTTCCGTGTATAACTTAAAATTTTATTGAATAGTGCCACAATAATCTTCTTCATAAAACTTATTTTATTTAAGGTATCACCTTCTTTATTAGTAGTCTAAAGTAATATAAATAGTTACTGAATTATAGTTAATTAATGTAATTTAATACTAGCAGCCTATTGAGCCTTAAATTAATAGCACTTAAGAACAAATTTGGAACACACTCCTAAAAATAAAAAACCCTTATAGGTACTTTCCTTAGAACATCCCTATTATGGACTACTTAAGTGAGAACTACTATAATTATCTATTAAAATTAATTTTACTCATAGTAAACTATTGCTCAAGGCAAAGCTTAAATGATAACTAAAAATAGATTTAAATTTTGGCAATAAATAAACCAATACAAATAATTTTTTCCACCTAAATTTTTTTATTAAAAACCTTATATTATTTTTGATGATTGTGAGGTAAATTTAATAATAACTTCTAATAGTTTATAATAATTTATCCTTTCTATTCCTTCTATATTCTCTATCTACTAAATCAATCAAAAATATCAAAAAATATCCCTAAAATTCTATTAATTGGATTAAAAGGAGCTAAAACACCTCCTATATTATCACTAAAGGCTGCCCTACTAGAACGACCAACTACAATTACATCATTATGCAATAAAGCTGGATTTGTTTCTTCATTAGCTTTTGCCGAAAAATCTACTTGCACTTTTCGTCGAGTAACTGTACCATTAGGGTTAAGGCGAATAAGTTCTATTTCTTTTGTTTCTGCCCTTGATGGATTAAAACCTCCTGCTGCCAACAAAGCTTGATTAAGTGTACTATTAGGATCTATCAATATTGTTCCTGGTTTAACTACTTCCCCAATAACATTAATTTTGAGCTGACCTAGAGAAAAACTTGAAGTCGTAACTTCAGCTAATTCATCTAAATCAACTTCATTTGCTACTGGCACATAAATTGTATCCCCTGTCTGTAAGACTATATCTTGACTTAAATCACCACTTTGCAGCAGTTCCCAAAGATTTACTTTAATAATTTGCTTCTCTCCAGCGCGAGTTAGTCGGCGCACCTTAATTTCTTTAATATCTGCACTTAAAGTAATACCCCCCGCCATTTTAATTGCTTTAGTCACAGTATGCAGCCTAGTATTCTGACGGAGTGAAATATTGCTATCTGCTTCACTAGAGTCTGATTTCTCTGCTGTAGGCAAAACTTGACTTTGGTCAATATCTGTTTCTAGTATATATGGGCCAGGGCGTGCTACTTCTCCAACCACCGCAATTTTGAGAGGTTTATTATTAGTACCAGCAAAGTTAGCACTTGCTAGTTGAGTTAACTCTACCGGGTTAATTTCTGCAATACTAGGTACAAATAAGGTATCCCCATCCAGCAAAAAAATATCTTGAACTAAGTTGCCACTTTGCAAAAGTTCCCATAGATTAATATTGATTAGTTCTTCTGGGGCGTTGAGTTGGAAACGACGAATTTTGATTTGTCTAATATCTGCTGAAGTTGTTACTCCACCTGCTACCTGTAATGCTTTAGTAACTGTAGGCATTTGAGTCCCACTTTTACTACTACCCCCAAGACTTACTATAGGCGAAATTGTGTATGAACCGGGATATTGAACTTCTCCAGCGATCGCTATTCTTAATGGACGTGCAGCTAATAAGTTAAGGTTAACTATAGGTATTTGTAAATACTCACCATATTTTTCTTCAATTAACCCTTTGGCTTTTTCCAAGGTCCTTCCCTGAACATAAACCTTACCTATTAATGGTAGATTAAGAGTCCCATCAATTTGTACTTGATGTTGCCCATTTTGTCCACTATATTCTGGTATATTAAAAACATCTATTTGAACGTGATCACCAGGACCAAGTGTGTACTCTTTTGAAACACTTAAAGGTGTTTCTGTTTCAGGAATCAGTATTAGTTCTGGAGGTAGATTTAATAGAGTTGGTTGTGGTTCTTGCTCTTTAGACCAAGATTCTCTTAGTTTTGGTAAGGTTGAGGTTTCTGATAATGTTTGGTCTTCCTGGAGTAGGGTGTGAGCAAGTGCCGAATATGAAACTTCCCAAAAAATGCATAATATAACTATTATTCCACAACTTAAAACCTGGGATAAAGATAATTTTCGGCTAAAGATATCTTCTTTATTTATTGATTCTTGTTGCTTCATTGATCACTCCCTTGCTCTAATTTCAAACCAAATAACCTAGTTTTTCTAAACTACTAATTACATTAGCTACACTTTCATCTAAACTTTCTTTATCTGTGCAACAAGTAATTTCTGGATTATTTGGTGGTTCGTAAGGATCATCAATACCGGTAAAATTTTTAATTTCTCCAGCCCTAGCTTTACCATATAACCCCTTAACATCACGTTGTTCACATACTTCTAAAGGTGCATTGATATAAACTTCTATAAAATTTTCATCCATTTCTCTAATTTCATTGCGTACTGCTTTGTAAGGACTAATTGCTGCAGTTATCGCCACTACTCCATTCCTGCTTAAGAGATGAGCTACAAATCCGATGCGCCGGATATTTATATCTCGGTCCGCTTTGCTAAAAGTCAACCCTTTTGATAAGTTTTCTCTGACTATATCCCCATCTAATATTTCTACTTTCCGACCTCTTTGTTTTAATTTTTCTGCCACAATTTTGCTGATAGTTGTTTTACCAGCTCCACTTAACCCCGTAAACCACAGAATAAATCCTTTTTCCATTTTAGCTTGATTTTTTTTAGTTTTTACTAAAGTTATATTTTACCTGTATTTGTGAATTAGTAGTTAATACATATTGTCTAACCAAATTTTTTGCCAGAAAACAATATTTTTTTGGCCATTCAGTTCTTGATATTTTTATTTACTATCTAATGGTAAAACACCCGATAATTATGGGAATAAACTTTTAAATTTTACTGGCTAATTGCAATAATCTTTAGATTTATTTAAGTTCTAAGTTAATATTTACTCCTGATAAAAATTTCTCTCAATATCTTTGTACACTACAGCCTTTTCTATATATTGAACTGACAAATTATTTCCTAACTATCCTGATTTGTTCCTAACAGTCCGTATCAGAAAGTAGACACTCTCAGACGGACGTAACCTATGCAAAATTATACGCCTATCATTATCTCTTTTTTATTATTACTTGGTAATACTTCTAGTAGCCAAGCTTTGATGACTGCAAATGAACTTGAATTATCTGCAAATTTTTTAACACAACACGCAGGTAGAGGCAATGCTGTAAACAATCATGGAGATTTAGAAACTGTTCCTAGTGGAGAAGGTATCCGAAAAAAATATAAATTTTTCAGTATAATTCCTACTTCTGGGCAAGATAATCAGGATCTTATCCCTCATCGTGGTAGTGGACGCTGAGGCTGTTTCCTACTTTTTAAATTTCTAAATAAGGATTACGCCTCTTGCAAATGTCAAATTTGATTTACCCTTGATAATTTACAATACTTAACTAGAAATAATACTAAATTCACATTAGTGAAAGGATATTTTTAAAAGTTATAGCCTTTGCTAAATAAGGTATTGGGCTATGGGACAAGCCTGATTTATACCCGGATTTAGTATTAGCTTTAAAGCCTCGCCCGATGGACGGGCGAGTTTTTATTTGAAAAATATTCTTAAGATTTTTCAATCAATAACTGTTTCGATAATGGAATGTTTGGGATCAAGAAGATCCAATAAGAAGGTTTATAAGTTAGTGCATTTTTTGCAAATAATCATGCTATAATTAAGCGATTTTATCCTATTTTTAACATGATTTATAGCTTTTGTTAATAAACTATAAGCTTCTGGTTCATTAACAACCAGATGAAGTCAGAAAGAAAAAAAACCAAATCAATCAATTGAAGTATGGCCTCTTTGTGCTAGGTTTTGAAACACTATTAGGCTTGAAAGACATCAATAATAGCCAATTCTCACTACGCGGAAAGTTGTTGATAACAATCATCGACATGACAAAACAAAGCATCTATAATTAATCATATGGAGAGGTAGCTAAATTATTTCCTTTCTTTTCTTCAGCATGTCACTTCTCCAATTCTAATCAAGAACTGACATTAAGTTAAAATTATTTCCTTTATTGGGTAATTTTATGTTATGATTATTAAGTTGAGGTTGGTTATAATTACTTAGTTTTTGTTAAAGCTAACAAAATAAGTAAGAATGAGAATTGTGAATATTCTCGTTGGATATTTTAACTTTAGTCCATTTTACTAGAATCATATGGCCTTTAGGAAGAGTTGAGCTTTTGAAGTGAGATTTAAAACTATAGATTAATATCAAAAAATATTAACCTATTGATAATATTCGGGAATTGAAGCTTATAGAGATTCCAAAACTCGTAAACAGCAAGTAGAAACTATACTTGTACAATTATTTCTATTACGTCTTTCCATAAAACTATACAGGGTGTAAAAATATACTAAGATAACAAACTATTCACAAGCCATATTAGGGTTATTGCTCTAAGGCAAAATGAAAAAAAGTTTTCAAAGAGATATATTGGTAGGTGTATCATCTATAACTGACTGGTTTTCTGGTATTGTTAAAGATTATCATAGTCAGCACATTTTTCATTGTTAATCAGGGAGGACAGGATACCTTCTAAATTTTGTTTTTTTGAGAATTATAATTTTGAGGATTATGATGAAAACCGATACGGATCTAATAAATAGTCTGAGTCCAAGTGCTATGGATCAGATTATGTTATATCTAGCCTTTAGTGCCATGAGGACAAGTGGGCATCGTCATGGAGCTTTTTTAGATGCCGCTGCAACAGCAGCTAAGTGTGCGATTTATATGACCTATATTGAACAAGGTCAAAATCTTCGTATGACTGGACACCTACATCATATTGAACCCAAACGGGTTAAAGTGATTGTGCAGGAAGTAGAAGAAGCACTAACAAAGGGTAAATTGTTAAAAATGTTGGGTTCTCAAGAACCTCGATACTTAATTCAGTTTCCCTATGTATGGTTAGAACAATATCCCTGGACTCCTAGTCGTTCTCGCCTTCCTGGTAATAATCTTACTACAGAAGAAAAGCGATATATTGAAGGTAAACTTCCTTCAAATATGCCTGATGCTAGATTGATTAATTCTTTTCAGTTTATGGAATTAATTGAGTTCCTACATAGACGTTCTCAAGAAGATTTCCCTCCTGAACGCCGGATGCCTCTAAGTGAAGCTTTGGCAGAACATATTAAGCGTCGTTTGATTTATTCTGGTACGGTAACTAAGATAGATTCTCCTTGGGGAATGCCTTTTTATGCTCTGACTCGTTCTTCTTATTCCCCAGAGGGTCAAGAAGAACGCACTTATATAATGGTTGAAGATACAGCTCGCTATTTCCGGTTAATGAAGGACTGGGCGGAAAATAACAATACTAATAAGGTAATGCGCATTTTAGAGGAGTTTGATATTTCTCCTGATCGCTTTGAACAAGCTAAAGAAGACTTAGATGAAATAATTAGACATTGGGCTGATAGATATCATGAATCAGGTGGAAAACAAATGGTAGTTCAGATGGTTTTTGGTTTAAAGGATGATTAGTCTAATTATGAAGTTTTTATAGCTTGGGAGCTAGAATAACTTCTAACTCCTGGTTTATAGTAATTTTGATTTAACTATCAGGTTTTTTTTATAATAAACATCTCTAAAAATTATCCAATACTTAATATAACTATGTTTAAAGGACTTACATAGCAGCAGCTAGGATTTGTGTTTCATTTTGGGAAGCGAAACACAAATCTTTTAGATAGTTATTTTTTTTGTGCTCTTTACCATATTAGATATAGTTATTTATTATTAATTATTTACCATATTTATCTATGTATTTTATTATTTTACATAAACTATGATTCATAACAATATTAATGTTCCTTTTCCTTCCTTAATAGTTATTATGCAGATTTAGTAATATTGATGATTAAATCTCCTCGTTCACTTTCAGGAGCCTAACTGCAAAAATAACTGCTTGTAGACTATTACCCTTAATCTGACTTAACTACATAAGCACTTCAAAAGTCATTACATACAATTTTTCAAAAATAAAGTACTAGTAAAGTAAGCTGTACTCAAGAAGCAGAAGAAAAGACTCAAACCAAAATTAGAGTCAATGAAGAAGTGTTGTTCTGTTCTGTTGTTCAGTGATAAAATCCTGTAAAGCTTACTATACAAGCTTTTAAATATTTGAAAATTTCCCAATCCTAACTATTTTTCCTAGTGGAACAAGCAAATTTAGGAATACCATATATGTAAATAATACCATATCCAGTGATCAAAAGCTAATATTTAAAATTATTTTCTAATCTTTCAGCATAAGTCCTTTTTTCCTCTGCCTTACGTTGAGAATAAAGCTCCCGTCTAAACCAGATTTAGTATTACACTAATTTCTCATTTCTCTAAAAGTCTGTATATTCAATTCATACATTCATCAAGGGTCATCAAAGTAAGAATTACAAGACTAATCAACATTATAGTCCTTCAACCTATACATTTTTGATCTCAGACTACCCACCCGCGAAGAAAAGCAATCTTAAAATATGTATTAGAAAAACAACTCAAGAGTATTATAGGAGAAGTGGTCGGATATTTTGTCCTTTGATTTTTATGCAATTATTCTGTCCAAAATATTAACTTTTTGAGGGTTTTAGATGCGATACTAGGCACTTTTTTCATCCCCAAAAAAGCAAGTGCCTTTATCTGTCAATGCTTTTAGATTTAATCAGCAAACCCTAAATTATTTATTTAATCAAATCAAGGAAAAACTTATACTTCCTATTCATTTTCTGGAGAAGCAACAGAATCTTTATTTTTGATATTTTTTTCTGAATTAACTTCCTCTTCTATTACTTCTTTTTCAGAGACAGAATCTTTATTTTTGATATTTTTTTCTGAATTAATTTTCTCCTCTACTACTTCTTTTTCAGAACTTGCAGGAGACTGAAATCCTTCTTTTTTTTCCGTAGTAGTCGATAATTTTATATCATTAAATAAAGGTCGATTAAAAGCTCCAATATTAAAACCTTCTACATTCAAACTACTAACATAATTCCACATCCAACCAGGACTATAAAGTGGCACCATCACAGCATTATTAAGCAAATATTTTTGAACTGCCACAACTTTTTCTTGCTGTTCTTTAGAATTAGTTGCAGTGCGCATTTCTGTTAGTAATTTATCAAGTTCATCACTGTGATAACCTCCCATCCAACCGGGAGAATGCCACAATTTATAAAGAAAATCTGGGTCGTACCAAGACCATCCCATCATATCAATAACACCTCTGCCTTCTGCTTGACTATTCTCCTGTTTTATTCTGGCATTCAGACTGCCAATATCCATTGTCTCTAAATTGGCTTTTATTCCCACAACTTTTAGTTGAGTTTGAAAATTTTCGAGGATTTTTTCACGGTTTCCTCCTTTCCAAGTTAGGAGAGTTACTTCTAATGGTTTATCTTTACTATAACCAAGTTCTTTTAGTAGGGTTTTTGCCTTTTCTGGGTCTGGTTTAATACTAAACTCTGAACAAAGTTTACCATCATTAGGGAACATAACATTGACGATGGGACATTCTGCAGGTTTAGCTAAATTTGCTAAGATTTCTTCTGTTGCTTTTTTCACATCTATTCCATAAGCTATTGCTTGTCTTGCCTTTTTTTTATTGAAAGGCGCTCGAGAAGTAACGAATTCTAAAAATACTATTTGCCCAGTATTTTTAGCAGTATAAAGTTTTAAATTAGAGTCTTGCTTTAGATTAGAAATTTCTGCTATTGGAGGTTCAGTTAAATGAATTTTTCCAGAATTAATACCTGCTAAACGAGCTTCTATTTCCGGAATGGTTTTTATTACTAATTTCTTGATATAAGGAGTTCCAGAATTTTCTACGGGTCTCCCATAATTTTTGTAGTTTGGGTTAGCTTTCAGTACAAGTTGTTCCCCTTGAGTCCATTCTACAAATTCAAAAGGACCTGTACCTATGACTCCGTCTATACCAAATTTGTTGTTGTAAGTTTTTATGGCTGAGGGACAAATCATGCTAGAGTAAGGGTCGGCTAGAAAACGAGGAAAAGGGCTAAAGGGTTCAGTCATTTTTACTTTAACTGTCAGATCGTCTACGACTTCTACTGTTTCTATTGGCCCCCAACTGTCTTTGATGTTATTTTCTGTTTCGGGGTCTATGGCTCTGTCTATGGTAAATTTTACGGCATTAGCGTTAAAGGTTTTGCCGTCGTGGCATTTGATGTTTTCGTTGAGTTTGAAGGTATATTCTTGGCCATTGTCGTTGACTGACCATTCTTTGGCTAGGTTAGGTTGAATTTTGCCTTGGTCGTCGAAAGTAAGCAGGGTATCGTAGATTTGGTCTATTATTTGTCTGGATAAGGGTGATGTTGTTTTGTGGGGGTCAAGGGTGTCGGAGTCTTTATATCTAGCCCAAACTAAAGTATCTGTTTCGGGAGCGGTGAGTGTTTCTGAGGTTGTGGTGGGGGTTTTGATGTTGTTGCAGGCGATCGCTATTGAAGCAATTGTTAATATTATTAATCTGAAGGGCCAATTTTTGTGATGAGTGAATTTTTGGATCAATTTGTTTAGGGAAGACATAGGATATTTATTGTTGTGGTTAGAATTTATAGCGGTTTTTATTTTATGAGTACGAAATTTCTGCCTGACTCACAAATACATAAGTGTAAATCAACTATATAGGAATTATCAAAACTATAGTGCCACAATATATTTAGAGTTTATAACTCAAAAATGTGTAATTAAAAATATTTAATTAGTTAATAAAATTTTTTATTATACCACAAAACTTGTTATCTATTTTTTAAAGTTGGCAACTATCAATAAGCTCTAGTTTATGGCTCTTGTTGATAATAGACTTTAAGGTATGATATTAGTTTAATTTTAAAATCCTAATATTAAGACTTACCCACGGCTATGTAATGACCGTGAGGACAAATGCGATTCATTCCTAAAAATGGGGTCCTTATGTGAAGTATGGGTAAGCGCTGAAAATGTTTAGTGTAAGATGAATTTTAATCACTTCAGGTAAAATAAAAAATGTTAAATTCTTAGTACATAGTGGGTAAAACTTTGCTAGACGAACAGGCAAAAAAAACTATACTGCGTAAAATTCCCCATGGATTATACATTTGTGGTGTTAAAGATGGGGATGAAGTAAACGGCTTTACAGCTAGTTGGGTAATGCAAGCATCTTTTAAGCCTCCCCTAATTGTTAACTGTGTTAATAAATCTTCTATATCCCATACCATGATTAAGACTAGTGGAGTATTTTCCCTTAGTTTCTTAGGAGCAGAGCAAAAAGATTTAGCTCAACAGTTTTTCAAACCTCAACGTCGTGTGGGAAATAAATTTGAAGAGGTAGAATTTTATTTGGGGGAAACTGGTTGTCCAATTATTTCTGATACTCTTGGCTATGTTGAATGTAGAGTTATGGGTGCTGTCGAAAAAGGGGATCATACTGTGTATGTAGGAGAAGTAATTGCAGCAGGTGTGCATCGTGAGGGAGATCCTCTGTTATTAGAAAATACAGGCTGGAATTATGGTGGCTAGCTAAAATTACCGAAAGACTAGCGCTATAATTTTAATTTAGTGTCTGGCGGTCATGGTGTGCACCACAATTTTGGCAAGTTCATTCCGTTCCCAGAAATCTACAAAAAATTCATAAAATCTATCATTATCTGATTTTTGATCTATTTTTGTTCCTACTTTATTCTGGCAATGTCGGTGCGATCTAGTTCACAGGCACACGGAATGAACTGACTAACTGTAGCTAAATTTAAGGCTGCATTCAAGTATCGCTCACGAGCTTTAATTGCAGTGTTTGCAATTGAAAACAAGTTCTGATAACAGTAAAGACTGCAACACAAATCAACAGTTTGAGATTCCCGATACATTTAAGTCTTCTATTACTATTTGTCTGTGGTTAAGAGTCAAATAAGTAGTTAATTTATAGGGCTTACACACAAACCCCATATCTAGTGGGGGTTTTCTAGCATTCGCCCTCTACATGGCATTCGCTCTCTAGGTTCAATACTTACACTTTGGAGGAGGTAAGGCGGGAGGCAGAAAGCAGGAGGAGAGAATTAGCACTTACGGCGAATAAGGCGATCGCTTTACTACAAACAAAAACTTTTTGATCACTGATGATTCGGATATGATATTCTTCCTAAGATATGAAGATTTTCCACTACGATAACTATAATTGAAAGTTTATATAGAAAATTATAGATTTTGAGAGAACGCTGAGGTTGCCGAGGTGAAGCAGGAATAGAACTGATTATTTAGAGAAAATCAAAGATTCATGTAGATGATCATAAGTCTTTCAGAAGGGCTAGATGAGCAATGAAGCAAACATTAAAACCAGCACAACAGAATGGAAGATGACCTTCTGGTGAATTCAGAGAAAATTCTAGATCGAAGTAATTTTTCCACATTCCCCCTTCTCGCCAACCAACTTTTTCACCAAAATGATTATAGGTTTCCCAATTTATTTGTTCTAATTTATTACCAGTTTCTAAATAGATACGCTTCTGTGTAGCAAAGCCAAAACGTTCATCAGAATATTGTCGCCAAAGTTGATCTATTTGAAGAATAACTTTAGTCGGGAAATTTTCTAGGGATGATTTATCTAACCATCCTTGATCAATTCTTCCTGCAAACTTTAGCATAATATATTTAGTTTCTAAATCAGCTTCTTTCCACTTTTTATTTTGAAGCAATTTTTCAAGGGAATGTTATGTTTTGGAATCAGAAAATATGTCAACCTCTAATTTTTCTTCTCTTTCGCACCAATAGCATTTGCCATAAGTTTTACTATACCAATGGGTATCAACTCTTTTACACTGTACTAAATCATTAATGGCACTCTCTAAAGCGTCAACCCAGTTCTGAGGAGTGGGTCGTTTTTCTGGATGATAGTGTCCATCGTTGAAGCATTTTTGGAAGCATTTTTGAATTTTGGGGTGAACTATTTCAAGGGGAATAGTTCTCGGTCCTGGTAGAATTTTACTATTGGGAGCATAGCACCAGAAACCTAGTCGGATGAGTTCATCAATTTTGGGTGGCTCTTCTGTTCCTATCCACCTTCCTTTAAAGGGATGTCCTCCAAATAATAAATGATAGATAATAAGGGCTAATCTAAAGTTATCATGGGTAGGAGTTTGAACAATTTTTGCTAATTCTTTTTCTAATAGTTCAGGAGGGGTAAATTCTTCGGAACCAACTAAACAATGATAGATTTCTTTTGTCTGAGGATGGCGAACTTGAAATGAGTCTGTATTAATTATTGAAGCAGAAGCATATCGGTTAACTAGAATATTTTGTGGCTTCATATCTCCAATAACATAATCCTGACTATGAAGAGACTGAATAATAGTAGCAATATTTTTAGCAGTATGGTGAAGAAAAAGCCAGTCTACTGACCAGTGGAGTTGACTATTTATTTGCTTACGACGCTGAGGATTATAAATATTAAATAGCAGTTTACTATCTTCAATAAATTCCATGACAAAGCCGATAATTTTTCCTGTTTTATCTGCTAGTAAATACTCAGGCCAAGCCCACGCTTGTTGAGAACCATGAAAATTTTTCGGTTTATAAGCTACCATTACTTCTAACTTTTTTATCCTTGCTGGTGTAACTTCATAATAAATTTTTATTAGGTATTTCTTTCGGTAGCGATATTTTTGAGTTATCCAAATTTCTCCCTCCGAATTACTCTTAATTCGTTGATCTTTAAAAATATCTCTATCTAAAACTAAGATAGGGATAATTGGTTCAGGATTAGGGTCAGAATTAGGAATTGTTGTCTTTTGTTGAGTTTGTTGAGTCTGTTTAGTATTTTGATTTTTACTAGTTATTTCTTCCCATGCATTCGTTGGAGGAAGTCTATTCTTTTCTCCTATCTTGCTAACTGAAACTTGCTGAAGTGAAAAACTTAGCCATTTAAACAAAGATTGAAAATCTAAGCCGTTGAGTTTTTTAGGAGGGCATACAGAAATTTCACTTAATGTCTCCATATCTGCATCTCTTACCCCAACAGCAAAAAAAAGTAATTTTCTATTAGTTTCAGCTTCTTCTATTTTTTTTGCTGCATCTTGCCAAGTATCAGTAGGTTGCCCATCAGTAATTAGAAAGATCCAGGGTCGATAGTATTGAATATCGCTATTTTTGTAGTCTTGTTTTCGCTTTTCTAATAATTCTAGGGCTTTTTCAATAGCTTTTCCCATGTGCGTTACTCCTGATGCTTCTAATGTTTTGGGAATAAATTTATCTACAGTAACAAAATCTTGAACTACTTCAATTTCACTGTTAAAAGTAATGACAGCTATTTCTACTCTTAAGGAAGCCAGTTCATCTTCCTTTACACTTGCCTGAAATATTTTCACTCCTTGATTTAATTCAGTAATAGCTTCTCCTGACATTGAGTAAGATGTATCCAGTAGGAGGATAATGGGACAACGGTTTTCAGGATTCTCAACAAATTCAGGTTCAGGAAGCCGTTGTTCAGGATTCTCAACAAATTCAGGTTCAAGAAGCCGTTCAGGTGCAGCTTTTGCTTGAGCTTCTCTTGCCTCTTGCTTTTGTTTCTCTTGTAAGTAAGAATCAACTACTAGAGGTAGATTAACTGTATCAACCATAAAAGTGCCACATCCTTCAACACCAATCATTTCAAGAAGTGTTTTTATATAATTTTCGGCCTCCTTTTGAGAGTCACCTCTTGTGTTTAGAAACTGTATTGCCGTTTTACCAGTAGCAGCTTGTTGAAAATGACTATAAACAACTTTTGTTAATACACGAGAAACTAAATTTCTAATAACTGCATATTTCTTAACAACTTGCCCAGAATCATCAGTAACATATATTTTGTCTTCCCCTGTATAATATCCAACCATACAAATCATCTTAGGAGCATTCTCAGCAGCAATACGAATAATTTGGGTAAACTGAACAAAAATTTCAAAATGGTCTCTAGAAATTAGCTTCATTTGTTTCAGTTCATAGTCATAATTTAAGGGATGTTTTTTCTGATCTGACCAATTCAGTATAATTTGGGTAGTTGGCACTAATTTGACCGTTTTTACTCTGGTATTAATTGCATATTGACCAGCAGTAAGAGGTTCTTTTTGAACTCCTTTGTACCCTTTTGGAACTAATTGGTATAGAGACTTTTCTGCACCATAAAAAATGGGCTGTTGATCATAATTTTTGTCATATTCTTTTCCAACAAAAGATATAACAACTCCCACCTCTTCTTGCTCAATTCTAGTTAGTGGTACCTGCTCAACTTCAACAAACCAAGGATTTAGACTCCAGGCTCCTTCTTGGAGAACTTCTTCTTGCAATCCTTTATATCCTCCTAAATCTAGGAATTTTTGTGCATTTTGATAATTATCGTGTCCTTCAATTATTGGTCCAGCAATTTCACCTTTAGGGAGAATTTTCCCAACCATCGTAGTTAAAATACCAATTTTATCTTTGTCGATTTTATAAACCTTTAAATTATTTGGATTTTCATTATATTTATAGGCATTAGTAGTAGTAATTACGCTAAAGAAATCAGTGTTAATTTTATAGTCACCGTCAGTCAAAATAGCAAGTTGCTTACCTTTTTGTCCTCCATTTTTCAGAAATGCTTCAGCATCCTGAAAGTTATCACATTCCACCACTCTACCTAACGTTTGTTCATCAGACTTAAAAGTCCCCTCATTGGCTATTACCAGTCCTATTTCTCCTTGAAGAATCCTAATAATAGGAACTGTACGAATAGTGAATATTTCGGGGTTAATGTAATAGGTTCCTGGCTCCAAAATAGCAAGCTGTTTACCAGCTTGTCCCCCATTATTAAAAAAAGCTTGTACATCCTGAAAATTATTACAATCAACTTTTTTAGCAAAGTTTTTTCCCTGTTCTAGAGACTGTCCATATTTTGCTTCTACTAAGCCTATTGCTTCTGAAGTAATAACTGATATGTATGGTGATGGTGTATATGTAGGAGTATCAGTACTTTGATGTTTAAATTGTACAAGTGTATCTCTAATTTCTTTTAGCAAACTAATACCTTTATTTTCATCATATAACACTCTAAAAAATTTATATAATTCGTTTTTGTTTAGACCATTACACTGATTAAAAAAATCAGATATAATTACTAGCAGAGGGTCACTTAAAGTTAATTTACGAATATCAAATCCCCCTTTTTCTAGAACATAATGTGTAAACAAACGTTCCTGTGTTTTATATCTTTGTGAAAGCGCATTAATAATTTCCCTCTTAACATCTCCAATATCTTCATATTTACTACTTCGTTTTCTAATCTCGTCTAGAACCTTTTCAAACTCACTAGGCATAAATATTTTCTCACTTCCCTATTTGATTAATCACTTGTTCTTGAAGCATCAAGCTTTTTACCCTTAAAGGTCTACTACCTGGATTTTTCTTACTTAAAGTCTTAAATATTTTAGCTTGTTGATTTAATCCCTGACCAGAAAATCTTGTTAAAAAATCAGAAATAATAACAGGTAAAGCCTCATAACTACGAAGTTCTCCCACAGGAAAATCAGCAGAAATATGTGCTAAAAAAAGTCGAGCATCTTTTTCATAACAATGATAAAGTGCATCAGCCAAAACATCATTAGTAATCAACCCACTTGCTTCCAACCGTTCCTTATATGGTTCAATAAAAAAAGGAAGATTTTGTTCTAAATCTGGACTAAACAACAATTTCCTGTTTTCAGCTAAAATAGAAAAACAAATTTCCATTGCCAAAATAAATTGTGCCCTCAATTCCTTAATTTCCTCTCTAGCTTGAAATATCTCCTCAAGAGTTTCACGGTTCAAACTTTGTACCTCAAAGATCATTGCATCTAGTTGAGCCTCACGCTCTTGTGTTTGTTTATCCTCAACGAAATATAGCAATGCTTCAAAAGGAGCCCCCAGAGGTCCAGCAAAGGTCGAAACTCCCTTAGTTATACTTTTCAATGCCCGTTTGATATTCATATATTTTTTCTATGTGTTTTCCCTTCCTTTCTTTAGGTCTATTATAGACAATTGATTAGTTAACTTTTATAATTGAAGACCTACGTAAATAGTTTATTTTGTTCATCCTCAACTATTAATCGAACTATGCCATTAATCAAAGTCAAAACTTCCGTTGCCCAACTAGAAAAAGATAAAATTGACAACCTTCTCAAACAACTTTCATCTAGTATGGCCAAGCATTTTAGTAAATCAGAATCTTACGTAATGACAGCCTTTGAATCTGATATTCCCATGACTTTTGGTGGAAATAGTGATGAGCCGACTTGCTACATAGAAATTAAAAGTATTGGTAGTATGAAGCCTAACCAAACCAAAGAAATGAGTCAAGATTTTTGTGAACAAATTAATAAAACTCTCGGGGTTCCTAAAAATCGAATCTATATAGAATTTTCTGATGCTCAAGGTTATCTTTGGGGTTGGAATAGTTCAACTTTTTGATAACTTTTCCTGATTTTTTTGAGGAAATTATAAGGCTACGGGCAACTAAAAAGTCATAAGTCAAAAGTAATTTATTAAAGAATTTTAATACTTATATAGCAATTCCCCCAGTTATGAGGTGCGTTTATGATTCCCTGTTTTCTCCCTAAAAAAGAGAGGCTGCTTTTAAGCCTCTCTTTTTTAGCTATGGTTTATAAAAATATTTTTTAATGTCAAACTTGACAAAAGAAAGAAGTTACAAATTTACTATAAATTGAATATTTCTCAATAGTAAATGTATTTAAACATAGGTTTTTCCCAAGATATTTTTTTCCCTATGTGAAAATAGCGATCGCTCTTCCACCTGTTCCTATCTAAAGTCGGGCTTAAGGCTATGTCCCCATGTCACTACCAGAAAAGAAAAGGGTATCAGTAGTTCCCGATCAGGGATAGCTTAAAAAGGAGAGCAGGGGTATCTAAAACTGTACCTCATAGATGAAAGAACTGCTATAGTCATTTCATATTAAATGAAATACTTTACAGGAAATTTTTCTTTGGCAAAAACAGATAATTTCTCACCTGAAAATTAAAAAATGGTATTAGGTATTGAAACCATTAATTCTAATTCCTAATTCCTCATAAATTTCCTAGTCATTTGTAGCAAATATTTATCACACTTGGTATTAGGAGCTATTTAAACTAACAAGGTTACTTTCCTTGCATAAAAATCCGCCTAAATCTATCAATATAGGCGGAGTAATATATAAAAAAATCAGCCAAAAATCATACTAATTCCCAAAAATAATAGGAAAATTGACCAAAACTTCAGCTATTAAGTAATAAGTAAAGTTCAGTAATACCTTTAACAATTATAGAAATTTAGCGAGAATATATTATTCGGTAAAACCCTAATACCCAAATAATTGTTGGATACAATATTCCATCCTAACCTCAAAAATACATAGCAATACTTTTGAGATTTAGTATAATATTTATTAGCAAAAATTCCTAGTAGAATTATCAAAATATTTTACCCCACTTTCAGCATAGAATTATTCAACAAATTAAATTCTGAATCTACTGGATGGTAAGCCAAATCATCAATAGCTATTTTCTCAATCAAACTACCTAATCTTAATGCCTTAAGAGCTTGTTCTCCTCCAACTGAAGGTTTATTTCCTCCACCTACACAATAAACAAAATGCTCTAATTCTGCATGAAGAGGTTCAATATTGCTAGTATAAACCCTTTCAATTAAACCATCCTGACGATAAAGAACCTGACCATAGTCAGTCACATAATCTCCTGTTGTTTGACGGTGAATCAGAATTTCATTGTTGAGAAAATCTGCCTCTGTCAAAGAATTTTTACAGTGGGCAACGATGGAACGAAGTTTTTTATGTGTCACCTTACTGGCCGTTAAAGTAGCCACAATACCATTAGCAAAGCCAAGAGTAGCCGTAACGTAATCTAAATTTCCCGAACTAGAAGCACTACTACCACTAGCAGTCAGTTTGACAACTGGGGCAGCCACCAACTCTAGTAATAAATCAATATCATGAATCATCAAGTCCAACACTACAGACACATCATTAGCCCTATGAGAATAAGGACTCATCCGATGAGCTTCCAAGGCCAGTAATTCTTCCGTTTTCAGAACTTTACTGAGTTCTTGAAAAGCAGGATTAAACCTTTCTATATGACCCACCTGTAAAATTCTATTTGTTTCAGCAGCAGTATTAACCAAAAACTCCGCCTCACCAATACTGGCAGCGATGGGTTTTTCCATTAGTACATGAACTCCCGCCTTTAAGCAGGTCATTCCTACAGCATAATGTTGAAGAGTGGGCACAGCGACACAGACAGCATCAACATGAGGCAAAAGCTCTTGATACTCCTCAAAAAAACGAACTCCATACTTACTGGCAGTATCTAGTCCCCTTTCAACATTGATATCTGCTACACCTACTAATTCAGTATCTTTGAGCAAGCTTAGGACACGGGTATGATGCTGCCCCATATTACCGACCCCAATTACCCCTACACGAAGTAGTTTTGCTTGACTATTTTTGGTAAAATCAGTTGAATATAGTGTTGACATTCTATTTAGCACTCCTAGATTATCCTCCAGCACACCTAACTAATTAGACTAAAGATTTGTTTTGTTTAGTCTTTGCAAATTTATCTTAATTTGCTAGTTGAAGCTAGTGCTATGAAATTCTATTTAGGTTTTCCAATTTTTAGGGAGTGTCGATGATGATAATTTTTCGATAACAAACATTAAAGAATGATATTATACCACATAATCTTAAAAAAACATGGATTTACTAGTTTCTAATTGTCAAAATTAGTAATAGTATTTTTGAGTTGAGAATCTTTGACCTTACCCTTTTTTTCCAATAAAAAGCTTGGGATTCTCAAGTTATAAATCTGTAAAGTCCTCAATTACTTGCTTCATGGCCATAAAAATACAACCATTAGTAGTATTTTATAAATATATTTACTTTGATAAATAGAAACTAGATTAATTTTGACCTATTATATCTAGTGCTCAAGAGAGTTAACAATGATTTTTAACTATCTCATCCCCATTATTATAATGAAAAATTATGAGGGCATGAAATCTGGGAGCAAGTGCTATACAAACAAGATTTAGGAATTTATAATAGTATTTTATCCACTCAGTAAAATTATACCAAAAGCACTATATATTCTCAATCAAAAACCCCATTTTTTATCATCTTGAGGGAGTTGTTTGCATGAGAATCAATCAGAAATTATTGACAATGCTAACTATACAAGAGATTGTAATAATTAATATTTTGTAATTAGTTCAAAGCTGATTTTTTGCTTGAGAATTAGTAGTGGAAAATTCAATTATTTCTATGAATACAATAGTGATCAAAATAGGCACTTCTAGCCTAACTAATTCAGAAACCGGAAATTTAGCCTTATCTACAATTTCTAGCTTAATTGAAACTATTATCAATTTACGTCAGCAGGGATATCAAGTAGTTTTAGTATCTTCTGGAGCTGTTGGTGTAGGTTGCGATATATTAGGACTAACCAAAAAGCCTCGAAATATTTCTATGAAACAAGCCATAGCAGCAGTAGGTCAAGGACAAATAATGCGAGTTTACAATGACTTGTTTTCATCTTTGCAACAAACAGTTGCCCAGATTTTATTAACAAAAAGTGACCTGTCACGACGTAGTAGTTATGTCAATGCCTACAACACATTTCAACAACTTTTTCGACTAGGTGTAGTCCCAATAGTGAATGAAAATGATACCACTGCTGTTGAAGAGCTAAATTTTGGGGACAATGATACTCTATCAGCTTTAGTTGCCAGTCTAGTAGAGGCTGATTGGTTATTCATACTAACTGATGTCGATAGATTATACTCCGCCGACCCGAGAAAAAATCCAGATGCTTTACCCATTACCTTAGTAGGGGAAATAGAACAACTCAAAGAACTTAAAGTTCAAGTTGGAGAGTCTGTTAGTGGACGAGGAACTGGGGGAATGGTTACAAAAATTGAGGCTGCTAAAATTGCTACTTCTGCTGGAGTCCGAACTGTAATTACTGATGGTAAAGTACCCACTAATATACAAAAAATCCTCAATGGAGAATCTATAGGTACTCAGTTTGAACCTCAACCAGAACAAGTCAATGGTCGCAAACATTGGATTGCCAATGTTTTAGTTCCAGCAGGCCAACTATATCTAGACCAAGGTGCAGTTAAGGCAATTTCTGAGTATGGTAAATCTCTATTAGCTGCTGGTATTATTCAAGTAGAAGGAGAATTTAATTCATCGGATGCTGTCAAACTATGCAATGAAAAAGGCCAGGAAATAGCTAGGGGACTTGTGAACTACAGCAGTATTGAATTGCAAAAAATTCTAGGTTGTCGCTCAGAAAATATATCTGATATTTTGGGCTATGTGGGAGCTGAAACAGTTGTACATAGAAATAATCTTTTGCTGACAAATTAAATCATTGTTTCTGGTGGAGCTATATCAGAACCAACAACTAGACTATCTTTAGTGTATTTTAATCCTGGTCTTTGAGTCGTTTCTAAATGCTGATTTGAATGGGCAGCTAAATTAGGAGGTTCTATTGTCTTCCGAATCAGATTTGCTTCAGGACTTGGTTGTTGAGATATCCAATTTAGTCCACCTACTGCTCCAGCTATTAAAGCTGCATAACCTAAATATAAGTAAGCTGGATGTAGATAAAATCCAAAGCCTTTATTGGACTCAGACCAAGATGGAATTAAACCTTGAAGTGAATTGGAAATAGGTAAGGCTGCTGCTAAAGTTACTCCATCAAATCCTAAAGCATTGCCAAGATGAAAGATGAATCCCCGAAGATATATATCTTCTGGTAATTTTTCGGTTTCACCTTTCTCTATTGCTTCTATATAATGAAGTGGCACGAAAGTTTGTTTATGAATTTGTTTTATTGATAAACAACGCATTTTTCGCGCTTTTTGTAGTTTTTCGCCTAGTTCCTGTAGATATGTATTTCTTTCCTCAAGCAACAAAGCTTCTTGTTCTGCTTTTGTCGGCTTTTTATTCCATTTTAGTAGATATCTTTTTGGTTCAAACTCTTGAGATAAATTGTAGTTATTTTCTGATAGATTAGTGTCTGTATTATCAGAGTTTCTAGATAGGATGATTGATTCAGTTGAAGTTTCTAATTCTATAGTAGTAGCTAGGTTTGTACTCATGTTTTATTGAACCTGACTTTTATTTTTGGAGATTAATTTTTCCTATTTTAAGTTTCTGAATATAAGACTGTAAACTTGACTATTTTTGCTTTTGACTTCGATTTTAATTTGAGTGGGTAGCGATCGCTAACTATCTCGATCTATCCATTATCAGATTTTATCGAAGATATGTAAAAAAAATAGCTAGATGCAAGTTTAAATTCCATGGCTATGGTTGTAGTTCTATTTTTACTTAATAGGAGTAATCTAAGTAATTTATTCTGTGAGTTAGTATTGATTCCGGATTAATAACTAAAAGTGGTATAGATACCCAAATCTTTGTTAAGCAAGAGTTTTGAATTTTGTAAATATCTATCTTCTTATTAAAGCGGATTTGGTATAATACTAACTTCAAAGTACTACCCATTAGCTACAACACCTGTAATTAGGATATAAATGACCGTTCTAAATCAATATATCAGGACAACCTCGACTTATAAATAACTCTTATGACCAAGTAGGCTGAAATCTTATACTGTTCTGTTGTTGGGTTGACAGCATAGTCCACAGAATAGTAACTGAACATCAATCTCTGAAGTTAAATTAAACCCCGGGAAAATACCAGTTACCAGAAACAATACCTCCAACTCAAACTGATACATTCACAAACACGAAGGAAGGTAGGTAATAAACTCTCTAGGATATGAAATATTCAGTCAGTAACTACTCGAATATAGGATATAATTCCGAGTTTCTATAAAATAGAATTCGTTGTTGATTTAAGATATCATATTTCAGGTTTCAGGTTTCAGGTTAAGAGTTAAAGAATTAAAAAATTGATAATACCTTACTACCAAATGCATCAATTTTAGCCCGGGTTTTTCTCAATAAGTTTTTACTTCAATAATTTTCTATCTTTGCTCCCTATCAGCAAACCTACTAACTATCTTTGCTCCATACCACCAAACCAGCAAACTACTAAACCTACTCAAACTTAACAAATGAATGAGTGCTAATGGTAAGTAACTATAACGAACCCTCCGAGAGATTTGACCCGACACAGTCAGTCATAACAAGAAAGAGAAAACTTTCCTAAAAAACCTGAGAGTATAAGTTGAGAATAAGGTTATACAATTCTTGAGCAATCTACAAACAAATTTAGTTTTTAGAGAGATTAGGATTGGGTAAAAAGCTATCAAGTTGATATATCCATTATTAATATACTTTTCTTCTACCAATGTGCATTGTCTCTCAAAATATTTTTCTATAGAAGTGATTAATAATTAAGACTACTGAGGCAATCAATCACTAAAAAAAATATTCATATTATCGTAGGCTTTCAAGATAGTTTTGAGGATATCCAAAATAGAAAACTATTGTCAACTTCACTGCTTGTTGTAAACCCTATCAAGCAAAAATAGCCCTACTATAATCCCAATAAAATGAGCTACAATTATGTGAGTATTACCCAAGAGTATAAAAATATCTAGTGTAAATTTTTCTAGTTCTGTAGGGTTAAATACAAATGACTTACTCACTAAGGATTTGCCTAATAAAATACCTCCAATTGCTTCTCCTCCTAATAAAGCTAGACTCATCCCAACTAAGTTAATAATTAAAGTCCTTTTTACTTTTTGAGTTGTATCTGCCCTGCTTGGCCTTAAAGAAGATATTTGTGATCGCAATTGCCTTGCTAAGCGGGTATACCGAAATGACAAGAAAATACTGAATCCTAGTACCACAAGACTACAAACTGCAAAAAATAGTCCACCTCCTGTGCCAGCTCCAGTATTCTGGCTTAGTAAACCTACAGCAAAAATAAAAATTATACCTGAAACCATACCGAGGACAAGTTGTACCCAAAAACAAATCCATCCACCTAGTCGCAGAGCTTTGGCTACTTGTTCGACTGCAGGTGGTAAGGAAGAAGGGGAGTCTAATGAATTTGACATACTTACCAAATTTTTCGGTGAAAACTTTAATTGTGGAGCTTCTCGACTCTCTCGCTAAAATTTTTGCACAGAGATATTGACACTGGGTCGACTCCTTTTAAAATATACTTAATAATTATAAACAAACAACTCTATTTGCAAACACTATTAATTTTAAGGCCAATTGATAATGAAACAACCACAACCTACTAATACACCTAACTTGGATGAGCCAAAATTTGGGTTTAACCAGTACGCAGAACGCCTGAATGGTAGAGCAGCAATGATTGGTTTTGTATTGACTTTAGCAATCGAATACTTTACTGGAGAAGGTTTGCTCTCTTGGTTGGGTCTCAATTAGGGCTCTGAATATCTACATTAAGTTTTTAAATATATATTATAATAGATATTAAAGCTAGAGTCTACCTCTAATTTTTTACAGGATTGTTGTTGGTCAGCTCAAGTATTTTGATCATAAAGTTGACCAACAACTTTCCAATATTTAATTATAATGCACAATATCTCTAGAGTAAGCAATAATTAATTATATGTACAAATTAAGACTACATATTATCAAAAATTGCCCTGAGTTTAATATTTTTTATATTATAACATATAGCTCAAAAACAAACCAGCTTAACTTTAAGAAAGTTGTTGCTAAATAGAGGTAACAAAAATTGTTCAAGTAAACACAGAAGCAATAATTATTATGTTTGATTTCCAATAGCTACAATTTTTTTATATAACAAGCTTTTTGAATATTTTTTCAATTATTAAGCAGTTAAGTATAATGAATCTTACAGTGATAAAATAAGAAAACAGTACTATAATAAATAGTATTTCTATAATTTATACTTATAACTATTAACTATTGTAATTCCCAAAATTACTTTGAATACTGAAAATTATTTGATCTAAACATCTGCATGATTAATAAATATAGAAAGCAATATAATTATGCTTTGAACTAATTTAAATTTTCATATTTAGTATAGTTTATAACTGTAAGTCTACATAATTTAAGATTAAAGGAATGAGACTTTAAGCTTTATATCAATTTTGCTTAAAGACCCGCGCTCTCCTTTAAGGGAGCTTTGAGATGAAAACCAATCAATGTTGTGTTCTTACAAAAAATATTCTAAAATTTAAATATTAAAAGTTAAGCAGTAGATGGTCCAAAAAGCATACAAATTTAGATTTTATCCAACTCCAGAGCAGGAAATTCTGTTGCTGAGGATTTTGGGTTGTATACACCTCATCTACAACAAAGCTTTAGCAACTAGAACTCAAGCTTGGCATGAACACCCAGAAAGAGTGAGCTATAAACAAACTTCAGCTATATTGACTTCTTGGAAAAAACCGGAATATTTAAGTTTTCTCCCTGAAGTAAGCAGTGTAGTATTACAGCAAAGCTTAAGATATTTAAAAACGGCTTCTAATAACCTTTTTAGTGGACATACTAAATATCCTAATTCCAAGAAAAAAAGAAATGTTGGTAGTGCTACGTTTACAAAGTCAGCCTTCAAATGTAAAGATGGTCAAGTCTATTTAGCTAAGTATGCAGAACAATTATATATTAGATGGAGCAGGCAATTACTACTAGGTTGTATACCCAGTACGATAGCAATAAGTGATGCTAATTGGGGAGAATTAGTGAAGCAATTAGAATACAAAGCTCAATGGTATAGTCGTACATTAATAAAAATTGACAGATATTTTCCTAGTTCTAAACGTTACTCTAATTGTATTCATATAGTAGAAAAATTATCTTTAAATATTAGACAATGGGACTGTCCTGAAAGCGCTAGTCACCATGATAGTTATCTAAACGCAAGTATAAACATTTTGGCTACCGGACAGGCAGTGTCAGTCTGGGTCGCGACTGTAAGACCTGAAGAGAGTAAATCTCGGAGGGCAAGTACGATGAAGCAGAAAGCCCTTAATATTGATGAATTGGGAATTTTCCGCAAATGTCTTGTAGGATAAGCGTCGGGAGAGTGTCAATCTCCTTACGTCAAATAAATAAGTATACTGAAAATCTATTTTGTACTAAATTAAGCTTATGATCAATGCTTTATGGCTAAAAATTCTTAAAACAGCTTATCGAAAAGATCCAGTAGTCAGCTTTGTAGTGACAATGGGAGCAGTTGATGCCGTCATTGGAGGTGTCGAATCAAGTTGGTCTTTATTTTTTCTAGGAATGGGAACTGTAGGAGTTGCCATTATATTACGCCTCTATCTGCTCAAGGGTTCTCATATTGAGCAATCTAGTGCTGTTCCAGAATATTATTTGCCTCCTAATTCGTCTCGTCCACAACTACCAATTCTAAATATAAATAAAAAACATCTTCCTTAGATTAGAAAGAATTTATAGTCTAGAAAAATTACCCAAGTAGTTGCTATTAGTGACCTTTTAATTTACGAATATTCCCGCTCTATTAAGTGCTCTATTATGATAATGGTTGACTTGCATTAAATGCAGAACTTTCTAAATTAGTTATCATTTGTTTAAATATTCGGTGCTTGATAGACTGGGTTTTTCTAACAGTCCTAGTTATTTAGGTTTAAGCTTAAGGAAAATTGCTGAAATCTTGGTCATCATAGATAAAGGTTAATTACTTGGTAGAAAGGTTCGGCATAAATTAATCAGTAAAGTCTAATATCTAATTTTTTAATAGAATCATGGGAAAACTTAAAAACTGAGTTAGAAGAAATTCTTAATAATTAGTAGGAGTAACAGCAATGAACTGATTAGGTTAGAGAGACTGTTTGTCCTAATAGAAAAAGTCAAAGGGTAATTCTATAGGTATAGTGATCTTTATCAGTAAAAACCTTTCAATATAAGGAATTTAAATAAAAAACACTAGTTGTAGATTATTACTAGTCAAATATATAGGAAAAGCAAATAAATATTTAGAGATTATTTAGAAGTTGTTAATCCACCGAATCTATTAATAAAAAGGAACTATTTATTTGTTGTTCCCTTTTTATTAACTATTCAACCTAATTTTAAATTTTGCGCTAATCTTGCAGATAATTTGCTGACTTAACTTTAATATTTCCCCTTTATTGACTAAAATACTCCAATCTTTTCATATATTTTGCCATATTCTGAACCCTACTTAGAAATCTAAAACTATATAGTCAACTGTTATGGGCGGAGAGAGACTCGAACTCTCACGACCGAAGTCGCCACATTTTGAGTGTGGTGCGTCTACCAATTTCGCCACCCGCCCTTAATCCTTTGATTATTATACACATCTTTTGCTAAATTTTGCAATATATCCTGATATTTTTTGCTACTTGCCCACATATCAATTTCTTTGGCCCTCAATACAGGTAGAGGATGAGTTAGTTGAGCCGTTTGGACTTCCTTTAATACTTCACCAACTTCTGTATTACTAAGTTCATTATAAGCTCTTGCCTGAGCTAAAAAAGCATCTACATTAAGTTGAGGTGATATTGTTGGAGAACCACCAGCTAACTTCATCAAAGCTGATACAACTACTTGAGAATTTTGTGTGGCCAGTAGGGCTGCGCGATCACAACTAAATTCGGCACATCTTAGCCATTCTAGTATTTTGCTTTGTAAGCTTTGGGCTATTATGCCACCCCATGTCGAAATTTGTCCAGCAGCAAGTACAATTAAGTTACCTAGGGTAAGATATACTCCATGCTCACATTTAAGATGTCCTAGCTCATGACCTAATACTGCTTGGATCTCCTCTAAGTTGAGCAACTCTATTAGAGATGTATGAACAACAATAAAAGGTTGCTTCCCTCGCATAGCAAATGTATAAGCATTAGGTACAGGATTTTGACGAATATATAATTGGGGTGGTTCTATGTCAAGTGCTTGACAAGCGTCTAATAGTGTTTTGTGTAAATTTGGCAGTTGTGCTTCACTGACGAGAACACTGGAAGCAATATTTTCCATATAGAAAAATTGCTCACCTAATGGACTTAACAACTGTCTAACTAAGAGGTCTATACCAGGAAGTTGCTTCAAAGCATTTGTTGCCTCTAGATCTAAGGGATGCCGAAAATGATTTGCTTTTAAACCAATTAGTTGTGTTTTTGTTAGAGCCATATTTGCTTAAGTTTTAGCTTATCAACAATAATATATTACCAAAAAACTTGGTTTGAAGCCTTGCCCTAGAAAAGCGACTTTTTAGTAGTTTTTTTTAATTTAATGATTATTTTCGACTTGTTGGCTTGTAAAGACTTAAACTAAAAAGTATAACAATCATTTCATACCCATACATTAAGTAAAAATGATCACGGGGTGACAAGCTAGCTGGAAAATAAATATCTCAAGGAATTTACAGGTTAAGCTGAATAGTAATTCAAGTCCAATGGAAAGCTTATTTTTAATAAGGGGGAGTTGGTGAACCCTTCGCTTTCAAAAACTCCCCTCTATTTTAGTTGATTATTTATTCAAAAAAAATACTCTAAATGCTCTTAAAAAGATTATAAAAAAGAGTTGATAATTCAAGAAAAAAACAAGAAAACGATTCTACAGAGTATTAATCTTTGAGATAGCTTTAATTCCTTTTCGATAATAGGGTAGCTTATGAGAATGTAATGTACTAAATTCTCTACCTATTATTGAATAAAACTACAATAAAATTATTTCATTTTTTTTGTTTGCTTTTGCTTATTCAAAATTGTAATTTCAATTATTACATTTTTTCAAACATATCCTTGATTTCTATTTTTTGACTATATACTTTATTAATTTTATCTAGCGAAAATAAATTACTAATAATTTACTAGGTTTTGATATATTTTTCTGGTTAATTTTGCGCTTTTTATATATCAACAAATTGCATAGAAAGACTTGCTTGATTTTTTTATTTTTTTTGATTTAATAATAATTTTTTTAGCCAAATTTTACTTTTAATTTCTCGAGTTTACAATATTTACTAGCACCCTTAATTTCGTTTTTTTGTAGAAATGGAAAGTATAGATATTTTTGAGGATAATTTTTTAACCAACATGATAGATGGATACTATGTAATTTCCTATCTATTACTAAAATTAGTTAAATTTTTTCAATAATCTTAAAATATGACGAATTACTCCTTGTTGTTCTGTTATATTACTTGGATATTGATAACTTAATTGTTTTAGTATATAGATAATGTTCTTTTTTTCTAAACTACACTTATTATTAATATATTGATATTTTTTCACTAGTTTATATCTAAAGTTAATACTACTTATGATTGAAATAAAAGCATTTTCTTATCAGAATATTGACTAAAAAAATCAGAATATAGGTAAAATAAATTGTTTTAATCCTAAAAAATTTTGTATGTATTTTCGGCAATTTTGTAGATTTAATTGTGATAAAAAAAAGCTGATTATTCTGATATTTTTACAGTTTAATAGACTGATATAAAATATAATTTTTTTTAAATATTTAAACTATATTGCGATAATTAATTTCTGCTTTTTTTAGCCTCAATAATTATCCAATATTTCATTTTTATTGTTTTTTTTGTTTGATTTTTAACCCTTTTTTGTCATATTTTCAAGAGTATTTAAAGTATTTTTTTTATCAATAATAAACCTAAAATAGGAGGGGAGTTGGTGAAGGTTTAGCCTTCACCAACTCCTCTTTATCTAACAAATAGAGATTTGCACTAAACTGCAAGTCAGTTAGACTATAGTTATATATATAATATCAATATCAAAATTTATAGCAGCAAAAACAAATGCAGCATCACACATTTAAGGAGTAAGTAGAAACACTGATATAATACTATTAATAGCGATCGCTCCACAGGAAAAAAATAATTATCTGTTTATTTCTGTTAGTTTTTACTCAAAAATTTATTGGCTAATTTACTAAAAAATAACATCAAAAAAAATAAATTTTATATATATAAACTAAATTATTTATAGGAGCAAAAAAATATAAAATCACATATTTATGGCGTATATATTAGTATTTATATGGTGCTATATTATAGCGATCGCTACACACAAAAAAATTAATTTACTGTTTTTTGTTGTTAGTTTTTAATCAAAAAATTATTGAAAAATTTGATAAAAAATGATAGATAAAATAAAAATACTAATAATATATAAAATATCATTATTAATAGGAGCAAAAAAAATATAAAAGCACGCATTTATGGCGTAGATATTAGTAAATTATATTTGCCAAAATTTCCCAAAAAAATGAGTAAATGAACGTCAAAATATAACCTAAATAGTATAAATTTAATATTATTTCCGACTCGGATTTTAATTTTTTTTCTATCGCCTTTTGCTGTAATTAATCATTTTTCTCCTTCAG
>JAGGDU010000067.1:4270-5419 GCA_018457135.1 Trichodesmium erythraeum GBRTRLIN201 | reverse complement strand
GAATTTTTGAAACAGCCGGCTCAGTAAAACCAATAAATATTTTTATTTCTTTCGGATAGTTATTGAGATATTCTAATGCCTGAGTCACTCGAATTTTAATTTTTTTTCTATCGCCTTTTGCTGTAATTAATCATTTTTCTCCTTCAGCTATTTCCATTTTGTATTTTCGGCTAAAACTTGAAGACTTTATCTGAATTTTTGAAACAGCCGGCTCAGTAAAACCAATAAATATTTTTATTTCTTTCGGGTGGTTATTAAATATTCTCAAATTTAAGTCATTATTATATAGCTTTAAACAAATTTTTCGATAATATTAACATCAATATTAACTCTGATTTTGGAGATATCCAATTAGAATATTTACTGATAATTAATGACTGAAAAATTTGATTACGAATCAACAATATTAACCCTTAACTTATATTCAGTTGCAGCCACTCCCAATGGGAAAACTTTTAAATAATAAACACCAGGATCTAAAATAGTATTAATCTTTTCTTTAGTTGTATTACCTTTCTCGTTTGACTGGTTAAGTAAACTCTCATCATCACCATACAATTTAATTCCTAGATCCTGAATAAAACCATCCACAAAAATACTCACTAAACCTTCTTTTTCTACCTTAAAACAGAAATAATCTTCCGTATTACGATTTACAGGTCCAGTTGCAAACCCAATATCATCAACCACTACAGTTTGTTCTGAAGAAAGAATTCCTAAATCTACAGCATCTTTGAAACTCTCTGGCACCTGGTTATTTCGAATCATACCTATTGCATTTTTATCTGACAAATTAGCATTTTTCGCACCGCTAAGTTTGATTCGAAAATTCTCATTCTTTTCATCAACAGTATCTCCCAAAATAGAAATATTTACAGTCTTTTTCGTCTCTCCCGGTTGGAATTTTAAGACTCCCTTTTTCTTCTCATAATCTTTTCCTGCTTTCGCGCTGCCGTCAACAGTCTCATAATTAACTCTCACTATTTGACTACTACTTTTGTCTAACTTGACTTCAAATTTCATATCTTTCTCACCTTTCTTTCCTTCCGTAATTTTTGTATCCTTGATAGATATTTGGGGAGTTTTTCCAATTATTTCATCATTATCCCGAATAACACCCACTGCATTTTTATCTGACAACTTAGCATT
>JAGGDU010000067.1:3148-4170 GCA_018457135.1 Trichodesmium erythraeum GBRTRLIN201 | reverse complement strand
TTTCTTACCCTTATTTCCCTCAGTCACCTTCGCATCCCCAATAGATATTTGCGGAACCGTTTCATCATTATCCCGAATAACACCCACTGCATTTTTATCTGACAACTTAGCATTTTTCGCACCGCTGAGTTTGACCTGAAAATTCTCATTCTTCTCATCGCGAGTATCTCCCAATATCGGAACATTCAAAATCTTTTTCCTCTGCCCAGGCTTGAATGTCAGTACCCCACTTGTTTTTTGATAATCTTTTCCAGACTTCGCGCTGCCGTCAACAGTTCCATAACTCACCTTCACTGTTTTACTACTCCCCTTATTCAACTCCACCTCAAACTCCATATTTTTCTTACCCTTATTTCCCTCAGTCACCTTCGCATCCCCAATAGATATTTGCGGAGGTTGGTCGTTATCAACAATAGTTCCGATGGCTTGGGCATCTTTAAGTTTTGCATTTCGGGGGCGGCTGAGGTTGAGATTAAATTTTTCCTCCGCTTCATCCCGCTTATCTCCCAATATCGGAACTGTTATAGTCTTGTTCGTTTCTCCAGGTCGGAAGGTGAGGGTGCCTTTGGTCAGTTTGTAGTCTTGGTTGACTTTGGCGGTTTGGTTGGCTGTGGTGTAGTTGACTTTAACTGTTTCCGTCGTGGGGTTGTCTAGGGTGACCTTGAATTTAGCCGCTTTATTTGTATTGCCTTCAGTAATTTTCGTGTCTCCGATGGAAATTTTAGCTAAGTCTTCTGGTTTAATAGTAAAATTGCTGTTACTGAAGTCGGAAAGACTACCGTCGCTGATGCTGGTAACTTTTACCTGATAGTCGTTACCAGTGCTTAGGGATGTGGGAACTGCCCAAGAGTAACTGCCGTCGCTTTCCGTGGAACTGGAGATGGTGCCGAATAAAAAACCTGCTTTGTACAACTCTACCTTGACATTTTCATCTATATTATCCCTCCAAGTTATCCTATAGTTTTTTCCTCGTTTTAAAGTATTGCCTCCGTCGGGGGAACTAACTGTGATGAAGTCTTCTG
>JAGGDU010000067.1:0-3048 GCA_018457135.1 Trichodesmium erythraeum GBRTRLIN201 | reverse complement strand
GCTTAATAGTAAAATTGCTGTTACTGAAGTCGGAAAGACTACTGTCGCTGATGCTGGTAATTTTTACTTGATAGTCGTTACCAGTGGTTAGGGATGTGGGAACTGCCCAAGAGTAGCTGCCGTTGCTTGCGGTGGAACTGGAGATGGTACCGAAGAAAGAACCTGCTTTGTACAATTCTAGCTTGACATTTTCATCTATATTATCGCTCCAATTTATCGTATAGGTTTTTCCAAGTTCTAAGGTATTGCCACCGTCGGGGGAACTAACTGTGATGAAGTCTTCTGGCTTAATAGTAAAATTGCTGTTACTGAAGTCGGAAAGACTACTGTCGCTGATGCTAGTAATTTTTACTTGATAGTCGCTGCCAGTGGTCACGGATGTGGGAACTGCCCAAGAGTAACTGCCGTCGCTTTCCGTGGAACTGGAGATGGTACTGTTGAAAGAACCTCCTTTATATAATTCTAGCTTAACGTTTTCATCTATGTTGTCTGTCCACTGGATATCGTAGCTTTGCCCAGTTTGAAGACTGGTAAAATTTGAAGGGAAGGTGATGTTTACCTCTTTATTGGGTTCGATGGTGAAGTTGTTGCTGTAGTCGTAAATGCTACTATCGTTGACCTTAGTCATCTTAATATTGTAATTACTACCGCTGGTTAAAGATGTCGGCACCGTCCAAGAGAAACTGCCATCGCTGGGGGTAGAACTAGAAATTGTTGCTTGTAAAAAATTGTCTTTGTATAGTTCCAGCTTTACTTCATCCCTAAAGTTGTCTGTCCACTCAAGAGTATAGCTCTTTCCTGGTTCTAGACTGGTAGTGCTTAAAGGGGATATGGTGATGTTTATGGGGGTGTTGATGAGGATGGATACGTTGTCATCCCAATAGTTGGCCACAGCTAGATCAGGAATGCCATCTGCATTAAAATCTTCTACTGCTACTGAGTACGGCCCATCCCCCACCTGAAAATTAATAGCGGAACCAAAACTACCGTCACCCTTTCCGAATAACACTGATACGTTTTCATCCCAATAGTTTGCCACAGCTAGATCAGGAATGCCATCTGCATTAAAATCTCTTGCTGCTACTGAGTATGGCCCATCCCCCACCTGAAAATTAGTAGGTAAACCAAAACTACCGTCACCTTTTCCGAATAAGACTAATAAGTTGTATGAACTGTAGTTCGCCACAGCCAGATCAGGAATGCCATCTCCATTAAAATCTTCTACTGCTACTGATAAAGGATCGTCTCCCACCGGAAAATTAGTAGTTGAACCAAAAGTACCGTCACCTTTTCCTAATAACACTGATACGTTGTCTGAATATGTGTTCGCCACAGCCAGATCAGAAATGCCATCTCCATTAAAATCTTCTACTGTTACTGACTTAGGTGAGTTTCCCACCCGAAAATTAGTAGTTGAACCAAAAGTACCGTCACCTTTTCCTGATAACACTGATACGTTATCTGAAAAGCTGTTTGCCACAGCCAGATCAGAAATGCCATCTCCATTAAAATCTTCTACTGTTACTGACCTAGGTAAGCTTCCCACCGGAAAATTAGTAGTTGAACCAAAACTACCGTCACCTTTTCCTGGTAACACTGATACGTTGTCTGAACTGTAGTTCGCCACAGCCAGATCAGGAATGCCATCTCCATTAAAATCTTCTACTGCTACTGATATTGGTTCGTCTCCCACCGGAAAATTAGTAGCTGAACCAAAACTACCGTCACCTTTTCCTAATAACACTGATACGTTGTCTGAACTGTAGTTCGCCACAGCCAGATCAGGAATGCCATCTCCATTAAAATCTTCTACTGCTACTGACTTAGGTTCGTCTCCCACCGGAAAATCACCAACCCTCTCAAAATAAACCTCCTGAGTAGCCTCAACCTCAACCAAAATACCCCATACCCAAATCTCAACCCTATCATCCTGAGCCCGAAGCCGCAAAACCTCCGACTCCGTCAACTCCTCTCCCTTCACCAAACCTGCCCATAACTCACCCTCATCTCCAGGGGAGTCCGACTCAGACAACTGGGAATCCAAAAAATGCCCCAACTCCTCCAACAGGACATCCTCCAAAACCCCATCTTCAGCCCCACAAGTATCAAGCCATAAAGAATCAGCCAAATAAATAGTACCAGTCAAAGAATCAAAACCACCCACCACCGGATCCATATCAGCCGCAGGCAACACTTGAATATCAGGCAAATTTTCCCCAGTCAAAATGTCCTGAATCTCATTTTTAGCCATATCCGAGTCCACCGTTTCACCAAAAGCCATCTCCATATGGGCCTCTAATTCGGGGGCTAAGATAAAGTCCGCCAATTGGTCACGAACCTCACCCCAGGCACATTGTATGATGGGGTCTGCAATTTCAGGGTCTAGGTCAGTGCCAGGATGATAGTTAGTTTCTGGGAATAGAGGGTCTGGCTCCCCGGGATAGTATGAATTATCGTCTTTAGAGAACTCGGCCATTGAAATAACTTGGATTTGGGTTTGGATTTAACTATATATATTAGCAGCCTTGCTGGAAGTTTGGAAACTCGGGAATTGGGAAATTTGGGAATTAGGAGTTTGGGAGTTTGGGAGTTTGGGAGTGGGAAATTTCGGAACTGGGAAAGTTTGGGAATTTGGGAGTTTGGGAATTAGGTAGTTGAACATATTTTTCTCTTCAAGTGAAGCGATCGCTACCCCACCCACTTTATCTAAAATCTAAAAACTCAAACGCAATAGTTAAGTTAATAGTCAGTAGAGGTCATGAAAAGAGAAATTGATCAAGCGATCGCTACCTCACCCACTTTATCTAAAATCTAAAAACTCAAACGCAATAGTTAAGTTAATAGCCAGTAGAAGTCATGAAAAGAAAAATTGATCAAGCGATCGCTATCTCACCTACTTTATCTAAAATCTAAAAACTCAAACGCAATAGTTAAGTAAATAGCCAGTAGAAGTCATGAAAAGAAAAATTGATCAAGCGATCGCTACCTCACCTACTTTATCTAAAATCTAAAAACTCAAACGCAATAGTTAAGTTAATAGCCAGTAGA
>JAGGDU010000066.1 GCA_018457135.1 Trichodesmium erythraeum GBRTRLIN201 | reverse complement strand
AGATCTGTTATTCTTACTATTATATCTGTTGCGACCAATATGGGATTGCTATATAAATAAACTGTTTTTTTATATAAGTATTATAATAGAAATATCAAGTATTTTTTCTTCTAAAATTCGAGAAAATTGGAAGATATCAAATCAATTGCATTAGGTAAAATATTTCATTTTTCAGGAAAATATATCTCTAATTTATGAACATCAACTAGCAATAAACATATCTATTAAAAAAACTATCGCCATTCATTTAATAAGATTAATTTTTTTTCAGTAACTGAAGCTCGAAGATAGCTTAATAAAAAAAATCAAGGTTTTGGTTTTATTTAAATTAAATAATTCTACTGCCCCAAGAATTAAAATTATAGTGTTTAATAAGATTCAACGATTCAGTAAGTATTTATCCTTAATATTTCATTGAAATTTTTACCCCTGATCAAGGTAAATGAAGATAATTTTTATAGTATAAATATTTAAGCAAGCTACGGATTTTATACTATTTCTTATATCACTATTTTAATTACAGAATGTGGGCTATAAGTTCTTTTAGCTATAATTTGTCAATACTTAAATGTGTAGCAATATAGCTCTTGTTTAACAACTTATCCACTTTTTGACCCAATTCATAAAAGTACTGTGGTGAATTTTCTGACTCGAGGATTAAGATTAGTGAAGGGTATCTTGAGCCTGATGGCCTAGAATTATCTCATTGACACATTTCGGTTAAAGATTCATTTTTTAATCATTTTTATGACTTCATCATAGTAGCTCTGATGAAATTGATAACAGTCAATAAATTGACGAAAAAAGTTGAGGCAAAATTTTGTTGTGTTACCTATTGATTTCTGCTATTTTTAGGGATATGATAAAAAATATATTCTGAATACTTACCCATCTAACATCTCAAAAAAAATATTCTTATATTATTCTAAATTCATAGTTCAATTTACCAAAACTATAAATCCTAAGATCAATTTTTCCAGGGATTTTTCGATAAATTAGGATTAGAATATATGACAAAAAATATATTCTAAATACTTACCCATCTAACATCTCAAAAAAAATATTCTTATATTATTCTAAATTCATAGTTCAATTTACCAAAACTATAAATCCTAAGACCAATTTTTCCAGGGATTTTTCGATAAATTAGAATTAGAATATCTGTAATCCTGAGAAACTTCTTCTCCTATCCATTCAGGCAATTCAACTTTTTGGTTTTCATCATCAAGTTCAACTTCAGCGACAATTAAGCCTTCATTGTCTTGGACAAACTCATCAACCTCCCAGACTAGCTCACCATGATGAACCTTATATCTAATCTTTTCAATTAAACCGGAACTACACAAACTATTCAACATCTCTTCAGCATCTTCCAGAGGAATTTCATACTCATATTCCGCTCTAGAATTACCAAATGATGGTCCTTTAATAGTTAAATAACCTTGATCCCCTACCACTCTTGCCCTTAATGTTATACCATCTTCTGTAGACATATAACCTTGACGATAGACTTGTCCAACAGCTTGATTTTTCCATCCATTGCCTCTAACTAAAAACTTGCGTTCTATCTCAATTGCCATTTAAACACTTCAGAAATCTTGAGAATTAACATTTAATATTGTATAATGATTATAATCATAATGGGAGTTTCTGGTGCTGGAAAATCTACCATAGGAAAATTACTAGCCAAATCTCTAGATTGGCATTTTTTTGATGCAGACCTTTTTCATCCCAAAGCTAATATAGAAAAAATGAGCAATGGAATTCCTTTAAGTGATGCTGACCGAACTCCTTGGCTAAAAAGGATAAGAAATGCAATTAATGAATGGTTAGGAGAGCATAAAAATGTTGTCTTCGCCTGTTCTGCTCTTAAAAAGACTTATCGTAATTACCTTGTAACAAACACAAAAAATGTCAAAATAGTTTATTTACAAGGGTCTTTTGATTTGTTTTCCCAAAGACTAACAGCTAGAAAAAATCACTTTATGAAAGTTGAGATGCTAAGAAGTCAATTTGATATTCTTGAGGAACCAAGAGAAGCAATAATAGTAGATGCTGCAAAATCTCCAAAAGAAATTATCAAATACATTAGGAAAAAATTATATGATCTAAAATTTCTTACTTTTAGTAAGTCCTAGGTAGTAGGTGAAAAAGTTAATTTTATTAACATATAATCTAACACCTACAACCTAAGAACTAAAACCTTTCTTTTACTTCAAGAAACCTCTAGCTATTCCCATCAAATTATTTATATCAACATCTCCACCAGCATCTAAAAAACTACTTAAAAAATTATTAGATGCTTGTTCAGGATCTTGAGTATCGTTATTAGTTTTGAATAAATTTAGAATTACCGGAACTATAGTAGGCAGTAAATTCTGAATTTTTGAGTAATCAAAATCTTTTGTTTCAGATATCTTGCCAAGAATATCAGTAACTTTATCACTGGAAAATAGAGAGTCAACTGCTTCGGGGTTGGGAGTTGTGCCTGCAAATTTATTGATAATTTCTTGAACTCCTTCATTACCTAACTCTTCTCGTTTTTCCTGCAAAGCTGAACTTACATAATGCATAACAATTTGAATTTGGCTAGCACCTACTCCTTGAGTTCCGCTAAGTTGATTCACTATATCAAGAATATTGAACTTTTCACCAGTACCCTCTTGATTAAGATTATTGACAGCACCGACAATTTCATCGAAAATTCCCATATTTTTTTCACCCTAATTTAAATTGACAAAAAGTTAAGATAGTTTTGTAGTCTCACTGAACTATTAATATATTTTCCATGTTAGCTATTTGAGATATTCTCCGGCCTTTAGTTAGAGAGATTCTCCTGAAATGAGGATTCTTGGTTCATTGATTCTACTTAAATTAAACATCCTGAAATACTTAATTCATAGATAATCATTTTACCAAGCATTTTATCTGTTTCAAAAGCCTATAGATTTATGTTCTACGGTAAAGTTTAAAACTAAAAGAAACTTGGTTTTTTGGTACTTATTGTTTAAAGTTTTTGTATACAGAAACTAACAAAAATACAAAACCCCATAACTTTAGTTTTTAAGGTGAAGTGCCCTATTAATTAGATAACTACAGGCTCTTAGAGTAGTTGGGTATTTAATACCTTCCTGCTCTACCTACTCATAACACAAATGATAATAACACAAAATGGCCTAGCTTACTTAATGGCGAAACTTTAAAACTAATTTTTTGGTAAATAGCTACCTAAAAAGGCTTCTACTTCAGATTCAGTAGGTTGAGCTGTAACTGCTCCTAATTTAGTAGTAGTTATTGCCCCCACAGCACTAGCATAAGTAACAATTTGTTTTGCTACTCCTGGTTGCTGTAAACGGCGAATACCATATTGGCGCAATTGATGTATAAAACCTGCTACAAAGCCATCTCCTGCACCGGTAGTATCTACAGCATCTACTGAAAAAGCAGGTACTTTTCCTTCATTTTCTGATAAGTAATAAGCGCAGCCTTGATTACCGGCAGTTAATAGTAAACCTTCTACTGAATCTAATCTATAAGTAATTGCAGCAGGGTCGGTACAGTCAAATAGCCACTCAGCTTCTTCTAGAGAAAGCTTGACAAAATCGGATCTTTTTAAGATCGACTGTATCAGTGGTTTAGCATCATCAGGATTAGGCCAAAATGAAGGACGCCAATTGACATCTACCATAATCTTAAGATGATACCGATCAGCCAAATCAAGGGCCTGATAAATAGCTTGTCTAGTTTGAGGATAAGCTAGTCCTAGAGTTCCTAAGATTAAAAATTCACCATTCAAAAACAAAGATTCTGGCAGAAGTTCAGCTTTGAGGTAGGTATCGGCAAACTCTGTTGTTGTCTGTTTTCCAAAACCAGCAAATTCACGCTCCCCAGTTTTAGAACGTAAAACATATACTTTTCGTGTTTGTGCATAAGGATGTCCCTGAATACCTGAAGTATCTACCCCTATTTCCTGTAAAATTTGTACTAGTTTTTTACCTTCTGTATCCTCACCCACAGAACTAATGAGGGCAGCAGTTGTACCCAAATTGACTAAACCACAGGCAACGTTAGCAGGTGCGCCACCAGGGTAGGTTGTCCAAGACTCTACTTTATTAAAAGTTTTCTCAGCTTGGTCCGCTAGACAATCAAATAAAATTTCACCAAGGCAAATAGCATAAGGATGGGTCATATTGATTTGAGTCTTGTAAAAATATAAATCGGTAATAAAAAATTTAAAATCACTAATGATCTTGATGGTGATCAAAATCAAAAATTTATTGATATGTAAATGACAAAAAGAAATTTATTCCATTCTCTGGAGACTTTCCTGTCGTTTTAGCACTTAAATAGATTTCATTAACGTGATTTTTGTCAAGATATCCCTAAAATTATAATTAAGCAAATATACTTTCTGTATATAGGAAAAATTTATGACTCGTTGCAAGTCTAAAACCCATACGTCTCTTTCTGAGAGGGAGCTACAAGTTATAGAACTAGTAGCAGATGGGTTGACCAATGAAAAAATAGCCTCTCGGCTAGAAATTAGCAAGCGAACAGTAGACAACCATATCAGTAATATTCTCAGTAAGACTTCAACTCATAATCGAGTAGAACTTGTACGCTGGGCTTTACAGTGGGGTAAAGTATGCTTCAATAATATTAATTGTTGTAATGTCAAACAGCTAACTGAATAGTTGGTATATCTTAATAGTTAAGAGAATAAAGAATAGTATTACAATCTACCTCACTATCATCAAAAGTTATTTAAATAGCTATTATTAGGTCATTTTACCATACTAATAATACTAATTCTGGTAAGATATTTAGGGATTAGACCTAATATAGTTCTTCAATGGGAAATACTATAATGGAGACTGGGAAACACAAACAACAACGTTATCAAATTAGCTGTAAGGGACTTTCACTAGCAGTCTATAAAGAACTAGAGGCTCATTTACGCCAAGTAGGCAAAGTACAAGTGGGTTTATTTTCTCCTCCTTCCTCAGAGCTGTTTGACTACAACAAAAGCCAAGTAGGAGGATTATGGTTAGAGTATGCTGAAGATGCTGAGGATGCTATTCGTGAAAAAGTTAACCAAATATTATCTTATTATGAGGAAATCTTTGGTTATTGGGAAGAAAATTAGATGATAGTTAGTCAAATACCAGGGACTTTCATTAGTCCCACTGTAACCCTGATTTTTTAGTCATTTTGTTTTCATCTCTGGTTTCAATACCCCTTTAGATATTAAATAAAATTCTTAATTAGGGAATAGGGAACTAAGATTTAATGATCAATTAATCATGCTTTAATCCCACGCCAAAAGCAATAGCTGATCATATCTGCCGAATGCTTACCATAAAAAATTCTACTATGCCACTAATACCATCTTATTTAATACCTCTAATAATTATTTTAGTAATCATACCATCTTTTGTAGCTATCTTACTCAGGATGGTACTTTATTTTGACTTAGCAAATCAGGAAGATAAAGTTAAGAGACTTATTAGTCAGCAGTTAGTAAATAATAAGCCTAAATTTATCAAGTATTTAGAGGAGAGATTTGCTGATGCTAGTAGTAAACTAGAGCAAGTTAATACAGGAGCATTAATAGACCAAGTTTATAGTAGACAGCGATTATTAGGATTAGTTTCTTTAAGGCAAGTTGAATATTTTTGTAGAATTTTACCGAATCTACTTGTATCTTTTGGATTATTAGGTACTTTTGCTGGTATTACCATTAATTTAACATCTCTGAGCCAAACAATTAGTGATACTAATGCTACGGATGTTAGTAGTTTACTGAAGGAATTAGAAGTACCTTTAAAAGGTATGGGAATTGCTTTCGTTACGAGTTTAGTAGCAATATTATTTAGTGCTCTAGTTACATTAATTAATTTAATTTTTAATGCTAGTTTGGCAAAAACTAGACTAATCAGTTTACTAGAAGATTATTTAGATAATATTTACTTACAAACTATCCAAGGTCAAACTCAGCTTGACAAAGTAGTAAAAACTATTGCCTATTCTTTTGAAGAATTTTTAACAACATTTGGTCAAACAGTTAGAGTAGGAGTAGAGTCAGCTCTACAAGATAAAATTCAAGAAATTTATAATGCTAATGCTACTGCAAATAAATTAGCAGAACAGACTTTTGTAAGATTAGGAGAAGCTGCTGCTACTATTGCTAACAGTTCTCAGGATTTTCAGATAGCTTCCGATAAATTTCTAGAGGTCGCACAAATATTTGAACATAGTCAGTTTCCCCAAAGTTTAGCTAATTCTACAACGGAATTAGCTAATATTCAAAGTAATTTTTCTCAGTCAACTTCAACTCTAGCTGCTGCTGTTCAAGCAATTGAAATAGTAGTAATTGAACTACAAGGATATAGTAAAAGACTAGCTAGGTTTGGAGAACAAATTAGTAATAATAATCAAACTTCATTAAGAATATTAGAATCTCATCAAAGTAATCAAAAATCTTTTTCTGAGGTGATTAGGCAACTACAGGAAGCATCACAAAGTTTCCATTTAGCTGTCGGTACTTTGGATACTTTACAAAGAAGAGTAGTATCTAAAGCGGATAATCTAGAGGAAGTACAAATTCAAATCAAAATGTTAGTAGATACCTTCAATAATTCTACAGATGGTATTGGTGAGGGGATTAAATATTTAGGAGATCAAATAAATCAAAGTATAAGCACCCAAGCTAATCTTAATAATTCTCATTTAAGTGTTATTGCTACAAATTTACAGAAATATATTAATGAAATGAATGCAACTAAAAATAAAATTGATAGTTTGACACAAATTATTGATGGCTTAGCTAATCAATAGCTAAGTCAGTTATCAGTTATTATTAGTAATCAAAATCTTATAAAAAACTAGCTATATTTTAATTCAAAACAACAATATTCTGTGATTTGTGAGATAGTTTCAAGTTTTAGGAAAGAGGTAAAAAAAAGTTCAATTATCACACTTAATTTCTGATAGTTATATTTCCTGACAACTTTATCCTGAATAATAGTTTTTTTTAGTGTCTATACTATACTTCTTATTCCCTATTCTTTCTTTGTTATATTTTAATTTCTAATTTAATTATGCGTCATCGTTCACGAATTATTGAGGATAACCGGGAGCTAGAAATTTGGCCAGCTTTTACAGATTTAATGTCTAATTCTTTTATGATATTAAGTTTGTTATTACTCTTAGCTATTATTAAATCTCTGTTCATAGAATCAATTTCTGATGCCAACCAAAATCGCGCTATGAAACTTCAACAAAAGGTTAATAATTTACAAAGTCAACTGCAACAAAAGAGAAATGAAGTGATAGGTTTACAAGGAACAGTTGGAAATTTACAAAACCAAGTTACACAACTTCAAGGTAAATTAACTACTTCTAAAAAAGAGTTAGAGCAAAAATCAAATAGGGTGACAGAGTTAGTAATAGAAATCGACAAGTTAAATTCTCCACCTGTGATAGTAATTAGAGATTTAAAATCTCGGAGATTTGAGTCAGGAAGTGCCAAAATATCAGGAAAATTAAAAGGTTTTATAGAGTCAGATTTAGTTAAGCAAATTGAGAATTTTGCTAAAGAATACCAGGGTTATATTGTTGAAGTAATTGGTCATACTGATGGTCAAATAAATCAAGGAAGTGTTAGTAATTTAGATACCCAGTTAGAACAGGTTACTAAGGGTAATGGATCTGTTAGTATTTTGGCAGCAGGATCGAATGCAGATTTAGGTTTAATGCGAGCTTTAGCAGTAGTACAAAAACTCCAAAACAATTCTCGCCTGCAAGAGTTGGGTTTACAATTTAGAGCTTATTCTGCTGCACAATTATATAATTCTACTGGAGATTATGCTGAGGTAAATAGAAATCCTGATCAGAGTCGGCGAAGGATAGAAGTTCGTTTTACTCCTAGTGCAGTGGAGAGATAGTATAATACCATTGATCAAAAACTTTTCAACTTGACTACTGAGTGGGAGAGTAGGGGTAGACACCTTGTATACATCTGACTTATAACTAAAAATTTTATTCTATTTGTATTAATTATTTAATAACTGAAGTTTGAGAAAAAGTTAGCATTAATGCATCGTAACTTATCTAAGTAAATTTAGAAACAGCGAACTTAAAAACCAAAAGTAATATCTGAGAAAAAAATTAGTTATCCTACCTCTTTTAACTAACCTCTTTGCACGTACTTATTAATATCCAAATTGCTAAAGGAGATAACTTATGCGTTTAGAAATTAATCAAAATTTCGGAATAGTAAATGTATTTAAAAATTAATTAAAATAAGTTTTTTTAGATTCCCTATCTTTATTGCTTTTCTTGCTCTCTATTCCTATATATCCCCACCTTCGTGCTCAAAAAAAGGGTTTAAGAAGTTCCCTATAATGGGTAGGAATAAAACCAGAAGTACTATAATAGTGATAACTGAAATGACTATGGCAAAACACAAACGAGTGTTAATTCTAGGTGGTATTGGGGATAGCTTGAAGCTAACATCTTTAGCCTCTACTATACCAGGGTTAGAGGTAATAAGCTCTCTTGCGGGTCGTACTAGTAAATCAGTTATGCTCTTCAAATGTACACGAATTGGCGGTTTTGGTGGTGTGTCTGGTTTGAAAGACTATTTAAGAGAACAAAAAATAGATTTGTTAATTGACGCAACCCACCCTTTTGCATCCAAAATTTCCTGGAATGCAGCGATCGCCACTTCACAACTAAATATTCCTCATTTAATGTTAGTCCGTCCTGCTTGGAAAAAAATTGAAGGCGATCGCTGGCTAGAGGTGAAAAGTAATAAATTTGCTGCCAAAGTTTTACCAGAATTAGGATCACGAATATTTCTAAGTATTGGTAGACAAGAACTAGCAAGTTATGCTCACCTTAAAGACCTCTGGTTTCTGATGCGGATAATTGAACCACTCCAACCACATACCTCAGTACCCCCTGGAAAAATATTGACTGAGCGGGGACCTTTTTCTCTGGAAGAGGAGCGATCGCTGTTGCAAAAGTATAAAATTGGAACACTAGTCAGTAAAAATAGTGGTGGTGATGCTACTTACCCGAAGGTTATTGCTGCAAGAGAACTAAGTATTCCAGTAGTAATGATACAGCGTCCGCCTCTTCCTGAAGGAGAGCAGGTCAGTGATGTAGAAAGTGCAGTTTCTTGGCTCAGAAATTATAATAATTAGTTAGGGTTTGCTGAAAAAGTTAAAGAAAGAAGGCACCTTTGTGGGAAATAGTTGGAAATAGTTGTACCCTACATTCTTTATCAAGGCATTAGTGAATTAGGGTATAATTTGAGTTCATAGCGATCGCCGTAAATATCTATAAGGAACTGAAAAATCCAAAAATTTTAGATAATGAATAATTAAGGGAATTAAATGCTTTAACATCTCTAGAGATTTTGAGTAGCAAATAGTCCTTCGATGATGTAATCTTGATAGAGTTGTCACTAAATAGATGGAAAAAATTTTCAACTTTAGATACAGCAGTAGTTAGAGAAATTATGATTAATAAAAAGCTAAAATTCTTACATAATTTTGGTTTGCCCAAAAGTTTTTTTGAGTTATAAAGATACAAAATTAATATTAAGCTATTAACAATTTTAGTAAAACAATAAATTTTTTTTTCCTTTCCAAAAACCAACTAATTAGAATAAAATTTAGTAAAACTGCTGGTGTCCTTAAAATACAAGTTTTGAAGTACTTAATTCCTGATACTTCATGCTTTGCTAAGGCTACCTAAAATTGCTAATCCAAGTTTTTAGATGAGATATTGCAAAAGTACAATTACTAATCTAATGGGTAAAGCGATCGCTCCACTGTACAAATTTACAAGCATTATATATTTATTATTCTTTTGCCCCAAAGCTTCCTAAGTGGTATAATTTGTAATTATCAGCAAAAATTTTAAAATTCCATACAGATAGTGAAATAAAATAATCACTCAAACTACTGCTGCTAAATATCGAAGGTTGCTTAAATCACATAGAAAGGCACTATACACAATACATAAACCCACCAAGAGAAGCATCATATTCGGAAAAACACTTTACTAAAAAGTTTGTAAAAGGGAGGGTTTAACACTTTGATACTGAGATAGTAAGTCAAGTTTATAGATTCTTGTAGATTAGTTAAGTTTAGCTGTAGAAACTATTTGGTGTCTTTGTATGCAACGTAGCTTTTTGGCGAAGAAGTCAGGATATCCAGAAATAGAATAGGTAAAAAGAAAAGACTAGAAACATCTCCCTATCCTTTTGGGAATAAAAAAAGAGCAAGATTTTGAGTTGCTAAAGCTCATATATATTATTGTTTTGAGCAGAACCCAACCTCCCCACCTTCTGTTTTTTTTGAGAACCCTACTTATTATTTATTTTGTGATCTGCGTTCATCCAACTTCCGATATACATCCCGTAACTCAACATTATGGTAAGCTAGAGTAACTAAAGTATGGTAAAACAAATCCGCCACTTCTGCAGCGATCGACTCTTTATGATCATCCTTGCAAGCCATTACCACTTCTGCGGACTCTTCCCCTATTTTTTTGAGAATTTTATTATCTCCTCCAGCAAACAATTGGCAAGTATAAGAACCTTCTTGTGGATGGTCTCGGCGATCCCTAATCACATCAAAAAGCTGAGACAAGATATCCGCCGGTGGTGGAACAACCTTCCCATCCACAAGATGAAAACAACTCCTTTCCCCCATATGACAAGCAATATTTCCCACCTGTTCCACTCCCACTAATAAAGTATCACTATCACAGTCATAGCGCAGCCACCTAATATTTTGAAAATGACCAGAAGTTTTACCCTTATGCCAAAACTCTTGCCGAGAACGACTCCAAAAGCAAGTTTGCCCAGTTTCTAGAGTTTTTTGTAATGATTCTTGGTTCATCCAGGCCATCATTAACACCGTACCATCTAAATAATCCTGAATAATAGCGGGTACAAGTCCTTGTTCATTGTAACGAACCTGCTTCACTGGAATTGATTCACTTAAAACTACTGCTTGGGAGTTAGACATTATGTGTCCTCAAAAATTAGTTTACACAAATTTTAGTATATTTTTCAGGTATTTTTTTAATGTTTAATCTTCAATTTTAATTTACTTTTACTTTTTTTTTCATATATATCATAGAATAGATAAATTATCAAAAATTAACTTCATAATTCTCCATAATTTACTGTAAACATACATCCACTGCAATGCTAAAATTAGCCAGATTTCATAGATATAACTTTATATTAATTTGGTGATCATGCAAAAATCCCCCTATTGGGATTGAAATAAACACAAGGAGACTAAAATTGGTAGTTACTACACTCAATACCACTAAATCCGAAGAAATTTTTGCAGCAGCCCAAAAACTCATGCCAGGCGGAGTTAGTTCTCCAGTCAGAGCATTCAAGTCTGTTGGTGGTCAACCTATAGTATTTGATAGAGTTCAGGGAGCTTACATTTGGGACGTTGATGGCAACCAATATATTGACTATGTTGGTACTTGGGGACCTGCTATTTGTGGTCATGCTCATCCAGAAGTATTAAATGGTCTGAAAGAAGTTTTGGAAAAAGGTACAAGTTTCGGTGCCCCCTGTGCTTTAGAAAATACTCTCGCTAAAATGGTTATTGATGCTGTACCTAGCATTGAGATGATCCGCTTTGTCAATTCTGGAACAGAAGCTTGTATGGCAGTACTCCGTTTAATGCGAGCCTTTACAGGTAGAGATAAAGTAATTAAATTTGAAGGTTGTTATCATGGCCACGCCGATATGTTTCTTGTCAAAGCTGGCTCTGGTGTAGCAACCCTGGGTCTACCAGATTCTCCCGGAGTGCCTAAGCATGTAACTAAGAATACTTTAACTGCTCCTTACAACGATTTGGAGACAGTTAAAAAATTGTTTGAGGAAAACCCTGACCAAATTTCTGGTGTTATCCTGGAACCCGTGGTTGGGAACTCTGGATTTATTGTCCCAGATGCAGGATTTTTGGAAGGGCTACGGATGATTACAAAGGAAAACGGTGCATTACTTGTGTTTGATGAAGTAATGACTGGTTTTCGTATTGCTTATGGTGGTGCTCAGGAAAAATTTAACGTTACTCCAGACTTAACAACTTTAGGCAAAATTATTGGTGGTGGTCTACCTGTAGGAGCTTATGGCGGTCGTCAGGATATTATGTCGATGGTTGCTCCAGCAGGTCCGATGTATCAGGCTGGTACTCTTTCTGGTAATCCCTTAGCTATGACTGCTGGTATTAAGACTCTGGAACTCCTAAAGAAACCAGGTACTTATGATCAGCTGAATAAGATTACTAAAAGACTTGCTGATGGGTTATTGAATATTGCTAAAGAAACTAATAATGATATTTGGGGTGGGCATATTAGTGCAATGTTTGGTATCTTTTTCAATAAAGGACCTGTTCACAATTATGATGATGCGAAAAAGTCTGATTTGACCAAATTTAGCAAGTTCCACCGAGGAATGTTGGAGCATGGAATTTATTTAGCTCCTTCTCAGTTTGAAGCAGGGTTTACTTCTTTAGCCCATACAGAGGAGGATATTGATCGGACTTTGGCTACGGCAAAAAAAGTTATGTCTAGTCTTTGAAATACTTTAGACCTTGCGCTTACAAAGGCAAAGCAAAATCCTTCAGTATACGAAACCCTGCCGGCAATTTTGAAGTTAAGCAATTTTCTCCCTCTCTCTTGTGTATTGGTAGTAAATTCTACTCACCCTTTTGGTCTTCTCCCACCGAGAGGATGGGGGTACTTAGGACTGGGTAAGTTATATCCCCTGTCTAGTTCCTGTCCAAAATTACTATACTACAGGAATGCCAGGGTTCATATCAGCTTTTAGAGACTTTACTCAAATATTTCCAACAATATTGAGATGTACCTTTTGGTTTAAATTTGATAACTTGCTTACTTAATTTACTCCCCACATACTCTAAAAACTTAATTAGTATAAAGATAGTCATTTCAAATAAGAATAAAACACTTTTTTATCTGAAACACTTTCACAGTAACAAAGCCTTGTCTGAATCTTAACTGAAATGACTATAATTGCTGCATCTTTTGACATTCTCCTAGGCTGTTAGGCAGTTGGGGAGTTCTGCCGATCCTAAGCTTTTGATGGGATAGCTAAAAGAATTATCGTTAATTATAGTTATTAAAGTTCTCTTATGTCCTAATTAGGCTATTGTAGCGTCAGTAAAAGTGCATAGAAAATCTCAGATAGCTTCTCACAGATAATATATAAGACAAGGCTTTCCCTAATAAAGCTCTTCTAAAAGGGGAGCACCGAACTTCCCAGGAGAGTTAAAAACTATTTGCTACACTTCAATTGGAGTTCTTTTAGCTTATATTTTACTTTATATACTAACCAAAAAAATGTTTCGCAGAATTTGGCAATGGCTGAAAAGTTTATGGGGAAACTTTTTGGGGTTATTCTCCCGACCTCAAATAAAACCAACAGACCCTAAACCACTCTCTGAGTCTCTCCCACCTTTAACAGATACAGATTATGATTTTCTCTTTGGTCAACTATTAGAAGGTATTGCCCAAGGTTGGTACCCTGAAAGAGTAAAGAATTTTTTCGATGACTTGGGGGAGCGAGGCAAAGCTGAATCTTGGCTTGAATGGCTACAACGTTTTGGAAAAAGATTATTAGCATCCCCCAAACCTAATGATGAGTTAGCTCAGAGAATGGTTAGGTTTGCTCACTTGACTCAAACGCTTCCTTCTCTGCATACTCTGGGAGATCTGGCTAATAATATTGGAACTGAACTTTTAAGTCGGGATAATAGTGGAGCAATTTGGGAGTATGATGGGCCTGATTCTAATTTCTCCCCTCCTCCCCAAGCATCTTTAGGAGAAAATCAAGAAAATGAAGATTTGGAAAATTTAGTAGTTAAGCTTCAGGAAAATCCTAATTTATTAGCTACTGTTGCTCAACAATTGGGGATACAGACAAGTGACCCAAGAGTAGTTATTCAGGCAATGGTTAGTGAGCTTGGTGTGGGAGTGGAAATTCAGCAGTCTGCCGAGCAAAATTCGGAAATATGGGCTAAGTTGGGTTTAGAGCAAGCAAAAGCTGGTGATTTTGCGGGAGCAGTTGATAGCTGGGAAAGTGCTTTGGTTTTGAAGCCTGATTATCATCAAGTTTGGTACAATCGAGGTAAGGCATTAGTACAGTTAGGAAGATATGAGTCGGCGATAACCAGCCATGACAAGGCTTTAGAAATTAAGTCTGATGACTATTTGGCTTGGAATAACCGTGGGGAAGCTTTGGGAAAATTGGAGAGATGGGAAGAGGCGATCACTAGTTGTGACAAAGCTTTAGAAATTAATTCTGATTATTATTTGGCTTGGTACAATAAGGCTAATTTTTTGGTTAGTTTAGGAAATTTGACACAGGCAGTTAATTGTTATGACAAAGCTTTAGAAATTAAGCCTAATTTTTATGACGGTTGGTATGAGCGAGGGAATGTTTTCAAAGATTTGGGTTTAATGGCAGAGGCTTATGAAAGTTGGGAAAAGGCAGGGGAAATTCAACCAGAGTAAGTTATCGTGATATTTTTTACCTTTTGTTCCAATTTAATTTATAACTTAAAAAGGTCACCAAACTTTTACCTATTGCTTTTTCCATATAAGTCATCAGCATAGTCACTAACCCTTATTAAAGATTTTCATTATAATTAAATATTAACTTTCCCCCTCTCAAAATATTTGCAGTTCTCCGAAAGTTTATCGTAGTGCTACATAGTTATAGTAATTGTAGATGTGGATGATAAAAACATAGTAAGGGAGCAATATACTCCCATTTCATCCCTTAACCACAATAATTACAATAGACCACCAAGTTGACTCTGGTTAGATATTTCAAATAATAAAAAATAAAACAAATTATCGCTCATAAATCATCAAATTTTTTCCGTTACCCTGTAGGGACATTCCATAAAACGTCCCTACCTGCAACCTACTCCTTCTTTTCTACTCAACGATAGTTAGTAAATTGCAATGGCATGGGAAAATCTTCTGCTTTTAATCTTTGCATTACTGCTTGTAATTCATCTTTAGACTTAGCAGAAACTCTAACGGCATCACCTTGAATAGATGATTGAACTTTTTTAAATTCATCCTTAATCAACTTAGTAATTTTTTTAGCATTTTCTTGGCTAATGCCTTTTTGTAATTTAACTTCTTGCCTAACTCTATTGCCACTAGCAGATTCGACTTTACCAAAATCAAATATTTTTAAAGATAAATTCCGTTTAGCTGCTTTAGTTTGTAACACAGTATGAACCGCATCTAAACTAAATTGACTACTAGTATTAATCGTAATTGTATCTTCGCCTAATTCTAATGATGTATTAGAATCTTTCAAGTCGTAGCGAGCTTTAATTTCTCGCTCTGCTTGGTCTATAGCATTAACTAATTCTTGCCTATCAAAATCGCTGACTATATCAAATGATGATGTAGATGCCATAATTTTTTCATCTATTATTTTGATTTTACCTAATAAAACAAGGTTTACTAAAAATTATTGGCACTAATTAAACTGAGAATAAACAAAATAGCTGTACCAGAAGAACTAATAGCAAACATGAGCGATCGCCCGATAGGTATATCCAAAATATAGAATATCGAATAAAAAAATCGCCCAATTACAAAAGCAACTGATGCTCCTATGGCTAAAGCAGAATCAAGTTCAGTTAAATAAGCCATAAAAGAAGCTGCTGCAAATAAAATAAAAGTTTCAAAAGAATTTTGATGTGCCCAAGTTGCCCTTTTAGCATAACCAGGCAATTTTTCAAACATAGCACGAGGCGCACCCATATCATAGCCTACTGTAACACGACCGTAGGCTACTACCAAAAAAGGTGCATAGACCAGGATTGAACCTAAAACTATACAATCTAAAAAGATTGATGATGGTGGTAATTCCAGGAGACTCATTTTTATAGTAGAATTAACTAATCAAGATAGAACAGAGTTACTACTTTACGTTGTTCCTCAGCATCTTGACAAGTTTTCAATAAAGTATGGCTATCATGAAAAGCAAAACAGATTAACTGTTGACATCTAGATACAATTTCTTGGTTACAAATAGAACTCGCTTCAGCTAAAGATAATTGATTGTTTTTTGGATTTTCCACCACATGAATTACTTTTTCTAATTCTTTACGAGATTCTCTTGGTTGTCGTTCTAGACTTTGAGGTAGAATTACAGTAACTAAATTAGGGTCAGCTCTCATTGCCCCCCGAACCACTGCTAAATTAGTACCCGTTGCACCTGAGGTAATAATATGATTTGAACCTAATACCAAAGCATAACTTAACAACTCAATTAATTGTTGATGAGTAATAGGAACATGACGAGAACCCAACATAGCAATTCTTTTAGAACCTGTTTGTTGGATTGCTAAAAGTTCCTCTAAAAAATCATCTACTTTAGGTATATCAATTGATTGACTCAAAGATTTTATCTATTGTAATAAAACTGTCAAAGGGATTATAACAAGTAAATATGTTTTTGTACAATAAAAACACATCTGAAAAATTAATCAATAGAAAGATGAGGATGGGCTCAAGCTTTGGCCCAACTATCTAGAGAATTTCTTCTTACTCCCCTTTCCATTATTTTCGGTGCAGTAACCCCTGGATAAAAAGGGTCTTTATATAGAAATAGGCCTGCAAGATGATCACGCTATGGACAACAATTAGGACATTGGTTTGATGAAGATGGTGCTATCCTAGTAGTACATTTTAATTTATCTGTTTTGGGAGCTCAAGAACTAAAAGCCATTTACCGCTATATGTAAACATTAGAATATCAAGAAGAAACAGAAAAAGGAATATCTATTTTTGGTGTTCATAGAATGAACCCTTTAGGAAAATTTTAGGATTAATTAACTAAATTTGTCAAAAATGCTGCTAATACTTTGGTTTTGGTTTTGCCAGATAGACTTTTAACTTTATGGGAAGGTGGGCATCCTTATTGTATTAACTGAAAGACTTTAGAAACTTTGGGTATGAAAAATTTAGGGAATTTAGAAAACCACCAAAGCTATTCAGCACATCCTAAAAGAGATAATATTACAGGAAATATCTATAATTTAGGAGTTACTCCTCAATATTTGTAGTTCATTAAATCTATACTGTAGTAATAGTAGGGAAAAAATTCCGCAAAAATTTGTAATACCTATGTCAGGAGTTCCTCTAATTAACAATTTTGTTTTAGCAAGTCTATATCTGATATTTTTGGTTTCACCTGTAAGTTTACAATTATTGTCAGCTTTGACACAAGTAAAGACCCTTAGTGATGCTTGAAGTTGGCAAACAGATAGTAGTTACAAATTTTTATTTGTGAGTGTTAATACCTATAGGTAATTAGTAAGAAACTGAACTTTAGTTTCAGCAGTATTTTGGTAATGGTTATCTAGATCATAGGGCACGGTAGTAATTACTTTAGTCCGCTATGCAGATTTTGAGCAAACAAATAACTACCTTCAAGAAGTAGCTAGTGGTCAAAATCATACTGTTGCTCAAGGCATTTTTTGTCATTGGGTCTTCTAGTTCAAGAGGGTCGTATTATTGATAATTATAAATTGCTAGATATCCCCTGTAAATTTCCCACAGTTGCTCAGAAGTGAAGTAGGAAAATATCCTGCTTTACTTATCTGTGAGTTCATCAACCATCAAGTAGATATTAGTAAAGAAATGTTTGGGGCGATCGCTCGTTTCGACCATCAAACCAATGCTCTCACTAGACTAAACTTACCATCTAACTGTTAGCCAATGGAACCTATCTATGATCCTAATACTGAATAAACCCAGACAGGATGGATCTTAACAGTTGTCTTTGATAGTCAGTATAATCGTAGTGAGGTTTGGATATTTGATGCTTCACACTTAGATGATGAACCTGTTTGTCATTTAGTGTTGCTAGGAATCATACCAATTAGTTTTCATAGTATTTGGAATCTATGCCTATACCTTCTATGTATCTAATTGAATAAGTGAATATACTTATTGAGCCAATAAACAAGATTTTAGAGCCCTTAATTACACTCCCAAAATATAAGATTACTAGTTTTTGCAAATAAACACTAGCTATACTCCCAACTGAAAATGACTGAGCAAGCGTTCAAAATCAAAGTGTTGTGCGATTAGTTTTTTGACGAATTCTACTTTAACAGGTTCGTGTAAACGAACACTTCCGAAAGCTCTATTAATTATTTCTACTGTAGAAAGGGTTTCATACTCTACTGATAATACAGGGACTTCGGCATCATCAGCACGACTTAATACTAACTCATCTGGTGAAAGTTGTCCAGTTAAAATTAGACAATGGGTCGAAGTTTCTAAAGCTGCTAACTGAATGTCTGTGCGATCGCCTCCTGTAACTACAGCCATATTTGTAGCCTTACGAAAATATTTGATAGCTGAACTAACATTCATTGCACCAATTGTCAAGCTCTCTACCATTAAATCTAGGCGGTCAGAACGACAAAGCACATGAGCTTTTAACTGCTTCACTAATTCTTCAACTGTAACACTGCGTAATAGATTACTTCTGGGCAATATTCCTAATACAGGTATATTTCTAGCTTCCAGAAAAGGTTTTACTAAAGTCGTCACTGTTTCTTGCGCTGGGAGTGGCACATCATTAATAATTACACCTATAAGGGAATTACCTAAACGTTGTTTGGCGGAAAGTAAAGAGTCTATATAAGAATGTGAGTTTGGACGAGTTACCAGAATTACAGCAGAATTAAGAATTTCAGAAACTTGTGGCAGTGATAATTCAAACAAACTACCCTCATCTAGGTTGCTAGGTCCTTCTAATATTACCAAATTTTCTCCCTTTACCTGTAGATATTGTGTTAGAGATTTTTGATAATCAGTTTTTTCTTCTGCCAGCAACCGCTTATTTATAATACTTTCATTCAGCATCAACAAAGTTGGTTGAATACTATTGTCTGAAAGTTTGAGAGTGTCAGTTACAAACTGAACATCAGCATCTGTAGAAATGGATCTTGTGGCTAAACAGTTTCCCAAGAGTTTTCCATAACCAATGGCTATACCTTGTTCTTGTAACTTATGAGCTAATCCTATAGCAATTGTAGACTTGCCACTGTAGGCTTCAGTCGATCCAATTAGCAAATAATTTGCAGATTTTGGCACATCCTCACTCCTGCCATAAATATACTTTTAATAATTATTGCATTTTTAGGGCAAGGATGACTGTTTGATATTCTGCTTTATAAAACTTATATAAAACGTCACTAGTCATGATATTTTAATGTTTACTTCCTGGTCAATAAAATTTGTTAATGGAATTTGTACAGGAATTCATAGGTATTGCCTAATCACATTTATCAAGTTTATTTATATTTGCATCTTATCTCTATAGTTTTGTATCTTTTTGCAGCTAAATACCCTTACTTAGGGTTTGCTGAATAAATCTAAAAAAATTACACGATAATGATTTTAGGTATTTTTCATCAGAAATAGTACCCAATTTTTAGCTACAATATACCAAAAACCAAGTATTTATACATAATACATATAACATGTGCAGAAAAGTAGGCTAACGTGAAACGCCACCAGAAAATTTTAAGCTGCCGTTCAATGGCCAATTATCCCCAGAAAATCCTTGGGTAGTGATGGCTAGTTTAATTCCTTCTGAGAAATATGAAGATGTATATGCAATCTTTTTCTGTACCATGCATAGGAGCACCTGGATTAAATTTGAGAATAGAATTAGGGGTGTTAATTATTAAAGAAAAATTAGGTATAAGGGATAGGGAAACAGTAGAAAAAATTAAGGAAAACCCCTATTTACAATAGTTTATTGGTCTGGAATCCTATAAAGACCAGGATACCTTTGATGCTTCAATATTGGTTCATTTTAGAGAAATAATAGGTGCAGATTTAATCAATGAAATTAATTCAGATATGGTGAAAAATTAGAGTAAAAATCAGGAATATGAAGCAAAAAAAAGAACCTTATTAGAAGAAATCAAGGAGTATAAAAATCAAGGTAAATTAATTTAATATGCTACCTGCGCTCCCAGCTATCTGACGGACTTAAATCTATTAAATTGTGGCAGAATTAAAACCAAAATCATCTAAGATATTCTCTTAAAAGGCTGTTAAAAGTCAGTTTCGCTCAAAACCCATTATTCACCGTAAAACAGCAAAAAAAGAATATTTAAAGGTAGGCAAAAAAAAGACGACCAATTCCTAAGGCTATCAGGAAAGCTATCAAAAAATAACTGAAATATGTAAGTAAAAACTTAAGCACTCAAAAGGCTGTTAATCAAGAATGGTGCCCGTCATGAAAGTTTGAGTACTAGACAATATAAAAGATTTTGATATTTCCGTGAAATTTAGCGTCAACAACAATTGATGTGGGATAACAAAGAACAACGAATAGATGACACAATAGTAAGTTTAAATCAACCTCACATGCGTCCAATAGTAAGAGAAAAAAGGGGAAAAAATAGAGAATTTGGAGCTAAAATATCTGTAAGTTGTATAGATAGATATATATTTTTACATAGAATAAGTTGGGATAAGTATAAGGAATCTTGAGATTTAAAGGCTCAGGTTGAAGAGTGTAAAAACTGTATGGTTTATTACCTAGAGTCAGTTCATACAGACCAAATTTAGCTGACATGAGAAAACCGAAAATTCTGTAAAGACAAAGGTATTATAATCAGTGGTTTATTAGGAAGAAATACTCAACAATTTTGATAAAGAACAGAAAAATAAGCTCAGGAGTAATGAAAGATTAGGTCACTATATTGAAGGTAAATTTGGCAGGCAGCAAAAGAGGATTTAGTCATAAAAAAGTAATGGCTAAACTTTCTAAAACTTCTACAACTGCAATCGCAATTACTTTTTTTGCTTTCTTAGTAATCAACCTTTCTACTCTCTTAAAAGAGGTTTTTTCTCTTTTTTTATATTTTTTGTATGGGTGTTTTTAATAATTTTAACTTCTAGTTGAATAAATGATGATAATTTTTGATAAGCATCAATTTTTTATTCAAAAAAAAATCAACTATTTTCCTACTTTTTGCACATAACCTACTTAACTCTGTTGTGTCATGAGCAATTTCTGGGAAAAGTAAATTATAGATAACTAAACTATTTATGCCTATGATAATTCAACTAAGAAACAGGGTCAGATCGTCTGAACAATTATTGACAAATAGTATCTTTTCTGATGTTGGTTATCTTATTTTTTTTGAGATTAATGTAGTGACGAAAATACATTCCAATTGTTAAGCCACAAAAACCGATAATATGAAAATTATGTGATATTTGTAATTCTTTGAAAAGATTACATGGCAAGCAGATCATAAAAATATTTATTTGTCAATAAAATTTTAGATTATCTTGGTCTGAACCAAGGAACTGTAAGTTATTATTAAGCAAGGAAATATAAAATGCTTTACAAGAAACCACGATTGTATTTGAGCAATCAAGGATAAATTGACTTAGTATTATATTCAAAGTTTAACTAAATGCACCCTAACAAAGTTAATGACTCACAAATTGCAAGTTGTTTCTTCCTAACAGACACAAAATAGTTAAGTTTTTATTGATTTAGGTATAGATTGTATGAATATAAAGATTGAGTCTAATTAAATCATAATGTATTTTTTTTAAAAAAACCGTTATTCTTGGGTAATTCAAAATCCTCTTTAAAAGGTAATAGTTTAAATGCACTCTTTTCACTATTCTTTGCTGAAAATGATCATTAAACCTAAATTACTCATAGCGGAGTAGCTTGCCGTAGAAACTCTGAGAAAAATCTATTGTACGAGTACGATTGTAATTCAGTAAAACATCTATTAAAAAATCAATAAATTCGTAATTGGCCATTGTTAATTCATAACTGAGTTCTTGATTACCATTAAACTGCATTCGAAAACGAGTTATATCTGCAGGTAATATAGAAACATTCCAGGTAATAATAAAAGGAATATTTTCGTTCCCTTCAATACTTCTTGCTCCTTCTAAACTTTTTTGTTTATACAAGCTAATAGCATGACCTAAATATTTACGTCTTTTTTCTGGGTAATATGGACTATAAACGGCTATTTCCCCTTTGTCTGCTGGCTTTAATTGATTAATTGACATCTAAATATACTCTATATAATTAATACTATAATTAAACTTTAGTTATTTTTTTATTGATCAACTACACGACTTAGCAAGTATATTTACAATATACTTACACATATAGCAATTTGAGCAAATGGTTGTCAACATTCAAACACTAGCTGGGAAGCTCCGAAACCTTTTCCTGTTGCCCCAATTCCTTCAAACTCCTATCCCAAAAAGCTGTGCGCCTTAGTATGAAGCTCGCCAAAGCTGAATATCAGTTAGTTGAATGCTTGCTATAAATTAGATTATTCCAACAAATTTATGAGTGGCCGAAAACACTAAATAGATATCTCCGAAAAATAATTGTATGACCGTTTAAAACTAAAAGAGACTTAATTCCTGAAACCGTTAAAAACTAAAAGCCTCAACTCTAGAGGTATATCTATAGTTTTTAAGGCGGAATATAGGTTAGTCTTTTAAACATAAGAAAATTATTAGTAGTTGGATATTTTAAGATTAGTTGAATTATGCCGGACAGTTATTTACCCAAAGACAGTTACTATCAGGAAACCAAAATTTATCAAAACGATACCTCAGATAATGAACAGGAAAATTATCAGGTATCAGAAAGGCAGAAAACTTTAGATGTTAACCAGATAGAGCAAAAAATAGAAGTGGTGGAGAAAAAAAAGTTTCAGGATATTTATGATGGTCGTAGATGTAAAGCAGCACTTATGCTATGGCTTATCTGGACTACTACTATTATCCTACATTTGCTTTCGTGGGGATATTGGATAATTCTGGGTTTGACAGGTTTACTGTCAGTTCAATTTTTGAGAATACTATTTGCTAAACCAAAATTAGCTCCAAAAACTCTGTCAGAAGAAAATTTTACTGAATGGCCTTATATATCTCTGTTAGTAGCCGCTAAAAACGAAGAAGCTGTAATCAGAAAGTTGGTAAAAAATATGCTGGCTTTAGATTATCCTACTAATAGTTATGAACTTTGGGTGATAGATGACAATAGTACGGATAAAACCCCTTTATTATTAGAACAATTGGCCCGGGAATATGAACAGCTAAAAGTGATTAGAAGAAGTCCAGATGCTGGGGGTGGTAAGTCAGGGGCTCTAAATGCTGCTATACCTTTTGTGAAGGGAAAAATTTTAGGAGTATTTGATGCAGATGCACAAGTAACACCAGATCTACTCCAAAAGGTAGTACCACTTTTTGCTAGGGAAGAAGTAGGAGCAGTACAAATCAGAAAGGCGATCGCTAATGCAGGTATAAACTTTTGGACGAAGGGACAATCAGCAGAAATGGTTGTGGATGGTTTTTTTCAGGAACAGCGAATTGCCATTGGCGGGATTGGAGAGCTCAGAGGAAATGGCCAGTTTGTACGAATGAATGCTCTGGAAGAATGTGGAGGGTGGAATGAACAGACTATTACTGATGATTTAGATTTAACTATTCGCCTACACTTAAACCAATGGGATATAGATTATCTGGCTTTTCCGGCAGTAACGGAGGAGGGAGTAACTAGCCCTATAGCTTTGTGGCATCAACGCTCGCGATGGGCAGAAGGAGGATATCAACGGTATTTAGACTACTGGAAATTGATTTTGCGTAACCGGATGAGATTTAGTAAAACTTGGGATTTATGGCAATTTTTGGTAACACAATATCTATTATCAGTTGCTGCTGTGCCTGATTTTTTAATGTCAATAATCTTACGTCGTTTACCAATAACAAGTCCTTTAACTGTGTTTACTGTTATGGTCTCTTTGCTAGGTATGTTTATAGGTTTACGCCGAACTCGGAAACAACAGATGAACTTAGCAAAGGAGGAAAAGGTGATGGAGTTTAATTCGAGTAAAGATAATCCATTGTCTTTATTTCTAACTTTACTAGAAAGTGTGCGGGGAACTTTTTATATGTTGCATTGGTTTGTAGTTATGGGTGTTACTATTGCTCGAATGTCTATATTACCCAAGAGACTAAAATGGGTAAAAACAGTTCATAGAGGTGATGAATAAAGTTAAAAATTGAGGTTACTATTATCCTCAGCATTCCGATTTGATATTTATTATAAAAGTTACTGTAACTGTTGACAATTGAATATCAGAGATCAAATATATAGTGTTTCTATTTCTATGTTGTGAAATCTAAATTTTTAGTAACATTAATTAGCTGAAATAATGCTGATAAATTGTAACTGTTAGAAACAGCTTCATAAGGTAAATATTATACTAAATTACTATTTGTTTGTTAATAAAAAAAATGTGATTGTCAAAGTTATTGTAGTCACAATAATGAAGATTGATAATTTCTATAGTTGAATAATGTTTATATTTTTATACTCATAACAAAAAATGAGTTATAAAAATAAAATTGCTATAACAGATAAAAAATCGGCAAAACTAGATAATAGATAGAACCATTTATTGGTAAAAGAAATTCCTAATTTATACTAAGCACAATAATTTTAATAAACTTAGCATTATTAAGACTATTTTATTGATAATTATTTTGCAAAATGTAGTTTTCAAGTTAATTTGCTAAAATAAAATATCTTAACTCTTATTAACTAGAGAAAATTAAAGGTTAAGTTGATATGGATTTATTAGAATATCAGGCAAAAGCATTGTTTAGTGAGATGGGAATACCTGTTTTGCCATCTCAAAGAATAGATTATCCTAAAGATTTAAAAAAATTAAAAATCCCTTACCCAGTTGTACTAAAGTCTCAAGTTCATACTGGGGAAAGAAGTAGCTTAGGGGGTATTAAATTTGTCGAAAATACAATTGATGCTGTAGCAGCAGCTCAGACAATTTTTAATTTGCCAATTAAAGATGAGTATCCAGCAGTTTTGTTGGCAGAGGCAAAGTACAATGCTGACCAGGAATTATATTTGGCAGTTGTTTTAGACCCAATAGTACGTCGCCCTGTACTTCTTGGTTCAAAACAAGGGGGTATTGATACAGAAACAGCGATTAAAAGTATGCAAAAGGTGGTTGTTAATCAAGAATTTTCTCCTTTTTATGCACGTCGTTTAATGGTGAAAATTGGACTGGAAGGAAAACTAATAGAATTAGTCAGTCATATAGTGGAAAAAATGTATCAATTATTTGTTGAAAAGGATTTAGATATGATAGAAATTAATCCGCTGGGTATTAGCCCAAAAGGAGAAGTAATGGCTTTAGATGGTAAGGTTAGTGTTAATGATTACGCTCTAGGTCGTCATCCAGAATTATTAAGTATAGTAGGGCAAAATATTAGTGATAATTATGAAATTAAACAGAAAGAAGTTAAGGAAATAGAGGATAGTTCTTTATTAGTGTTCAACAATATTAATGCTGTCAGTAATAGAAAAATAATTCCAGACTATCGACTGAAATTTAAAGAATTACAGGGAAATATTGGAATTTTATGCAATGGTAAGGGTTTAACAATGGCTACTGTAGATATGGTTATACAAGCTCAGGGAAAACCAGCTAATTTTCTAAATATTAAGCTAGGTGATTATTTGGAAGTTAAGAATAGTTTACGATCGCAAATGTTTACAGCTTTGGATTTAGTTAGTCAAAGAGACAATATTAAGGTGGTTTTAATAAACGTTATAGGTATAGTTGAAACAAGTGATGAGTTAATTACTATAGTATATGAATATTTGAATAAATTAACAAGTATAGACCAGAAAAAAATTCGGTTTGTGCTGCGTTTATTAGGAGGTAGAATTAGCAAAGCTAGGGAACGTTTATCAGATCTACCTGTAGAGGTTATAGAAAACTTAGAGGATGCAGTGAGCCAGGCTGTTTATTTGTCTAAATAGTGATAAGCACCTACACAAAATACTTGATAGAGTTTAATGTTTGCACAAGGATTGGATGTAGACTTCAATCAATATATAATTTATCTTATGTACTTGTTTAAAAAGAGAATAAATTACATGTAAATAATTTGAACTCAAATATAATTGATAGGTTATATAATTGCTGTTGCGTTATTATTTTCTTGTTCTAATTAGGACTTGCTGAATATATTTATGGGTGAGGGTAAGAGGTATAGACCTACGAAATATTAAGGATCACCAGGCACGAACAATGGGAATGACGAACAATTTTTATGCCTTTAATAGCTCAAAATTAATTATTTTGAGACTTGTTTGTCCTAAAGACTGAACATTACATTTTTTCGACAAAAAAAAGCTCAAGTAATATTTGAGTAAGTGTTTTCCAGTTTTTTTGAGCTCATTCTCATTATTTGAGCTCATAAGAAGGCCAAGAATGTAGCTTGTATAGATGTGTAACTGACTATTTAGTAATTTCCATATTGGTAATGTACACCTATTTGTTTTTTGCGTAGTAGTAGGTAGGGAAGTTGCTGCAACTTCCCTACGGTGATAATAGAAAAGAAAAAATAACTTTACCTCAGTAGCTTGAGAAATGCTATAAATAAAAACCTTTGATATGATAAATGATTGTTTGTGTAATAAATGCCTATATAAATAATGGCTAAAGTATGATGAATTTAACTAAATATAGCAAAGTTATAGTTCAGGGTGTTACAGAAAAAATATCTACCCAGATAGCTTTAACAATGAGGTCTTGTGGGACAAATGTGGTGGCAGGTATTAGTCCAGGAGAAGGGGGAGAAGAATGGCTAGGTATTCCTGTCTTTAGTTTGGTAGAGCAGGCAGTGGCAAAGATGGGTGTAATTGATACTAGCGTAATAGTTATGCCTGCTTATCAGGTATTAGATGCTGCTTTAGAGGCGATCACTTCGGGTCTCAAACAAATTGTGATTATTACAGAAGGTGTGCCTCCCCTGGATATGGTTAAGCTATTAAGAAAAGCTGAGACTACGGAAACTTTGATTGTTGGGCCAAACTGTGCAGGTATTATTATACCAGAGAAGCTGTTACTGGGTACTCATCCAACTCAGTTTTATACTCCAGGTCCAATAGGCATCATTAGTCGTAGCAATACTCTGACTTATGAGGTTGCCTGGGAACTAACAAGGTCAAGGTTGGGACAGTCTATTTGTGTGAGTCTTGGTTGCGATCCAATTGTAGGTTCTTCTTTCTTGCAGTGGTTGCAAATATTAGATGAGGATGACCAGACAGAGTTAATTGTGTTAGTGGGAGAAGTTGGTGGTGTAGCTGAAGAACTAGCAGCTTCTTATATTTCAGAGACAATTGATAAACCTGTAATTGCTTATATTGCTGGTACTTGCGCTCCGATAAATCAAAATTATAGTCCTGTTAATTGTTTAATTAGTAATAAAGTTGTTCGTGAAATTGAAAGTGAAAGAACTGGAGCTTTTGAAGGAGCTAATATACCAGTTGCAAAGCGACCCTCTGATATTCCAAGTTTAGTTAGAAATTTACTGTAAAAGAATTACATTTAATACTATTGAATATGGTGTTTAGTTGAGTGGTTATTATTCATAACGATAGAAGATTAACACTAGAATATGTTCATGAATTTTAAGGGGACAAGGTTTATGAGTATATTTAGGATCATTCTCATAATTTTTGTTATTAAGTTTAGTTCAACTTGCACACTTATTTATCTAAAAAATTCACCACAATTTTACTGTCAATAATTCCCTAATGTATTGCAAAATTTAATTTGTTTTTATATCTCATTAGTCCTCACACATTAATTATTTTACAGGGATAAAAAATCATGTTATGAATAATAAGGGCGTATCAATTGACTTTACAGGATATGTCTCTTTGAGTAATAGGATAAATTATAATCTAAAAAATTAGATCGAAGCTATTCCCTTATGACTCTTGAATCCTAACTTATCAAGGATTACCTAACTATTTGTAGTAAATATTTATCACTTTTTGGATTATAGAAACCGGGTTTATGGAAGATAGATTTAAGTGTGTTAGGACATCTAATAAAAAACTGTTTTGTTTTATTGATCTATCTTTCAGGTAGACTATACTTGTAATGATTTTGGGTTAATTTACAATGAGTCAATTTGAGCATTAAACTATATATAGATCCTGATTTAAATTGACTGAATGTTTAACTTTAGCATTATCTTGCTTTAGATTGATCATAATGTCAATCAAAATTCCTGTAGAAATTGTTGATTTAATCGTCAAACTTTTAGTTGAAATTTTCGTCAAAGTAGTCTAAAATACAGACCAGGAGGTAGAAAGTCGTGGGAAAGAGTTTTGGAAAGCTAATTAGAAAAGTCCGGAAGGACAAAGGATATTCCCAAAGGGAGTTGGCCAAGCACTTAGGAGTGGACTTCACCTATTTGTCCAAGCTAGAAAACGATCGCGCTGACTATGCGCCAAAAGAAGAAGTGATTCGCGGATTAGCGAAGAATCTCAATTTGAATCCAGAGGAATTGATTTTCCTGGCTGGTAGAATTCCTCAACAGTATGAGGAGGTTCTCAAACAAAACCCAAGAGAGATGCAAGTATTATTTCAACGAATGAAAGAAAATCCTGAGTTTGCTTATGAAATATCTCAAACGGCAAGGGAGAATAAGCGATGAGTATCCTCAAACCCTATAGCTTTTATGTCAAAGAGTTGATTTAGTATCAGGTAAATTATTTTCTGACGGGAATGCACAAAAGCACAAATTTTTCTCCCAAATGGCCTTTTCATGCTTCTTTAGTGGCTGATTTTTGGGATTTGGGAGTAGTTTAGAATTATATTCCCCCTGATGAAGGGGCAGCGATCGCTGCTTGAATATTAAGAACTAAACAAGTTATTGAAATCAATGAGGAAATTTTAGAAAAGTATCAATGGTTTCAAGAATCAACTTTTGCTTATAAAATTAGTAATTGGGTGCTACATCTGAATCTAGACAAAGGATAGGTGCTTGTAGAACACTTAAAACTCGATTTCAATGATTATGGAAAAGCAAAAGAGTCAGAACAAGCTCGCGGTGTAGAAGGCAATAAAATAGACTCTGTTGAATGGCAAGCACAATATTTTGTAAGTTGTTTATTAATGCCAAAATCAATTCTGAAAGAGAAAAGAGAAAGCAGGAACTTAAGTAAGTGGTCAAAGCTTGATGAAATCAAAGATGAGATAGGTGTAAGTACTTCTAAAATTTAATACTCTCAATAATACTTTTTGTTTTTCACAAAAGTTACTGTTACCTTTTTTGTCTAGATTGGCAAGGTAAATTGGTATAATGTGATAGTGATTAACTAGGCAGACAACTAATAAATTTACGACACTAAATTTAGTCTAATCTAATCATTAGATACAACTCTTCATTTTTTTTAAAGGTCTGATTAACCTAATCTTTGAAAGTAGGAAACTATAAGTTTTAAAACTTGATTTGCTGATCTGATAAAAATCTTTGTAAATTCTAGAGACTCGTCTCAAATTGAATATATTTTTGTATTTTATTAGCCCAAGTTTCCCAGAGTATTCACCTATAGTTTTGGAGTAGAACAATTAAATTTTTTAAATTATCTAGATATTACTGGTTAATTGATTTTAATTATGTTTATGGTATTATGAAAATAATTTATTTATTATTATTAAATAATTATTGTTGACAAAAACTAGGCTTATGTTTTGGTTAATCCTGAATATTGAGTACTTTTGAACTCTTTTGTTATCTATCTAATTGTGGGAGCAATTCCTGTTAAACTACTGCCTTCAATGTGAGCCTGTAGAACTGTATACATTTGTTAAGGTTGAATTTTTCTGCTATGGTATTAAACTGTCGAAAGCGTTACTGAAATTGGTTGACATTTAAGATAATAATATATTTGACTTTCTTGACTCCATGTATCAGAGATTTGTGATGGCCACGTGTAGAACATTTCATGATGATTGAAAGTATTTGTTGACAATGATTATATGATCATTCCCAAACTTTCTTAATGCACTATCCTAGTTTCTAAGTTGCTTGAAAACAATATATAGGAGTATTTTTTTGGTGATGACATAATTGATTTACTTATAGAATATGAAAAGTTATTAATGGTTAACTCAAAGATAGAGGTAAATCTTCAGAAACAATATTTTTTAAGTCTAACATTAGGTTTTCATTACTTCTGTGAGCTTCCCAAATTCCAGAATTAAATCTATTTATTAGCCATTGCCCCTGGATAAAATTTTCATCTTCAGAAATAGTCCCAACATAATTAATAATGTATTGTGAACCTATGAGATATTGCTTTGCAAAATTAATCTTATGTCCAATAACTTTACCGCTTAATGTAGCTTCTCCTAGATAATTACCGTCTAGAATATTGCCACTTAAGGTATTACCACCTTGAATAAAGGTAGCTTCAAATCTTGTAGGATTTGTTTGTTGCCAATAAGTACCTAGCCAAGTTCCACTTAAATTTGCCATGATAACTGAATTTGTATTTAATACAAAATTGGAAATTCGAAAAATAAGCTTACAGCAGTTTTTGTGATATTGGTACAACCAAAAAAGGACTACTATAAGTATCTATATAGAACTATAGGGCAATTCATTTAACTAGTCTTAAGAGTAAGGAAGCAAAATATAATTATATACTTAAGCAGGAGATATAAAAATAATTTGATTTAGTTATAGTAATTTGCCCATTGGTGGTGATAATTTTTATAATGGTTAATTTGAACTAAAAACCTTTAAAATTAAGACGATAACTTCTAATTTTGTACATGATATCTTAATAAATATATTAATGGAAATAGATTATAGTAGAAAGACTATTTGCTGTTCCTAGGAAATTTTTGATAATTATCCTCAGTCAATCAAGTATTTTCTCTTATTTAATTTAATATATGTATAAAGTTTTGAATTTGATGGCAGATTTTAATCCGCCAGAGATGTTGAACAAAATATAAAATTTCAATCTTTCCCTTTTCAGGGGATGAAAAAATCTAACTCTAATTTTTCTTGGTTTCAGTTTTAGAGGTCGGTACTGATAATTAAAATGACGCCTAGAAAAAATTTTACTACTACAGCTAAGTTGATAAATAGGGCATTTTGGCCAAAAAACTCAATATAGATTCGGGTAGAGAAGTACTTATACTATAATCTAGTAGCCATAATTAATTAAAACCTTAATCAATTTTTATATTTTATTCTCAAGTCGGATATTATAAAATATAGGGTGCAAACTCCTGTCGTATAATTTATTCCTAGTGAAAACCAAAGTATAAAAATCAGGTACAGTTAATCTTAAATATAAAAATCAAGAAAGTTTAAATTATCTTTAAAAATAAATTATTGAGAGAAAAATGAGCAGAAATAAACAATTATTAAATCAACATAAACAATTATCTGAACCTCAAGAAAGTGATTTTTTGAAAGCATTTAGTCAGGCTCCAATAGGTGCATCAACTTGGAATTGGATTTTAAGTCATCCTCGTACTGAAAAAAATCAAATGTTCCTACCTATGTCGACAATATCTGACTTGACGACAGATTATGAACCATTATTTTTATTGAAACTTTCTTCAGGGAAAAGTTGGGATTTAGAAAGTCCTTTGAAAGTGACTGCTAAAGCTGGAGTTTTTTTCACAAAAGTAGGCTCTATTTCTGTTGCACCACTACATGTTCTATTCCAGTTATCGGGAAATGATTATATTTATCAAGTTTGGATTAATCATTATGGAGGAAATATTTTACCAACTCCATTGGATAAGTTGGAAAAAATGCCATATTTAACTTTATTGTTAATAGAAGATAAGTCTAAGCCAGAAAGGTTGATTAAAATTGAGAATCAAATAAATTGGTCATATTTGAAAGCTCAAATAGAATCAGTTGCATCTTGGAATTTGGAAGCTTTTAATGCAGTAAAATCTCTAGGATATTCTGCTCAAAAATTATGGGACAGAATAACAGAGAAAGAAGTTAGGCAAAGAACAATAACTAAGTTAAATGATCGCTTTAGGAATGGAGATAAAAGTCTGGGAGAATATAAAATGAGTCGGCAAGTATTAGCATTGTCGAGAAAAAAACAAAAAGAACTATTTAAAGAAATTCAAGATTTTTGTGATTTTACACCTGAAAATGACCCTGAGGGTCAACATGAAATGGGTAAAGTGATGATGGATGGTGTGGAATATGTTTGGAAAATTGACTATCTAGATACAAGTATGATTATGTTATCAGATGTACCAGAAGATATAAATAGAACTACTAGGGTATTGTTAGTAATACGAGAGGATGAATGTTGATATCACGCACTTATGGCTGAGGTCAGAAGTCATAGCTCAGAAGTTAAATTGGCAGTATTGACTATGTTTGGAGAAGATTGAGAATGTTCTAAAGGTTATGGCAACTGCTATATTTGACGGCTTGAAATTAATGGTTAGTATTCGGTGGAAAAGGAAAAAAAAGAAGTATCTTATTGCTTAGAAAATTTATGTTTTAGTACAAATAAATTTTTTGATAACGTTGTCGTTGTTCTCCAAATCATTTCTGATTTTTCTATATATTTTCTACCTGATCTAAAAAGAATTAATTATCTTGATGTATAAACATTCAGTTTTGAGTCCTTAGCTATTGATACTTAAACATTTTCTGGTTGAAAAAATGAGCAAAGTTTAGTCTAATTACTTCAATGGTAAAAAAATTGTTATAACCTTTGCTCTCTTTGGGTTTATATCTTTTTTAGTTCAAAGGTTTTGTCTGTTTATATTTGAGCCTATTTTCTGACTCCATGGCGGTTTTTGTCCGAGTATTAGTTTCATCGCCATATTCATATGTATATATAATTAATGAGGGTTGAAAAAAAGTGATTTTAGGAAAAGCTACAGCAATAAAAACTAAGCATTATTCTGAACTTCATCAAATAGAATGTCTGCCAGAACACTTCCGAGAATTTAATAATTTTACTGCTAGTTCAATAGGTATCGGTACATATCTAGGTTCTTCGGATACAGCTACAGATAATTTAGTGACAGAAGCTATTCTTAAATCAGTAAAAGGTGGAATAAATTTAATAGATACTGCTATAAATTATCGGTCTCAGCACGGGGAAATAAGTCTAAAAAAAGCTCTACTTAAATTAATAGAATCAAAAACTGTATCACGAGAAGAATTAGTTATTTGTTCTAAAGGTGGTTTTATTCCTAACCGAGCAAGAGAAGAGTGGTTTAAAGGAGAATATATAAATAACTCTAAGTTTAATATTCAAGAAACAGATCTGGTGGCGGGAATTCACTGTATGCACCCAGAATATATTCAAGACCAGCTAGAACGCAGCTTAATTAATTTGGGTATAGAAACTATTGATGTTTATTACTTGCATAACCCAGAAACTCAGTTAGGAATTATTTCTACGGATGAATTTTATCGTCGTCTGAAAGCAGTTTTTTCAGTGCTAGAAAAGGCTGCTCATGCTGGTAAAATAACTTCTTATGGCATAGCTACTTGGCAAGGTTTTCGGGTGCAGCCAACTGATCCAAAACATATTGACTTAAGTAAAACTAAGTCTATTGCTCAAGAAGTAGCAGGGGGAAAAGGCGATCACTTCCAATTCATTCAACTACCAGTTAATTTAGCAATGTTGGAAGCTGTTATTACTCCTACTCAATTTGTAGATGGCAAAATTTTACCGGCTATTACTGCAGCCAATAAACTTGGGATAAATGCGATCGCTAGTGCTTCTATTGCTCAAGCTAAAAACTTCGAGCAGTTGCCAAAAAAAATTATGACTGCCCTTAGTAAGAGCCTGAAAACAGATGCGCTATCTGCTCTCCAGTTTACCCGTAGTGTTCCTGGTTTATGTTCGGCTCTGGTGGGGATGAAGTCTCCTGAGCATGTGGCGGAAAATTTAACATTAACTAGTATTCCTCTATTAAATGCTGCTGACTTTGCTGAGTTGATAGGTGAATAGGTTAAGAACTAGGGAGTAGGGAGCAATTTGTGGTGTTGGATCTTACTGGGTATATTTGTATCTCACGGCTAGCGGTAAGTCCTTTATTATTATGGGAAATTAAAGAAGGTAGCGATCGCGCACCTCACTCTCACAGTAAGCATTCAATAGTAGGAATATTTGCATCCTTGCTGAATATGAAATATTTTTTTTACGAAATTAAGTAAATTTGATATCATATAAAAATATGAATTAACCAATTTGTTAATCTATAAATTATGTAGCTGAAGTCGACACTAAGATGTCTTATAGTCAATTTAATCTAGAAACAGTTGAACAAACTTTTGGGCTGAATATTCTTGAAAGTCTGGAACTTTTCGCTACAATTCCAGAGGTAAAAATTAGCGATTTCTTAAAACAATGTCTGCAATATAATACTCCTATTGCTTTAGAAATTGCTACGGAAAAAGCTAGATCAGAAATGATTATTACACCAATTTTGATTGAGTTAAAAAAACAATTTGAGTCAAATATTAGTCTGTTTTCTGGTAGAGAATTTAATGTGGATAGTCAATTAGGATTGATTGGTTATTGTGATTTTATTATCAGTAAATCTCCTTCTCAATTAATAATTAAATCTCCGGTTGCTATAATTTTGGAAGCCAAAAATGATAATATTCAATCAGGTTTAGGTCAGTGTATTGCTGAGATGGTAGCAGCACAAATATTTAATCGACGGCAAAACAAGAATTATACAATTTATGGCTGTGTTACTACTGGTACTAACTGGAAATTTATGAAGTTATTTGATCAAGTAGTAAGGGTTGATCCTAATGAGTATTTCTTGAATAATATTGGTAAGTTGATGGGAATTTTAAGAAGTTTTATTGAGTCAGAAGGTTAAGATTAGATAGGAATTATATTATTTATCAAAATCTTTTTTACATTTTATTGAGCAGAAAAGTATGGAAGTATTGAGGTAGAGGTAAAAGTAAATATAATAATAATTAATATTAACTTAGCTTAAATTATTAATAAGGTGATTTTGCTTGTATTAATTCTTGAATAAATTTGGTAATTGGTATTACCCATCTACTACGAAAGTATTGACTTGAGATTACTATTCTGATGGACTACGGCTGGAACTCTGTCCCTGGTAATGACAAAAATATATTTTAGGGTATAAGTTCTGATGATAATTAATTTCCTGGTATGTAGGAATGTATATTAGTTGATTTTGAATTAAGTTTAGTTGAAGTTTATGGTGGACAATAGGAGAAAATCTAGATTTGCAATTATTCTGCAGCGGGGAAAGTGATGGCTAATTAGGGTTTGTTGAAAAAGTCTTTTTAAGGAGCCGAAAACCCACTTTTAACTTTTCCTGGGAAGGCTAGTTGGATATATTTGTCTCTTGATTTTTCTGGCATTGTTAGCCCAAAATGCTATTTTTTTAACTTTGAAAAACCGAAAACCAGGGACTTTTTTTGACTAGGAAAAGGCTAGTACCTTTATGTGTTAATGCTTTGATGTTTAATCAGGAAGCCCTAATTACAGTATGGAATTTCAATATGTTTTTTGTTTTTGTATAAGAGGAGGTTATGGCTAAAGTCAGAAAGTAGGAATTTAGAATTTAGAAGTCAGGTTATTAAGTTGTTAAAGGACTTATAGCTGGTTTTGGGCAAATGATGTGGGGAGATCTTGCCCTGGTAGGCGTGTCCTATAAACCTGAAATATGCTGTCTGTAGGGAAACCCAGAAATCCAGTTTTTTTTGCTAAAGTATTCTGAAAAAACAATGATTTATCGTAAAAACTGGTTTTTTTTGGTTGGTCCTAGTTTTAATGATGATCGATAAAAAATTCAAAAATACAATAAATAAATATGAAAAAGTCATTAGAAATTTCATCAATAAAATCTCAAAGTTGGTCTATTGAAAAGTTGCCTGGTTTAAGTAAAAAGGATCAAATATTACTAACAAAAAATGGTATTAATACTACTAGAAAATTATTGGAAATAACTAAAACTTCTGAAGAAAAATTAATCCTAGCAAGTCAATTAAAAATTAATGTTCAATCTGTAAAAAAATGGGTTGCATTAGCAGATTTAGCTAGAGTTCCTACTGTTGGTTGTGAATATTGCGGACTACTACTTCATGGGGGTATTGTTTCAGTTTCTCAACTATCTCAAACTTCTGTCCATAAATTGCATCAACAAATACTTAAGCTACAAATATCAACTATGCAACGTCGTGACCTTTCTCCGGCGTTAGATTTAGTTAATAAATGGATTCAACAAGCTCAGTTTTTATCGCTCTATAGCAGGTTAAGGAAGAAAAAAGAGGTTTAAAAATCAGAAAAAGACTTCAATTTGCAGTGGATATTTTCCAGACACTTAAAATTTTTCATGAGCTTGTTTCGACGGGGGAAAAAAATTTGTAGTAATGCTGGATATCGCTTTTGCTATATTGCTAAGGTAAGCCTCTGCGATCGCTGCTTGTGCAATTTACCCAATAATAGGGCGGTTGTCATTAGAGTAGGGGCTTTCTGGCTATTCGCTTTTGTTTGGTTTTACTTATGACTATGTGGTTGATAAATCTGAAAAGTGCTGTAAAGTGTCTGATTTTCGGTTTTCAAGGTCACCTATTTTAATTATTGTGGGCTGATCATGGCATAAAAATTAAGGGGTAAATATATCCGACTTCCTCTTCTATAAATTGTCTGTTCCTTAGTAAAAACCTTGCATGCAACGTCCCTGCTTTTGTAATTAAAAAATGACAAAGTAAGATTTTTAGGACTTACACAAACTTGTAGATAATACACTATCTGTAGAGGGCAAATGCTATCTGAGGAGGGTAAATACTATTTGCCTCTACTGGAGGTTCTGCCTAAATTCCTGGCAGGGATGATTTTATCGCTCCCATAAGTACATTAATATTTGTTTTCTGTTTGTTAATGTTTAAACCTAAAACCTAAAACCTAAAACTTAAAACCTAAAATTAGCGATCGCTCCCATAAGTACATTGATATTTGTTTTCTGTTTGTTAATGTTTAAACCTAAAACCTAAAACCTAAAACTTAAAACCTAAAATTAGCGATCGCTCCCATAAGTACATTGATATTTGTTTTCTGTTTGTTAATTTTTAAACCTAAAACCTAAAACCTAAAACTTCAAACCTAAAATTAGCGATCGCTCCCATAAGTACATTGATATTTGTTTTCTGTTTGTTAATGTTTAAACCTAAAACCTAAAACCTAAAACTTAAAACCTAAAATTAGCGATCGCTCCCATAAGTACATTGATATTTGTTTTCTGTTTGTTAATTTTTAAACCTAAAACCTAAAACCTAAAACCTAACTTGGCTTTGTTTCATTTGAGTCCGGGCAATTTCCACTCGCGGATAGTTTTGGTAACGGCATCGCGAGTAGCCTCAGCTCCAAAACCCCAAGCTAGCAGAGCAAAATAATCTGTCCAAAGATTTGCTCCAAAGGTGGGTTGAGTGACATAAAGTTGTCTAAAGCCTGCACCCGCCAGGAGGAAAATTGCAATTGTATAACTTAATAATTGAAACAAAAATAGATTGCGGGCAGACCCTACAGGATTAAGTTGTAGAGGTTGAACATCAGGAACTGGGTTAGGAAGGCGGGCAGGATAGGTGCTACTAACACCCCTGGAAGTTATGCTGAGGTTACTTTGAGCTTCATTGTTGGAAATTTGTTGTTGTTTAATGGCTTGGTCTAGTTGTTTGAGTTCATTATCAATCTCCTGCTCCCATCTTTGGAAAGCTTCTAGCTCAGTTGGAGAAAGATTATTTAATTCCTGCTGCAAGTATTGAGATATATCTCTAAGTGCTTGCTCTTGTTGTGCTGACCCAGTTAACTCATTTCTAAGATTATCGAATCTCTCTAGTTTAGCTTCACCTCCCAGGTAACGAACCAGTTGTTGCCGCAAATCATTTAACTCTTTCCTCAACTGTTCGGGATTTTCTTTATCAGCTGTTTGTCGCTTAATATTCTCTAAGTAGCTACCTACTGTTTGTACATAGGGAGCATCAGTGGTGAGATTATCTAGATCTAGAAAGGAAGACTCAAATTCGGATAAAGCTAACCAGTCTTCTCTACTTTTTCGCCATTTATCCCAAGTTGTTTGAGCTTTTGCTACAGCTTGCTTTGCCTCATCCCATCGCTTGTTTGTTAAATCGGTGTCTACATCAATTAGATATCCATTGATTTTTACCTGAAATGATTTTACTAGTTCTGGGTCAGCTTTCATCTGAGTGCGAATGCGGCTAACTAGCACCACAATTTCATCACGGTTTCTGCCATCAGTACGGTAGGCAGACATGCCAATACTTACCATAACGCCTAATAGCAAGAGGAATATTGGTCCCAGCCAATGATCTTTTACTCGTACAATTATAGGTATAACCAGTTGTCCATCAGAATGGATGGCTAGTAAAACACCACTAAATTCACCACTTTTGGCATCGTTTAAGTTGAATTCAACTGGGATAGTCAGTGGTTGATTTGGTTCCACTGAGGTTGTGGACAAAATTGGATTAATCGCGCTACCTTGTAAAACGGTGGTTCCATCGGTTCGATCCAAATCTAGGCTGAGTATTTGTAAGTTTGCGATGGCCTGATTAGTTTGTAAAACTAGACGGCGCTTCAGGACAGGACAGTAAAAAAAAACTGGACATTTAGTTCCTACTACGGTTAAATTGGATGGGGTTATGGTAACTTTTGGTTCAGCTTTCACAGGAGGTGCTACCAATACCAAGTTTAGAGCTAGACTCAATAGTACCATCATAGTTTTTTGACCGCGCATCATACTAGTTCTCCTGATTCTTTGATTACCTAACATTTTGTTAAAGTATAATTATTATCTGTTATGATACCCCAGTTTTCCTGCACGGTAAATCATGGTAGGGAGGTTGCATTTATGGAGGTTTCGCTATGGGATATGAAACGCATTTTTGTGATGCAAGGTCCGTACAAAGTTTTAGTTATGGCGATGTTGTTTATCAATTTGAAAAGGGCTGTAAGTTTAGTTTTTGATAATTATCTTTGTTTAATCATGGCTATAGCGATAATCTGCAACTATCATATCCCCTAGTCCTTCTGTCTTGGCAGTTGGTTCTTGAATTTCTTCATCATTCTCGATACTCCAACGACGAAGACTATGGAGCACATAAGTCTTAAGATCGTCTACAGTCACGAAACCCTTTTTCTCCCGGTCTGCATCACCGCTGAGTCCTTCTATTAGGTAGTGGGTGAAGACTCCAGAATTTTTCTCTGGTGACTCTAGGGCTTTTTGCTGTGCTGTACTCGCGGCAATTAAGGCAAAACCTTCAGCTAATTCATAAGCATTTTGAATGAATTGGGGCTCGTCAATTCCTCGTCCGGTTTCGACTCCCATATGACAAGCATCCAATGTCAGTACTAAACGTCTTGCTTTGCTAGAATGCATGGATTTTTTTATGTCGGCTAGAGACAAACCTGTTTTTTCGATGGTTGGTAAACGGGTATCCCTGACTATGAGCATAGGTTGTTCATCGCGCCCAAGTTTACCGTGACAAGCAAAATACACCAGCAATAGGTCATCTACATCGACCATATTGCATAGGTTAATTAATTCAGCTTCTATATTGTTGTGGATGGGGAAGCGGCGGCTATCAGATTCAAGATCATCATGTAAACACATGACTGTGTATCCAAGTTCTTTGAGTTTCTTTTCTAATTTTTGCACATCTTTTACACAGAATTTTAACTTGTGAACTCCTGGATCATTATAGCGGTTGACTCCTACCAAAAAAGCCCAACGATTTTTTATGGGTTGACGTTTTTCTTCTTCGAGCTTTCTTTTTTTTGTGCCTCGAATTGTAGTTTCTGTCTTGGTTTCTGGTTTAAGGTTATCCAGAGTTGAGTTATCTGCAAAAGCATTTTCCAGTTCTATAATTAGATTGACTAGTTGTTGGTGACGTTGATCTTCTTCTTCGATTAAATCTTTTAAGAGACGTAACAGTAAGACAAGAGCATTTTCTTTGGTGTCACTGTGATATTTGTTATGTAAATAGCTAATTACTAAGTTTACTCTACTGGCCATACTGTTGGCTTGGGGTAAAAAACGCCAAGGTCTTAGTGGTTGATAAGTGGAAACAATAGACTGAAGGGCGCGATCGCTCTCAAATTGTTCACAGTCTAACAGAAATTGACGCAATTTTTGATATAGTTCAGGGGGAATGCCAGCCATATTATAAGTCTATCAAGGAATTTTGCCTATAGGACTGCCGCTATTATCGGACAATTTAACGCTGAGATGAATTTCAACCAGCAAGTTAATTGAGCGATACGCGAAACATTTTTTTTTACGTTGTATATTTTATCAAATTCTGAGATAATTTAACACTAGTAGTGATTATTTTAACTGAGTATAAACTTATATGAATATTAAAAAAAATAAGGGTTTAGTCTTAATATCTTTAGAGGGACTAAAGTCGAACTACAAGCCGAATTAATCTATGTTGGGTTTTGTGGCTTCAACCCAACCTACAACTACTATGAGTTGCTGACGGCCTATTTGCTATATTATTTTGTTGAAAAAAAACTACCAATAATATCAATGCCTCTACTGATCAGGGTTTTCCCTTTTTTTGATAGTTCTGATTCTTTTGACTCGCTGCTCTCAATAACCAAGTTTTCGATTATCTCCTTGGTTTCCTTTCCTGTGAGAGGAGTAGCACGACCATTTGCAGCTCGAGGATCTGGAATGCTATTAATGCGGATATTAAGAAAAGCATCTCGAATTTGCGGATGTTCATTACACCAGAGGGCTATGGCATCAGAGATTTTTTCAACATTATCTGGAAGCTTTTGAAGCAACTGCCGCAAATTAGTGCGTTCTTTTTCTTTGAATAAATTAGGTTGTTTTTTTATTAGGTCGACAAACTTTATTATATTTTCTTCGTATTTAGATAATGACATTTTTCCTCCTATTGACTAATAGTACAAAATACAACTCAGTAAAAGGGCGATTCAAAGGGCCGAGCGTTCTCTGACATTTTACAGCATATTTCAGATTTATCAGGTACCCCCAAACCGTCAATATACTGGTAATATATGATTTTTAGCATTTACCCTGTACATCATTCGCCCGAAATCTGCTGTGTCTATATTTTTTTATAAACAATACTTAAGCTTTTCTGCTAATTCAGATAAAGTTTGATTCCGAGTATCTGCTGGATCAATTGTACTACTAAGGGAGTTTACCAAAATAACCAGTACATTCTCATTGGTATCGCTACGATACTTATTTACTAAAAAGCCAATCACTAGTCTGACTCGTTGGGCCGTATTTTTACCTTCTGGTAAGCTATTGGCCCAAGGAGAGAGCCGAGCCTGACCTTTGAAAAAACTTTGTAGTTCTTGATTAGTTTCAAATTGGTCACACTCTAACAGAGCTTTATACAGTTGATGACGAAGTTCGTCAGTAATTCCTCGGGTCTTGTTGCCAGAAGGTGTCTGAGTAAGGTTTTCCTTTATTGCGGCTTTTAGATTTTGCAGGTGAGTACGCTTAGGACTCAGGAATTCCAGATCTGCTTGAATTTGACTTTGCAATTTTTTGCGGATGTAATTTAAAAAATCTTCCCACAAACTTAAGTCAGTATCGGGTAGCTCCCCTAGCTTTTCTAGTTTCATCCTATAATTTTTTTCATTAGTAGCAATGGTATTTTTGTGGGCTTCCAATTCCTCTAAGTAGTCAGCATACTTAATATCTATATCCTGTAATTCTACAAGTAATGGTCTAAGTTGTTCTTGCCTATTTGGTGATCGGGAAATTTGACGGAAGCTTTTCTTGTGCTGTTCTATTTTGCTATACAGTTGTTTGAGCTGACCCTCGCACCCGCGAGATTGATGATAGATATACTGTATCTTATGACGACACCACAAAAGAAGAAGTATTAACTCGGATGCCTTATCCATTTTCTTTTCCTCTGGATCCAGATTTTGGCATTTCAACCAAACTAGAATATGAAGTCGCTGACTAGGGTCTTTATGTCGGCTTTCATATTCAAAAATCGGGTTTCCCAGTAAATGACCTGTATTTATTAGCTCAGTTCTATTTGTTGTTGGCAGTAATTTAGCAACACAAGCATCTGCAAAATCTTGATGGTTTTCCTGTAATTCACTTGGTTGTCCAAAAAGTAATAGGGTTTGCCCTAGAGAAGCTTGAATTTGTGAGGGGAGTAGTAGGTATTGGGGATTAAGTTGAGCTAGTTGAGATAGGAAAAAAGTGCTTTGAGAATGTAGGGTGAAATCTATTGCATAAGTATCGTGTACTCGGTATGGACAGAGTAATCCTTGAAGTTGCCTATCACCAGACTTGGAGGTTATTTCAAAGTCTAATTTGGTTTGTTGATTAGGTAATAAAATTTCATATTCACTTTCTAGGTTATCTTCTGCTGCGGGAAAATACTGGTTATTTTGATAACTAATTAGTTGTTGTTGCAGATTTTGCAGTTCTGGAATATTCAGCTTATTTCCCAAATCTACTAACTGTTCCCACAACCGGGGTGCTTTTGAAGTAGGTTTTAATCCCTGGTTGATACTGTTGCGCAGATGGAAAGCATAGAGTACAAGACTGGGACTATGCAGTCCTATGGTCTGGGGTATTTCTTTCATTATTTGGGCAGTTTGGACTGGTAATCTTAAGTATTTATTGTATTATAATTTTCCAGAAAAGAGGAGGTAGGTAGGAAGTTTACATCTAACCTCCCTAGGGAGTAGGGAAGTAATTGATGATTTCTGTGGTATAATTGACTAGATTTTTTCTTATTGGAGATGTGTGATTGAAGTTTTTTCATTATTAGCCGATCGCGCAAAACCCTGCCCAGTAGAATGGTGATTCAAAGGGCTGATACTTATCTGACATTTGATGCAAACGACAGGCTAGATTCATTTCCAGGGTTGGACTCAGGGGGATTTTATTTTCTAAAATCCATTTTTCCAACTCTTTTTTGGTTAGGTCTCGCAGCCAAAGTTGAGCTTGGTTAAGAGCGATCGCTACATTAGTCTGCTCCTGGGAATTTAGCAAATTTTTATACAACTGAATCATCAAAAGGGCTGTGGAGAGGTCATTAACAGTCCAGAGACTACTAACCACACTTGGACTCCCTGCATAGAGAAAACCGCTGGGCAGACCAATATATTCATCCCCAAGGGATTTAAAATCGCTCAGGCCTGTTTCGCAGGCGGAGAGGCTGGTGAGGCGACATTGACGCAAGTCTAAGGCGAAAATATCCCCTAAAGTTAGGCATTTTTCCAAATTAATCCCATTTCCATCTGCAGTTTCCTGAGGAGTTGGAGTTGTACTCCCTGCCAACAGCAGAGCAGAATCAATAGGCGATTTAAAATTAAAATAACCGCGACAGGCAAAATGAGCCACGTTGGTTTCAGCCAGACGTTCCTGGGTGAGGGCAGTTTTGGTAGCTTGTTGTCGTTCTAAGACGTCATCGTTAGGATAAAAGTCAGCGCGAATAGTGGCAACTTCTGGCTCGGTAAAACTGAGGTCTTCTGTAGGGTTCGTGACACTGAAAAAATGTTTGAGTGAGGAACGGTTCCAGGTTTGACTCAGTTGCAGCAGTTGGAGGCTGGGAGCATAGCTGAGACTTCCAGGAAAGCGCTCCATGAGTAAATCTCCATTGGCTAAAGGCATGGCATGGAGGGGAAATAGGTGTAGGAACCGATGGGGAATGAGGATGAGGCGGTCGCATTTCTTTCCTTGCTGGTAAAAAATCTCGCCGACCTGGGTGAGGAGGCCATCGATATCAAGAATCTCGGCCAACCTTTTGAGGTTGGAGGCTAAATGGTCTTGCCACTGTTTTTTGTCTTCTTGCAAATATGCAGTCAAATAATCATCTCCCCAATTTACTAAGGCTTCAAGCGTTTTTTTGTCAGTTTGTTTGACTAGCAGACTGTTGGCGGTCAGAATAAAGGTGATAATTTTATCCTTCGTAATATACCACTCAATTATGGTAGTGCTTTCATCAATTCGACTTTGGGTATCACTCCAAGAAATCGGCTCTACCCTCTGAGTCAGGCTGAAGCTGGAGTCTATAGGCTTGATCCGTTCAAGTGTCTCCTCTAGCTGTTGCCTTGATAGCTGCAATTCTTGTTGTAGCTGTTGCTGTGATGCCATGAGCGATCGCCGCTGGGGTTCTTCTGGTGGGCTTGTATTTCCAGATAGTCGCTCTAGAACTCCTTGTAACCGCCTTTCTAGTGATGGAATGGTGCTTCGTAGTCGATCTAGCTCGGCGATGATCTCTTGGGGAACATCGCCTTTAGGATAGATGTCGCGCTTGGCTAGAAGTTCGACTAGGTTGCGAGTTTTGCTGCGTTCGGCTGTTTTGAAGGCTTGATCCCATTGCTCTAAATTGATGTATGTTTGCACCAGATTTTGATAAACTGATATTGCTTCTGCTATAATCTCTTGGCGGCGTTTGTCGGTAGTTGCCCAACTGCGGCTGAGTTCCACTGCAGCTATGGCTTTTTCATAGTTGTCGGCTGCGAGTTGCCAGTTTTGGTTGTCGAAATATAGGTAGCCTAAGTTGTTGGTGGTTTGTAGATGGTCGATGGGGTTTGCTTCCAGGGTACGCACCAGCAAAGCTTGTTGGAATGCAGCAATGGCGACTTCAATATTTTCGGCTTTTTCTCCCCTTATTCTGTAAATGTAGGCAGCGCCGAGATTATTTTGAGTCATTGCCCAGTCCATGGGGAAGTCAGTTTGGGTGTACACCAGCAAAGCTTGTTGGTATGCAGCAATGGCAGCTTCAATATTTTCGGCTTTGTCTCCCCTTATTCTGTAAATGTAGGCAGCGCCGAGATTATTTTGAGTTGTTGCCCAGTCCATGGGGAAGTCTGTTTGGGTGCGCACCAGCAAAGCTTGTTGGTATGCAGCAATGGCGGCTTCAATATTTTCGGCTTTG
>JAGGDU010000065.1 GCA_018457135.1 Trichodesmium erythraeum GBRTRLIN201 | reverse complement strand
AGGTTTTTTTTCTGCCTCCTTCTGCCTTAATTAATCTTTTTTATTTACTGGCGATCGCCTGTCTTTTTTTTTCTTCAATTTTTTGAGTATTTTCTATTAATTTTATGAGTTGTTTATCTGTAATACCAATAATCCTTTTTGTTTCTCTTGGATGATTATAAAGATATTCTAATACATTATTCATTTGGGGACAGCGTATATATAATTTATCACTAGAACTTTACCTTAATTTTTATTTTGGAGATGTCTAATAATTAATAATTAAATAATTCAGATTAAAAGCCTTCCTTAATCAAGCAATCAACCCAGTTTATTTGTTGCTTTGTGGGTTAATTTGCTTTCTCAATAGCTAATAAAAATGGTATAATTTAATATAGCACCCCAAAATAATCAAGTAATTTACATGGATTTTGAAAGACCATTAGGCTCAGTAATTCAAGGTTCCCTCAGTCAAGGATTAGAAGTACGACTCCACCCGGACGTATTGGTAGAAGATATGCGGGTTGGTAAATTTTTAGTTGTACAAGGAGTACGCGCCCATTTTTTCTGTATGCTAACCGATGTTTTATTAGGAACATCTAGCGAACGAATAATGATTAATCCACCCCTACCCACAGATGATTTTTTGCAATCTGTTTTAGCTGGAGGTAGTACCTACGGAACTATCGAACTCGCTCCAATGTTAATGTTAGCTATTGCTCCAGAACAATTACCAGACTCTTTCAATTTCAACAACACAAATGATAATCAAAAAAAATTAAAGTCAACCCAAAATTTAGCATCCTTTGAAGCTCAAAGCAGTTCTCAAATTAAATTAATGCCAGTCAAAACTATTCCTAGTCATTTTTCCCAAGTATTTGAAGCAAGTGTCAGAGATTTTAGTTTAGTTTTTGGCAGGGAAGACGACCCGACTCGCCGGAATTTTGCTGTGGGTAAACCTATTGATATGGATGTACCTGTTTGTTTAGATTTAGATAGATTTGTAGAACGAAGTAATGGGATTTTTGGTAAGTCGGGAACTGGTAAATCTTTTCTGACTCGTTTACTTTTATCTGGCATTATTCGGAAAGGTGCTGCCGTAAATTTAATTTTTGATATGCACTCCGAATATGGTTGGGAAGCAATTGCAGAAGGAAAACAAGTTAATACTGTAAAAGGTTTACGACAATTATTTCCCGATCGAGTCGAACTTTGGACGCTTGACCCAGAATCTACTAGACGTAGAGGGGTGCATGATGCACGAGACCTGTATTTAAGTTATAACCAAATTGAGGTTGAAGATATTGGGTTAGTGCAACGGGAGTTAAATTTATCTGAGGCAAGTATTGATAGTGCAAATATTCTCCGCAGTGAATTTGGTAAATCTTGGATTACTAAATTATTGGCAATGACTAATGAAGATATTCAAATATTTTGTGATGAAAAAAGAGGTCATAAAGGTTCGATTATGTCGTTGCAAAGAAAGTTGTTACGACTGGATAATCTGAAATATATGCAGACAAAAAATACCAACAATTATATAGAAGAAATCTTAGAATCTTTAGATGCAGGTAAGCACGTTATTATTGAATTTGGTTCCCAGTCAAATATGCTTTCCTATATGTTGGCAGCTAATATGATTACTCGCCGAATTCATAATAGTTATGTACGGAAAGCAGATAAATTTTTGAGTTCTAAAAATCCGAGCGATCGCCCTCAACCATTAGTTATAACTATTGAGGAAGCTCATCGTTTTCTTGATCCTGCGATAGTACGTTCAACTATTTTTGGTACGATAGCTAGGGAGATGCGGAAATATTTTGTGACTCTATTGGTTGTAGACCAGCGACCTTCGGGAATAGATGCGGAAGTTATGTCTCAAATTGGTACGAGAATTACAGCTTTGTTGAATGATGATAAGGATATTGATTCTATTTTTACAGGAGTTTCTGGAGGTCATAGTTTGAGGTCTGTTTTGGCAAAGTTGGATTCTAAACAGCAAGCTTTGGTATTAGGTCATGCGGTACCAATGCCTGTGGTAATTCAAACTCGTGCTTATGATCAGACTTTTTATCAGGAAATTGGAGATACGGATTGGCGGTATGTTTCTGATAATGAGTTATTTGAAGCGGCTCAAGTGGCTTTGGATGATATTGGGTTTTAGTTGAGGAGTTTGTGGTAAAAATTTTCCACAACCAAACAGCATAAATTTCCTTGAGGTTACTCTCAAGTTAAATTGCCTCAATGTTCTATTTTCTCAAGTCTAAAGGCGGTAACAACATATATAAAAACAAACAATTGTTACACCGATATTGCCAGGACTCCGGAACTGCCAACGACTTGAAAGCAGTTAAGGATGTACCCTTGAATTGGGAGCTATAGTAGAGGAGCCGATTTGGAGGTGCAAGTCTCACGTCCGGTTCAGAAAACGAGTCGGGTAAGGTAAATTACCTGGCGAACGTTTAAGTTAACGAGCAGGCCTCAAAAATTCCACAGGATTATAAGTATTAATCCATAAGCGAGCGCCACAATCTGCTGGTTCATAAGGTCGATAAACGATTCGGCAAGGACCTTGAATATATAAGTCATAACCATAATCGTTACGATCGCCGTGCTTGACAGAAATGACAGGTTCTAGTTTTTCAGGAGGTTTACCTATATTTCTTTTAATTTTACTTTGATTGACATGAATCATTTTGGGTTTGGCGGATTTTTGCTTACGCCATATACCTTTCGGACCCCGTCGAGCCGGAATTATTACAGGCATTCCACTTTTAGAAACTTCTATTTCCCAGAACCTACCGTTTTTGTTAGCTCCCTTCACTCTTCCTTGAGCTAATAGGACTAATAAACGTTGCCGGGATATTCCTAATAAAAAAGATGCTTCTCTGGTTCCCATGTTTTTTTACTATTGAACAATAGTTAACTTAACAAAAAATTGAGTTTAAAGCTTTGCCCATAAGCGAGTAACGATTTACTTTTTTTGAATACATAGTCTTATGCTAAATATTAATTAATTAATTAGTCGCACGCGGGCAGTCTGAGACAAAACAATAGACACTACAGCCCTTACCCCCTTGTTAATAAGGGAATAAGAAGGGTGGGTGCACAAGCTTGTGTTAACAGAACTTTGCACCAGCAAAACGTCAACCCTGCCTTGGCTTTTTGCTCGGTTTTTCCCCATCTATAATAGCCTGAGAGGATGTCAAAGGCTACCTAAATTTGCCAACCCAAGAATCACACCAGCACCTAAAATATGACCGAAGCTTGTAGTTGCCAAAACGCCAGCTACTCCAAAACCACCAAAAAAGTTAGAACCAGGCATGGCTGGACCGACACTAGGGTATTTAACTGTGAACTTGGCAAAGGCGATGGCTACAATATTACAGATAATCATAATTATGGCAATTTTAGGGCTCCAGTCAAAAGTATTGGGGCCAAGTGTTAATAAGGTTGAGTAAAGCATTTTTTCTTGTCCTATCTTATCTGTACATTGAAAACTTCACTACCATATCTTATATCAGAAAATTGTTCTTTTTTTTCTTCTTGTCAGACTATGCAATAATTCTTTACAAATTTAGAAGGAAGATAGAAGAAATTTTATAGAACCCCTGCAGGTATCTCTAAAAATTAAGCGTTTTTATCTGCCGGACTTACTCAGATACGCTAAGCTTTTAAGGATAAGTCGAATCAAACAAACATTAATCTGTATTTTCGGTAGGTTCGCATCAATGTTTTTAGTCAAGCTTTTACACCTCTCCATCCATCTTAAACGCATCTAATTTTTTTTATACTAATTTCATAAACTTAAGCTACACTTTTAGAAGTAACCTATTATAGAAA
>JAGGDU010000064.1 GCA_018457135.1 Trichodesmium erythraeum GBRTRLIN201 | reverse complement strand
CAAAAGGAACAGAAATAGTAGATGTAATAGTAGGAGAAAAAGGTCCAGTAAGTGAGGTAAAGATATTAAGAAAACAACAGGATAAATTTGATAAAAAACAAAAATTTTAAGGAGATAAAGCTGATGAAGGAGTAGAAAGAACTACTACACCAAAAAAGAAACCAAGAAAAAAAGAAATGCCGCTAGAAATCAAAGAAGAAAATCAAGAAAAAGCCAGAAAGAGAATATTTGTAGAACATATAATAAGATTAATTAAAATATTTAGAATTGCTAGAGAAAGATTCAGATTAAAAGATAATAATTATCAAATTCATAATTATATTCCTTTAATTTGAACCAATATCAAGCTATCCCAAATATTTTGAGCAACCTAATAACATGTTCCACGAATATTCTTTTTTTAGCTAATTTCAAGTTATCTTCTTTCATTTCTGGCGACATTTCTTGTTTTCTAGGCTTTGTTTTGGGTGTCATAGTCCTCTGTGCTCCTTGACACCCTTTATCTCACTAAAATTTTTGTTCTTTATCAAAGTTTTTTTGTTGTTTTATGAGTAAATTTACATCGCTTTATGGACCTCTTTTCCCGACAATTACATCTACTATTTCTGTACCTTTTTCTGTCGTTATTATTTGGTTTTTTAATGTATGGTTTTTCTTTTTTCCAGAGTAATATTTTTTCTGTTTATCATCAGAGTATGGCCTATATATGCTTTGTTCTGTACTATCTACAATTAATTCTTGTTCTGTTAAAATTTCTTGTATCCATAAATATTCGTCTTCTTTTTTTTGAAATTGTTCTAACAAGCTACTAGGCAGTAACTCTTGTAATATATCTATCCACAAGGTAAAAAATATTATTTGCCGTTGACTCACTGACACCAAAGCATATTCCTAGTATTTGGAATGTGGGAAAATGGCGTAAATAGTATAAAGTTAAGATGATTTATTACTCGACTTTTAAGCTTTTTTTTCTTCCTCCTCCTGCCTTAATTAGTCTTTGTTCTTGACTAGCGATCGCCTGTCTTTTTTTTAATGCAAGTTTTTAAGCATTTCCTACTAATTTTTCAAATTGCTCATCGGTAATCCCAATAACTCTTTTTGTTTCTTTTGGGTGGTTCTTAATATATTCTAATATCTGAGTCATGAGTATATAATTTTTACAAAATTTTCATGACAATTATACCTTAATTTTTATTTTGGAGATGTCTATTCCTCTGTAGGAACGTTGTATAACAAAAATGCATTCATGTTGCGTTAAGATCCCAGTCTAGACTTTTGATTTCCTCTTGTGAAAAACAGAAGCATTTTCTAATTCGAATTAACTTTGCTTCTTAGATGAAAGGTTTAAACTTCAAATTAGCTGTAATGAAAAAGGATCTGGGAACAATGCTGTCCCCAGAAATACTCCACACAGAAAAGTGTTTACAGTTATGAGACAACAGTGAAAATATTAGACGAGAACAGGTGTTTCATCCATGCTAGCCGAGTATTCGCCAACGCTAGCAGCACTGTTGCACTTAGCACGAGCTAAAAGCTTCTGTTGAGCCTCTGCTACCCGAGCACTGTCACCACTCCAGTAATCAAGTGCAGGTTGTTGAATAGCACGGGCATAAGAGAATGTAACTGGCCAAGGGCACCGACTGCCAAACAATGCATTCATTGCGTTTAAGTGAGCTGAAGACTGCTCTATAGATTGACCTCCCGAAAGGAAAGCAATACCTGCTACAGTTACAGGGACATTTTTTAGGAGACAGTTAATTGTTGCTTCAGCAACAGCCTCAACACTAACTTGAGTCGGGCAGTCCTTACCTGGAATTACCATACTAGGTTTCAAAATCATCTGGTCAAAAGCAACCCCTTGAGTATAGAGATGATTGAAAACTGTATGAAGTGTTTCATCTGTTACCTCAAAGCAGCGCTCTAGAGTATGATTACCGTCAATAAGCACCTCAGGTTCTACGATCGGGACAAGTCCCCCTTCTTGGCAGAGAGCAGCATAGCGAGCAAGGCCATGAGCATTAGCTTCGATACAAGCACGACTGGGAATTCCGTCACCGATAGTAATGACCGCTCGCCACTTGGCGAAGCGTGCTCCCATCTGATAATACTCGGCGATGCGCTCTCCCAAACCATCTAACCCTTCTGTTACCTTCTCATTAGGGTGATTTGCTAAATTCTTTGCCCCAGTGTCCACTTTAATTCCGGGGATCATTCCAGCATCGGTAATGACTTTCAAGAAGGGGACTCCCTCTGTTGTCGATTGTCGGATAGTCTCATCGTAGAGAATAGGTCCACTAATGTAATTAGATAAATCTGGGGTTGTTAGAATGAGTTGCCGATAGGCCTGTCGATACTCTTCGGTCGTTGGAATGCCAAGCTTCTCAAACCGCTTATTGCAAGTTCCATTACTTTCATCCATAGCCAAAATGCCTTTGCCTTTGGCCACCATTGCTTGAGCTGTTACTTTTAGCTCCTCTAAATATGGGCTCATAAACCTCCTCAAGGTAATTGCATAGTTGTTCCTTATTGATATAATATCTTAATAAGAACCTTAATCAAATAAAAATTTTTTTCAATATTTAACCTATGAAAGAAAAGTTGTTGCTGGGCCACAGTAGTTTTTTTCCCGATTGTTTGCTGTATCAGCTTTATACTCTACAATATTCCCATATCATCGCTTTTCGGAAAAATCTATGTGAGTTTATGAAGCATATTTATTAATTATATTATTGAAAAGTATTTCTATTAATAAAAAAAATTAGATTTAAGATTTAACTTGTATAAAGTTCTATGAATGCAACTAGCCAAGCAATTACCCCCGAACTAGCCAGTAAGATTGCTCACCTAGCTTTCCTTTTTCGAGCAGAATTTTCTGGATCAACGGTTGATCTAAGTCCGTGGCTTACCGACGAACAAACTCAGTCTCAATTGGATCCTCACTCCATTGATTTGAGCTTCTATTTGCCACAAAACCTCAGAGTCCTTGCATGTCAATGTGTTTTAATGGAGGTGAATTTTTCTCAAGATCTATTGCTGCCCACCTGCCAACTCCAAACTGTCCATGCATGTGGTTATATGTTGACACAGCAGCAGTGGCAGTTTTCTACAGAAGATTGGACGTTTTTTGGCCTATCAACTCCTAATATTGAACATCAAGTACAATTCAAGAACCTAATTCATCACATTTTTGAGTTATTCAAAAATCCGAATCAGGTGAAGACCTTTGAATAGGGATGAATCTAGATAGAAGTTCAAAGTAAAAAAAATCTTAAATTATACCATTTCTCAAAAACTTTTCTAAGTTTTCTTGAGTAGGGGATTCATCCCTAGCTCCTAGGAGGGTGATTGGTATTAATTCTTCTACCACACTTTAGTAGTAGTGATCTGGTAATGGTGAAAGATATGGGGGTATGATAATTTTTCACCATGGGGAACGAGGGAAAAACTCAACAGAAGGTTACTGATGTGCGAAAAACACTTTCGATAACCCAAGCTTTCCACACCCAAGGGGATTTTTTTAGGAGCCAGGAGGACCGAGTCAGAAGGATTAGAATGAATTGGCTTTAGTACCATTTTTTAAGTCGGAAATTATCTTTTTTATCAAAAGAATATAAGAATGTCAAATCTTTTTATTGAACTTACTATTCATAATATTATGTCCGGATAATCAGTGATGAAAAACTTTCTCCTGTAAGTGCCAATTCTATCCTTCTGTCTTCTGCCTTCTGTCAAAATCCTCCAAAGTGTAAGCATTCAATCGGACATGATATAATATTTTTTATTCACGCTTGATATTATGGATGTTAGTACAAAAATAGTTTTTAGAGTTACCAGATGTGAAATTAGTAGTTTTGACTTAGTTTACAAGTCAAGTAATAAAGGAATATGATAGTCTAGTTATGTTAACTAATAATAAAGACATGTCATTAAATCTGAGAACTTCTGATGGTAATAAGTGTGGCAGTCCATAAGAGTCCTACTGTGATATGCAAGTATTAATGTAAAAAATGGAGTTGGTTTGAGTGTTAATGCCTGTGGATGAGTAGCAGTCGACTATCTTAGCTAAAGCAGGAAGTAAATATTAAAATGTTACCTGTTATTGATCTTTGTAGCAGTTTTATGAAGCACTCTAGAATTTGTTTGAAGATATAAGAGAGACTGAACAAAGAAAGGAAATGTCAGATTGATATCACTTCAGAAAAATTTGTACAAGTTAGGAGGTTCATATGAGGCTTGAAAGAGAGATAAAAGACCCCTATACTTATCTATTTGGCTGTGTGATTGAGCTATTTTGAGTTGATATTTTTTCCAGTTCTCGGAAAACTTACAGGCTATCCTAGATTATACTAGATCATAACCAACAGTGACTAACGCTAGGAGTTAGAATTTCAAGTTCACAACTGCTGGATTGAGAATCTTCCGAAGAGTCTTTTTTTTCCTTATGCTGATCTCAATAGGGTGCTTGATCAATGAGCTTTTTGCAAATATGTAAGACACATCCGTTTATTGGGAATAAAGCATGAACAACCAGAAAAACTTTTAAAACAGACTAAAAAAACTATATTAAAAATGCTAGAAATTAAATAGCAACAAAATACGTAATAATTATTGCAGCAGGTATTGGTAGAGCACTAAAATTATAACTTATTACCTAGTTAGGGCAATATTATTAACAATTAACTCTAAGTTATAAGATTCCAACTTTTCACTGCTGATAAATATTTACCCATATCATGATCTGCTATAAAATCAATACTTAACTTTGATATATCATTAACGACACCATCAATACCATCAACAAAGCGAAACCAGAAACCAGGATCAACATGCAGTGTAATTTCTTGTGTAACATAAACGCAGGTACCTACATGACTATACCCCGCTGTACGACTTGGAACACGAGTAATTATATCATTATTATTATGAAAGCGGAAGAACCTTGATTTTGCTTCTGCATTGAATACACGTGCAGTTCGACGATCTACAGTACGGGGTTGTCCAAAAGTATAAACAGAAATAAAAGGCAAATCTTGGTGAATTAGCCTTGCAGCTGCTACAGTAGCTATAGATCCGCCAAGACTATGACCAGTCAAAAATAGAGGGCGTTTTTTCTTCTGTCTTAATTCCTGGTATTTGTTAAACAATGGCTTCCATACATCTTTCAGAGAATTAGCAAAACCAGCATGAAACTTACCAAATAGCATCTTTTTCCTCTTCACATTAATGTTGTCGAGCCAGTCTTTTAATTCATCAGTTCCACGGAAACCCATACAAAGATAGTCTTCATGTTCAACTAAAATAGCCTGAGAACTATTTTTAGATTCTCCAGTTACAGAAATGAACTTTTTATCTTCAGCCTTCAAATCTGCAATGATTTTTTCTTCATCTGGTTTACTATCTTGACCACAACAATAAGTAAGATCGGATATTCTTGCCATCCAGTAAGCATTATTTTTGCTCAAAAAGGTTTTATAAGGTTCAATTGTTCTCAGGTCGTTTTCAATTGTTTTCAAAACTTTATTCCTTTAATCAAAAACATTACCTACCTAGTATAACTTAATTAATAAAATAATAAAGTATTAATCATCACAATACAATCAAAAAATCAAAGTATATTTAGATAAGCCTTGATTATACTTCAGCTTTAATTTTTACTTACTTCATCATGAGCAATGAGTCAGGTGAAATTGGAAAAATTACTATATTGCTTATTTAATACTAAGGGCAAACACATCTTGTCAATATACCTTATTTAATTTTCAATAAACTAGGCTTTATTGTGCTTGTCGATCATATTTTTCCATATATAGTGTTAATTTAATTTTTAAAACACTATATATGGGATTCAGTAAATATGAGGTTTGCCCTGGTTTAACACTACCCAAATAGGTTCTATAAGCCTTCAGTTCTTAGCATCACAAAAAATAGATTTTTTTTGACTTTTAAAAGCTTTTATGATATTTTTACAGCATTAATCAAATCTTAATTATTAATAAATTAATGAGCGATCGCGAGATACCAAAAATTGATAAAAAGGGTCTCAGGGAATTTGGTCTAATAGTAGGTGGTGTTTTTGGAGGTTTATTCGGTCTATTACTACCGCTGCTCCACAAACATTGGCCTCTACCTGCATGGCCTTGGGTAATTGCTGTTCCTCTATTGGTACTGGCAGTTGTTTCACCACCGACTTTGGGACCTGTGTATAGGTTTTGGATGCGAGTGGGAATTTTCCTGAGTAAGATTATGACTCCTTTGTGGATGGGGTTAGTATTTTATCTTGTAGTTATGCCAATGGGTTTAATTATGCGAATGCTTAAAAAAGACCCTATGGATCGACAATTTCATACTGAAATATCAAGTTATCGGGTAATGAGTCAATTAAAAAGTAAAGAGAGTATGGAGCGACCTTTTTAAATGTTTGAAGGAATATTAGACTTTCTCAAAGACCTTTGGGGTTTTATGAGAGAGCGAAAAAAATATTGGTTATTGCCTTTGATTATTACTTTGGTTTTGTTAGGAGCTTTGATTATTTTAAGCCAGTCTTCTGTAATTGCTCCATTCATTTATACTTTGTTTTAAGTGAAATTCTAAGAATATTCAGTATTAGCTGTCAGTTAATATCAATAAGACTCCTCCCTTGAATATTTATCCCTTGCATTATATTATCAAAAACTTTTATACTTAGCACTTTGATGCTGAGAAATAGTTAGGTATATTGCATCAATAAGTCCATACAAAATTTATAATTTTAGCACAATTAAAAAGGGTGAATCTTAGAAAAAAGTTATTCCCTTTCTGTTAATTATTTAATAACTGAAGTTATAGAAAAAGTTAGCATTAATGTATGAGAATTATTGGTATAATTAGGAATTTATGAAAAGCTTCTGGGGATTGGGGAGAAAGAGTATAGAACTACTTAAATTATCAAAAAATAGTATTCTTAAATATACTTTTTCCCCTTCAAAAAACTATCAAGACCTACATATCACTTGTCTATTTTTTCAAAATGTTTATAAAGCATGTAAATTCAGCACTTTATGCTGACAAGCGTTAAAGTTTGAGTAAGCATCTAATCTTTTCTTGATTATATTTTATTTTAATTCTTTTTGGATGGTAATTACTCCTTCTAGCTGATAGCTGATAGCTGATAGCTGATAGCTGACAGCCAAATGCTGACAAGCATTAAAGTTTGAGTAAGCATCTAATCCTTTCTTGATTATATTTTAATTCTTTTTGGATGGTAATTACTCCTTCTAGCTGATAGCTGATAGCTTACTAAAGCATAGCCTAAAAGACAGGTATAGTGTGAATATAAATTTTTAGTGTGAATATAAATTTTCGTGTTATTTTGCTAAATTAATAAAGCTTGATTATCAGGCATTAAAAACAATAGCTGATAGCTTTATAGCTGAAAACAGAATAGACTGAATATTATTCAACTTTTATGATTAAATTACAAAAAAAATTATAGCTAAGAGGATGATAAAGCTAAAAACTTGGGCAGTAAATATAGGCATGATTTTTGCCAGTTTATTTGTAGGGATAGCGATGGCTGAAGTAGCAGTAAGAATTGCTGGTTTAAAGGGATTAAAAAAAATGCCTGAAAGTACCCATGCAGAATTTTATCCCACATTTCATACCATTCCTCATCCGGTTAGAGGTTGGGAATATAGAGCAAATGTTTCTGGCTGGTGGACGAGTGAAGGAAAGGCTTATTTAGAGTTTAATAGTCATGGTATTAGAGGACCAGAAATTACTAAAGCTAAACCAAAAAATACTTTGCGAATAGCTGTACTTGGAGATTCTTTTACTTCAGCTGTCCAAGTTTCTTATCAGCAAACTTTTGTAGGAGTAATGCAAAAAGAATTGCAAAAATGTACGAATTTAAAAAATAAAAAAGTAGAAGTAATTAATTTTGGCGTTGATGGTTATGGAACTGCCCAACAATTATTAACTCTCCGGGAAAAAGTTTGGGATTTTCAGCCAGATATTGTGCTTTTAGCTTTTTTTATTGGTAATGATGTTACGGATAATTCTCGAAAGTTAGAAAATAATCATTACCGACCTTTTTTTATCTATAAAAATGATAAGTTAGAGTTAGATTTATCCTTTAGAGAGCTAACTATTAGTCAGGCAAATCGTTATATGATAACAACGGTTGATAAATTACCGACTTGGCTGATAAATAATGTTAGAATTTTACAAATAATCAAAAAAGTAGAGACAGATCAAAGAAAGAGAAATGCTGCTAGACACTTTGAAAAATTACAAGCCAATAATTTTAGAGAACCACGAAATCTTGCTTGGCAAGAAGCTTGGAAAATTACAGATGAACTAATAGGAATTATGGCTAAAGAAGTGCAGGAAAAAGGCGCAGAATTTCAGTTGGCGACAGTGATGACTCCTATGCAAATTCATTCCAATAAAGGATGGAGAGAAGGATATATGAAAATTATGGATATTCAAGACTGGTCGTATCCCACAAAAAGACTGCAAAATTTAGGAGAAATTCATAATTTTTATGTGATTGATTTAATCAAACCTTTTGATGATTATATTGAGAAAAATCCAGTTTGTTTTCATGGGTTTAAAAATACAGCAATGTGTACAGGACATTGGAATGCTACAGGGCATAAATTAGCTGGAGAAATTATTGCAAAAAAGTCATGTCAGAGGTTTTAAAAAAAAATTGTAGGTATAGGTAGTTAATAGTAGATTTGAAGTCAAAAAAACTTAGACTGCTATTCAAATTATGTAGAGTATATTGCATCTAATGATTGTTTTTTTATCACAAATTATAGGCTGCTATTTTAAAACCTTGTATAATTTTTTTTGAATCATAAATATATTGTCTTAGAAAACAAAAAAAAGATATCAAATACTCAACTTTTAGTATATAAAGTAAATCATTTTTTTTTCCATAAATTTCTACTCTCCAGTAACTTAATTTGTCCTCAATATGAAAAATAATTTCTTGCTTAGTAAACCTTTATAAAATGAAAAAACTGAATAATTTACTCATAAATATTGGATTAATATTTGTAGCCTTAATAACTGGTATTTTGGCAGGAGAAATAGGATTAAGGGTAGCAAAAATAGAAGGATTGAAAAAAGCCAACAATAACGAACCCCACAGACCTACCATATTTCATACTCATGATCCTCATCGTGGTTGGGCATTACAACCGGGTTTCACTGCTTGGTGGCGAGAGGAGGGGGAAGCTTATATAGAAATTAATAGCGATGGTTTAAGAGACCGCGAATATAGTAAAATTAAGCCAAAAAATACATTAAGAATTGCTATATTAGGAGATTCTTTTGCTGAAGCGGTTCAAGTACCAATAGAGAAAACTTTTTGGTCAATAATTGAACAGAAATTGACAAAATGTGACTCTATTGCTAATAGAAAAGTTGAGGTAATTAATTTTGGGGTTCATGGTTATAGCACCTTGCAAGAACTGTTGACTTTACGTCATCAGGTTTGGGATTATAATCCAGATATTATATTGTTAGCTTTTTTTATAGGAAATGATATTATTAATAACTCAAAAAAACTGGAGTATAGTCAATATAGACCATTTCTTATATATGAAAATGGAGAGTTGGTTGTCGATATGTCTTTTCAGGATTTAATTCCAGCTCTAAGTAATCGCTATGTTGTTTCATTTATAGACAAAATACCTGGTTGGCTGGTAAATAATTCCAGAATCTTGCAAGTAGTAAAAAAAGTAGATTTGAATCTAAAGAAAAAAAAATTAGACGCATATTTTATGGGTTTAGTACCGTATAATTTTCAGCCACCAATCAATAATAATTGGCATCAAGCATGGGAAATTACAGAAGAATTAATCACATTAATAGCAGCAGAGGTGAGAGAAAGAGAAAAAGATTTTTTGGCAGTATTAGTAGGAGATCCAAAACAGGTACATTACGACCAACCATATCTACAAAAAACTTTTATGAAACAATACAATATTAATGATATGTTGTATCCCAATAAAAGAATAGAAGCTCTGGGCGATCGCTTAGGTTTTCCAGTATTAGATTTAGTAGTACCTTTTCGAGATTATGCTGTGGAAAATCAAGCTTGTTTACACGGTTTTGAAAATACATCATTATGTATTGGGCATTGGAACATAGAAGGGCATCAATTAGCAGGAGAAATTATTACTAATAACCTCTGCAAACAGTTCAAATTTAATTATAATCAATAATGAAAAAGCTACATAATTTAGCCATCAATTTAGGATTAATATTAGGTACATTAATATTTACTTTAACAGTAGGTGAAATAGGATTAAGAATAGCAGGAATTAAGCATCCAGCGCCAAGAAAGGATGCAGATGAAAATCCTCTTCATACTTTCCAAGATCTATATAGAGGTTGGGCAGGAAAACCTCATGGGAAAGGGTTATGGAAGGAAGAGGGTGTTCCTTCCGAAATAAAAATGAATAGTGCAGGATTTCGTGATTATGAACGGAGTAAAAATAAACCAGAAAATGGATTAAGAATTGCCTTATTAGGAGACTCTTATACAGAAGCACTTCAGGTAAAATTAGAAGATACCTATGGTGCAATAATGGAGGAAAAATTACAACAATGTCCTGTGTTAAAAAACCGAAAAGTAGAAGTAATGAATTTTGGTGTAAGTGGTTATAGCACAGCCCAAGAATTAATGACTTTAAGGTATCATGTTTGGGATTATCAACCAGATTTAGTCATGTTAGCTTTTTATGCAGGTAACGATCTTAGTAATAATTCTCCTAGTCTAGAACATGACCATTTACGCCCTTATTTTGTTTACAAAGATGGGCAACTTGTAGCAGATATGTCATTTCGTAATTTGAAGTTTTGGCAGAGAAACCGTTATGCTTTTTCTCTGGTGGATTTTTTGCCATTTTGGTTAGTTAAAAATTCCCGAATTATGCAGCTAATTAGAAAGGTAGATATTGATGCTAAACGCCGTCAGTATAACAAAGATTATAGGGAAATTAATATAGATTTTTATAAAGAACCAAAACCAAATTCTGATTGGTCAGAAACTTGGGAAGTAACTGAGGGTTTAATTAAGCTAATGCGAGATGAAGTATATGAAAAAAAAGCAGACTTTATGATGATAACAGTCAGTCATTCTTCTCAAGTACTACCTGATATTCAACAGCGTAATAATTTGAAAAAATCTTTAAATGTGTCAAATTTATTCTACCCAGATATCAGACTGAAAAATTTTGGGAAAAAGGAAAATATACCAGTCTATAATTTAGCTGGTCCTATATGGGATGAGGCTAAAAAAACAGGTAAATGTTTCCATGGTTTTGATAATGCACTTCCCTGCGGTGGTCATTGGAACGTGGAAGGTCATAAATTGGTCGGGGAAATAATGGCAAATTATTTCTGCGATAAATATACTATTCCTAAATCATTTGTGAGAAAAAAAATGTAGGTGTTTAGCTTCCAAATCCTATTTTTTGCAAAAAGCAATATGATTTTCTAGGTAAACTATTGGAACTATGCCCTTTTTGATCAAATTTTGCTTGTATTTTTTTATTTAAATAAAAAATCAATTAAGGTTGGAGGTAAGTGAATTAACTCTGCCCTGGGGAATCAATTTTCTTTACTAGTTGAAGTATTTTTCAATTTATTCAGAAACTTCTTGTATCTATATAGCTTTCAACTAACTTATAATTCCGTGAGGGCGATCACTTAAAACTTTAATGATTTCGAGGAATTACCTATTGACAGATAAAGTTAAATATAAGGTCTTTAAAAAAATAATAGGATAACTTTGTACTTTCCAATTACAGAAGCAGTCCATATAAAATGAGAAGATACTCATGCTGGAACAATAGAAAAAAATTTACGGCAATGTCCAGCCTTAAAAGACCAGACACCCTCATTTCTCGCTTTAAGCAGGTAAACAAAATTAATTACACATTTATTTAAGACTGAATCCCTTATATTGCAAGCCTCACGTCAAATTAGTATAGGTAAACAACTTGACAATGGTGCTTACAGCAGATTCTCAGTATATGAAGTACAAATATTAACAATTAAATTTTCCCATTGCGGGCATTTTGCCCGGGTGAGTGTATCTCACCAAGGTGGAATTTGCTGTATTTCTCTAGAAATTATAAATTTACCCTAATTGTTTATTTTATATTTTCAGGTACTATATATAATTTAGTTTTAACTAAATTTCTTCTCAAGATTAAAAATAATCTCTTGCTCAACTAACCTTATATATAATGAAAAAATTGAAGAATTTAGTCATTAATTTAGGACTCACACTCACTACATTAATATTTACTGTTGCAGTAGGTGAAATAGGCCTAAGAACAGCAGGAATTGAGAATTCCCCACCACCAAGAATAGACGGGGAATTAGATGAGAATTCTCCCTACACTTTCAAAGACTATTACCGAGGTTGGGCAGGAAATGCTAACGGCAAATCATTTTGGACCGGAGAAGGTATACCTTCGGAAATTAAAATGAATAGTGGAGGGTTTCGAGATTATGAACGTAGTAAAAACAAACCAGAAAATGGTTTAAGAATTGCTTTATTAGGAGATTCTTTTACAGAAGCAATTCATGTAAAATTAGAAGATACTTATGGTGCAATAATAGAACAAAATTTACAACAATGTCCTGTCGTAAAAGACCAGAAAGTTGAAGTAATGAATTTTGGAGTACAGGGTTATGGAACAGCTCAAGAATTAATGACATTAAGACATCATGTTTGGGATTATTCACCAGATTTAGTTATATTAGTTTTTTTTGCTGCTAACGACCTTCGTAATAATTCTCGTACTTTAGAACATGACCATTTAAGACCCTATTTTATCTATCAAGACGGTCAACTTGTGACAGATATGTCATTCCGCGATTTAAAATTTTGGCAGAGAGATCGTTATGCTTTTTCCCTAGTAGATTTTTTACCATTTTGGTTAGTGCAAAATTCTCGAATTTTACAACTAATTAGAAAAGTAGAACTTGATGGTAAATACCGTCAGTATCAAAAAGACTATAGTGAAATTAATCTAGCTTTTTATAAAAAGCCACAACCAAATTCTGATTGGGAAAAAACCTGGAAAGTGACTGAAAGTTTGATTAAATTAATGAGAGATGAAGTCTCTGAAAAAGGAGCAGATTTTATGTTGATAACAGCGAGTGATTCTCATCAAGTTTTACCAGATATTGAAAGGCGTGATGGATTTAGAAAATCTTTGAATGTATCAAATTTATTTTATCCAGATATCAGACTAAAAAATTTTGGGAAAAAGGAAAATATACCAGTTTATACTTTAGCGGGACCCATTTGGGATGAAGCTAAAAAAACAGGTAAATGTTTACATGGGTTTGATAATGCAATTCCCTGTGGAGGTCATTGGAATGTAGCAGGTCATAAATTTGTAGGAGAAATAATGGGAAATTATTTATGCCAAAGATATACTGCTCTACTCAAAAAATAATAAAGGAGGTATAAGGGAAAATCTTTATTTATTTATGGGGTTTGTTATAGGTGCTTGAGGCCTAGGAAAGTTGGGTCTTGAAATAGTTATTTTTTCTCTTCGTATAGAAGATTTTTAAATGTTAGTAAACCACAACCCAGGGAAGTGGTATATAACTTTCCTACAAAGTTATTATATTCTTTAATTTTCCCAACCTGAAAACTGTTGTAAATAAGTTTACTGGAGTTTTAACTATTGTTTATTGGCGATTAAAAAATAGGAAAATAAAAATTCGGCAATGCGATGAAAAATTTGAAATTAATTCAGGTAATAAAAACAGGATTGAGTTTAGCTAGCATTAACTTAATTTTAGCATTTATTGGTTTAGAGGCTGTTTCATTAGGATTTTATTATTATCAGGAAAAACAACTATTTTATACGAGAAAAAATACGATTTCTCAAGTTAGAGAAGAGTTGAAAAAAACTGGAACTAGACTAGGTGAAAATATAAATAATGAATCAATATTAGAACGGTTACATCCTTTTTTTGGCTATGTACTAAAACAAGGAAGTTTTGCCAACGAAGAATTAGGAATAAGGGTTAATAATTATGGCCTTGTATCTATGTATGATTATCCTTTTGTTAAAAGCAATAAAAATCAGTTTATTATCGGTGTATTTGGGGGTTCAGTTGCTAATGATTTTGCTGTAAATTCAATTTCCAATGGATCCATAGGTGATCAAGGATTTATTCAAAATTTAAAACAAATTCCCCAATTAAAAGAAAAAGAAATTATCATTTTATGTTTTGCTAGTGGGGGTTATAAACAACCGCAACAGTTGTTAATGCTTAACTATTTTATTTCTATTGGGCAAGAATTTGATTTAGTTATTAATATAGATGGTTTCAATGAAGTAGCACTATCTCACCAAAATAATCAGAAAAGAATAGATTTATCTTTGCCAAGCATACAACATATTTTACCTTTAACGCAGTTAGCTAGCGATGATTTATCCGTAATGGCAGCGATAGTTCAAATTAGCGAACTGAAAAATAATTTATCAACTGGTATTAATAAATTGGAAAGTTGTAAATTAGCATTGTGTTATGGTTGGAGAAGCTTGCAGGTTAAAGGATTATTCGACAGGTATAAAACAGAAATTATCAAATATGATAAAAAAATTGCCAAGAATTCTAGCAAAATTGATGGGAGTAATAGTCTAGTATATTTGAAGAAAATGCCAGCAGTATTAGAGGAAAAAGTTGCTTTTGAGAAAGTTGCTGAAAATTGGTATGAGTCATCACTAACAATGAGTCAAATTCTAGCTGATAGAAATATATTGTACCTTCACTTTATTCAGCCCAATCAATATTATCCTACAGAAAAAGTCTACAGTCCAGAAGAAAAAATTTTTATTATCGAAGATCATTCTTATGCTGTAGGAGTTAGAAAAGGTTATCCAGTATTACTTTCTAAAATTAATAGCTTACAAGAGGCAAAAGTTAATATATTTAATACTGTGAATATTTTTGATGAGGAAAAAGAAATAGTTTATCGAGATGCTTGCTGCCATTATAATATGGTTGGCCAGACAATATTAGAAAGGTATGTTGCTAATTCTATCAAAACTATTATGGAAAAGAAAGAAGTAAATTAGAGTAATAACATCCTAAGCATTCACTTATTAGTTATTCGCTGTTAATTCATTACCTTAATAATAGGAATTAGTATTGATATATTTAAGGATAATTATAACTGTAATCATAAGTTAAATTATTTCTGTGATTGTCTTTGAGAAAAGTGAGAATGTGTTAACCAAAATTATAAAGTTAATGAGGCAAAATATTAGGAAATTGACTGGGAATTTATCTCACTCAATTGGGAGAAACAATTGTAGTTAATTATCTTGGTAATTTTATCTATAGTTTAATCGAAAATATAGATATAAAATTACTTGAATAGAGCTAATGAAAACCCGAAAAAACTTAATCCTAAATAAATAAATTGCCTATGGAAAATATTCAGGAGCTGGCGAGGCATTTATATTAGTAAACTGGCAGGTATAATTCCAACCAATTACCTTTTTAATTCTCTCCCCAATTTCGTGAAAAATTAATATAAAAATAATCTCAGTACTTTCTCAGGTTGAATCGAAAATATAGATGGAAAACTTAGCAGAAAAAATAAACAAGCTACAAAATTTTGTAGTAAATCTAGGGATAATAATAGCTACATTTACATTTGTTGTGATTGTGGGAGAAATAGGATTAAGAATAGCAGGAATTGAACATCTCCCACCACCAAGAACAGATGAAAAATCAGAAAGTAAGTCTCTATATACTAGTAAAGATCCAAATCGTGGTTGGGCAGGAAATTCTAACGCTACAGCATTTTGGACAGGAGAAGGTATACCTTCAGAGTTGAAAATGAATAGTGGGGGATTTCGTGATTATGAACGTAGTAAAAATAAACCAGAAAATGGCTTAAGAATTGCCTTATTAGGAGATTCTTTTACAGAAGCAGTTCATGTAAAATTAGAAGATACTTATGGTGCAATAATAGAGCAAAATTTACAACAATGTCCTGACTTAAAAGACCAGAAAGTTGAAGTAATGAATTTTGGAGTACAGGGTTATGGAACAGCTCAAGAATTAATGACATTGAGACATCATGTTTGGGATTATTCACCAGATTTAGTTATATTAGCTTTTTATGCTGGTAATGATATTCGGAATAATTATCGACCTCTAGATCACGACCACTTAAGACCTTATTTTGTTTATAAAAATGGTCAGTTAGAATCAGATATGTCATTCCGTACAATGAAACCTTGGGAAAGAGGGCGTTATGTTTTTTCAATGGTTGATATATTGCCAATTTGGTTGGTGAGAAATTCCCGAATTTTACAGCTAATCAGAAAAGTTGATATGGATTATAAACAAAGTCAATTTTTAAATTATAATGGTCAAACTATTATCTCTTTTTATCGAGAACCTGAATCAAATTCCGACTGGGATAAAGGTTGGCAAGTAACGGAAGGTTTGATTACATTAATGAGAGATGAAGTCTATAAAAATAGAGCAGATTTTATGATTATAGCAATTAGTGATTCTCATCAAGTACATCCTGATTTAGAGTATCGTGAAAAATTTAAAAATGCTCATAATTTATCAGATTTATATTATCCAGATAGAAGGATAGAAGCGTTTGGTAAACAAGAGAATATTCCAGTATATATTTTAGCGGGACAATTAGGAGATAAAGCAAAAAAAACAGGCAAGTGTTTATATGGGTTTGATAATGGGGAACCCTGTGGAGGTCATTGGAATATAGAAGGTCATAAATTTGTAGGAGAAGTCATGTCAAATTATTTATGTGATCAGTATAAATTGGAAAAGTATAGCGATTCTAAATGATTGATAATGTTGTACATTTAGTTCTCACATATTAGATATTAGCTATTAATTAATTGTCCCTAAAGCAGGAAATAAAATTGTTATATGGGTAGACAAAACATAAGTTAAAAATAACGTTAAACTTTGATACAGTAAAGTTTTATATTTAATCAATCTTTTTCATGACATATTCTGTGTTTGAGAAAAAATTAGCAATAGCCGCGTATTTTCCTGACATCAAAAAAGCAATTGCTTTGCATTTTTGCTTTTAAAAAATGTGAAATTAAAAATATTACAGAGCCAAATTTTTATCTCACAATTTTTCAAAAATTAACCTTTTTTATGTGTTTTTTGTTTCCTAGTTCACTGTTTTAGATACCATGAATTTAGTGATTTTTTATAAAATAAGTATTATTTAATTAAATTATCAGATATCTTTTAAATAATTAGGTTAAAGGCTATTACAGTATATTTGATAATTAATGTGGTACAACTGACGGAGTAAATATTTTTTCTCTGTTCCAGATCCTCTAAACCATTTTCCCTATTTACTACTGGCTAAATATATAATTTATTAATTAGGAATATGTTGTATATAATCATAAAAATACCTCGTCGTATGACTCTTATTATCAAAATAATATAAATCCAAAATATCCAGTATTTATGCTGGAGTAAAACTGAAAAAATATATAAATTATTTGCTATAAAATTGCCATGAAAAAATTGAGTTTTTTGAAAAATACCTCAGAACTATGGAAAATTGTTTTGATGAATATAATTTTCTTATTTGTATTTTTAGAGTTAGGTTCTTTAGGTTGGTATTTTTTCAAATATAAGCAATTTTTCTATACTAGAGAAAAAGTAACAGAAAACAATCAAGAAGAAAAACTAGAAAATGAAAATGAAAATAAAAATGCTAATGTCAATACAAATCCCATGGGAATAAACTTAGCAGGAATTAGGTTAGAAAGTTCTGTAATAGAAAGAATTCATCCTTACTTTGGGTATGTACAAAAACCTGGACCAGATTTTAGAGAAGATTTTAAATATAATGATGCTGGTTTTATTTCTCCTTATGATTACCCTTATAAAAAGAAGAATAATAATCAATATATAATCGGAATTTTTGGTGGTTCAGTTGCCTCAAACTATTCAATATATGAAATTAAGAATCAAATCTTAGAAAAGAAATTAAAGCAACTTCCAGAATTTCGGGACAAGGAATTTATTATCTTATCTTTAGCAATAGGAGGCTATAAACAACCACAACAATTAATACTATTAAACTACTTTCTTTCCATAGGTCAGAAATTTGATATGATCATAAATATAGATGGTTTTAACGAGGTAACTATAGCTAAGTCAAACAACGAAAATGCTGTTAATATTATGATGCCAAGTACTAACCATGTTGTACCATTAACGAATATAGCAAATAATAGTCTCTCCACAAAATCTATTCAAGCTATGTTAAAAATTAACGATAGTAAGAATAAGTTAAAGGGTACCTTAGAAACTTTAGATAAATGTCAAGTAGCTTATTGTTATGCCCTAACATCAATTTATGTGCAAAATTTAGCAAAAAAGTATCGTAAAAATGTCAAAATATTTGATAAAGAAAGAAAAAAAGCAGCGTCACAAGCTGCTGGAGAAACAGAAGCTAGTATAGTTTATTTTTATGCACAGTCTCCTGAATTAAAAGAATCAGAGTTATATGATACAATGGCAGAACACTGGCAAAAAACATCAATAATGATGGAGCAAATAGCTGCAAGTAATAATATTTTATATTTTCATGTTTTACAACCTAATCAATATTATTTTACTAACCGAGTTTTTTCTGAAACAGAAAAGAAAATTGCTTTTGACTCTGATAGTCCTTTTAGAGAAGCAACAGAATTAGGATATCCTGTACTTTTAAGTAAAACAGACAATTTAAAACAAAATGGTGTGAATTTTTTCAATGGTGTGAAAATTTTAGATAATGCCAAAGAAATCGTTTATATAGATAGTTGTTGCCATTATACTGAAGCTGGAGAAAATATTTTGTCAGATTTTATAGCCAATTCAATTTTTACTACACTTACTGCCAATGAAAATCAATTAGGAGATAGTAAAAATGAATAAAATAATCTACTGAAAACTAGGGAAATTTTTTCCCAGAGAGATACTTATATATTACTTCTGCAGCTAATTTATTACCAGCAATATTCCAATGAATATCATTGGGTTTGTAGAGAACAGTTTCGGAACCAGTATTAACAAATTCTTCGACAAGATCGAGATGAGATATATTGTATTTATTCAGTTCTTGAGATAGTAATTTATTAGGTTGTCGGAAATCAAATTGTTCTGGAGAAAAATTGTAATTAGTAATTACTTTTTCTCTGAGTGGTTTAATGACTTGTACTTCATCAGGCATTAAGACTACGACTAAATTAATATTTTGGCGATCGCAGATTTCCTTGATTTTTAATAAGTCGCTAAAAGCATCATTAAAATGTTCTAGAAAATCTGTTTTTTCAAGATTTTTGATAAAAATATAACTTCTATTTTTAGCCTCTTGTAAATGAAAGTCATCTGGTACAGTAGGTAAGTCTTCTCGATATTCAATACCATGATGATAGAGGTTCCCTTCAAACTTACTATTCACCTTAATCATAAAATCAAAGAAAGATAAAACATAAGAACTTTGAACTGTAAGTAATTTCCTATCTTGTTTTGATTTATAGTTATCAGAAAAGTCATTACCAATATAAAAAGATAACAAAAGCATATCAGGATTTAACTCTAATCCTTCATTGACAAATAGGGATAAATAATCTTTCGGTCCAATAGCAATTATTCCCATATTAATTAATTCTATAGATTGCTGACTATCCTGATTTAGTTTAGACTCCAATAGAGTTAAAAAATTATGTTTGTAGGGAATACCTCCATAGGCAAAAGAATCACCTATACCAATAATTCTATATGTACCTTCTGCTTTTTCTTTGGTAAATTCTACATCTTTAAATCCCCTAGAATTTAACTGAAAATCATAATCTGTAGACAAGGGTTTTCCTCGCCAGCGATTATAAGATGAGGGGTCATAAAACATAAATGAAGGATTAATTTTGTGGTAAATTCTGAATACAACTTCTGTGAATCCAAATGTTATTAAAGAGATAATTACTGTTTGACGGAGGAGAGAAAAAATCTTTTTCATCATTAAGTTTTAGTTTTGCGAGATGAATATTTTTGCTTGATTTAAGCAAAGTGAATCTAGATTACTAATCAGTAAGAGATTAATATAACATATAACTGTTAGCTGTTAGCTATTAGCTTTTTAAATAGGTAGACAGAATTGTTTGTGTATCTAATTTATCATGAGCTTTTCAGGTTACAGAATTGCCAAAAAAATATTAACTGAAGCGTATTGAAATATAATCTCCACAAAAATATGCAAAAAAATAATTATAAATTAAGTTATAGATTAATTTTAGGCATCAGTTTATGTCTAGCAATAATTCCAGCTATAGTTTTAGGAATTCTTATCCTTAAATATAGTATTAATGTACCAATTCAAGACCAATGGCAAATCTCTGCTATTTTTGAAAAATTCAATCAAGGAACCCTATCTTTTAATGATTTAATAGCACAACATAATGAAAGTAGAAAATTTTTTCCCCGGCTAATTTTTCTGACCTTAGCATTGATCACTAAATGGAATATTAGATATGAAATGTTAGTTACATTTTTACTAGCCTGTATAGTTTCTGTAAATATTTATCTGTTAAATAGACTAACAATATCTGGTTCGCATATTAAAAGTATAACCATAGCATTAATATCTAATATATTCATCTTTTCTGCTGTTCAATATGAAAATTGGTTGTGGGGTATTCAAATAGTCGTTTTTACTCCTATAGTCTGCATTACTACCTGTATATTAATTGCTTATTCTCCACTAAATAATATAGCCAAAATTTTAATTTGTATGGCCTTATCAACCATCAGCACTTTTTCTTATGCTAATGGTTTATTAGCTTGGGTAATAGTTTTACCAATACTAGCTTTAGTCAAACTAAAATCTTGGTCAGAGATCAGGAAAAATATAATTTTATATCTGTTTTGGATAATTGGATTTATAGCTAATATAACCTTTTACTTTCATGATTATCAAAAACCATTATCTCACCCTAGTCCATTAGAATCACTTCAATATCCAGATCAAACTTTCCAATATTTTCTAGCATTTTTAGGTAGTTCTCTAGGAATTGGTAGTAGTATACAACCTCTAAATAATTCAATTATTCTTGGCGCAGTAATTATTATTCTATTTATTGGTTTATTTTCTTATGTAATATGGCATATTAAAGACTATGAATTACGAGATAAAACTATTAGCTGGATTATGCTTGGTTCATATACAGTTATTAGTGCTTTAGTTACATCATTTGGTCGAGTAACACTTGGTATAGATCAAGCTCTTTCATCAAGATATACAACATTTTCAACATACATTATTATCTCTATAATTCATTTAATGATAATTGTGGGAGAAGATGCTATTAAAAAATATTCTTTTTTAATTAATAGAAGTTTATTCTCGAAAGTTATTTGCTGGTTTATTGGTATAATAACTGTTATACAAGTACATAATTTCACCTATAGTGTAGAAAAGATGAAGTTATGGAAACAAGATTTTTTGAAATATAAAGGCTGTTTACTACTAATTGATTTTACTCATGACAACTGTCAAAATCTAATTGATTCTTACTATTTTGAATATATAAAACAACGGGCGCATTACTTAACAGAATTAGGCTTTTTAGATCCTGGCTTAATCAAGACTAATCAAATTCCAGAGTTAATAGACACGAATAATAGTAGACAAGTAGAAGGTACTTTTGAAAAGCTAGAATTTATTGGGGCTAATAATTTATTAGCAACTGGTTGGGCAATATTTACTGATACAAATTTACCTGTAGATGCAATAGTGCTTAGTTATGATAATTGGCAAGGTGAACCTATTGTTTCTGCTGTGGCAGATATGACAATGTCAAGACCTAACCTTGTCAAAGAATTTAAGAGTCAAAAATATTTTAAATCAGGATGGCAAAAAGTATTATCTACTCATAGGTTTCCCCAAGGAAATATTTATATAAAGGCTTGGGCATTAGATACAAATACAACTAAATTTTATCAAATTCCTGGTATTTATATAGTCAACAAAAATGGTGAAAATATTAGTGTTTTATTAGGTAATTAAATAAGTAATAGTAACTATTCAGATTTTCCTTGGTCATGCTACGCAAACATCTTTTTGAACATATTTAACTAACTCCTAAGGTTAGCTGATGAGCTTTACTCATATATTAGAATTGGATATAATTTAATAAATTTCAGCCAAGGTTTTTTTTGCAATTCTGTAATAGTAGTGACCTTCTAATTATGGTTTCATATCATAATAGTTTTGGTCTTATCTGAACCGTATTAGGATATAGTTAACCAGGTATATAAAATTAGTTATACTTATATGTGAGACTAAACCTTTTATTATATACTTCACGTCAAACTAGAGTAGGTAAACTCAAACCATAGGGTTCATAACGTTATTTTTCTATAAAGTTAGTATTCAATTTTGATAACAATAATTGTGTTTTATCCCTAATATTGCTAAATATTAATTTAATTGATATTGATTTTGATAGTTGTTTGAGAATAACTTTCTCTATTTTTGAGTTCCAAAACTTATGCACCTACTTTGAAAACAATAGATTATCGTTCCTAAGAGTACTATATTAAGGTGCCTTTTTTTGAGGATATATTTAAGATATTTATCAGTTTACCAAGGATGAATTTTACTAAACAATTAATCTGTTTATAACTACTATTTACTGTGAAAATACTTAAGAAAATTATGGTTAATAATACTTGATTTTGATATTTTTATCTCTAGGTAAAAATGATTAATTTTTTTTAAATTTTAAAGTATACTTTTAACCATAATATCTTGACAGAAAAACTAAGCACTATTTTTTAATAGAAATAACAAAAGAGCCCTTGATTTTTTTTTCGCTCGCCGAGAATGAAAATGCCCGCTTTGTAGGGAGATAGTTTTTACTCAAAAAATTTTGACTATTTATTGATAATTTTCATAACAATTTTATTAACTTAGGCTATACTGATTCAATATAGCTGAAATGTAGAATAATTTCCTGAAACTAATGTAGCGTCACAGAATAAACTCTTAGAGTAATCAAAAATGAATAGTCAAAACAGAAAAACTAAAAGGTAAAATTTAGTCTTAGTTTATTTGAGCTCTCAACATATAAGGAGAGAGTTTTTACTCAAAAAAACTTGACTATTTATTAATAATTATAATGTCCATGTTATTCACTTAAGCTATACTAATTAAATATAGCTGAAATGTTAAATAATTTCCTTAAATTACTGAGTGAGTCAAAGTTTTTATCCGATTGAATATTGATGCATAAATGGATGAATGCACGACTACTTAACTTCCGTAAAACTGTAGAATTACTAAACAGAAACTGAAAATATAATGACAATACAACTCCAGGATAAATTTGCAAAACAATACCTCAAAGAATTGCTTTCACCTTTTGGTCAAGTCGAAATTAGTCGAGAGTTAGCTGGGGAGGGGAGACAAGCAGATATTTATTTTTCTCCTGCCTCAAAACCTCCTATTTCTAGTCTTAATTTAGGAATTTTAAGTAAAATATTATTGAGTGATTGTTTAATTGAAACATTTCGGCATAAACTTACCTTGAATGAAGTTCGTAATTGTTTGCTGAAGTTATTTTATATTCAGAGTGAATTGCAGCGAGAAGCCACAGAGAACCAAGAATTGATTAATGAAATTGATTTACCTTCTTTATTGATTATAGCTACTGCTACTTCTGAGAAATTAATTAATAGTTTTGGTTTTCAGCTTAACCCAGTCAATCAGATTACAGGAGTTTATATTTCTCCAGTAGGATGGAAAACAAATCTAATTGTAATTAATCAATTACCAATACTTCCAGAAACTCTTTGGCTGAGAATTTTAGACAAAGGAAAAACCCAAGAATCAGCTATATTAGAATTGGTTGATTTATCACCAGAAAACTATTTAAGAAATCGGGCGCTAGGACAGGTTTCAATTTGGAGAAATCGTTTATAAATCAAGTAGTAATTAACATTTTATTAGAGGATAAAATTAATTTTAATTGATCGCCAGATCATCTGAAATAAGGTGAATATTTCGGAGAATAAGGAGGAGAATAATAAGAAAAGATTGTACTGAAAAGCTTATTAAAAAATGGATGGGGGCGAAGTAGACTAAAAGTTATTAAATTTTATATAAACTTAGATTTTACTTGTTTGCTAATGAGTCTGCTAAAGTATTAATTCAGTTGCTTAATTTATCACGGAAAGAACTTTTAGAGTTAAGCCAAATGAATCGTCAAAACCAAAAAATTGAATGGAAAAAATTAGCCTGGTTTAATTCGACCTCTGGATCTATAGGGAGAGAGGTTTTTCAAAAAAAAATTTATTTATATCTTTAACTAAATGATTGAATAAAATATTTGCAGCTAATAAATTTCCAGCACTATTCCAATGGGGTTCCCTAAGCAAGTATAAATGACGGGTATTTTGTTCGATTTTAAATCTATCCAACATATCTATATAAGGGATGCCATTAACTTCTAAAAATTTGCTCAAAATTTCTTGCTGACAAGTCAAATTATAAAACTCTCGTTGTAAATTATCATACTCTGCAAATATTTCATTTAATAACTTCTCATTAACTTGATATTCGTCAGGATAAATAGCGACTATAAATTCAATATTCCGAGATTTTAGTAATTTTTGCATCTCTAAAATACTGTGAAAAATATAGTTGATATTCTCATCCCATTTACCATCAATTAAATCTTTAATATTACAAAACTTAAGCCGGCTTTTTTCTACTCTTAGAAAAGCTTTATTAGATAAAATTCCCGGAGATTTTTCCCTGTCAATTATTAGATTTGATCCTAAATTTAAACTAGGAGCTAGAGAACTACTTAGTAACTTTACAGAATCCTGTTTACCCTTTTGTAATTTTTGGTAAACTTGATATTTTTGCTGTAAAAACATTAGTAATCTAGACTTACCAATAATTGGATAACCAAAAATAATTAACTCGTCTTTCTTATCTATATCTATATATATATCATTGACAATAATGCGTTTCCTTTTTGGGTTAGCATCCTGAAAATCATTACCGACAAAAAAGCCTAATACTACTAAGTTTGGATTATATTGTAATCCAAACTTTTTCAACATAGCTAGTTGCTCACCAGTATGAGTTCCTGGATAGCCAACATTAATTACCTCTACCTGACTTTTACCAAAATAACTATCAAATTTTTTCTCCAATAAAGCCGTATAATTTCCTTCTTTTCCACCTGCCCAATTAAAGGAGTCACTAACAACTAGCAGACGAAATTTATTTTGGTTTTTTTCTAAAGGATAATCTCGGTCGTTGAAGCCAAATTGATTATTGCCATTCATATAAGGCCGCACTCGAAAGCCTAGATCTGGGTCATATTGATACAGCCCTTTAAATAGGTATGGTTCAAAAAAAATCATCAAAATTTCTACCAATAGTAGAGGTATAATTATCCATGTAAATGTTAATAATAAAAAAAATTTGATTTTTTTCGGTTTAATGAATTGGAAATAATTACCCATAAAATGACAACTAAGTTATAAATCTGGGATAATATAACATACTAATCAAAATTACTAAAAATCTGATGACCAAAACAATAAGGTCTCAAGCTTCCTGCTGAAACTGGAGCGAAGTTCCTCTGTTTGCCTGGCATTCCAAACTGATAACTGATAACTGAAATGACACTATCATCTATTATTAGGCTACTGGGGCGATCGCCTCTCACAACCGAACTCCTAAACAAACTCCAACAATACCAATGCTTAGGACTCAACGGCGCTTCCCGTTTACCTAAAGGTTTACTCACATCCACCCTCGCACAACAACAAGAGCAAAATTTGCTGATAGTTACTGCAACTTTAGAAGAGGCGGGCCGATGGGCGGTACAGTTAGAAGCAATAGGATGGCCTAAAGTTCACTTTTACCCTACTTCAGAAGCATTCCCTTATGAACCTTCCAACTCAGAAGAAATGATTTGGGGACAAATGCAGGTTTTAGCAGACTTAATAAGTGAGAATGTCCCAGAAAATGTAACCAGCAACGGCAACAGTAGCAATAAAGCAAAAATGGCCGTAGTAGCAACAGAGCGATCGCTCCAACCTCACCTACCTACAGTTAAAAAATTTCAACCCTACTGCCTGACCCTTATGGCCAGCATTGCTAGTAGCTCAAAAACCTTAGGCTCAACTAAGATATCAAACACAGATATAGAGATAAATCATTCTGAGTCTGATAGTTTAGAGCGTCCATCTTTAGAGGAAAAACTTGTCCAGATGGGATACGAACTAGTACCATTAGTCGAAACTGAGGGTCAGTGGAGTCGGCGAGGAGATATTATAGATGTATTTCCCGTGGCCTCAGAATTACCGGTACGCCTAGAATGGTTTGGGGACGAACTCAGACAAATTCGGGAATTTGACCCTTCTACCCAACGTTCTCTTGACAAAATTGCCCAAATAGTATTAACCCCTAGAGATTTTAGTCAGTGGGCGTTAGGAAATCTAGAGTCAATAACTGACTCAACATTTGTTTCCCTATTAGACTATCTACCAGAAAATACTCTGATTGCCATAGACGAACCAGATCAATGTGCTGCCCATGGCGATCGGTGGTTTGAACTGGTAGAAGAAAACTGGCAACAACTCAAAAGATCTCAAGCATTACCAAAAATTCATCGTACATTTGCAGACTCCCTGGCAGAAGCCGAACTTTTTCCAAGACTATATTTATCGGAACTCACCAAAGAAACCAAGAGTGATATTACCACCTCAGTTCCCTATACCATTAACCTAGCTAGTCGCCCTTTACCAGTCATACCACACCAATACGCCAAACTAGCAGAAAACCTGCGCCAACAAAGAGAACGTAAACATTCCGTTTTCCTAATTTCGGCTCAACCATCACGCTCTGTCTCTTTACTTCAGGAACACGACTGTCCTGCTCAGTTTATTCCCAACTCCCACGACTACCCTGCCATTGACAAACTGCAAACCCAATATACCCCTGTTGCTCTCAAATATAGTGGTCTAGCAGAATTAGAAGGATTTATTTTGCCCACATTTCGGTTATCAGTTATCACTGACAGAGAATTTTACGGACAACATACCCTCGCTACTCCTACCTATATTCGTAAACGCCGTCAAGCGACCTCCAAACAGGTAAACCCCAACAAACTGCAACCGGGAGATCATGTAGTTCACCGCCAACATGGTATTGGCAAATTTGTGAAATTAGAAAGTCTGACTCTAAATAATGAAACTCGCGACTATCTAACAATTCAATATGCTGATGGTTTGCTTAGAGTTGCTGCCGACCAACTCAGTTCCCTGTCGCGGTTGAGAAGCACTGATCATAAAAAACCCCAACTCAATAAACTGACTGGCAAAACCTGGGAAAGTACCAAAAATAAAGTTCGTAAGTCAATCAAAAAATTAGCTGTTGACCTGCTGAAGCTTTATGCTCAACGGGCTCAACAAACAGGTTACAGTTTCCCTCCCGACACCCCGTGGCAGGAAGAAATGGAAGATTCATTTCCCTATCAACCTACCCCCGATCAGTTAAAAGCAACCCAAGATGTGAAAAGGGATATGGAAAGTGAACGAGCAATGGATCGTCTCGTTTGCGGTGACGTTGGTTTCGGCAAAACAGAAGTCGCCATCCGAGCAATTTTTAAAGCAGTTATCGCCGAAAAACAAGTAGCATTTCTTGCTCCGACAACAGTTTTAACCCAACAACATTATCACACTCTTAAAGAACGTTTTGCTCCCTACCCTATAGAAATAGGTTTGCTCAACCGCTTCCGTACTCCTAACGAAAAGAAAGAAATTCAGCATCGGTTAGCAACGGGGGAATTAGATATTATTGTCGGTACTCACTCAATTTTAAGTAAGACGATCCAGTTTCGGGAATTAGGTTTGTTGGTAGTGGATGAGGAACAACGGTTTGGTGTTAACCAGAAGGAAAAAATTAAGGCGCTCAAAGCCGAAGTGGATGTGCTGACACTGACGGCAACGCCAATTCCCAGAACATTATATATGGCACTTTCAGGAATTCGGGAAATGAGTGTGATTACAACTCCACCACCTTTGCGTCGCCCTATTAAAACTCACCTTGCACCTTATGATCTTGAAACTGCCCGTACAGCAATTCGCCAAGAATTAAACCGGGGAGGACAAGTCTTTTATGTGGTGCCACGTATTGAAGGTATTGAAGAATTGGCGGGAAAATTGCGAGAAATGATTCCAGGAGCTAGGATTAATATTGGTCACGGTAAAATGGATGCAGCAGAGTTAGAGTCAATTATGCTGACTTTTAGTGCGGGGGAAGCTGATATTTTAGTTTGTACTACAATTATTGAATCTGGTTTAGATATTCCCCGAGTTAATACTATTTTAATAGAAGATGCTCAAAAATTTGGCTTGTCTCAGTTGTATCAGCTACGGGGAAGAGTAGGTAGGGCAGGGGTGCAAGCTCATGCATGGTTGTTTTATCCTACCACGAGCTCCGGTGGAATTGCACTAACGGATGATGCACAAAAACGGTTGCGAGCAATTCAGGAATTTACTCAGTTGGGTTCAGGATATCATTTGGCAATACGAGATTTAGAGATTCGGGGAGCAGGGGATATTTTGGGAGCAGAGCAGTCTGGTCAGGTGAACGCTATTGGATTTGATCTGTATACGGAAATGTTAGAAGAGGCAATTCGGGAAATCAAAGGTCAGGAAATTCCTCAAGTTGATGATACGAAAATTGACCTAAGTTTGACTGCATTTATTCCTGCAGATTATATTTTAGATTTAGATCAAAAAATTAGTGCCTATCGCTCGGTTGCTGCTGCTAATACTAGAGAAGAATTGAGTCAAATAGAAGTTGATTGGAGCGATCGCTACGGTGCAATTCCAAAAGCTGGTTTACAGTTATTAAGGATGATGGAATTAAAGCAAGTTGCTAAAAAAATAGGCTTTTCTCGGATTAAAGTAGAAGGTAAACAACACGTTATTTTAGAAACACCAATGGAGGAACCTGGATGGAATTTATTAAAAGAGAAATTACCAGGTCATTTACAATCTCGTTTTGTTTTTAGTAAAGGTAAAGTTATAGTGCGTGGTTTAGGTGTTTTAAGTGCAGATAAACAGCTAGAAAGTTTAATAGAATGGTTAAGTAAAATGGAGGGTGCAATACCAAAAAGTCAATTTAGGGAACAGGGAGAAGGTGGATCTTGATAAGAGCAGCTCTAAGTTATAAAAGAGCAGTTATCGTTTTAGGGAACAGGGAGAAGGTGGATCTTGATAAGAGCAGCTCTAAGTTATAAAAGAGCAGTTATCGTTATCGTTTTCCCCTTGCTTTCAAAATTGACTCCAACTTGGCTCTGACAAAATATCCGGTAGCATCCTTCTTCTACTTACCTCCTCCAAAGTGTAACTATTTAACCGGAAAATATGACTCCTACCCGAACCCATGCATACTTTTTCAGCAAGCCTTAAGTATCTAGGCAGACATGATATGACCTAGGTTCGTTCCATGGAACATCCCTACTGGATGTAACAAACATTCCGAGTCCTTGGTATAAATGTTATACCTCGCTTTCCTTTGCTAGGGCATTAACGGCGGCAGCAGCTATGGCACTGCCTCCCCGTCGTCCATGCAGCGTGATAAATGGAACACCCCGACTATTGGTTGCCAGCTCTACTTTTGACTCTGCTGCACCCACAAAACCTACAGGAAAACCTAAAATTAGGGCAGGTTTTGCCATTCCCTCATCTAATAATTCTAGTAAGTGAAACAATGCGGTTGGTGCATTGCCAATAGCTACAACGGAACCATGAATCAGAGGTTTCCATAATTCTATAGCAGTCGCCGAGCGAGTATTGTTAATTTGTTGTGCCCTTTCTGGCACTTCTGGATAATTGAGGGTGCAAATAACTTTGTTATTGGCAGGCAAGCGATGACGAATAATTCCATTTGCTACCATTTGAGTATCACAGAGGATGGGTGCGCCTTTTTGTAATGCAGCGCAACCTATTTTTACTGCATCCAGTGAAGTTACTAGGTCTTCAAGAATATCTGTCATCCCACAAGCGTGAATTAGCCTGACTGCCATATCAGCTAAATCAATAGGCAAGAACTCTAGGTTTACTTCAGAGCGAATCATTGCAAAAGATTTGCGGTAAATTTCTTTTCCGTTGCGAATGTAATCAATCATTTAGTAAAATTTAGTCTAAAATTTAAAAAGATGGCATACGAGTCAAGAATCATCTAAACATGGCTAAAGGTAACTAGTTTATTATGGCTCATTAATGAGACTTCATATGCCGGCGAACCCACAAACTCTGGTTTTTCCTTGATGTCTAATACTTTGTCTCAAAAGTTATGCTATGCTATACTTATAATGTAGTAAAAATTACTAGAAATATGACAAAGGTTACTAAACCATAAAATTACCTTGAGAAATAGCATTTATAAATATAAAGTTAAAGTATAGCAAAGCTTTTGAGTATTTGTATAATAGACTTCTCCGGAAATTAAGACTTAACCTTTTTATAGTAGTTTCATGTGAGTGCTGGGAGATTTCTATGGTTAAAACAATGGTTTATCTTATCAAAAGATTGCGTACGTAATCCTTTGATATTAATCAATACAACTGAATCTAGTATCACGTCTAGCTTGAATTAAGTTGATAATGCGATCGGCAACTTAATGATAAACTCTGTACCCTTTCCCTCTTCAGAGGAACACAGTAAATGTCCCTGATGCTGATCACAAATAATGTCATAACTAATTGACAGTCCAAGTCCCGTTCCTTTGCCAACTGGTTTAGTTGTAAAAAAGGGATTAAACAACTGAGTTTTAATATCTGGTGCAATACCCGGACCGTTATCAGCAATTTGGATTGTAATCCACTCGGTGTTAAGTTGAGCTGTTTTAATTGAAATTATCGGCGATCGCTCCTTTAACTCCCCTACCAGAATTGAATCTTCTAGAGCATCAATAGCATTAGCCAAAATATTCATAAATACTTGATTTAATTTACCTGCATAACATTCAATCAAAGGCAAATTACCATAGTTTTTAGTCACCATAATTTCTGGGTGAGCTAGCTGGGTCTTGAGGCGATGTGCCAAAATCATTAACGTACTTTCAATACCCGTGTGAATATCCACTTCCTTTACTTTTGACTCATCTGAGCGGGAAAAATTACGCAGGGATAAAACTATTTCGTGCAGACGTGTACTCCCAACGTTCATAGAATTTAATAACTTAGGTAAATCTTGAACAATAAAATCTAAACCAATATCTTCAATAGCTGCTTCAATTTTTGGAGTAGGACTGGGATATTCGACTTGATAGAGCTGAATTAAATTCAACAAATCTTGAAAATAATGGCTTGCATATTTAATGTTTCCCGAAATAAAACTGATCGGATTCTTGATTTCATGGGCAACACCTGCTATCAACAGACCTAAACTTGACATTTTTTCTGTTTGTACCAGTTGTAGTTTAGTCTGCTGTATTTCTTGCACTAGTTTTTCTAACTTCCGGTTTTTGGTTTCAATTTTTAAAGTTGCCTGATGGGAAATTAAGAAATACATTACTAAAGAGGCTGTCACTAATAATCCTAATACCAAAACTATTTCAGAAGACCAAACAGTTATAGAACGATTAGAAGCAGGTAATATTAGCAAGGAAAATTCCTGTTGCCCTACATGAATTGAACGAATACAAAATTGCCACTCATCGCTATAACGACACAGATGTGATCGCTGCTCTTTAGGGCTATCAATGAGTGCTAAATTCGCAACTTGAGGAGATGCTGTCAAGCTTTGGGAATCATCTTTGTATGCTACAAGGAAATAGTCAGTGGCAGTAATAGCGGTTTTGTTTAAAGCAGAATCTAATTGATCTTCTGGTAAACTATAGAGATAGAAATTAAGTCCGTTAAGGTTAAGATTTTTGATGGCTTTTTCAACCCAAGTCATAACTTCATAAAAACCAAATACTACTCCTTGCAATTCTCTATTGCTGTCAAGTTTTTCTGATTCAAGGGATTGAGAATTCAAGTTCTTAGAACCAAAGACCGGATAGTAAAGCACAAAGCCTGGTTCGCCATTTTCTAACTGCACTAAAGGTGTACTTACAGTTACTCCTGTACGTTCTGCTTTTTCTATACTCAGCAAACGTTTTCTGTCTGCAGCAGCATCCCAACCAATATAGTTTTGCCATCTATCTAAGGGTTCAATATAGGTTGTGGGGAAGTAGGTCGAGCGATCGCCTGCCAGTACTTGATTTCCTTTGTGGTTACGTTCGCTAATCTTAAAATTTATTATTCCTTGGGCTTGTAATTTTTGCTCATACAGCGATCGTTCCTGATTCTTTACTTTCTGACTCCAGCCTAATGCTAAAAAACCATCATAGTAAGGTAATAGGGGGCTGGTCAATTCTTCAAATTCTTCTCTCGTCAATTCTTGAGACATATTTAGGAAGGTACCTACGGATCTAGTTAGTTGGTTGTAACCATCTAATTGCCTCTGGAACTCATTTACCAAAACAGTAGATTGTTGTTGAAACTGCTCTTTATCTATTGCTAGTTCCCAGTTATCAACTATGAGCATAGCGGTAATCGAAAAAGTAATACCAATTAATCCTACTACTCCTGTCCCTTGATATTGTTTTAATAAGTACAAAAGTTTTCTCATCATTATTAGAATTGATTTTTAATAAAATCTGATTATGGTGATTTTAACATTTTTTTTTGAGAATTTGTTGAAAGTTATTTATACATATATTTTTCTGAGTTTAATCATGTCAAAAATTTATTAGCTGCAAATATTACATAAGAATAATAATCCCAAACACTTAGTTTATTAATGTAGTATTTATTACTATCCAATCTAATTTGAGTCTGTTTATCAAAAATAATTGAAAATAATAATTATTAATGATTTAGATTTTTATACTAAGTAGTTGATAATCTTAAACTTACTATAAACTCCTAATCTATTATTTAAAAAAACTTAGTAATGGTTCTGAAACCCTCATAGCAATATTTTCTGATCAGCATTTGGGAGAGGTTTATTGTATTTAACTTAGTGTGTGATCAGAATTTAAGATATAAAACCAATTCTCACACATTAATACTATGCTTAAATTTTGACGAGCATTTTCAACCCCTAACTCTAAAAACTGATAGTTAGTTAATCTGATTCAACCATTCGTTAATTTGCTCAACTAAGGATGTACTATCTTGAATATTCATTGCTTTATCTAGTTGATATTTATTATTTTGAGATAGAACTATCACTTGATAACCTGATTCAAATTTAGATGATACAACTTCTACAATATCTTTAGTTTTCCCCTGATATTTTCCGTAAACAAAATCTAATAAACGTCGTTCTATCCGAAAATAATTATGGTCAAAATAAATATAATTCCTTTCCCCCAATAAGATAAATACCCCAGCACAAAATATGATAAAGAATAAGATTCCATAAACAATATTAGTTAGCAGTAAACCAAAAAATATACAAAATACTGCACCAAACAGTCCAGATTTTTTGATTTCTCTTAAACTAGGTGCGTGAGTATATATTTCTATTATATCTGGAGATTTATTGATGTTAATAATGCTAAAAATTAGAGACCTTTTTTGATGACTTAAAAAATTTTTATATTTTGGTTTTGAGTTGAGACATTTCAAAGCTTCACGGGCATTTTTAAAGCGTATTTCTAAATCTATTTCTGTTATTTTGTTAATCCAATTAGCCAAGCTGGGATTAATATTAACATTTTCAGGAAATTGAATATGATAATTTTTTTGTGGTAAATCTACCGGAGAAATTCCAGTTAGTAAATGAATTAAAGTAGCTCCTAAAGCATATAAATCTGAAGCTGGCACTGCTCTACCCCAAAATTGTTCTAGGGGAGCATAACCACTTGTTCCAATAATAGTAAAAGTTACTCCCTGAGCATTACCTTGAGATTGTACTGCACCAAAATCTACTAAATAAATTTTTTGGTCTGCACCCATAATTAAATTACTAGGCTTAATATCTCGATGCAAAACTGAAGGCTTTAGTTCGTGGAGATAAATCAGAATTTCTAACATCTCCTTGGCAATTTTCTCTACATCCTCTTCTGTGAAAATTTTATCTCTATCTAATAATTCTTGCAGGGAAAAACCGGGAATATAATTTTGCACTAATGCAAACCAGGGCAAATCTAAATTTGCTTCTTTTTCTAAGGAAAAATAATCACGATAACGAGGGATATGAGGATGATTTAAAGCCTTTAAAATTTTGGCTTCTGTCTCAAATAAATCTAATTCTTGCCCTAATATTTCCGGGCTATAGGCTAACATTTTGATAATTACTTGTTCTTCTAATTGAGAGTCAAATGCTAGCCAAGTTTTACGACCTGCTACAGCACGCCCCAATTGTTTTTGTAGTTGGTAACGTTCTTTTAAAATTTGTCCTGGAGTTAACATTATGGAAGTTAAAAGTTAAAATTAAAAGTCAAAAATTAAAAATTAAAAGTCATCTCAATTTTTTTATCATAATAGATAAGAAAAACTCCATGCCTATCACTGCTAATACTATATCAGGTTGGAGCATACTTGCAACATCTAATAAGTTATTGAGATCTATTAACTGCTCCTTATCATATTCAACTTTGTGATTACAATGGTCTGCTGTTGCTTCTGCGAGTCTGAGAGCTTCCTGTTGTTCATCATTAACTAAAGCTATCATTGAAGAATAGGCTTTAATTATTTTGTAGCCAAAATTCAGCAGATATTGAAACAGATTTTATACCGGAGTGAATTGGGTTGATCATAAAGGCTGAGATGATTATCTGAAAATTATTTCAGGCTCTTTATTTTTATAATCAATGAAAGTCAAGTCAACAAAGAAAAAAAGTATGAAAGAACCATTAGTTATCCTATCTATCCAAAATATAGACCTTTTGGAAGGGGAATGCAAAACCCAACAATGTAATGAGAGAGGGTTAAAATTTTTGAAACACTCGTTGTTTTTTACGTTTTTTGCATAAGCGCGTATTTGTAAAAAACCAAGAAAGATTAGAAGCAGTAGCAATGATTATGATTGTATTTGTTAGTCTATTATCTAGCACAAAGAAAGTTAAGAAAAGAATTAGCTTACCAGAGATAATGGCATCAGAAATAAAGTCAAGAAAACCACAAAGAAACCGACAATGAGGAGGGTGTTTCAGATTTGAAGTGTTGCCAAGATGTGTTAACTATTTTCTTTCATAGTTTTCTACTACCTTTTTGTTCCTGTACCAAGAAAATCTTACAACTTGGAAGCGATCGCTCTCTAGAAATTAACCAATACCTTATAACTTCAAATTCGGTAGTCTTGGTCTAAAACAGTTAATTATTCCTCGTCAAGTATTAAATGCTCTACCATACTAATATCTGTATTCCCATACCAAGAAAATTTTATAACTTGGAAGCGATCGCTCTCTAGAAATGAACCAATACCTTATAACTTCAAATTCGGTAGTCTTAGTCTAAAAAAGTCAATTATTTTTGCTCAAGCATTAAATGCTCTACCATGCTACCATCTACCTTCCATCAACTCAGTTTCTTATAAGATTCTACTCCCAAGTTTATTTGGTATAACTTCGTTCTTTCAAGCCTTCTCAAGTTCTTAGCTCAAAATAATAAAGAGTCCCCAATTGCTTTCCAGTCTATCAATGAAATATCATCATTGTGACCGAGGGACTCGACTAATTTAATATACGTTGTCCTACCAGAGAGAAGAACACCATAAGCAATGTAATTTGTATTATGAAGCTAATGATAAAATTTGTCAATACTTTTTTGAGATTTTACTAAAAAAAATTTGCATTAAGAATATTTATAAACACTTAAATATGTATTTGCAAAAATTAATGATAAATAATTTCAAAAAAACCTTGACAAAATTAGTAAATTATTGAATATTAGTTGCAATAAGTATGTAATATACTTATAAATCAAAAGGCCAGATGTAGTGACAGTTGTCATTAACCATGAATCCTTTAGTCTAAAATCAAAAACTATTGGTTTATAGACTAGTAATGGCCATCTAACTTTGAAGAGAAAAAAATGACCACTATAAATTAGTGGCCAGATATATTTATTTTGATTGAAGGCATGATACCACAATTAGTAACTAAAGAAAGATCTTCGACTCCTAAACAAAAATATAAAACAGGACTGAATATCAAGTCAATGACAATTTGATAGTGGGATAAGATCACAAATATCACAGAAAATTAGAGTTTATATTTAGGCAGTTTTATCCCTAATACTGACATAGTTGTTAGATTTTTAGCGAGAAAAATTTCCTAATATCAGTGTTTTTTTTGACAGAAATGTCATCTATTTTTTAGTGGTTAAAAATATATAATTTTCCCGGAATTATTACGGCTGAATAGCTGAATATTTCAGGGATTAATCGATTATAACTTAGCACCAAATCATCAAATTAATAGATGATTAATTATTTTTATAATTTCTTTTAAAAAAAGTAATTGATCATACTGTTTTTTTGATTGACTTATTGAATAATATTGAACATTAACAGCGACTAATTATTGTATAAAAATTAGTATTTACTGTTTCGATAAACTATTGATTATAATTCAAAGAGGCAAAACTTAATGCAAACTTATGGTAGTCCAGAAGTTAAATACGATTGGTGGGCTGGAAATGCTCGCTTCGCTAAATTATCTGGTTTATTCATATCTGCTCATGCAGGTCAAGCTGCTCTAATTACTTTTTGGGCTGGAGCATTTACTCTATTTGAAATATCTTTATATTCCCCAGATTTACCTATGGGTGAACAGGGTTTAATCTTACTTCCTCACCTAGCAACTTTAGGCTTAGGTATTGGAAAAGGTGGAGCAGTTGTAGACACTTATCCCTATTTTGTAGTTGGTATTGTACATCTAATTTCATCAGCAGTATTAGGAGCAGGAGCACTTTTTCACACCTTTAAAGCTCCAGCAAATTTAAAGGATGCAACAGGTCAAGCGAAGCAATTTCACTTTGAATGGGATGATCCAAAAAAGCTAGGTATTATCTTAGGCCATCACCTACTTTTCTTAGGATTTGGTGCTTTATTATTAGCAGCAAAAGCTATGTATTTCGATGGGCTTTATGATGCGACAACTCAAACAGTTCGTTTAGTAACAAATCCCACTCTCGATCCATTGGTAATATATGGATATCAAACTCATTTCGCCACTGTTAATAGTTTAGAAGACCTAGTTGGAGGTCACATTTATGTGGGATTTATTCTAGTTTTAGGTGGCATTTGGCACATTATTAAGGAACCCCTTCCTTGGGCAAAACGGGTTCTCATCTTCTCTGGTGAAGCAATTCTTTCTTACTCTCTAGGTGGAATTGCCCTAGCAGGGTTTGTTGCAACTTATTTCTGTGCTGTTAATACTTTGGCTTATCCTGTAGAATTTTACGGTCCTGTTTTGGATATTAAGTTAGGAATTACTCCTTATTTTGCCGACAGTGTCAAGTTGCCTAATGGTGCTCATACTGCTCGTTGTTGGTTGACAAATGCTCATTTCTTCTTATCGTTCTTTTTCTTGCAAGGTCATTTATGGCACGCTCTGAGAGCTATAGGTTTTGACTTTAAGCGCGTAGAAGATGCTTTGAATGGCGTAGCAGAAGAATCTTAATCTAATTTACCTGTTTGAGATTTGGAGTTTTTAAGTGTGATTTGTCAAATTCCAACTTTCAAACTATGTATCTGGAAAGCTTACAGTAGGGAGAGCGTAGATATTCTCCCTGCAAGTGTTTCGGGAAACGAAAAATTTCTGTGATAAAAAAATTTGCCTTTCAGGCTTGACAAACTAACTCTAGTTATGAGTTAATATAATTAATAAATAGAAATCTTTCTCATTTATCTTAATTATAAATACCAAATTCCTTATGGTGAATTAAATGACAATGCAGCCTAAATATTACATATGATCTAGAAATGAAGTTTTCACCTAAGAATCATAATGATTTCAGATTAATTTCTGTAGTGCAGCTACTTTTTTTATCAGTAGTTACTTGAGTGAGAAGAAATTTGCGATATATCTCTGTTAGCGTTTTGTTCGGTAGCCATTACTTGGTAGTAGCTTAGAAGGTTTTAACTGTTGTTTATAATCTATCTTGCTTAACCTGTAATAACTACCAACTATCTATTTTATGCTACTTATATTTCAAACTGAACTACATCGCAATAATTAATCAACAGTAAATATAGTTATAGATAATTATACTAAGACTTGTTTCCCAGACTTATTGAAAATATTTATCAACTCTTCCCCTAGGATATCATATTGATAAATAGGTTTTGAGGGTAGCAGTTAGTTATTACTTCAGAGAAAAATCAAAATTCAAAAATAACTATTTTTTATGCAGACAGTCTTAAAGCAGATTCTAACTAATTATGATAATCCAGAAATAACAAACTTTCAATTCTGACACCAATTTTCTCAAGTATGGCTATAAATTATCTGAAACAATGAGATTATATAATTTTATTGATTCTTAGAAATTGGTATTACATACAGCACTTCCCGCTGCTAGCGAGGAAAAATTTAGGGAGAATATGCCCGCACCACAATAGTTTTACTATTCACTCCCTGTAAATAATAATTTCCGCTCCGATGCTGTAATACCTGAAAAATTTTAATGCCTCATACCAAGGGTGATAAATATTTGCCACAAAGGCTTGGAGTGTTTTAAATAATCAATAGTCAGCTAGACTGAGCTGTTGTTACATTTTTACTCTGAAGCAATTTTATTGTACGAAGTATATATCTGAATATAACTATTTTTGTTGACTAAATTATTCAAAGACATTCTTTTTTTTAAACATATTAGAATATGATAAGCTAAAATCTTACGTATTAAGACAAAAAAAACTACTACTACGGAGGTAAAAATGTCAAAAATTGGTCTTTTTGTCGGTACCACAACAGGTAAAACTGAAGAAGCTGCAGAAAAGATTAAGGAGGAATTTGGTGGTGACGATGTAGTTACTATCCATGACATATCCGAGGCAAGTCCCGAAGATTTTGATGGTTATCAAAATGTAATTATTGGTTGTCCTACTTGGGATGTTGGTGAACTACAAAGTGACTGGAGTGGTTTCTATAGTGAAGAACTAGATAATGTAAAATTCACCGGCAAAAAAGTGGCCTATTTTGGTACAGGTGATCAAATAGGATATGCTGATAATTTTCAGGATGCCATGGGTATTTTGGAGGAAAAAATCACTGGGCTTGGAGGTACTACTATTGGGTCTTGGTCTACAGAGGGTTATGATCATGAAGATTCCAAAGCAGTCAAAAATGGCAAGTTTGTAGGTTTAGCTCTAGATGATGATAATCAAGCCGATTTAACAGATGAACGGATCAAAGAATGGGTAAAGCAACTGAAAACAGAATTTGGGGTTTAGTCTGGTTGAATCAGCAAAATTCTCAGATTTGACTAAGGTTGATTAAATCAGAGAAATTCCTTTAACGTTCAAAACTTCTAGGAGAAGGAAGCTTTCGGAGAAAAATGAAAAGAATATTTGAGCAATATCTAGTTGAAACTAAAAAAAATTCTACTAGAAAAGGTCAATTTATACTTCTGATTTCAGACACTTCCTTCTCCAAAAATTATTTTTTACTCAAAGGTACTATTTATTAGTACCTTAATAACCTAGGAGAACAGAAAAGCAATGTCTAAAATTCCAGATGTATTGTGGTTAAATACTAGCCCGAGTCTAAAAGTTTTTAATCAGCGATTAATTCGTTACTTATCGAGAAAAATTTTAATTGCAGAATGGGATTATTTGCAAACTCCCGACGAACCTTGTCTTCTTGATATAGCTGTAACTTTACTTCATGATTATCTCAAATCTATAAATAGACCTATTCATCTTATTGGTCATAGTACAAGTGGATTAGTAGGATTAATGTATGCTCGTAAATATCCAGAAAGAGTCAAATCTTTAACCTTATTATCTGTAGGTGTTCATCCCACAGTTGATTGGCAAGCACATTATTATGTACATCGTTATCTTTTACCTTGTAGTCGTGAAATAATTTTGAGGAATATGGTAAAAAGTTTATTTGGTGAACAAGGTAAAAAAATTACTCAAAATTTAGTGAAAATATTGGAGAGAGATTTAGATTTATCTCCATCCCCTCATTCATTATTAAAACGCCAAAGTATGGTTCCAAGAGAATCTCCTGTACCTTTAATGGTATGTGGCAGCTACGATGATACAATTGTTGATCCTAATTTAATTCAAGGATGGCAACCGTTTTTAAAACCAGAAGATCGCATTTGGGAATGCCCTGAAGGTGGTTATTTTTTCCATCATTTTTCACCTCTAAATGTAGGACAACCACTTCTAGAATTTTGGCAAGAAAATAGCCTGGTTTCATCAAATATCACTCCACAAGCAATAGCAAGTTAAATGTTCTATTAGAGCCCTTCAAAAAAGCTTCTCAAAGCCTTATGTCCTGTTAAAATTATAGTCTATTATAAACATTCAGCTAGCTCCCAGTCATCTCTCAGTGTTTTAATGAATAAAGTAGGTATTCCCTTAACTTATACTATATTTTCAATCAAAGAATTGAAACACAAAGAAAACGACTTTGAGTTTTCAACTAAAGGTAATGAAGCGGCAATTTTTCTGTAAGATGCTAGCTTACTACTGAGTGCTTACACTCTATTGTTGATATTTGCACGGTAGTTAAGCAGAAGATCATAATTACTAATTAGTTAGTTATTTTATGAACAACAACAGTTGATCATTTGATATTATTTTTAAATTCTCAATGCAGTCATATCAAATCCCAATAATGAGTTCCATTGTAGATGATCAGTGACTACAACGGAGCGACAGGAAGCGATCTCGCGCCACCCTTGAGATTACTTCCTACACATTTAATTACTATGACAATTTTCAGGCGGATGATTAAATGGTTTGATACTATAATGGTTCTGGAGATAGTCTGAATTTTATTATTGAGATTACATATAATATAAGTGATCGCTTCAGTTTTTGGTTAGTTGTATTACTACCTCTAACTAGGATTTTTTCACTAAGTATTGATTCAGTATAGAGTTGAAACTATGATTAATTTATTTCACCAAGAGATAGTTCAAAGCCTAGCTCATGTATTTTTTATGATTGGTATTATATCACTAATTACTATTAGTTTGTATAATTTTTATTTGACGTTTCACTCAGGAATAAATTATGTAAAACGACTGCATCAAATTCCTTGTAGTCGCTGTACATTTTTCACAGGAGACTATCGTTTAAAATGTACTGTACATCCCTATAGCGCACTAACTGAAACAGCAATAAATTGTAGGGATTATGAAGAAAACAATAATCAAAAAAAACCATTTTTACAAGTATTTAAAGCTAATTCACGACGATTTTATTCCCAAGCTAAAAATCCAGCAACTCACAATTAATTTTCTCAAAAATAATTAGCTGAGAATTAATTGTTGCATGGCAAAAAAATGTCAGTCTTAAGCTATACTAAACGAATAATTAATAAGTAGTAATTGTTCATAATTTAATTTATTTTTCTGCTTTTATTTATTAATTATTCTCACTTCACAAATTACTTAAAAATTATAAATAATACAGCAGATTTCGGATAAATGATATACTATTTTTAATAGTAAAACCCTTATGGTATAGACATTTTAACCGCTAAATCTTCTCCTCATTACAGCGGGAAGTACTGTAGCTGATGACTGACAGCTAAATACTTATAAAAATAATTATTATGCAACATAAACAGGAGAATAAAAGTGACCTTAAATTCAGTAATGACTGCATCCCCTAAGTTGAGGCATCATCAATTTAAACGTCATCAACTCATGCCATTAACAGATATATTATTATGGCGAATAGATACTGGAGTAGTTCGCACTTTAAGTAAAAATGAAGAAAAAAATGTTATTACTCTAGGATTTTGGGGTCAAGGAGATATTGTTGGTCAACCTCTATTTCCTTTTTATCCTTATCAAGTTCAATGCTTAACTATTGTGCAAGCAAGTATTTTACCAAAGAGCTATTTTTATGCTCAAGAGGTAATGCTTTCTCATATTCAAAAAACTCAAGAACTATTAAGAATTATTCATTCTCGAAAAATTAAATTACGACTGCTGAGATTATTAAAATGGTTAACAGATCGATTTGGGAATCAACTGCCAGAAGGGAAAATACTTAATATTCGCTTAACTCATCAAGAAATAGCTGAAATTATTTGTACTAGTCGTGTTACTGTTACGCGAATACTAAATGAGTTGGAGAAGGAAAATAAAATTGGGTGGTCACAGAGTAACTATTTAATTCTTTTTAACTAGGGCTTGCTGGTTAATTCGCAAAGCATTGACACAAATTATGCTCATAGCCAACCAAATTTCGGGGTTTCTCAAAATACGAGAAGTCGGTGACTCAAGCTCATGCATAGATAAGATTTTGGGCATACCGGCAGCAGAAAAATTAGGGGACAATTCTTACTACACCGGACCTGGTGACCAAGCCATTTATCTGTATTGACCTGCTGAGGTGGAAAAACCCTCACGCCATTAGACAATAGATATGCTAACTATAACTAGCTATAAACTGTGAGCAACTTAGAGTTAAAATTCCCGGAGAATAAAAACTCTGGATGGTTTAGGATGATTGGAAATCTGCTTCTCGCACCTTAAAAAAAATAATTTAATCTCAGTGCTTACCAAAAAACAAGGTTTTAAGTATGCTCTTTCAAGGTTCCTAGAGAAAATAAACTTTAGTATTTCATCTGAATGCTTCTGCTAGAGGTACTGATAACTTATAACTAATGGCTAATAAGTTATAACTGATAACTGATAACTGATGACTAAAATGACCGCTTTTTTTTAATCCGTAAAAAGACAGCTTGTCACCTGTTGCAAAACTTGTAATCCTTTGCTGGCACCTCGAATAAGTTGCCAAGCAGCAATTGGTTGCCGAAACATAGCGATCGCTAATGGTAAGGGTCGCAAATTTCCTGATGATGTTATAGTAGAAGAGAGATCAGGAATATCATGATGACAGTCATCGCTAATTACCCTCACCATCGCCACCGAAATAGATAACTTAGCGCAGAAATTCAGAATAGCAAAACCTTCCATATCTACTACTGCTGCGCCAGTGTTTTTTCCCAGTAATTGTTTTTCCTCGGCTTTATAGATTAAGTGATCGCTAGTTAAACCTCTTACTAGAGATGCTTTTTTTGGTAAATTAGTTTGCAATTTATTAGTTAAAACGCTATTGCACTTTTGCCTAAGCAACTGAGACTTATCAAGTAAAACACACTCATCATAAATAACTATATCTCCAGGCATATATTGACTAGAGAGACTTCCACACAATCCCATAACTAATATATTTGATGGTTGCTGAGAGCAAAAATCCTCTTTTTTTTGCCACTGATGCAAATGGCGACTAACAGATGTCAAGCCTATTGGTAGAGGTAACAATTTTGGAGGTACAGATAAGCTACAGCTAAGACCACGCTTCACAGACTTTAATTCTTGCCCTTGAACAACTAAAATTGTATCAATCATTTTTACAATACCACCGGTGAAAAAATAGTTTACTAAAAAGTTACATCTTGATAACATACGTTCAAAAATAGCCACTCAAAATATAAAAGAGCAGTTATCTCTATCGCGATCCCCCATATGGTTTCAAGATTTACTCTAACTTCAGTTTAACCTAGGTCCATTACATGGAATATCCCTAGCACTTGTAACAAGTATTCCAAACCCCTTAGTATTATAGCAAATTGATTCTTAGTTGAGAAATCTCCCCTGAAACCCCATTTTCCAAAAAGCCCTGAGAGGTTTGAATATTAATACTTGTAACTCATATACTTGAAATATGCTGTAAATGTCTTATAAAAAGACTCAAAATTTTTCCTTTTTCTGATGCAAATAACCTTCTAATAAATAATCACAACCAACAGTACGCATACTAATATTTTCTAACTCAAAAGCCTCCGTCATTTTAGTTAACCCTAAATTCCCTACTGGTGTTGGAGCTATTTCCCCTCCAATAATTTTCGGAGCAATAAAAGCCCAAATTTTTTGTACTGCGCCATCAGCCATCGCTCTGGCTGCTAAAGTTCCCCCACACTCCCAAAGTACAGAAAGAAATCCGCGATCATAGAGATTAGACATTACTACTGCGGGAGTTAAAGTCGAAGTTTCCAGCACTTCCACCCCTTTTTGCCTTAAATACTCCTTAAATTCTTGATTAGAATCTATTTCTGTAAATACTAAAGTTTGAGCTTCACTGACATCCCATAAATTAGCCTCTGTGGGCAAATCTAAACTACGACTCATAACTACCCGCAAAGGATTATTAGCTTGAGTGCTGCGACTCGTCAAAAAGGGGTTATCTCGTCGAACTGTATTACCTCCAATAATCACGGCATCGCTAATAGCCCGTAACTTATGCACTTCACTCCTTGCCTCCTGAGATGTCACCCATGCACTATGACCTGTAGTGGTAGCAATTTTACCATCAAGAGTCATGGCATATTTCAAAATTCCGAAAGGACAATGGTAAAGCATTCGGTGAATAAAGGCTTCATTCAGTTCGCGACATTCCGCCTCTAATACTCCCACTACTACTTCTATACCAGCATCCTGCAACTTGGCCACACCAGCACCTGCAACCAAAGGATTAGGATCAATCATTCCAATTACTACCCTAGCTACACCTGCTGCAATTAAAGCGTCTGTACAAGGTGGTGTCCTGCCATAATGATTACATGGTTCTAAATTAACGTAGGCAGTAGCTCCTCTTGCTTTTTCCCCCGCCTCTGTGAGAGCAAAAACTTCGGCATGAGGATAACCAGCACCAGGATGAAATCCCTCACCTATAATTTGGCCATTTTTAATTATAACACAACCCACCAAAGGATTAGGGGCAGTATTACCCAAAGCACGTCGGGCTAGTTCTAGACAATGAGCCATAATTAAGGGATCGAGCTGATTTTGATTTTCACTATCATCAAATTTCAACATCTTCAGATTTTTAGTTTCAAGTTAAATATTAGACATCTTCAGAAATTATACAGAACCCATTTGGTTAGGAGAATATAACTTACGCAAATAAACCTGGTTGCTAAGATAAATCTTATGTTTGAACAATAGACATCTATGAAAAAACTGGGTTTATGGGTGCTTATATTATGTCCAGTTGAATACTTATCTACATGGCAGAAGGCAGAAGGCACTTAGGCTGGAAGCAGAAGCGAGAAGGAAAGAAAAGGCACTTACAGGAGAAAGTTATTGAGCACTAATTATTTGGAGATGATATTATATATAATACCATTTTTTGATCATTTACGCTGCCCTTGGAAGATAGTAAACTAGGACTGGAGAAATCACAGAGGTTAGTTAACAATAAAATTATTTCAATAATATAGTATTTATTTGTTGGAGCAAATACTCGATATTATTGGTAACTTCGTTTATGAAGGAAAGTTATTTTTGCCAGGTTCTAAGTAGACCTCTCCAAAATAGAAATTAAGGTAAAATTGTAGTGCCCAATTATATATAT
>JAGGDU010000063.1 GCA_018457135.1 Trichodesmium erythraeum GBRTRLIN201 | reverse complement strand
AGTTAACTTCCTGATGGAAGTTTTTGGCGATCACTACTTTCATGCAACAAAGCCACTTTAATTTATTAAACCAATCTCCTAAAATCATCCTATATTTAGGTTAACACATCAAATATGAAAGTAATTAACAACAGACTACGATCACCTTTGTGATAATTATTACCCCAGAAGTGTATTAATTATTCTTCTGTTGTATAGATGCCCTTATGCAACCGTCCCTACACCTATTCTCTTAGTTCCCCACTCCCCCACTAGGCTTGAGGTTAGGAGTGGGTATCCTAATTAAAGTGCCAATTAGAAAAGTTTTTGAGAAATGCTATTCATCATTGTCTTGAATAGTTCCTAAACCAGCACGGTTTTTATTGTCTATGTCTGCATTTTGAGAATTACTTAATTCCACCCAAAAATATTCCTGTTTTTCAACTTTTTCGTCACCAATAATAGGTATTTGAATTATTTTCTTTGTCTGACCAGGTTTGAATTTTATCGTACCTGTTTTAGAACGATAGTCTGAACCATTGATAGCTGTACTATCTTTAGTTTCATAATCTACTTTTACTGTCCTCGGACTTTTTTGGTCAAGAGTTACTTGAAAGCTACCGTTGTTCTCATCACTATCACCTTCGGTGACTTTAGCATCACTAATAGAAATAGTTGTTAAGTCATCATTTTTAATAGTTGCAACACCTTTATTATCTGCAATAGTAGCATTTCGGGGTTTCCTAAGTTTGACAAAGAATTTCTCATTAAACTCATCAACAGTATCTCCTAAAACAGGTACAGTAATTTGTTTTGTGGTTTGACCTGGTTTAAAAGTAATAGTGCCATTACGACGTCGATAATCTGAACCTGCTTTAGCTCTATTATTTACGGTAACAAAATTAACTCTTACGGTGCTTTCACTAGGTTCACTAAGATTGACTGTAAATTGTGGTCTTTGTGTTCCACTATTACCCTCATTTACAGTAATATCGTTGATAGTAATTTCTGGTTTAGTTGGTTTCTCATACAATATCTCAATCCGTTTTTTTGCTTTAACTCCATAATAATTAGAAATAGTAATTGAACCATTTTCTTCACCTAAGTCAAGGATTAAATCTTTCTTCTTTCGCCTTCTCTTAACTTGGGAACTACTATATTCTGACAAGTCTAAAACATCCTTTTGATTTGTCCTGAAAATTTTATCATTTCCGGTATATTTTCCTGGTGTATAACCACTAAATTTATTGGCTGCATTATTAGCATAAATCAAATCATCTCCACGAGAATTAATTAGATTTTCCATAACTGCACCATAAGCGATCGCCGTACCGGAAGTAGAAGTCTTATATTTCTTACCACTAGTATCTTGAAATGCAATATATTCATGTTGGTTATAAGCATCAGTAGTAGTAATTAACCCACCCTCTCTTAAATCTATGCGATAATCATAAGTAAAATCTGCTAATTCTAAATCGGGAAGTTTCGATAGATCGATAGTATCAAAGCCACCCCCATCCCACAGGGTTAGTTTTGTTTCTGTGTCAGAACTGCCTAAATATTGATTACCATCAAAAAATCCATAAACCCTATCAAATGAATAAGTTGTATTTTCAGCATTAAAGTTGTTATTTCTACCATATAAATATTGTAAACTTTGAATATCATAAGTCATTGGTGTCGTAGAATATTGATTTAAACCACCTAAACCAATGTAGGTCATCATGGTATTAGTATTGTTATCTTGAGCATAAGATAAGAAAGGAGCTCGTTCTCCAGGACTATAATTACCAGGATGTTTTAAGCCTAAAGCATGACCTATTTCATGGGCGATAGTTATATAACCATAACTTCCGGGAACATCCTCGTATTCGTCTTGATAAACAGATGATAAATGTATATCTCCATCAGCAGGATTTTCTGATGTACCTGGTGGTTGATATGCATAACCACGGGATTCATTTTGTAATGGTCCATTGGATAACATTATTCGTATTTGACCGTAGTTATCTGCTGTATCTCCTACTTCTTGAAACCTAACATCTATATATTGTTCAAAGAGATTAAAAATATCTTTGACATTTATTTTAATAGGGTCAGTTACTGGTAATGGATTTTCTCTTCCATAATATGAATTAATTGCTTGCTCTGAGAAAAAACTATAAGTAATTATATTTTCTTCTTCTGTATCCCAAAGTGTTTTAGTTAATAAACCGTTGATTTTTTTGTTACTAGATAATAGGGATGTTTTTCTTAGGACTTTTTTATTAAAAACACTATCAAAATGGCCATTGCCAAGGTTATCTTCTAAATTTGATTCGTTATTTTGATGGTTGGATATTTCATGAATACCACCACAAATATAACAATGATAGAAAGAAGGATTTTCTAGTTGATTGACTACAAATTTATCTGAGTCTGTAGAACGAACTTCATAAAATTGATCTTGTTTTCCTGGCTCTATGTAGTCCAGTCTAATTTCTCCTAAAATATTATTTTCATCTTTACTACTAATCAAAATAACTTGACTATTTTCGACTCCTATAACTTTACCCGTTCTTACCCAATCTTGCTGATTTGGCGAACTTTTTACTTTCCCAAGTTTGACATCTAGAGTAACATCTGAAAATAAGTTTAATCTGATAATTTTGTCAGATTCATCTGTGTTATCTAGAAGATTAAAGTCTAACTCAACTAGTCGCTGACGAATTATAGGTGAATTTTTAAAGTTTCTTTTTACCTTTCCTTTTTCAGAAACTTCAGTAAATAGTAAAGGTGGTTCTTGAGTTATGGATTTTCCTACTAATTGTTCTCCATCTTCTACTCCTGTTAGGGGGTCTTTTTGGCTTTGACTAGCATACTTCAAAACAACAGATTTTTCTGTTAATTCTTTACTAAGAATTTCTGGTTCTGTAAATAAAGTTTTATCTAAATGTGTTTGATATTTATCAGGAATAAAAGCAGTTTCTACATTATATTTATCAACCTCAAAATTGGTACTTTTTGACTCAGTTTGTAAAGTTACTTCTTGTAGCTTAATTGGGTCCGGTTGAGTATTTACTCCATTCAATACATCAGATATTGGCGAGAGATCGCTGTTATCTGTAAATAAAAATTCTAACATTATTAGTTTGACTTTTTAGAAAAGATACTTATTCTATTATAATATTAAGTAAATAGCTATCAACCAACCGAGCTATATTAATATTTGTATACTAAATTCAAGCTCATCTACACAGTTGATTTGAGGTGAACTTACATTTTGTTATATAGCGACAAATTTCAAAAGTGACCTACTTATTATTGATTTTGTTCTTAGTATAATTAAAGATAACTCAAATAGACTGATAAACTTTGATGAAACTTATATAAACTTATATTTATGATTTTAGAATCGTTTCCTTTATGATCTCGTTCCTGATCACGACTACCATCGTAGATGCTATCGTCTCTTTGGCCAAGGATCAAAATTTGCTCATCATTGTCTCCAAATATTATACTCCAAAGACTGAAGGGCTACCATTAGTATTAGTACAAATCATCTTTGATGTAAAGTTATTGCTGCTATTGTTGAGGTACAAGGCGATTTTTTTTCAGAGCTTTAAGCACTCAGAAAATCTATATTTCCATCACCATCAACATTTACTGCAAATAAATATTAAAGGATTATTTCTTGTTTAACTAGACCGCGAAAATCCTAGGTATAAATATTGGCAATGAAAGCTTTCAGCAATATCAAGATGAGAAAATTTATATTCTCAACTTTAGCTGCTGTTAATATTACCTAATAATGCTTTCAGTTATATCAGCAAATCGTTATAGTTAAAAATTTATATTTTTCCCAATAATATATTTATGCCATTATTGGGCTTTGTTGCATGAAAGTAGTGATCGCCAAAAACTTCCATCAGGAAGTTAA
>JAGGDU010000062.1 GCA_018457135.1 Trichodesmium erythraeum GBRTRLIN201 | reverse complement strand
GTCTAACTAAAGATAAGTTTTAGCAAAGAAAAATCATCACTAAATACATCACTACAATTTAGCTTTTGTATATAGTCTAATATTTTGTTTATATCGCAATAACCATATCTATAATATTCTAAAATTAGATTAATAAAATTATCTATTCCCCAAATTTCTCCGTCAGATAAATAAATTTCGTAAACACCATCACTAAATATATATAGAGAGCTAGACTTTTCTACTATGCAAGAATCATCTATATAAGTAGCCTCTGGAAACATACCAATAGGCATTCCAGGAGTTCTCAATTTACTTACTTGAGCAAGGTGACTATCACCAGAGATCAAAATAGCTGGGGGATGACCAGCACTTGCATAAACTAATTGACTTTCAGAGAGATTATATACACCATACCAAATAGTAAAGTATTTATCATTTTGAGAGGTTATTTGGTAAGTATTATTTAAAGCTCTAAGTACATCACTAGGTTTATAGTAATCTAAGTTAGGTATGGCCTTTGACCTCAACAAATTCAAAACTGAAACTGAAGGAAGTGCAGCTCGTAAACCATGACCTGCGACATCTAATAAATATACAGCTAAGTAATTTTCATCTAACCAATAATAATCAAAGCAGTCTCCTCCTAACTTGCGACAAGGAATAAACTGAGATTCAACTTTTACTGGTTCTGTTACAGATGCTGGTAGAAGAGAAGACACATAGTTCGCAGCCTCAGCTAATTCTGCTTCTAGTAGTTGCTTTTGGGTCTGCAAGTCTTGAGAAAGCTGATGTAGTCGGAGTCCAGCTCTGACCCTAGCCTTCATTTCATTGATGTTTATAGGTTTGGAAATAAAGTCATCAGCACCAGCATCAAGACCTTTAACTAAATCTTGAACACTTCCTAAAGAAGTTAACAAAATGAAGAAAGTAGTGGACAAATCAGAACTAGCTTTAACCTTACGGCATACTTCTATTCCTGTGAGCCGCGGCATGATCCAGTCACAGATAATTAAAGCAGGTTGTAGGAGTTGGGCTTGTTTAAAACCTTCTTCACCGTTACTTGCTACTGTGACAGTATAACCCTGTTTGCCTAGAACTCTTCTAAGCAATTCCTGAACTGTAGTATCATCATCAATAACCAAAATTTTATATATCATGGACTTAGTTAAACAATTAATTCACTGTTTCGGCTAAAGATGACATAAAAGTAAGTAGACCAGCAGCTGGAATTTATAATGTTAATTATTTACATAAATTCTATATAGATCAATTATAATATAGAAAATATACCTGATACATTATGTAATTATTGAATATAGAAGTGTGGCTACCGTAAAACGTTCTGATAGATTACCAATGCTTCGTAAAGCTTATTTGCAGGTTTGTTCAGACCTGAAAGAAAATGAGAAAGTTTTGTCATGGTTTGAGCAATTGTATCAAGTAACAATTCCACAAACAATTTGGTTACAGTGTGAATTGACTTTAGCTGAAGGTTTCACTAATGCAACTCGCCATGCTCATAAGTATTTGCCTAGAGAGACACCTATAGATATTGAAATTACAATGTATACCAACTACCTCCAAATTAGAATTTGGGATTATGGTCAGCCTTTTGATTTGATAGAATGGTTAAAGGCACAACCCGATCCAGATATATTTGCTTCCGGTGGACGAGGTATAAGATTAATGTATGCCATAGCAGATCATATTAGTTATACTCGTACATCTGATAATCGTAACTGTTTGTTAATAAGCAAAGATTATTGGTGATATCCCCAAGTTTAAATGGCAATTCTGATTTTGAGAGAATCTGAGCTTTATTAGTTACTCTAAGAAATATTTAGGCTAGATACTCATAAATTAAGTATAGAGAATAATAACTATCTGCATTTTTGTTAAATGATGAATAGGTGCATTTATCATTTACTATGAATTTCTTCCTTCGGGTCTTTTGACTGTCTTTTCTTAATTAAAGTTAATGTCTTCTCCTCTACTATAAGTTTTCACTGATTGGCTATCAGACACTCCCTGCACTAAGTTGGACATTAGGTCTGGCTTTGAGACCCACTCTTACTCTCAATTACTCTTTGAGTCTCTGCTATTTACCATCCAAGTAGCTGGCCTAAACATAAGTGTAGATACTCTGCCATCGTGACAGGCCATAGCATTACTCGCCACTTGATTTCTTTTGTCATCAAGTATCAAATTAAATTGATAAGGTTGGCTTTGTTGCACTGCGGATGCCCATAGTGTAAAAATAATAGTACATGGCATAAAAGTAAGTATGAGTAAGTCCAAGTCCAAGTCCAAATCAAAGTCTAAGTAATGTCTTAGCAACTGTTCTAAGTATAATATTTCCTTAAAACAAAGAGTTAGTTTGACATTTGGGCTAACCCTATGAGGTAATAAAGCAATGGGTCAATCAACACAAGAGTGGGGGGTAGAGGAGCATCTAATAATACAAGTGATTTGATAATTAAATTAATAGTAACTTTGAGTTGTTTATTTGGACTACCAAGGCAATAAACACAAGGGTTTATAGAATTTAGATTTCACTTGATGGGGTTAGATTTACCTGTGCCTGATGATAGCACTGTATCCAGTAAGCTCAATAAATTAAATATTGTGTACAGCGTGATCCCAATCACGAAAGGGATTCATTTGGTAGTAGATTTTACAGGGGTCAAATTTACGGTGAAGGAAAATGGAAAACTTGCATAATTTTAATGGCTAGAAAATAGTGATATAAATGCTATTGTATATTGCTACACTCACAAAATAAGGAATAGGGAAGGTCGATATACCAAAATCGAAAAAAAAGGCTGAAACTTAAGAGTATATGCCAGATACCAACTAGGTAACTATAGGTATAAACTATGCATTAAGATGTCAAACCTAGGAGTAAATTAGGGTAAAAATTCCTGCCTTTAATAAAGCTTTTAAAATGATATAGTTGTTTTAATTAAGATTGAGACAAAAATTGAGTAGAATAATTTTAATTCAACTAAAAACTATTTTTCACCATGCCTTACAGTTTAGACTTCAGGCAAAAAGTCATAAATTTTGTAGAAAATGGTGGTACGATGACCGAAGCAGCTCATTTATTTGAAATAGAAAGAGCTTCGATATATAGATGGTTATCTCGCCCAAAATTGTCAGCAACTAAGGTACAATGTCGTCGAACAAAATTAGGTTGGAAAGAATTAGAAAAAGATTTAAAGCCAAATCCAGAGTTTAAATTGGTAGACAGAGCTAAAAAATTTGGAGTTAATCAAGCAGCTATATTTTATGCTTTGAAAAGAATTAATTTTCCTTAAAAAAACAACAACTTCGTTATAGGGAAAGAAATAGAGAATAAATGATAAAATATTATCAGCTTTCCCTCGAAATTTCATCAAAAAATTTGGAAGTAAAAGCCTTGTATTTATTTATGAATCAGAATTTGAAGAGAATCAAGACTGTATTTATGCCTGGTCAAAAAAAGGGAAAAAAGTTTATCTTGAGCAAGAGGGAAAACGAGATAAAAGAAAAAATTTAGTAGCCGGGATAAGAAAAAAGGAAAAAGATTTAATAGCACCAATTATATTGAAAGGAACCCTAAATGCCGTGGTATTTTAACAATGGCTAGAGCAACATTTATTACCATCGTTAAAAATTCCCAGTATACTGCTGCACGGAGAATTAACCAATTCATAGAAAAAAGGTTATTAGAGAATTAGTAGAAGCAGGGGGTCATCAATTACTATTTTTGCCAAAATACTCTCCTGATTTAAATGAGATAGAACATGATTTTAGTGCATTAAAAAAGAGCTAGAATGTATTCATCTATCAATACATCTCTTGATGAAATTATTCGTAATTATTGTTACAAATAGTGTCTCATTCTTATCTATAGTTTATTGTTTATTCAATAAACAAATAAAAGTTAAAAATATGATCAA
>JAGGDU010000061.1 GCA_018457135.1 Trichodesmium erythraeum GBRTRLIN201 | reverse complement strand
AGCCCCCTGGACGTGTACTCTTTTCCTGATACCGTTTTCCTTTCCATCGGACGGGCCGCGATAACTCTTGATCTGATTTTTCTATTCGGGCTATCCCGATTCTCGTAAACCAACTAAAAAACTGTAGAACTTCTCATTTACCCCGCCTTATCAGACTTTTTCTCCAATGGACTAACCAGTTTATACCCAGTTTCTGAAAATTTCTACTCGGGCATTTTCAAGTTTTAGGCGGGGAGAATCCTTATTTCAAATTCTTACTGATACCTTTCATCAGTTGCGCGATTGTCTGTGAACGGCCCGGCTACGTGCCGTGCCGGACTCTAAATTTACCATTTTCGTTCCATTTCACAAATGCTAGCACAGGCAGCAAAAGGCGATCTTGGCGAAGCCTGGCTTTTGTTGCCTGCGCGGGTTTTCCATCCCCTTTTTCCTTTCGAAGATTTTTACCGGCATGGCATGTAGCCATTGTTGGCTGCAGTTTTTTTATTCGCCTTTTCTTACTGGTATCAAAAATAATTCCATTCCAAAAAAATACTCTTCTACTACGTCATCCGTAATCAAAGGTGACTTTTCAATAAACTCCTCTAAAGTTTCACTTTCTTTAATAAACTTCAATTCTTTCTTAAACTTAGCAAAAGCTTTGAAATTACCTTCTTTTCTTGAATCTATTACCTTGATATATTTATCGTAATTAATGACTATTTCTGTTCTGAGTTTTTGAAATTTGCCCCTGTATGAATTTAATGTTTTTGGTCTTGCAAATGTTTCTTCTTTTCTTTTAATTTGATTTTCTTCTTTTGCAATTAATGATGGCTTACTACCAAGTCTTATCAATGTGATTACTGCATTATTTAACTCGTCCTTTAAGCGTATTTCTTGGCTTGTAAATAACCGGCAATCATATTCTCTTCTTTCATTATCTGTGCTGATTAGCAATTTGCTCTCCTCATTAATATAATAATTACCTTCTTCAAAGTCGCCGTTTCCGTATTTAATCTCAACTACATCCTCTGAAATAAAATTATATAATGATCCAGCTTCTTTTCGCACAAAATCGTCCATAGTGTTTTTTCCTCCACCCTTTTTTCTTATTAGTTTCCATTTTCCTCTTAGTACATCCTTATCAATTGATATTGATTCTATTGACCCAGAAGCTACATTTCTTCTTTCATCTCTTTTATTGAAAATATACTCATCATTATTTACTATCATTGTTATAGACTCTTCACCTTCCTCTAAACTATAGCTCAATTCTAGATCTGACTTTTGCCAGTTTAATTTAATTTTATTCTCTTCTTCAATTATTTCCATTGTTCCTAGCCCTTTTAAACCAATAAAAGCAAGGTGAGAAGTTCTTTCATCGATAATTTCTAAAACCGGAGGCCCTAAAACTTTTTCCATCAATTGCGCTAATGCATCCTCTTCTTTATTTACTACTTCCCAAACTCCTTTAAGTTTTTCAATATCTCTTTCTTCTTTTGTACAACTAATCAGAAAGAAAACCATTGAAACTAATATTAAATTTCTTTTCATGAGATTGCTTTTTAAAGTTTTTCACAGTCAATTATGATCTCAAACAGCGGGAACTATAGCTTTTATAAGAATTCGCTAAACTTTTATCTTTTAGAGTAATTAGGGAACTTATCTTACTAACTAGACCACTCTAGTAAGATAGCTGCATTTCCTTCTTGTCTACTCTAAATTTACTGTCGAAAGGCTTCTTATGATTTGGTCAATGGAATTTTTAGTTTGCTCCAATTTTTCAGCTTTATCAAAACTATAGAAAGCATAATAATCATCTCTGATCTGAATGATTCTCAAATCGTACCCTATTTCAACTTCTTCATACATATGCCTAAAAGTCTGAATCGAAAATAAAATCTGTCCAATCTTGGCCAATTTTACTGACTCTACATCGTACCCATCAAATAACTCAATATATGAACTGAATTTTAACCTATGCATTGAAGTGAGGGCCTCTTCGCTATTCAAATCTTCAAAAAAAGTATCTTTCAAAAGATTTATTTTATTCTGGACTATAATTGTTATTCCCTTAGGATCACTTAGAGCAAATAAAACATTTTCATCACCTTTACCTGACGCTTTCTCAATATTTTGTGGAAGATAAAATTCGTATTCATCCATACTCATTTTATCCTGCCCCTTGCAATTGGCCAAGAAGAAAAAAAATACGGTTAAAGTAAAGAGTATCGATAAAGGATTTTCGAGATTAATTCTAAGCATTTCTTTAAGTTTTTTATATGGGCATCAAAAGTATGGTCTTTACCAATAACTTGTATTTGAGTAATATAACTTTATTGTTTTTTTTTGATAAAAAACCTCATTTGCCTTGCTAAGAATTTATACTTTAGAATATTTACTTATATCTCATTGCAGCCAACGGCCCGGCTAGCCGCAGTACGTAGCGCAGCGGAGTATTGTCGGCTAGCCATTGTTGGGCGCAGAATTATGAATTAACTCAATTTTCTGTATTTTGATGAGACAATCTTTGAAAGGTCGAATCAGCAGTATAACCAGCTAAAAAACCTTCACTCATAGAAGTTAATGTTTCCTGAAGAAAAGCAACCACTATCAAGGCAACAAATAAAGAAAAAACACCAATTGATAAGTAGGGTTTGATTGCTCCCCACAATATTATTATTATACCTTCATCTCGTTCATGACCTTTTACCTTTTTGGGTTTTGGCAACAATTCTTTTACCAAAGGTAAGCAAACACTTACCGCAACACCAACTGCAGTGGCTAAGAAAATATGAATATTCTCCATCGCAATTCATTTGTTAATTAAGTTCATTAATTCGTAATAGCTATCAATCAGTCTCTTGTTTTTAAAAATATTAGTCTTTGATTTTTTTAAAAACTTCAATGCGTTCTCACTGTCTTTCAATTTGAAATAGGTTGTTGCAATATTAAATAAACATAGACCGTAGTAATAATCAGAATTTGGAAGGTGCTCTAAACAATATTCGTGGCATTTAAAATAGTATCTTAAAGCCTCTTTGAACTTTCCTAAATTTGAATTGCAAAAAGCTATTGAATCAAAGACCTCAAATAGTCTTTTATCCGAATATGAAATATTTCTGCTAGTGAATATCTTCAGCGATTTACTTAAATAAAGTAAAGATTCCTGAAATTTTTCCTGGTGCATTAAACTTATCCCTAACCCTAGATTAATGCCATACTCTAAATTATCGGCATAAGCAGGATCGAAATATCTTCCATTTAATGCTTTTTTATAATAAATTTCTGCTTTTTCTGGGTTTCCATTGTTCAAATAGCTGTCTCCTATCAATGAATTTAGTCTATTTAATTTATCCTTGTATAAATATACATATTCTTCATCCATACGGTTTTGAATACTACATTCAAGCAGAAACTCAATATAAGGAATTGCTTCTTCATATTTTTTTTCTTCCCAAAGTCGAATTCCCATTTCTTCAAAATGTGCAAGCCTTTCTTTAATGTCGTCTTTATTATCAAGAATTTGGAATGAAAATTCTCCAACAGAATATCTCGTACCTTTTGCAGACCACTTGTGTCTTTTATTTGTTTTTCTATTTTCTGCTCCAACAGCTATAACTTTACTAGACGAGTTTTTTACACCCGATCTAGCTGGGCAAATTGTATCTTTTGTATTTCCTGCAGAAGCAAGAAACAAAGGTACTTTTTCCGCAGCCCACATTCCTTTCATACATAAATTACAATTTCCTTTACAAGGATTATATAGGAAAATTCTTCTATCAATACCTGCACTTATATTGATTATATCAACTCTCTTATCAACAGCCCATTCGATAGCTCTAATTAAAGACTCTTCATCTCCTTCTATTTTTTTATTTAATACTTTAGCTATGTCAATAGTCCGTGGCAAATCAGGCGGCAATTTTGCCTATAGCCCTGAAGCGCT
>JAGGDU010000060.1 GCA_018457135.1 Trichodesmium erythraeum GBRTRLIN201 | reverse complement strand
TCATAAAGAGAGTTTAGGGTTTGTTTGGGCTTGAAATTTGCTAAAGTCCCGTTATGAGTCAGAGAATTCCTGAGCACTCACCTTCATTTTCTGAAGCTCAAAAAAAACCGCGGCATTTTCCCTTGCATTCACACAAAAATTTTGATATCATAAAATTAGAGTGGAGTAACTCGGGCATTTGCATGATTTTTTCTTCAACCCACTTTTAAGCAACTTAAGAGATATTACTAAAAAACTTACTAAAAAAATAGAATAGGTGCAAAAACCGAACTAACCTGGGTATTGCCAATTAAGAACTTTAGATTGTTATTATCAAACTTTATCTACTTGGATAGATAAATTTTTAGAAGGAGGATTAAAGAATTTAGTAGAAACAATCATTCACCAAATATCATCAAGATTAAATATAGAGCAGAAACAGGAATTAAAAACAATGATACTGAAAGAATTACCCAGAGATTATGGGGTAGATATAAACAAATGGAGCTGGTAAAATTATTAGTAATGTTATTGAATTAAGATGGGTAGTAAAACTGAAAACAACAAGAATATATGAAATTTTAAATTAATTAAATTTATCAGCTCAAAAAGCCCATAGGAATTATGCTAAATTTATTTTAAGTCTAAAAAAATTGGCATCTAAAAAAGAGAAGGAAAAAATAGTATTTTTTGATGAATTTGCTGTTTATGAGCGCCCAAGCATTTTTTACGGATGGGCAAAAAAAAATACAGGTCCTGAAGTAACCAGTAATGAGAAGAGAGGTAGAAATAAATTGAATGGAATGATTTCAGTTAATGCCTTTACAGCTCAAGAGTATTTAAAATTAAAATAAAAATCTAAAATAGAGGAAGTTTCGGATTACTTTTTACAATGAGCTTAAGATTTTTTAACAGAAGGATTTGATAAGTTGACTATTATTTTAGATCAGGACTCGACAGATAAAAAGAAAATGAAATCTCAATTAAAATTTCATCTCACTAATGCTCAAATATTCAGATCAAATTGTTGTAGATTTTATTCATACTCCAATATATTCTCCTAAACTTAATTTAGTTGAATATATTATTCATCTTTCAAGACTTAAACCGTTGCATCACCTTTCCTGGGATGTAAAAATTCAAGAAATTCAAGGGTATATTAGAAAAAAAATTCCAATTTAATCAACTTCAGACACCTGAACAAATCAAAAATATAATTCGGCATATTTGTACTTTAGCGTAGCTAGATTAAAGTACAAATAACTACTAATAATTGTTCTAATAAATATTCTTTTTGAGGTTTGTATTATAGTTTTTGCCGTAATTCAGTATCTAAGATCGCGATCGCGATCATTGAACCATTCTATTGGATAAAGGTTTTATCCTTTTGCTGCTCTAATTAGCTTCTGTAATATTTATACTACATAATAGGTAATCTTCTAGCGGGAAAGGAGTAATATATTTCAAGCTAGACATTAGAGGATACTTCCTCGGTAGATAACCCTCTACTGTCCATTGTTAAATATTTGGAAGGCACTCATATATCGGCATCAATGTAACGATCCTAGCTCAAATGACTTACAACTTCGTGGTAATACCATTGACTACGATCACGGTAGGCTTGGAGCAAGTTGGAATAGACTTGACAACCCACTAATGCATCATGCCATCCTTTTGTGTTACAGCTAAAGTGCTTGCTATAGCCAAAGTCGTAGAGTTGCTTACCCAAAACCTTTAGTTCTCGTCTGGATGTCTGCCAACTGTCTATTACAAAGTTAACAGCAGGATGCTTCAGAGTATAAAACTTGCTACTGAAAGGAAAGGCCAGAACTTTACGACCTAATAAGGTGCCCCAGTAGGCTCCATGGTAAGAACTAGTTAAAATAGTTTCCCCTGATCCTAAAAAGTCTAAAACTTTACTAAATTTATGGGTGCCATTAGTCATACGAGGGAACTTATCTAATTTAATCTCAAATTTTTTGTGGGAAAAGATCACAAATTCATGCTGCACCGAACGAGGTTTATCAAACTGATCACTCATACAACTAGCACAGGGAACCCAATGATAATTAGGGTTTGGATGCTCGAAATCACGTATTCCACACAGGTCAAACCCTTGCAAATATTCTGAGTAGTCAAAGTCTTGATAGTAATGCTGACGATCAAGGCCTGTGCGATAAATTTGTTGGCCAATACCCCAGGTTATGATCTTAATAGGGATCTGATTTTGATACTGGGCTTTAAATTGCTGCAAGGCCACAAAATTGTTGACAAAACGGGGGAACAGGACTCCACCTCCACCTACAATAAAGCAAAGACAATTGTAGTCTCCTAGACTACCATTCTGAAGCTGTTGTGCAATTTTTGCTAATTCTTGATCAAGATAACGAATATCAATAGTGATTGTGGTAGATTGAGGAAACTCGAAATATTTCAATGGAGAAGAGAATAAATCTCCTACATTAGTGTCATCAACTACATGAACGTTTATAAGCAGATTCATGGTACTACTTGCTTGTGTTTTTATATTTAAACAACTTTAATTTCATTTGGCCAGTTATTATTTCGCCAGTTGTTTTAAAGTATATCAAGCTCTTCCTTTTGATGCTACTTGATTATTAACAATGACTTTGACAAAAAAGCGATCGCTTAATTATATAACTTTTTTAATTTTATTTTGTAATTATGATCATATCCCACAAATATAAATTTATTTTCCTAAAAACTAAAAAAACTGCTGGTACATCAGTTTAAATATCTTTATCTAGATTTTGTGGTAATGATGACATAATAACTCCTATTAGTTTGCAAGATGAAGCTATCAGAAAACTTCTCGGAAAAAAACCACAAAATCATTTAGATTTTGATGCTCAGGGAAATGTATATCAAAAATATTTTAATCACATTACTTCTCAAGAAGTTCTAAAAATAGAACCTTATATTTGGAATACCTACTATAAGTTTTGTTTTGAAAGAAATCCTTTTGATAGAGCTATATCTGTTTACTATTTTAGTAAACAAAACAAACCTATTAAATTTGATAACTGGCTGAAAAATAACTATTATCCTAATTCATCTACAAACAATAACTGGCACATTTACACAATCAACGATAAAGCAGTAGTTGGTTTTGTTGGTAAGTATGAAAGTCTTCTCTCAGATTTAACTTTTATATGTGATAAATTAAATATACCATTCGATGGATATTTACCAAAAGCCAAAATATTTTTCAGAGATAATCAACGCCCTTATTCTGAGTTTTTAAACGCTGAACAAATGGAAATTATCCGCGAATGTAACTCAAGTATTATTGATTTCTTAGGTTATAACAATGAGAATCAAAATAATCACAATATTTCAGTTGTAGGCAAATCAAAAAAACAACCAGAAAATTATACAGAAGAATATTATAATCAAAGAGGATATCTATTACAAAAGCAAGGAAAATTAGATAGAGCTTTGATTAATTATGCTCAAGCAATTGGAATTAATCCTCAAAAATATTGGGCTTATTATCATACCCTAGGTAGTATTTTTGCAGAAAATAATCTCTACAAAGAAGCAGTAGAAGCTTACTATCAAGCTATCAAAATCAAACCTGATTTTTCCTGGACTCACTATCACTTAGCAGTGCTTTTAGAGAAACAAGGAAAATTAGATGAAGCTTCCACTTATTATCAAAATGCTTTTCAACTTTATCCAAATTTATCCTATTACAAAAATAAGTCATAGCAGTTCTTTAATATATGAGGTACAGTTTTAGAACACCCATCCTTAAAAAGCTATCCATTATCACGAACTCTTCAAGCTTTTTGTCCCTTAATTATCCTTGATGCAAAATTTCCCTCGAAACACTTAATTGAAGAGTTTAGGATCCACAAGTTGCACTTAATATTAGAGTAGGGTAGGTAAATGATCGTAGGTAAATTTCCTTTACCACCACCACTGCTCAAATGTACTCATGGTAAAATTCCCATCTCCCCCATCTGAGTTAAATTAGGTAACTTGTTTGACAAAAAAGACTGCTAGACTACAGACACTTTACCAGTTTACGGTATAATTATATCTCTTAGATATAGCTATATAGACTTACATTAGGACTATCCCATTCAAACAGTGCGCTTCGTATTAATTGTATATTTGGAGGGAAAACAAATAATTCTGCTTTTAACTGATATCACTTTATCTGTAGCAGAAATTTGAATTGCTTACAGTTGGCGTTTCAAAATTGAAGTCACTTTCAGGAACTTGATGCGACTCTTGTCTGGTTTTAGCTATCAGTTTTAGATGAAAGATATAACCTCAACTCAGGGGTGGCCGAAAGACCTAATTCTGAGTCAATATTTGAATAAATATTAACAATACATTGTTTATACTTATTAATAATTCCTCAAACTTATAAATTTTTAAGTTGGGCATCTTGATTAAAAAATTGTCTACATAAACCGTAAGTAACTAATAAAGTTGTAACTAAATTTGCAAAAGTCAAAAGAAACATAATTAACATTTGATATGCTACAGCATCCAGAGGATTAATACCACTTAATAACTGACCAGTAACAATACCAGGAAGGGTGACAATTCCAATTACCATCATTGAATTTAAAGTAGGTATTAATGCAGCACGAATAGCATCTTTTCTGTATTTAACAATTGCTTGTTCAGGGGTTGATCCTAAGCTTAAATAAGTTTCAATTTCTACAGAATTAGAGTTAATTGTACTGACAAGTCTTTCTCCAGCGATCGCTGCTGCATTCATCCCATTTCCTAATACTATTCCCACTAAAGGAATTAAATATTGAGGTTCATACCAATTTTCAGGTTTAATTACCAATAAATTTGTATAGCTAATACTTAAAGTTGTACTCGTTAAAATAGAACTCCAAACTAAAAGTAATAATTGAGGTATTTTTTGACTAATTCTATTTCTAGAAACTACAGAAGCAACTGTTAACATAACTATTAAAACAGCAAGAATTAACCAAGGTTGTTTAATTGTAAATACTATTGTTAATACATAGCCAACAAATATTAATTGTACAATAGTACGAATTGTGGCTATTAATAGTTGCCATTCTAATCCTAATTTTTGCCAAGCTGATAGACCCATAGTTATAGCAATAAGTCCTAAAGCCATAGCTACATCACTAAGTGTTAATCTAATTATATCCATAACAAAATTTCATACAGTTGAAATCAACTATCACTGAACAAAAACTTTTACCAAAAACTTGGGTCTGATATCTTACCCTTATAATAACCTTGAGCAAAATTCTGATACAATCAGATCAAAAAAAACTCCACTTCCATAGATGTGATATTAATATCCGCACCATTTGAGAGAGTATTTTCAAAAGTTATACCTGTTGCAATAAGGTATAGGACGATGGGACAGGCCTGCTTTATATCCAGATTTTAGTATGAGGTTTGTAACATAGAGGATGAAGTTTGAAAAATGTGTAATTAATTTTGTGTACTTACTCAATTATTAATTAATACTAACAATGCACAGTAATATCGACTAAACTCGGGAGTATCTCCAAAGTAATACGAAAATTTTTATGCCACGTTTTTTTTGAGAAAAACCTCTAGATCCTTTAAGATAAAGGTTGAATCGAAAATTATCTTTCCCCGTTACTACTTTATTTAAAACTTAGATTATTGATAATTTCGCCAATTATTACTATAATTTAATACTATAATTCATTACTTTTGATATGGCTAATGTTCCCCCCCTAGATTTAACACAACAGTATGAAATAATCAAAGAACAAGTAAATACTAGAGTTCAAGAGGTACTTAGCTCTGGTCGTTATATTGGCGGTTCTATTGTTGATGAGTTTGAACAAGAATTTGCTAAATACATAGATGTATCTCATTGTGTATCCTGTAACTCTGGCACTGATGCTCTGTTTCTAGCTTTACGAGCTATGAATATTGGGCTTGGGGATGAAGTAATTACTACTCCTTTCACTTTTTTTGCTACTGCTGAAGTCATTAGTGCAGTAGGAGCAACTCCAATTTTTATTGACATTGACCCCCAGACTTTTAACTTAGATCTTCAAAAACTTGAGCTAGCGATAACTGAAAAAACAAAAGCTATTTTGCCAGTACATTTATTTGGTCAACCTTTAGATATGACACAGTTAATGGCGATCGCTCGTGCCCACAATTTAATAGTTATTGAAGACTGTGCCCAAGCTACAGGAGCAGAATGGCACCAGAAAAAAGTCGGGAGTTTTGGTGATGTTGGTTGTTTTAGTTTTTTTCCTACTAAAAATTTAGGAGCTTTTGGAGATGGGGGAGCTCTGACCACAAATAATGCAGCGATCGCTTCTCAAGCGCGAATACTAAAAAATCATGGACAGTCTGCCAAATATTTTTCTCAAGACATTGGTATTAACAGTCGTCTAGATACCATACAAGCTGCAATTCTGCAAATAAAATTACCATTATTAGATAGTTGGAACGAACAACGTCGTAAATTAGCAAATCATTACCATAAATTTTTTAGTACTATAACTGCTGTAGTTCCTCCTCAAGAGTTATCTGGAAGTAGATGTGTTTGGAATCAATACACAATTATGCTTAAAAGTAAACAGTTAGAAACTACGACAAAATCTCATTTTTCTAATTATTTGCGTGATTTAGTTCATGATAATTTACAAAATAGGGGAATAGGTTCAGCGGTTTACTATCCTACACCTTTACATTTACAACCTGTTTACAAATCTTTGGTAAACTATCAATTGCCAGTAGTAGAACAAGTGTGCCATCAGGTTTTGTCCTTGCCTATTTTTCCTGAACTTTCCACTCCACAACAAGAGCAAGTTATATATGCTTTGAAAGATTGTTTGCAAGAACTAATGCCGAATCCACCAAGAAGTCATAAATTATAAGTTGTTTTTATTATGTGTATATTGAGCAACTTTTGTGATCATAGTTTTAAATTTAATATTTACTTGAGTACCATTACAAAATTATTTTACTTTAAAAATTATCCACCCTTGTGATTAAGGGAAAAAAATCAGTTTGTATAGATGTTTAATTAATTTTGCACAACTACTTAAATAAATATTTATTTGGGAAATTTGTAGTTTTGTATACTATACTCAATAAAAATAAATAAAAGTTAATTTAGGAAAAATGGATCAAATTTTTTTACATATAGAACTAACCATTAAAAGCGCCGACATTGGTAAATCGCGTTAGAAGAAGAATTTTGGCAACTAAAACTTAGTAATTTCAGTAATTAGCGCCGGCCTGTGAAGTCAAAAGCTTTAAATATTGAAGTAGATTTTTTTGAAGCCTTTAAAAAGTTTAGGAGACCTAATTTTTTGCTCAAATATAACTTTTGAGCTTTGAGTTTTCAGTGTTGAGTTTTACAAATGGCTATACCTTCTGAATTACTGAAAATTTACCATTAAAAAAAATATAAAATTATAAGAGGAAAATATTAAAAGTGGGGCAAAATCACCTTAGTTCAACAAGACGGTACGATCCAGAAGCGATCGCTAAGTACTATTATTATCGTCTTTGGTTAGTAATGTGGAGATTTCTGGTTATCTTCTTTTCTTTTACCAGTTTTGTTTTAGGAATTTTGTGGGACAAATGGCGATATAAAAAAGTTGAAGATACCCCTGAGAGAGCAACTCAACTGCGAAAAATACTAACCAACTTAGGACCAACATTTATTAAAGTAGGTCAAGCACTATCCACAAGACCAGATTTAATTCGTAAGGACTTCTTAGAAGAACTAACAAAACTGCAAGATCAGTTACCAGCTTTTGATAATCAGATAGCCATCTCAATTATAGAGACAGAACTAGGCCAAAATATTAACGATATATATAGAGAAGTTTCTCCCAGACCAGTTGCAGCAGCTAGTCTAGGTCAAGTTTATAAGGCACGCCTTCAGAGCGGCGAAAGTGTAGCAATAAAAGTTCAACGACCCAACTTACTGCCAATTATAACTCTTGATTTATTCTTAATGCGGTGGGGAGCAAGTTGGTTATCTCCCTGGTTGCCTTTAAATCTCGGCCATGATTTATCCCTAATTGTAGATGAATTTGGCACAAAACTATTTGAAGAAATTGACTATATAAACGAAGGGCATAACGCAGAAAGATTTGCTACCTATTTCGCAGATGACCCAAGTGTCAAAGTACCATCAATATATTGGCATTATACTACTACCAATGTTTTGACCCTAGAATGGATTGATGGTCTAAAATTATTAGATACAAAACAAATTCAAGGAGCAGGTCTTAATACTGATACCCTAATCACAGCAGGTGTAACTAGCGGTTTACGTCAATTACTAGAGTTTGGCTTTTTTCATGCAGATCCCCATCCCGGTAACTTATTTGCCTTAACAGATGGTCGAATGGCCTACATTGATTTTGGCATGATGGATCAATTGGAGCAAGATATTAAAGAAACCTTGGTTGACTCAGTAATTCATTTAATCAATAAAGACTATCAGGAGTTGGCTAAAGATTTTGTCAAGCTTGGTTTTTTGGCACCTGATGCAGATATTCAGCCAATTATACCAGCTCTAGAAATGGTGCTGGGCAATATTATGGGTGAGAAAGTTAAAGATTTTAACTTTAAGACAATTACAGATAAGTTCTCAGAGTTAATGTATGAATATCCTTTCCGGGTACCTGCTAAGTTTGCTCTAATTATTCGTTCTCTAGTTACTGAAGAGGGATTAGCTCTTTCCCTAAATCCAAATTTCAAAATTGTAGATGTCGCTTATCCTTATGTAGCGAGAAGGTTATTAAAAGGTGAGTCCCCTGGCTTACGTCGGCGTTTGATTGAGGTATTGTTTAAAGATGGAAAGTTTCAGTGGCAAAGGTTAGAAAACTTGATTGGCATAGCTCGAACAGACCAAAATTTTGATATATTACCTACTGCCCAATTAGGTTTACAATATCTTTTGAGCGAAGAAGGTGAATTTCTCCGAAAACAATTAATACTAGCAATAATAGAAGATGATCGGATTCACACAGAAGAAGTTAGTCGTTTGTGGGATTTAATTCAAGATGATTTACAACCAAGTCGTTTGTTTAATTTTGCCCTGGGCGCTCTAGCAGAGTTTTCTACACAGAGAGCAGCGGCAATTTTACCCTCTGTCATGGCCACAACAAATTCTCAAGCAAAGAATTAGGACTCAAAACATAGAAACTGGGGAAAGTATTAGATACTCTATCATACCGATATTTATTTGTATCTCACAAACCCAGTTTCTGATAAAATCCTACTTACAAAGGGGTTTGATATTACAGATAAATATTAATTTAGCTATTTTTGTAGTCAACTCTAGAAAATCAATAAAACACTTTTCTACCTACTAACTCTCTTATTCAGCAGTCTTAATTACTACATAAATAATTAGTATAAATCAAGGAAACAAAGGAAACATTAGTGTACAATTTACCTCAACCTCCCTATCTTTTAATTGCAGTTGGTTTGCTGATGAGCTTGTCTTCAGGAGTAGTATTTGCTAGATTAATTAAGAAATTGGTTCAAGATTGGTCAGAAAATCCTGCTACTTGCAATATAGTTACCATGAGAGGATTAACATTACAAATTCCTTATTTAGGTATTGCTAGTGGAGCATTAATTTTTTTATCCTCAAGCTTGCAGTTATTTGGATTTACTAATTTAGTTGCTTATTCTATCTGTTTACCTTTAACTATAGGAACTGGGTTAGTTGTTTGGATTCAACTTACTAAAATTTTAGATAAGATGGAACAGGGTATAAACGACAAGAATTGAAATTTTCCCATCAACATTAGAATATTTTGAACATATATAGTACCCCTAAAATGGTTAGGAAATTCTTATCACTCTTAAGTTTAGTCCTTGCTCAAATGTACTAAAAAAATTCTGTTAGTACCTAATTATAAGTTATGATCCATCTCAATGTGAATAAAAATAATAATATACCCAAACAAAAATGAGTAATACTATAGTTACAGGAGTAGGTGGATTTATTGGATCTCATTTAGCAGAAACTCTATTAAATCAAGATAACAAAGTAATAGGAATAGATGAGTTTAATAATTACTATAACCCTACTTTGAAGCGTCAGAATATTTCTCAATTTCAAGACCATCCCGCTTTTCAATTAATAGAAAATGATATTCAGTCTTTAAATTGGTCAGAATTACTTGTAGATGTAGACATAATTTATCATCAAGCTGCTCAAGCTGGAGTTCGTGCTAGTTGGGGTGGAGGTTTTTTTGATTATACAGAACGTAATATAGATGCGACTCAAATAATTTTAGAAGCTGCTAAAGATGCTCCTAATTTGAAAAGATTAGTTTATGCTTCTAGTTCTTCTGTATATGGTAATGCTGAAACTTTCCCCACCCCAGAAACTGTTTGTCCTCAACCAGTATCTCCTTATGGAATTACTAAGTTAGCAGCAGAACAATTAGGCAAGTTATATCATCATAATTTTGGTGTGCCCTGCGTCTATTTACGCTACTTTACAGTATATGGTCCCCGGCAAAGACCTGACATGGCATTTCATAAATTTTTTAAGTGGATTTTACAAGATGAACCTATTTCTATTTATGGAGATGCTCAGCAAACTAGAGACTTTACCTTTATCAGCGATGCAGTCGCAGCTAACTTATTAGCCGCTACAGTACCATTAGCAGTAGGTGAGGTATTTAATATAGGTGGGGGTAGTCGGGTAGTATTAGCAGAAGTTATTAATATCATGGAGCAAATAGTAGGACGTCCAATTAAAAAAAATTTTGTAGAAAAAGCTAGGGGAGATGCTCGTCATACTAGTGCCGATGTTTCTAAAGCACAGAAAATTTTGGGCTATCAACCCCAGATTTCTTTGGCCGAAGGTTTGAAGCGAGAGTGGGAGTGGATACGATCGCTTTATTCATAAAAAAATTGCCAACTGCTACAACAAAAAGCAGGGCATCTCATCCTCGAACATAATCGAAAATTCCTTGCACAGATACTTTCAGAGTTTGATAGGGAGAATATCATCACTCCCCAGTACGATATTTTTGATTAAAAACCTGTTGCAGCCATAGTTCAAGTGTTAAGGCCAGACTGACGCTATCGCCTAAGTCTTCGCCGTTTAAATGACGTTGCCAGTTTTGTTTGATTTTTTTGGTTTCTTCAGGAGATAAATATTCAGGATAAAGGGCATTGGGATTTTCTAAAATTGTTTGATAGAGGGAATAAGCGGGATTTTGACGCATCCATTCCGCATAATTGGCATAGTCTTTGTCAGGTTTTCGTTTTTTCGAGGAATTTGCTTGAGGGAAGGATAATCCAAATTGGTTTAATTTGCCAGTGACTTTGGTTTGGAATTGCACTAATTTTTTTTGAACCTGACGTGTGAAATTTGGGGGACTAATCGGTTCTCCAGTACTTTGCCAAGGAATGGTTTGATAGTATTTCGGAAAAAACTGACAAAGCATAGGTTTATAAAGATTAGAATCTTCGGAAAAAGTAGAACTTAGAGTAAATAAAAAGTCCTGTAAAGAGCAATCTATAAAAGGAGCTCTTGTTTCTATACCCTGTACTAAGCTAACATTAATATCTTTGAAAATAAAGCGACGAATGCGATGGTCCATCCAAATAATATGAGGAGAAGAATGGCACAATTTAAAATAATTATTCATTCTCTCAAAAACTGAATTTTTATGCTGTAAAGAAAGAGCAAATTTTTCTAATCCTAAGCGTTTGTTAACTACATCAGGAAATTTTAGACCATCAAAAATATTCATTGCAGTTACATCTCCCCATGCTCCATGTAAATTTATGTTAAATAAGTCTTGAGTTTTAATTTGGGTTAATGATGACAAAAAGTGAAAATGAATAAAGCTACCGTAGGCATCGGTTTCCCAGATGGTTTTTACCCTAGAAAATAGCCAATTTTCAGCATTCATTTCGGCAAAATAACTGTTATCTCCTGCAATTGCAGCAACTTGGGCAGCAATGCGATAATCTTCACAGTCTTTACGACCATGGGTAATAGTATTAACGGGATGACTATGATCGGGCATGGCCGCTAAAATAGCACGGGAGTCTAGTCCTCCACTAAGGGTAAGTCCTACTCTTTCTCCAGGATAAACCCGACTTTGTACAGCATCAACGAATAAATGTCCGAGGGTTTCCACGGCTTCGCTTTCTGGGGGAGGAGTAGTGAGGGGAGTAAGTTCATCCCATCCCCAATAACGATTTCGAGAGAGGGTTTTTCCTGGGATGTCCCAGGTAAAAACGGTTGCTGCAGGGAGGAGTTCGACATTTTCAAACCAAGAGCGATCTCCAATCATATATCGTAGCCCCAAAAAGTCTTCCATCGGAGCGCGGTCGATTTTGGGTTGGTAGTTAGGAAGAGACAAAAGGGACTTCAGTTCCCCCGTCCAAACAAGGGCATTTTGGTACACTGTCCAGTAGAGACGACCCATCCCGTAGCGATCGCTTATTAAATAGAGTTTTTGTTTTCTGCGATCGTACAAACAAGCGACATAAACCCCTTCAACCTATCGCAAAAAGTTTAAACCCTCAGTTTGTCGATACAAAGATGCCAGTAAAACGGGATCTGTTTGTTGAGATAAGTTATACTGACTAAAGAGCTTATCCTGCTTGTAAAACTCCCCATCCAACCAGACTAAAACCTCTCCATCTTGGTATGGTTGGTCATCTGTTTGAATTACATTCACATGGGAACGAGTCGCACAAACTGCTTCATCAGAGAATAACTCATCCTGCCGATAAAAAGAGCCATGGATGGTCATCTCTACCATTTTTTTTAAATAAGTTGGAGAAAAATCGTAAAGCGCATCAGACCGAGTAAAACCAATTAAACCTGGCATAGTATTTTAGAACTTAAAAAAACAACAGTGAAGATCCCAGATGAAAGGGCGACAAGAAAGAAAGAAAAAAAGAAAACATCCTCAACCCGTTCCCTGTTCTTTAAACTCCTCTAAGGAACGAGGATTTATTAACCTCCAGATTTCCTGTACAGGAACCTTTTAGTGAAATACTCAAGGGCCAATATTTGTGGATCATATTTGATCCTTATTCCTAAATATAATTTTGAACGAGTATAATCCACATTCCCCACTTCTTAACATTGAATTTATAAGTTTTATTAATCTATCGCCCTGAATGCTCTCCCTGAAAGCCTTATAGCTATGGGCATTAATTTTAACTATTATAAAGAATTGTAACTAATTTTTTCTGAGAAAATTAGTTATTGATAAATTTTATTGATATTCAGTTCTAGAATGAAGGTTTTTCCTATAAGTTTCTTTGAAAATGTAAATATACATAAAGATGTATGAAGATCTGCGGAATGTCGGTTATAAAGGAATCATACCTTTTTGACGTAAAAGCCTCTGGCTATCTATATTTGAGTCTATTTTTTACTATTTTTTTGTATAAGTACCATTAAGAAGTTCCAAACTTATGTCTTCCTAACACAATAAACCCATTTGCATTTAAAAAATCACTTAAATTTATTTGCTCAATTTCCATAGATATAGATGAATAATTAGTTATCTCTTGATGTAGCCTTTCATAATTTTTTTTCAGTGAATTTTACAAGATAGACCAATTTCTATTTATGGAGATGGTCAGCAAACTAGAGACTTTACCTTTATTGGTGATGCAGTAGCAGCTAATTTATTAGCAGCTATAGTACCATCAGCAATAGGTGAGATATTTAATATAGGTGGGGGTAGTCGGGTTGTATTAGCAGAAGTTATTAATATAATGGAGGGAATAGTAGGACGTCCAATTAAGAAAAATTTTGTGGAAAAAGCTAGGGGAGATGCTCGTCATACTAGTGCAGATATTTCTTCATATAGGAAAATTTTGGGTTATCAACCGCAGGTTTCTTTGACTGAAGGTTTGAGGCAAGAGTGGGAGTGGATGAAGTCGTTATAAACTCAAGAAAATGAATATTTTTAAATCAGTTGTTAAGACAATTATTCCTGAAAAAAACGTGACTCTTTGAGACACATAAAAAATAAATACACCAAACAATTACAAAAAGCTATTTCCCCCCAGTCTTTAGAGATAAATTGGATTAAGAAAGAAGATAGCTGGCTTTTAGATAACTTCAAAGGACCAATTGTCCCCATTCCCAAAGCTTTGATGAGGGAAAAAATAGAAGAATTAGCACATCTTGCTAACCAACTCGGTCCTAAACCGCTTTGGGAAGGATATGAAAATCTGCAAAATTACCCCAGGGATGTGAAAGAAGCAACTCGTACAGCAAATCAAGTGCGAACTCAAGCCAAAGTAGGTGATTTTTATGCTCACCTGGTGCAAAAAAGAAAACCTTCCGTTGTGGTAGAATTTGGTACGGCATTTGGTGTTTCAGGAATGTATTGGCTTTCAGGATTAGAAGGTAATAATTTTGGAGAATTACTGAGTTTCGATCCTAATGAGGTTTGGGCAGAAATTGCTAGGAAAAACTTATCTGGAATTAGCAATAGATTTCAGTTAGTTAATGGAACTTTTGAAGATAATATAGATGCTTATCTGGGGAGCGATCGCCAAATAGATATGGCGTTTATTGACGCGATACATACCAGTGAATTTGTTTTTTCGCAGTTTGAAATTGTTGTTGCTAGGCTAGCTCCTAATGGAATTGTTTTATTAGATGATATTTATTTTTCCGAAGATATGAAGTATGCTTGGAAAACTATTGCACTTAGCGATCGTGTTAAAGCTAGTGCTGCTATTGAAAGAGTTGGTATTGTTGAACTTAAAGGATAATAATAATTGAGGATGGAGTTAGAAAAAATTTCTCTCTCCAATACAAAATTACTATTTATAGTTGTTTTAATTAAGAATAAAACAATTATTCCCCTGAAAGACTTTCAGAGCAATAAAAACTTGTCTCAATTTTAATTGAAACGACTATATCTGTAATTTTAACAAAAATAAAAATTAAATTTCATAGATTCTACCAACTACTAGCCCTAAGTAGTCTAAATTTTTAATTTCCACTGATATTAATAGACCAAAGTATTTATCAAGTTAAGCACGGATTATTGTCAAAATATCTAACCGACCAATTGAAACATCCTTCATTTTAATTGAAGGTTATTTGACTTGAATTACTATTGGTTTTTTGAATAAAATAGTTAGGCGATTGCTAACGCAAAGCTGGGCTAAAGCATGAGACAAAGCGTGAAGTTCGTCGAAATTGTCATGCGCTATATATAGTGTCTTTGCATAAGTCCTGTTTGAGTAAGATTGATAATTACCTACAAGTAAAAATAGTATTGCCTTTTTTAAATCTAGTTTTTTTTATTGAGGTTGATACAAATATTTATTGCTATAACTGAGTTTCAGAAGAAAAAGTATTTCATTCTTATTTTAAATAACTATAAGTCATATACACAACTATCAATATTAAGGGAAGAGAGTTATTTGGGCATATATTTTACAACCTACCTTAGTCTAATCTGGATTTAAACTATGAGTAATCAAAAAATCCTCATTTATAATAAAATTCAAAATCTCTTAAAGCCATTATTCTAGATTTATTTAAACGATAATGATAACCGATTCTTTTTTGTAACCTATCCCAATAAGTTGCTTTTGGTTTACTACGAGAAGCATCCCAGTGCTGAGTCACCCTACTAATTTTTTGCCATGCTTCACTATTAATAACCCATCCAACTTTTGTAGCAGCTAATCCCATTAAACTACCTTCTCCAGCGTGCATTCCTCTCAATTCTGCATACTTAGAAATCTTCCCCCAAGTTTCCAAAAATTCTATTTCTTTACCATTATCTCTAACGATAATAAATAAAGCTTCCCCTATCCATCTACTACTATTAAATGACTCATCATAAATATTTAGCTTATCTGCCAACTTTTGCAATATTGGTAAACTAGAAGCACGATATTTTGAAACATGTTCTACTAAATTTTTATGCCGTCCAGTAATTCCTGGTTTCCATTCAATATCTTCTGGTAGTGATTCTAAAATTCTAGTATCAGCATCTATATATATAGCTACTGGAAATAATGATATTGCTTTTTGGCAGACAACTCTTTTATCGTTATAACAATGTAGAATACCTTGTTGATGATGTTTAAAAGCTATTACATTTTTATGGCTACTAAAATCATTAGGTTTCTCTGTATAAATTACCAGTGAAATTCCTGGAGCATTTGTTTCTAAATCTTTAACTAACTCCTTTGTTATATCGCGATATCTTTGCCCTAGTGCTAAAGTACAAAAACAAAAGTTTTTTTGTTTCTGAGTCATATTTTTACCTGGAAATTTTATAACAACAAGAAATGCTTAAAGTTATTTGGGTTGAATAAGTGGAACAATTAGGAAGTAATTTTAAGTATAACACTGATAACTGAAATGACCTTAACTTCTCTTGATATGCCGAGCTATATTTTTGAGTTTATCAATAAATTTTTCTCCTAGACTTTTATTCTTTTCAGTTGTCTGAGGATAGTAAGTAGGTTTAGCTTCCCCCAAATATCTATAATACTCCCAAATATCCCAATAAGGACAACCTGGTTGAATCCGAATTCCTGCCCAATGTAGATATTCTAAAGGTTGATTCACATTTGAATCTATCAGTCGATCACCTTCTCGATAAAAATGCGATGTACCTGCCCAACTTCCAGGTGCTTTTTCTGGTCTATTAATAATATTGAAACGCTTTTTAATTCGCTTCAATATCATATAATTAATAATTGGTTGATCGGAAGTTTTCTGAGAAAAATCAAAGTATTCTGGATGAGCTGCACATTCAGTAAACGTCTCATACAAATCTTGTTCTGAAATCAAATTTTTTTTGGATGCCCACCATCCTCCGTTAAAAGTTTCCAGAAGTTCTTCTTTGCTAAAAACTTGATAAATCTCTGGAGTAAAGATATTCTTAATCCCTCCTAAATGTTGATAATCAAAACACAAGAAATCATACTCATTTAGATAGTTAAGATTATCAATAATTCTATCAAAAACTACAATATCTGTATCTATATATAAAAACTCATCAAATTCTCCAAACCAACAAACCTGCTTACGAAACTGATTTGGTCGAGCAAAGAATTTATTTCCAAAAATTTGTTGTAGTTTGTTTGATAATCTCTCAATAAATTCTAAATCTTGATAAATTGTAACTCCATAATCTTTTGAAAAAAGTTCTGCGACTATTTGATAATTATCATCATAGGGAATCAAAATAATTGGTGTATCCCTATCATATTTACGGATGCTATTTAATAGGGCAATACCCTGTTCGAGGGCTTTGTCATTTGCAGTAATATATATGCCACGACTCATCAGATTTTTCTCTATTTGTGAGTTAATTTTAGTTTCTTTAAAACACGCTGAAAAAGATTAGGTGTAGTTTTATATGGTTTTGGTTTAGTCGTAAATACTGGGCGTTTTTCTGGTTCATGGAGATATCGATAATGCAAAAATATATCCCGATAAGGAATATCTATATTTTCCCCAGCACAAATTTTTGCAAATGCTTTTGATGAAACTCCAATATAGTGGAGATATGTTAACCGCTTACCACGATCATAAACAATATGGTCTTGCTCTTCAAAATGTTTTGAAGTAACACTGTTACCTGTTCTTTCATTTGGAGACAGACTAATAGCCAAATTATTTACTTTCAAATTTAACCGCATAACCATATAATTGAGAATTGTTTGGTCAGGAGCCATTGGATATAAAACTTCAGCCTCACCATCTTGGAATTTACTCAGTAACCAATCTCTTTTTTCTGCATCAAATATATCTTTTTTACTACCATAAAATCCAGAACAAAATACCTCAGATGCAAGACGTTCTGAAGTAAATAATTTTTTCATTTTAGTAGAAGAGACATCATAAACATGAGTTAAATCTTTATATTGAAAATCATAAATAACCCAATCATTTTGATTAAGTTGCTGAAAAATTCTATCTAAGGGAGACATTAATATAGTGTCAGCATCCATATAAATGAAGCGCTCAAAAGGTCCATCAAATGCAGCGTAACGACGATGAGTACCAATTCGATGATAAGATCTACTACCTACTTCACTCCAACGTTGACGAGCGGTGGGATGAGTGTCCCAAACATCACGAACAAATTTATCCCACTTTTCAATTGACTTGCGATCGCTATACAACTCTACATTAGGTCTCTTAGCAATTTCAGCCTTAATTTTTTCAGTATTGTCATTATAGGGATAAACACATACTGGTACTTCAGGCCCTTGAATTGCTTCTATGCTGTTTAGCAGTGCCACAAGTTGGTCATAAACAACATCATTTCCAAGAGTACAAATACCATCCATTTTTTTGACTCATTCTAGATAATTTTTTTCGGTACGATATGCTTAAATTATACTCCAATATTAAATCTTAATACCATCTGTTTGATTCATTTTTAACAATCAAAAAGTAAATTCTTTGATGGAGTTTAGGTATTCTTTGTTCATTAATAATAGAAAACTCATTTCAATACGCCAATCTCAAGCTATTAAAAACTATGATGGGAAATAAATTTTTCATTAAAAGTAAGTAATTAAGGATCTTGTCAATTTTGAATTATAACTTACTTTTTAAGTTCTCAGACATATTGCCAAAAGTCTCTTGTTTAACTACTAGGATAATCTTTAAGTATAGAAGAATTAAGGTAATATATAAGCCTAACACCGATGAAATTGTATTTTAAAGATAACCAACTAAAAATCCGTTTTATGAGACGTTCTAGAATTGTTTGAGATTTTTTTTCTATGTTATATTGTTGAGCAAAGTATTTTTGCCTAGCCTCTGGTACAGATTGTCCTTTACTGATTTTAACTTTTTCTATTCTATCGTCAAAGAAATCAAGACCATTCATTTCACTGTAGTAAATAGGGAAACCTGTTTTGAACGCTGCTAGAGCCATAGCATAAGTAGGGTGTTTATGCATTCCTAAGATACCAGCATAAATAGCAAGTTCTCCCCACAATTTCAAAAAATCAAGTTCTCGTCCTTCATAAGCTGTAACCACAAACAAAAATTCGTTAATAAATTTCACTTGTTGAGAATAAAGGTCTACACCCACCTGCTCCGCCATTTTATCTATTACAGCTTTTTTCTTGGCCTTAGAAGCTGAAAATAATGGTCTATCAAACTGCGTCTTTAAGTGCTTCTCCATACTTCCACAGCTACGTGCAGTTAAACCTGGATAAAAATCTAACTCAACTGTAAGAGGGGAAAAAATTCTCACGTCGGCATCCAAGTAAATTACAGAATTAAAAATCGAAAGACTATAATAAATAGCAAATCTTCTTTCATTATATGGAAGGACTCCTCTGCACCAGTGCTTAATTGCTTGAACGTTAGATTTATCCTTAAATTCCAATGGATTATCAGTGAAGATAATAAAATTGCGACCTAGTGCAAATTTATGTAAATCATCGGCCAGTAGTTTAGACAAATGTATATAATTTTTTCCAAAGGCTACAGTACAAAAACAAAAAGAGTTATTCTTTTGACTTCCCTGACTCATCTTTTCAGTTACTCCTTTGTTTGAAGTAAGTTTATACTAAATAAGAATAACTTCATTAGGAAAATTTTGTGACCAATTCAGATAACCAATTGAGTAGATTAAGTTTGTGAAGAATAATCTGCCTAGCCTCGGCAATTGCATGTTTAGCCTCATGCCAAGCATCAGGAGTAGAAGTCACATCTTTTATGTATGATAGTCCTTTTTCATCCATACTTGGTAGCCTCAAAAAACTACCAGGCGGCAATAACTTATCTGCTGCTGAACCACCGTAATAAATTGGCAAACACCAAGATAGTAAAGCATCCCATAATTTCTCACTGACATACAAATCACTATCAGCATAATTTTCTATAGAGAGATTATAATAATAAGGGGCCATTGCGTGCCATTTATTTTGAACCTCTCCTGAAGCTTTAGCCCAGTCTGGTAAACCACGACCATACAAATCAAACTTAAACCCACTCTCCTGCAAAAATTTCAGAAATGCCAGACGTTGACGATGGTTAATTGTACGACTAATACCAGAAGTAATCAAACTACAAGTTTTCAATTTTTCTGGCACTCCCATCTCATTCAATTCTCGAAATGAATTACCTACATATCAAATAGCAGGCATATAATCTGGAACTGGTGCAAAATTATCTGGTCCAGAAACATAACTACAATAAATTTTTGCTTGTTCATAATTGAATTTATTGTATTCTACTACTTTATCTAGAGGTGGTTCTCTAAGTGAATAAATAGTTTTTTCCTTAGAGACTCCACGCAATTTTTCTCTAATATCTGGTTCTGTTTTTTGAGGTTTATATAAATGCTTTATATATTCCCGCCATGATAATCCTTGTTTTGTTTTACGGGGAAAATCAAACTGATACATTAGGAGGAAATCTGGTTGGGGATGATTTGCATCCATAATTATATTTCCCCACCTACCAAAACTATGGGGAGTTTGTTTCCATAGCCAGTCACTTTGATTTAAACCTCGGTAACTTGTCAGCATTCCCACAATTTTTTCACTCATTTTTTGCCTATTAAATTATTTTTTCTGAACTTTAATATGTAATATTTTTTTTTCAACTTTAATTTAGATAAATTTTATCTATCTTGGGAAAAATTAAACCTGAAAAAGCTCTATAGCAGTATGAAATAATTCGTCAAAATGCATGTAATAAATAAAAAGGTACCCAACTTTTTCTCATGCCCTATTCACATTTCTGATTTCCTAAAAAGCTCAGATATTTCTTACACAGCTCAAATAAGATTGCTATAGTTAAAAATATTGACACAATACCGAAAAAAATGATACTTTATCAGCATATTATTAAGTAAGCATTATAATTAAACTAATGAGTATTGAGAGCTTAGAAAAAAATCCTACAAAAAAGTCAGTTGCTGTCTTTTATCCCTTGTTTTCTGGTGGAGGTGCAGAAGCAGTTTGTCTTTGGATATTAGAAGCTTTAAAAGAAACATATGATCTGACACTATTTACTGTATTTGATGTAGATTTTGACAAACTCAATTCCATGTATGGAACTCAAATTTCCCAGGAAATGGTAAAGATTAGAGCAATCTTTCCTACAGTAACTAAAACTTTGTTAAGATTTTTATTTGCCAATAATAGAGATTTAGCAATCTTAGTAATGCATCTTCTACTGCGCCATCTGAAAGCTCATAATCAGGAATATGATTTATTATTATCAGGTTACAATGCTGTAGACTTTGGTCGTGTCGGAATTCAATATGTTCATTGGATTAATGTGATTCCTAATGATGGATTGTATGGTAAAATTTCTAACTCTTCCTTGGAGAATGTCAAACTTAATATATCAATTACAAATTCCTTTGCAGTATCTAAAGTTTTAAAAGATACATATGCTATTGATGCTAAAGTTGTGTATCCACCTGTTTTACTTAACGATCAAAATATATCTTGGGAACAAAAAGAAAATGCTTTTATTTGCAGCGGAAGATTGACAGAAGCTAAAGCTCCTCATAAAGCTATTCAAATCTTGAAAAAAGTTCGTCAAAAAGGATTTGATGTTAAGCTTTACATTACAGGAGGGGGAGCCGGAATATATGGGTGGAAATATAAACGAACATTAACAAAAATGGCCAATGAAAATAGTGAATGGGTAAAATTGTATGAAAATCTGCCTTATAAAGAATATGTTAACATTCTAGCCAAGTGTAGATATGGTATTCACTACAAATCAGAACCATTTGGCATTTCAATAGCAGAAATGATGAAAGCAGGTGCAATACCTATTGTCAGAAATAAACGAGGACACTCAGCAGCAGGACAAGTGGAGATACTTGGAGAAGAAAATCAAGAGTTATTTTTTGAGAATCAAGATGAAGCAGTAGAAAAAATCACTAATATTCTCCAAAATTCAGAAATACAGGAAAAACTTCAAGCATCTCTACTTAAGAGAAAAGATATTTTTTCCACTGGTAGATTTATGACTGGTATTCGTCAGGTTGTAAAAAATTATTTTGAACAATATGATGCTTCTGTTATAAGTTAAATATTTAAATTAGATTTTTGAAGCTCAAGTATTCTTAATAGTAGGTTTAAACTGTATAAATAAAACCGAAAAAATATAGCCTATAACAATTATTATAATACTGAAATGCAGCCAATTTTTGCTGATTCTAGCTAGGTCAAAATTTAACTAAGACTTTAGGTTGAAGCAATGAGTTATATCAAAAGGCGATCGCTCATAGTTTTATCTATAATCTTAGAACTAAGAAGTTGTAGTTAAATCAAATATAATATAGCAATCCTATTTTATTCATGTCAAAAATCTTGCCTCTTTTTGAGAATAGATTTGGAGTATTAGTTACATGGCTGAGACTTTCGGAGTTTATTTCTAGTTTTTCAATTGTTAAGCCTAATGGGAGGATTGCTATATTTATAAGGAGATGTTCTCTGTGAATTCTATATGGCAGTTTTAATAAGAAAGCATAATGTTATCTAACACCTGTTCACTCTCAATTTTGGTAGCAAGAACAGACATACCTTTTATGATGCATACAATTCCTCATCTAGTTAGAATGAGTAATTTTAATTTTATTCAAAGAGTGTTGTTTGTGGATACAGCACCTCTATCTGGAGATAAAGTTATGCGTCCTGGTGTTGGTAGTCTAAGTGAACTCAGAGATTGCTGCAGTGCACTCCAAAGTGAAGGTATTGTAGATCGAGTTGTGGATATTAACTATGACCAAACTTATCAACAACAAATGTACCTAAAGCATTTTGGTACTCCGATTAAGCCCACCCATAACTATAAAGGTTATCCGATATTAGGGTCAATTTTTCACATAGAATCTGTACCAGGAAATTATGTGTTGCATTATGATAGTGATATGCTTCTACATCAGCAAAAAGATTATAGTTGGGTAGACGAAGGTATCAAGCTAATGGAGGAACATCCGGAAATAATGGCCATCAGACCATTAACTGGGCCACCAACTAAGGATGGTACTATGTACAAACAAAATAAGTCGCTAAAAACAGAACCAGGGGGATTCTACAAATTCAAATTTTTCAGCAGTAGGGTGTATCTAATTAACCATAAACGCTTTGACAAGTTACTACCATTACCTATTTTGTGGCGTTCTTACAAGAAAAAATTTCTTAATCGACTGCCACTAAGTCTAAAAAACCTCTTAAACTACTATACTGACAAAGGCAAGCTGGATTCTTGGGAGGTTATGGTATCTATGCAATTAGAGAAAACTAATTATGTACGAGCAACTATGAGTTCCCCCAGGGCGTGGACTATTCATCCTAAAGACCGAAGTGCAGAATTTATCGGAGCTTTGCCAAATATTATCGAAAAAATAGAGGCAGGATACTACCCACTTGAGCAAGCTGGACACTATGACTTTATTTCAAAATATTGGCTTTGAGGGAACAAAGTTAACCGAAAATTTGAGTTTTTGCCGCGTTTTGCTAAGGGAACCTTATTTTATGTAACTTAAACGAAAATAGAAATTTAGCTCCCCTTCAAACTCTATGATCAGAAATTTACTATTTAAAAGATATTTTGGTAAAACGTCATAATAATTAGTTAAGTTACTAATCAATTTGGGGTAGAACAAAGATTAAACTTACACTATTAATCAGCAAGCCCTAATTAATAGTGTAAGTTTAATGTTAAAAAGCAATTAATATTAAGTGATTGAGCTCAACTGTTAATCAATTGATATTTGCTCAGGAGGCGATCGCTCAAGCCTGTATCTAAAATCTATAGCAATCCTATTTTATTTGTGTCAAAAATTTTGTCGCTTTTTGGTATGGGGATTTGGGGTAGTGGTCAATGGGCAATAGTTTCGGAGTTTCTTTCTAGTTTTTGAATTGTGGCAACCTATTTCGGATTGCTATAGTAACTAAGACGTTGTAGTTAAGTCTCAATAATATTTAGTAAATTATTTATCTGTATAAATTTTCAGGTTTTATAGGACAGTTTTGTATATGACAATAGCCAACCAAAAAGAATTAAGAAAATAGGAATATCTTCAAAGTCAAAAATTAAATATTCATGCAAGTCAAATTCAATCAGTATATCTAACCTTAGGCCCCTATAGAAATCTTACTACACTGAAACTTAAGGATATTTAATTCTAGAATCAAGTGAATATTTGACTAGCTTTTATAGATTAATTGATATAACTCTCCAATATTTGAAAATGCATATTTTCATTAATCCACAAAAAGTCATAAACTAGAATTAAATATCCCTAAGAGAACCCAAAAGTTCAGCAAATATCTGATACATCTCTTTTGCCAATTTTTTAGGATTCCATAAAGGCGCTAAATTATCTAGATCTTTTGACTTTTGCAAATGCTCCCGCACCGAATTTCTTAAACCATTATCTTGACCCAATTTAATTCCCCATTCAGTATATTCTTCCCAACTCCAAGCAACCCCTACATCTAAATTTACATTCTGCAAAAATGAATAACCCATCCGAGATAAATATTGCTTACCAGCTCTAGTTATTATCGGTAAATTTGACCATAAAGCCTCTAAATTATGAGTACCACCATTATAAGGATAAGAATCTAACAAAACATCAGCTATCTGATAAATTGCTCGATGTTCTTCTTCTGTTTGAGTTTGCCCTAAAAACATAATTCGATTAAAGTCTATACCTAAATTTTCAGATTCTTCAAGGTAACTTTGATAAATGACATCTACATCTCCCTGACCTTTCCGAATTAATATACTTTTTGGGGTATGTTGCAAAATTTTCAGTTGAGCCCTTACCATTTTTGGATTAGTTTTTCGTCCGGGCGCTATACACAAATAAACCATTTGATCTGAATCAATTCCGAGACTATTTCTAGTTGAATTTCTATCAACCGAACAACTATTAAACCCACCCACAGCTACAGATGTTTCTGGTAATCTCACTAACTTTTCTAAATAATATTTTTCTCTTCCTTGAGGATGGGTATGCCAGTCACATAAAAAGTAATTACTTTCAGAAATATAGGGCGCATCAAAACCTAACCAAGAAACACAAACTGGTGCAGGTTTTTCATAGAGAACATGAACATTGACTGGCAATGTAGTTGAATCTAAATCCACCACTACATCTAACTTATCCTCTAATATTTGTTCAACAATTTCTGTATAACATGGAAACCCATTAGGATACTTTTTAGGCCAGTAAGTTTGAACAGACATTTTTTCAAATCTTTGAGTAACATCATCTCTCTTCAACGGACCTGTAATATAAAGATAAACGTTTGGTGTAATTTGAGATAATTCTTTGATTAAATACTCACTACACCAACCCACAGAATGACGGCGAAAATGTTTAGAAAGGAATCCTATTTTTAATGATTGGGAACTAGAAATATAAGTTTTTGTAGTTTGATAAATTTTAGGTCGATTTTGATAATATTGCTGTGCGATTAACTTATAAAAATTTGAATTGTTTTCTAAGTCATCCCGAAGATGATAAACGGCAAACAAGAAAATTTCATAAAGTAGCTTAATTTCTAGTTCGCTGAAATTTTTATAACTCTGATAACAGATTTTTTCGACCTCTAAAAGTTTAGCATTTGCTACCTCACTTACTCCCGATTGAAAGTAGGAAAATAAAAAGGCAGTTCCTGAAAGAATAGGAGCTATTTCTCCACAAGAATTACAGAAATTATCTGCAGCTTTTCTAGCTACAGCAAGTTTAGTTGTATGACTAAGTAAATCACATAATTGTTGATGAGCTTCAACAAACTGTGGTTTAAGTTCAATTGCTTTTTCAAATAAAGCGATCGCCTCTTCCATTTTTTCTTGTTTAATAATATGTCCGATGCGAGAGTATACTTCTGCCCAGCTTGGTTTAAGTTCTAATGCTTTATAATATTTTTCTAGTGCTAATGCTAATAATCCTTTATTAGAAAGTGCTGTTCCTAAGTTAGCATAAGCATCATAAGACTTAGGGTTATATTTGATAGCTTCTTGATAATGAATTATTGCTTGATCATAGTCACCTTTCAGCAATAAATTATTAGCTAGCTTTTCATGTAAAAATTTTAATTCTGGATTGATTTTCAGTGCTTGATTATAATAATTAACCGCTGCTTCTCTATCCCCTTTTTCACCTAAAATATTAGCTAGATTACTATAAGCTTCAGTATAATCTTGCTTCAGATTAATTGCTCTCTCATAACTCTTAATTGCATCATTAATTCTACTCAATTTAACAAGAGTATTACCTAATTTAAAGTGAAAGTCAGCCTCCACAATATCCGGTTGAATTTCTAATGCTTTTGACCAAGCATTAATAGCTTCATCAACCTTTCCTAAACATTGAAATAGTTTGCCAATATTCCAATAAATACCAGCCAAACCAGGTTTTAAGTCAATAGCCTTTTGATAATGAAAAAGTGCTTGTTTATATTGACCTAACTGCAAATAGACACTACCAATATTTCCCTGAACTTCAGCCAATTCTGGGTCAATTTCTAACCCCTGACGATAAGCATGCAAAGCAGCTTCTAAATTATTTTGTTGGTAAAAAGCATTCCCTAAAATTACATAAGATGGAGAATGATCTGGTTGAATTTTTAAAGCTTGTTTACAGGAGGCGATCGCTGATGCTAAATTTCCTTGTTTCAAAGCCAAATTAGCTTGATTTATATAAGCTTCTGCTGCTGGCAATTTTAATATTTGTGAAGTTAACCCTGACTCTAGTTTTTGATATTCAAAAGTCGTAAATTTACCGTTTTTTTTCAAGTTTTCTTCTACGTCATCATGGACAGAAAAATTATCATAAGTATTCTCAAAATTATCTAATTTTTGTTCTGAAATCAAATTGATAGTAGCAAGTTCAATTCCATTTTCCCCATCAGAAATAATAGCTTCTTTATATTGTTTTACTGTCAATTTTTCCTGATCTTTAAAATTCGTTGATTGTTTCTGAATTACTGACTCAACATATTCCTTTATATTATGATTATTTTCCCGCGCAAATTTTTGCCATTGAGTGAATAATTTATCCAATTCCTGATCAGTAATTTCAGGTTTGATTAATTGAGATAATTTCAAAAAAGCTTCCCAATAATTTGGTTTAATAGATAAAGATTTTTGATAATAATTAATAGCTAATTCAATATTTGAATATAAAGCAAATACCTCAGCTAACTTAAAATAAGCTTGAGCATCCTTTGGCTTAATTTGTAGTAATTTTTGATAACAATAAATTGCTTGTTCAAATTCCCCTATCAAAGAAAATACATTCCCTAACATCAACTGCACAGATGCTAAATTTGAATTAATCTCTAAAGCTTTTTGATAATTAGAAATAGCTAAATTAAACTCGCCCAATTTATAATAAACACTACCAATATTAGCATATACTTGTGCAAAATTTGGTTCAATACTTAACGCCTCATAATAAGTATTAATTGCTTTTTCAAGTAAATTCTGACTTTGAAAAATATTTCCTAAAGTCAAATAAGCAGAAGCAAAATGTGGTTGAATTTTAACTGCTTCTTTGCAAGCAGAAATCCCGGCATCAAAATTGCCTTGCATTAAGTATACTTCAGCTAGCTTCTTGTAAGCTTCGACATAATCTGGTTTAATAGCCAAAGCTTTTTGATAAGCAATCATCGCTGTATAAAGTTGTCCTGAATCTTTTAGTTGATTTGCTGTATTGAAATAACTTTTAGCTAACATTTTCATGGTTAACCCTTATAGGTATAATACTTGAGACTGCACTTAACTTTTTGTTAACTATTGGCGACAACTATAATAAATTTATTTGGGCATTACCTAATGTAATTAGTGCTTTTGTTTAGGATGTTTTTTTGCTGGTTTTTCTAATTTTATAAACATCAAAACTATACACTGAAAGCGAATGGAGGATATATGCTTACGTCGCGTCAACTGCATATTATCTACAGTCTAACAAAGAGTAATCTTCCATCCAAAATTATGTCCTAAACTGAGATTCAGTTTCCTGCAATAAAACTTGAAAAATAGACTTCTATTGCTCCCAAATCTCCCAATAAACAAACATAATAACTTCATTACTTTTATAGCTATCAAGCCAGACTTCTTTTTTGAAAAAACCTATTTGTCGGGCTAAGAAGGATGTCCAAATTTATCGTACCCTGAAGATAAATTCTTCTTTTAAACTCTCTTCAATTTTGAATTGTAGCCATTCAATTATCATGATATTTATAGTAATAGACCAAAAGCATACTTAACTTTAACCTGCAAAATAGCTTAGATAAATTAGGTAGTGCTGATAATTCGATCTGGAGTATTAAAGTTATGGTAACAGAACAAGACCCGACCACGTTAATGAAACAGCAAGTCGGCAAAGCTGCTGCTGAGGAAGTAAAATCTGGTATGATAGTAGGTTTAGGCACAGGTTCAACTACTGCCTACATGATTCAATTTTTAGGAGAACTCCTCCAAAGAGGTGAACTCAAAGATATCAAAGGTATCCCTACCTCCTTCCAGTCAACCGTATTAGCTAAAAAGTATGGTGTACCATTAACAACCCTTGATGAAGTTGATTATATGGATATTGCCATTGATGGGGCAGATGAAGTTGACCCACAAAAAAATCTGATTAAAGGTGGTGGAGCCGCTCATACTCGTGAGAAAATTGTAGACTGTTTAGCAGAAAAGTTTGTTGTCGTAGTAGATAGTTCTAAACTAGTAGATAAATTGGGTTCTACTTTTTTATTGCCCGTAGAAGTTATACCCATGGCAATGAATCCTGTAATTCGGGCGATCGAAAAATTGGGTGGTCAACCAGAAGTACGGATGGGAGTGAAAAAGGCCGGACCTATAGTCACAGATCAAGGTAATTTGGTTATTGATGTCAAGTTTGATTCCATTGATAACCCTGGGGAGCTAGAAAAAAGTTTAAATAATATTCCTGGAGTTTTGGAAAATGGCTTATTTGTAGGGGTTGCAGATGTAATTTTAGTAGGAGAAATTGACAATGGAAAACCAATAGTTAGGACAATTTCTTAACAAAAAATATTGAGCCAGACTCTAGAAAATCATATCAACTCTAGGAAGAACAACCGAAGTTTAAAAATTATTGGCAAACCTTTTCCAAGTTGCCAATATATAATTAGTTAACTTTGAAAGGAAAAAAGTTCAAAAAAGTTAGTAAGGAATGAGAATTTTATTATTTACAAAAATTAAATTCCCCAAACTTCATTAGATATGAGTTCTTTCACAAAAATTCAGAATTTTATTTAATTCTCATTCCTGACTTGTTTAACAAGGAAAAACTGCCTCCCCAGTTAGAACTACTATTTTTATTCTCGTCAATAGTGGTATATTGAAGCGACGTTAAATAAATAATTGACCTCTAAAAATTAGGAAAATTACTTCTTTTTTTAAGAAAACTATTGACATCCTCCCCTGCTGTTCTGTTAGGGACAGCAGGAACTCTACCGATACGAAGTACCGACTTTGGTTGAGGCTTCACACACAGTGCACAAAGAGAGCGCTGAGTCCTCCGGGTCTATGTTTTGTCTGGTCACTGCCCCCCACAACTAATTAATTGATTAATTAATTAATTAATGCATGAATAACACAATGTAAAAAAAACAGTTAAAAAGTCGTCTGAGGAGTAGGAAAGGCTTTAAACACAATTTTTCGGAATTGCCTTTACTGTAAAGGTAAGTCATTTATGCTGAAGGTAAAGAGAGAAACTGGAAAAATGCAATACATTTATAACCGGATTTGGTATCATTTGTCCAATACAATACTCTAAAGGGTTATGGCTGCCCTACTTGTTCAAAGTAATAAATTAGACAGATTTTTTCCATTTTTTAGTCGTGTAATGGATATGGCATGAATTCTTTTAACCAATGATAAATGTGATAAACATGAAATATAGATCGCATCTGATATGCAAGTTAAAACTTGAAAAATTCCTGAGTCTGTAGAGGTTTTGCTCCCCACAGTGACCGTAGGAGCACAAAGTAAAAATTGAAATGTTTAAACTTATGAAGTTTTATATCAGCTTCATAGAGTGGTAAAGACATATAGAACAAACCCCGGTGCGAGCCTACCTAGTGGATAAATTCTTGTTTTTAACCATAGACATCTACAAAAAAACCTGGTTTCTGGGTTTGTCTACCCAGTTTGAAAAATAGATATTCCTATATTATTTTCCAGCCTACGAAAAATTCTGAGAAACTCCACACTAAATTCAATAGCTTTTCTCCAGAAAATAAAATTGGCCAGGGAATGATTAATGATAATTAGCTAATAAAAAACCAAAAAATATCTAGATCCAGGGTAAAATCCTCTACTGTAAAGGATTATGAATCATCCAAAATTCTTAATTACACAAAAAATTTCAAATTATTTAACATGATAGATTTATCTACCATTGCAGCTCAACTTAATGCCCGCACCATTCTCCCAGAAGGAATAGTCGTGATCACCCTGCTGGTAGTTCTCGTCGGAGACCTAATACTGGGGCGTAGTTCTACTAAATGGACTCCTTATGCCGCCATTGTTGGTCTCTTAGGAGCAATTGTAGCCTTATATACTCAATGGGATAGTAGCAATACCATAGGTTTTTTAGGAGCCTTTAATGCCGATGCCCTGAGTATAGCATTTAGAGGCATTATTGCTATATCAGCGATTACTACTATATTAATGTCAGTAGCATACATAGAACAAACTGGAACTCCACTAGGAGAATTTATCTGTATTCTGCTAACCGCTACCTTGGGAGCAATGTTCCTATCTGGAGCAGATGAGTTGGTAATGATTTTCATTTCTCTAGAAACTCTAAGTATCTCCTCTTATTTATTAACCGGTTATACAAAACGTGATCCTCGTTCTAATGAAGCAGCATTAAAATATTTACTCATAGGAGCCGCTAGCTCCGCAATTTTTCTTTATGGCATTTCCCTGCTTTATGGTTTATCCGGTGGAGAAACCAGGTTAACAGCGATCGCTTCTAGTATGGCAAATGCTGGTAGTGCTAATATTTCACTAGCCCTCGTCATTGCCTTAGTATTTGCTATTGCAGGTATTTCTTTCAAAATTTCTGCTGTTCCTTTTCATCAATGGACTCCAGATGTTTACGAAGGTTCTCCTACTCCAGTTGTGGCCTTTCTTTCAGTGGGTTCTAAAGCAGCAGGTTTTGCCCTAGCCATTCGTCTTTTAGTAACAGCTTTCCCATTAGTTTCAGAACAATGGCATTTTGTATTTACTGCCCTAGCTATTCTAAGTATGGTATTAGGTAATGTAGTTGCTCTTGCCCAAACCAGCATGAAACGTCTACTTGCTTACTCATCTATTGGACAAGCTGGTTTTGTGATGATCGGTCTTTTGGCCAATACGGAAGCAGGTTACGCTAGCATGATATTTTATCTGCTGGTTTATTTATTTATGAACTTGGGTGGTTTTACCTGTGTGATTTTATTTTCTCTACGTACAGGTACAGACCAAATTAGTGAATATGCAGGTCTATACCAAAAAGACCCACTGTTAACATTAGGATTAAGTCTTTGTTTGTTGTCTTTAGGTGGTATACCACCACTTGCAGGTTTCTTTGGTAAAATTTATCTGTTTTGGGCAGGCTGGCAAGCTGGATTATATTGGTTAGTTTTATTAGGATTAATTACCAGTGTGGCTTCTATTTACTATTACATTCGTGTGGTTAAAATGATGGTAGTAAAAGAACCACAAGAAATGTCTGATGTAATTAAAAATTATCCTCCCATTAGCTGGAAACTCCCTGGTATGCGTCCTTTACAAGTAGGATTAATTTTGTCAGTTCTAGCAACATCTTTAGCTGGAATTTTATCTAACCCTTTATTTACTTTAGCTAATAGTTCTATTGCTAAAACTCCTATGTTAAATTCAGCTTTAGTCAAGACTGTTGAAGCTAATTCAGTAGCCAGTCAACTAGATTTTTCTTTGCCGTCAAAGAACTAGTTGAAGTTGTTTGGAGTAAATAAACTAAGTTCAGAACGAGAAATGTTCGACTTAATTTTAGTCGAGCATTTTTTATTTACCTAGTTTTAATTGAGCAATTTAGGATAGGGTCGCGCAACAGCGGCAATAATAAGGCTTTTTGATTTTGGAGGGTTCTTTAAAGTTACCATTAAAATAACTTGGTGCCTTCTGAGTTATGAGTTCTGAGTTCCTTAAAACACCACTGTATTTTTTGTAGCGAATATCTCAGATAATCACAAATAAATTATAAATTAATAAATAGGATTTAGATAGAGATCTGATTTATCAACAAAATTTCGTGATTTTAATAATAATAATCAGGACGATCAACCTTTTTTTTGTTTAGGTGTGTAAGTCCTGAGAAATTTAATTGTTTATGGCGACCTATACTAACTGAATTTACAAATAATCAGATTAATTAATCGAAACTAAGAAATACTATGCTAAAACTTTGAGAGCTTCTGGTTTAACAATAACTTTAACTCCTGATTTGACTTTAATATGCCACGTACCATTAGGTAATTGATTTAGTAATTCTACAGGTTTACCTTGATCTGCTTCTAATTGTTGGTTGGGAGAATTAACTAAAACAACAGTGCTTGATGATTGATTTAGAGATGTTAGGTTGTTAGGTACAGGAGAAGTTAGACTAGAAGAGTAATCTGAAAGATTTGCTAACTGCATCCTTAGTTGGGTGAGTTTTTTTTGTAGTTCTTGATTTTCTTGTTGATACTCTTGTGCTTTCACTGTTAGTTCTTGATTTTCCTGAGTTAATCTTTGAACTTCTAATTTTAATCTCTGAACTTCTACACATTCATTAATACTAACATTACAAGCTTTTGCTATAACTTTTTTAATTAGAGGACTATACATAATCTTTCAAAAACCAATTAGAGTTAATTCTTTTCATTGATACAGAAGTTATCCTTTTCTTCGACTTCCCTTACCTTTTCTTAATAATATTCTATTTTTCCTATAGAGTAGGTTACCCCTTATAAGATTTTAATGTGATTCAAATCACTCTAAAAATTATGGGTCGGTTTGGAGATAACTTTTTTTGATGATATTACTTTTAGGGACAATCAATAGACCTTTTTTGATATTAATTAATTCATACTTAGATATATTTATAAAGGCTTAAGTTAATTTATAGGTACTTCTACCTGTTATTACCTAATTAATCCGGAAAAAAAAATTAATTTCAACAAGTTAAAAGAGTTAATATAAATTAATAATTTGTATATCCCCTTCATTTCTTATATTTTATATAATCTTTGCATATTATATCTGTTTTGTCAACCTAATTTTGGGGAGATAGTTTTTCTTTTTAGTGCAATATAACTCATTAACCCTTATAGTTGATTATACTACTGTGCATAGTAAATACGATTGATTTTAATATTATTTAGCATTTCGTTAAAGCTATTCTTTTTATATATATGATTCAAAGAATCGACTATTTTTTCTGAAATAAATAAGATGAGGTAAGTTTTGATGTTTACCCTCAAAAGCAAGGAAAATTAACTTTTTTTAAAATAATTTAAATTATATATAATCAAAATTTTTATTTTCGGTTTTGTAGTAAATGTTTATTAAGCTGAGAATTATACTAATTCTCAAAAATAATGCAAGACCCTCCTCAAGGCTTCAGTCCGGTAAACAAGAGTAATCTTTTTAAAGATTCGTTTGTCAAAAGCAACCGTTACTAATTCCATTAGTCAAACCAACCATATCTAAGAACTTTTTGTAGAATGCCCTACCTGCTCTCAAGAAAATACAGCAAGACTTTTGAGATTGAAGTGCGACTCGTTGGCCACTAAGCCTTTAATTAGGATATAAATGGCCGTTTTAAATCAATACATGGGATACCCCGATTTGGAATAACTCTTATTACCTTGATGGTGAAATTCCATCCACCTTGTTGTTAGGTTGACAGCGTAGACCACAGGGTAGCGACTGAACATCAATCCCTGAAGCTGGTTTAAAAGCGGGAAAATACCAGTTACCGAGGAACGATACCGCGAGCAAAGGTTGACAAGTGGACGAACAGGAAGGTAATCAAACTCTCGTGACAAACAACCATTCCAAAGGTAGCTAAGGGATGTAGGACGAAAGTCAGAGGGTTAATGGGCATAGATATTTCGTTGTTTATGTCAACAACCATGTCAAACCCTCCGGGAGAATTTACCCCACTAAATCAATCGCAATAAAGGGATAAGGGAACGAGGAAACCTCTTTAAGACACCTAAGTAAATAGGTCGAAAGCTTAGGAAGCCATTCAAGGTCAATCTACACAAAAGTTGTAGGTCTTAAGGAGAATAGGATTGAGTAAGAAGCATATTAATGCAGACGTACTCACTGTTAGACGTAATGTAAAGTAATGACTAGCTATGAACAAAGCTAAAACCCTAAAAAGAAATTTAGAAAATCCTAAACCATTTTTAAGCGTAGCATGGGATACAAACGATATACCGGACCTATGTAGTGTCAATCCTAATCTTAAATGGAAGGACATTAACTGGAAGAAGGTAGAAAAATATGTATTTAAGTTGCAAAAGTTAATTTACAGAGCATCCAGCCGTGGCGAAATCCGCAAAATGCGTAAATACCAAAAACTTCTGACCAAAAGTTATTATGCAAGGTTGCTAGCTGTTAGGCGTGTGACTCAGGACAACCAGGGAAAGAAAACTGCTGGTATAGATGGCATAAAAAGCCTTCCCCCAATGCAGAGATTTAACTTGGTAGAAATGTTAAGGTCACGACATCTTAAAGCAAGCCCAACCCGTAGAGTCTGGATACCAAAACCAGGTAGAGAAGAAAAACGCCCATTAGGCATACCCACTATGTACGATAGAGCACTTCAAGCACTGGTAAAGTTAGGCATGGAACCAGAATGGGAGGCACTTTTTGAGCCTAATAGTTATGGTATTTTCCGGAGGTCAACACATGATGCTATTGCAGCAATCTATGTCAGCATTAACCAAAAAACAAAATATGTTTTAGATGCTGACATATCCAAATGTTTTGACCGAATTAACCATGATGCACTGATGGGAAAAATTGGAAAATCTCCATACAGACGATTAATCAAACAATGGTTAAAATCTGGAGTATTCGACAATAAACAATTCTCAAACACTGTGGAAGGTACACCACAGGGAGGGGTAATATCACCTTTGCTAGCAAACATCGCCCTACACGGGGAAAGAAAAATGCCTAGAAGATTACGCTGAAACCCTCCCAGGGACAAAACGCGATAATAAAAGAGGATTATCCATAATACGATATGCTGATGACTTTGTAATCTTACACAAAGACATCAAAGTACTGTTACAAGCAAAAACCGTAATACAGGAATGGTTAAACCAGGTAGGATTAGAACTAAAACCAGAAAAGACCAAAATTGCCCACACCTTAGAGGAATATGAAGGGAATAAACCTGGATTTGACTTTTTAGGATTTAATGTTAGGCAATATAAGGTTAAGACAACCAAAAAAGGGTTCAAAACACTGATTAAGCCGTCCTCTAAGAGTATAAAAACTCATTACCGGAAGCTGGCGTATATATGTGACATATACAAAACCGCTCCTACAAAAGTTTTAATAGCTAAACTTAATCCGGTAATCAGAGGATGGGCCAATTACTTTTCCACCGTAGTCAGTAAAGAGGTATATAGTAAATTAGATTGCCTCCTATGGAAAAGACTAGGTCAATGGGCAAGTAGACGGCATCCAAACAAGTCAGCCAAATGGGTTAAAAATAAGTATTTTCCTCGCTACAAAGTCACCAGAAACTGGTTACTTAACGACGGCGAATATATACTTAACCAACACTCAGATGTTGCCATAGAAAGACACATCAAGGTAAAAGGTAATAAATCCCCATTAGACGGCGATTGGACTTATTGGAGCAGTAGAATCGGTAAACACCCAGGTGTTAGGAAAGAAGTTACAACGCTGTTAAAACGGCAAAAGAATAAATGCGCATTTTGTGGGTTAACCTTCAGATCAAACGACCTCATGGAAGTTGACCATATAAAACCAAGATCTGAAGACGGTGATAACTCAATTAAAAACAAGCAACTGTTACACCGACATTGCCATGATACTAAAACTGCTTTAGATAATAAAACATACACAAGACCTAAGTTACAGGACTTACCTGATGAATACCTATGGGTGAATGATATGTTAATTCTAAAACAGGGATGTACCTATGAAAAAGGACGTCTAAGAGAGGAGCCGGATGAGGTGAAAGTCTCACGTCCGGTTTTGAAGACGAGCCGGGTAAGGTAACTTACCTGGCGAATGTTTAACTATTACCTAACACTATCTGGAAACTCAGCCTTTAAGTTAGGTAAAACTGAACAAGGTTTTTGTTGTTGTAAATTTTCTGGTTTGTTCCAGGTAAAAGGTGCTTGTTTGGCAGCAGACATCCACAACAGCTGTTTTGCTCTAGTCATTGCCACATATAATAACCGAAATTCCTCAGCCATTTTCAAATATCCTGCTTGTTCCCAAGCTTTAGAAATATCTGGAAAATTTTCCTGTTGCAAGCTTGCGCGAATTTGTGCCCTTGCCACTTCAGTTAAGTCAAAATCTCCCAAAAATTTAGCCTGAGGCAATACTCGTAAATTACCAGGAATTATATTTTCATGCAAAAAAGGTAAAAATACAAAATCCCAATCTAAACCCTTAGCTTTGTGCATAGTAATAATAGTAATTTGTTCAGAACGAGTATAATATTTATCTGCATTTTCCCCAACTTCTACAGATTCAAATCTCTCAGAACTTACAATTTCATTTAACACTTCTAAAATAGCATTCATCGAACTATTACCAGCAGTTTGTTTAGCAACTCTTTCTGCTAACTTATCTGCAGTTGCCAAATCTGACTGTTCATAGTTTAATACTAAGGCTAGAAAAGAAATTAAATTATATAAAGGCAATTCAGATTTTGCTCTGAGTAAACTACGACAAAAATTACGACATTCACGTACTTTTTCTGATTGATATGGGTCGAGAGGACCTGGATAAAGAAATTTTTCTAATTGAGAGGCAAAAGAATTATAATCTTGCTGAGGAATTAACTTATGATTGCCCAAAACTTTCAAAGCCGACTTTAAATAATCTGGAGAATGGGGGCGGTGAATAAATTGTATTAATGCTAATATTTCTTCCGGAATTTGAGAGGGACGTGCCCCTTGAGAAACATCATGTATTTTAATACCATATTTTCCTAAATCAATATCTACTCCATATTTTCCAGGATTACTAAAAGTATCTGCGATAAATTTGCCTTGTTTATTTTCCCGTACTAATACAGCAAATTTACCTTGAGGATTTTCTTTAAACAAACTAATTATACGTTTACCCATCAACTCAAGTGTTTGATAAATATTATCAGGTTCATGTATTTCTAAACCACCACCAATAGCTGGAGGGTTATTATTATTATTATTTCCTGATTCTTTCTCTTCTACAGGCTGAATATTTTGGTCTCGAAATGGTTTTTCATTTCCTGCTAATTTTAAATTATTTACCCATTTCAAAACAAAATTAGCTGCATCTATAATAATTTTACAACTGCGGCCTGCTTGTTCCATAACTGCCATTTTTTTTAACTGTTCACAGTCTTCACAAAATCGCCGAAAGTATATTGGATCTGCTGGGGTAAATGTCGAATTAATTGCTTGGTTTGGATCTCCCACACGCATCAGATTTAGATGACTTAATTTTGATAATCTTTGATATTGGGAAATTAAATTACAATTTAAGTTACTATCATTATATTCACTAGATGTAGCGAGTATTTCTAATAATTTTGTTTGCAAAGGTGTAGAATCTTGAGCTTCATCTTCAAACACGGCAAATACTCTATTTTGCCACATTTTTCTAGCACTTTCATTTTGCAATACTCGTAAAGCTGCTAAAATCATTTCATCGTAGTCAATTAATTGATGTTCCTTTAATATTTTCTGATATGTTTGATATAAACTAGCAGCAATAGTCAAAACTTGATAATTATCATTCTTTTGGCTTTGTAGTTGCCATAAATCTTCAGGTTTAAGACCAGAACTTTTAGCCTGTTGAATTGCTTTCCAAGCTAATTGAGGTAAAACTTCAGTACGTAAAACTGACTGCCTTCTTAAACATTCCGTTTCTTCTCCATCAAATTTAATTCCTTTAATTAAAAGTTGATAATGTTTCGGATTATTGGCTATCCAATTTTCTACACAAGCACGAGTTATTTTATTGCTAGGAGTAGGCATAATTAAATTATAATTTTCTAAATCTAACTCAGATAATTCAGGATGACCTACGGCAATACTTAAAGCTAAACCGTGCAAAGTATGAACAATAAAACTACTTTCAAAACTGCCTTTAGGTAAAGATAATTCCTCTAAACATTGTTTGTTAATTTGAGCTTTAATATTAGTAGCTGCCGAACGGGTAAAAGTAACAATAATTAATTGATGGTGGCTATGTAATTGATAACGGGCGATCGTTAAAGCTGCTGCTATTGCCATACCATAGGATTTTCCGGATCCAGGAACTGCCGATACTGCCAAAGGTCCCCCTTGCCAGTTGGCCATTTGTTGTTGTCCTGGTCGCAAATAAGAACAAACTTTTGGAATTACTTGTTTTCTTAAAGTTGCTATAGATAAGTCATTTTCTGTGCTTGTAGCACTCGTTTTAATATCAGCAGATGGAGGTGTAAAATTATCGTTAAAATTGTCAGTCACTTTATTCTCAATCGAAATTTAGCAATAAATATTAATGTTTCTTTTTTTATAATTTAATCTATTTTAGCTACAGGAAAACGAAGGTAAAAAGTTGTACCTTTGCCTATAATTGATTCAAAACAAATCTCTCCCCCGTGGGCATCAACAATTGTTTTCACAATAGCAGTTCCTAATCCTATACCACCCTGTTTTCCATAACTTACAAAAGGTTTAAATAAACTATTCTTAATTTCCTCAGGAATACCAGATCCATTATCCGAGAATGTAATTTCAACCCATGGCTCTTTTCTTTTAGCTTTAATTTCTATCTGGCCTTTATCTTTATTTACAGCTTCTACAGCATTAGCTAATAAATTTTGTAGGGCACGGTTAATTTTGTTTTCATCAGCATTTATGATCAAACTCTCTTCAAAAGAAACTATTAACTCTACAAAAGTCGAATCAATATAAACCTGGTTTAATTTTTGAAAGTTTTGTAATAGCTTGGCTATGTCAACTTGCCGAGAGTATAGTTTTGTATTTCCCTGAGAAAAAGCAAGCACTTCTTCTGCCATATTTAACATCCTCTGAACTTGCATAGAAATTAAATCGCACCACTCTTGACTTTCTTGATCTGGATGGAGTTCTTTTAACATGGAACTTGATAGTTGAATGCCAGTAAAAGGGCTTCTAAAATCATGAATAATAGTGTTGACCATCTCTCCAATTAAAGTCATTTTTTCTTTATAAGCTAATTGGTTGACATATTCCGTTGTTATGCTGCGCAGCCTTTGAGATAAAATACTTAATATCTTTAAAACAACATCCCCTTGTGTTTCAGCTAATATATCGATTATATGGTCATAGTAAATTTGAGCTACAGTTGTTTCCCTAAGTGCAACTACCCTACAACTCCTTGGCTGTCTATCTATAATTCCCAATTCGCCAAAAAAATCATTTGATTTAATTGATGTAATTATAATATAATTATCACATTCCTCACTTTTTTTACTGACTAGAGCTTCACCTTCGAGAATTAAGAATAAGGCATCTGAATTATTGCCTTGGTCAACAAGAATATCCTGGGGACTAAATTTTTTAATAATAGCAAATTGGGAAATTTTGGCAACTTTATCTTTCCCAAAATAGCGAATAAATTGATGTTCTTCTAGTTTCATTAGTAGTGAGATATAGTATATTTTTAGGTTGACTATTATTACTTGTAATAGATTAATCTACAGTCAAAAATATCTGTTGTCAAAAAAAACATTTTTATGATAAAAAAAATTGAGACTAGCAATTGAAGAGTAAATTAGTATGAAAATCAATTAAATTATGATAAAATATTACAAGTGAATTAGAGTATATAAATCATAACAATTGAATTAATATTTGGTAAAATAGTTATACTGTTTTTCATGGCCGTTAGTTATTTAAATACTATTTATTAATATTTATATTTTATGTTTATTCAAAAGGAAATTTCATATAAAATATTTCAATCACCTGTATTCTGGTAACACTTTTTTGATTTGTATTAATGTGTTTATACAGTGATTTCTGCTCGTTATGAGATACATATATTGATAGTTTTAGGGGTTAGGTATTAAGGAATATGACGAGTAGGACACGCAAAAGCAAAAAATATTTATCCTGCCAGTTGTAGGATGTTAGTCCAGAGTCTGCTGTATATTCTGCCCTTAGTAAGTAGATAGGCGTGTTTCCCGCTTGTAAAAAAATGTAAATTTTCTATCAAATCTACTGTCTAGAGAAGTTGAGAGTTAACTTTACAAAATCTAATATAGTTAAGCAATTTCTGTGGGTACCTACTGATAAGTACTGACACAAAATTATTTGCCAAGGGCGATATTTACGCAAGGATTGGATTTAAGCTAATCAATGTGTTTAATTTATGTTGCCCTTTACTTATAGCAGTTCTTATTATCTGTATGTATAAAATATTTGGGGATAAGAATTACTGAAGAAATTAAGTAGAAACGTGGAATTAAGCTAAGAGATTCATATTCTTGCCCATCGGGTGGCCTTTTTGTTGTTTTTTTTGAATACACAAAACGAATCCTATTAAAATATCGTCACCTGAGCTCAGGAAAATTGTCCAAGTATCCTAGTCAAACGGTACGGTTTGTTTGCCCCTGAGTATTTCAACATTACTTGTGGATATTATTGGTCATCCTAGGCAGTATGGGGATTTTTAAAGATTAGAAATGATTTTTGTTCACAGCACCTGACGGATAGTTATTCATTGTATATAGGCCAATATTTGAAACTAGGCAATAAATAATATTGATATCCTTCCCAGGTAGTGCCTTGAACTCGGGGCTAATATTAATTCATGATAAATGGCAGACTTAAGTTGAAAAATTGTTTTGATTGTGTTAAAGTTGATACTAATATAGTAAAAGTAGTGAAATTTATTGTTGTATGCCTTGACCTAGAGTCTATATATATCCGCTCAAAATTTCAACTGTAAACTTAAGGCTCAAAATTGAAGATGTAAAAATGTAAGTTCACAGATAGATATTAACTATGGGGAAACAAGAGAGAGAAATGAATAAAAACAAATATTGTTAAAGTTTGAGACCAAGAATACACAAAAAATCAAAGGTAGTTAACCCAGAGAAAAAACTAGGTAATTGTCAAATGCAAAGATAAACAATAAAAATAATATGAAAAAAACATAGAAAAAGTTTTCCCAATGATATATAATAAAGATTTACTACTAGCTAGCTGAAATTGCTCTATGTTTGAAGCTCTTGCTGACCGCTTAGAAGTGGCCTGGAAAAAACTAAGGGGTCAAGACAAAATAACAGATTCTAATATCCAACAAGCCCTGGGAGAAGTACGTCGAGCCCTGTTAGAGGCAGACGTCAACTTACAAGTTGTGAAAGGCTTTATAGCGGAAGTCAGCAGTAAGGCAAAAGGAGCAGATGTATTAACAGGAGTAAGACCAGACCAACAGTTCATAAAAATCGTCCATGATGAACTAGCGCAGATAATGGGAGAAAGTAATGCTCCCCTAGCGAAAGCCGACCAACCGCCAACTATTGTCCTGATGGCAGGTTTACAGGGAACAGGAAAAACCACAGCCTCAGCTAAGTTAGCCTTACATTTAAGGAAAGAGAACCGGAGTGCTTTACTGGTAGCTACTGATGTCTATAGACCGGCTGCTATTGACCAGTTAGTTACCTTAGGAAAACAGATAGATGTACCCGTATTTGAATTAGGTACAGATATAGACCCTGTAGAAATTGCTCAGAAAGGGTTGGAAAAGGCCAAGGCAGATGGTATAGATATAGTAATTATAGATACAGCAGGTCGGCTACAGATAGACCAAGATATGATGGCAGAACTTGCTAGAATTAAAGCAGCAGTTAAGCCTCAAGAAACCTTGCTAGTAGTAGATGCAATGACAGGTCAAGAGGCTGCAACATTGACCCGTACCTTCAATGATCAAATTGGGATAACAGGGGCGATCCTAACTAAAATGGACGGAGATACAAGAGGAGGGGCAGCTTTATCAGTCCGTAGAATTTCTGGTCAACCGATAAAATTTATAGGGGTGGGAGAAAAAGTAGAAGCCCTACAACCTTTCTACCCAGAAAGGATGGCTTCTAGGATTTTGGGAATGGGAGATGTACTTACCCTGGTAGAAAAGGCTCAGGAAGAGTTTGACATAGCTGATGCAGAAAAAATGCAGGAAAAAATCCTCTCAGCTAAGTTTGACTTTACTGACTTCCTCAAGCAAACGCGACTGATGAAGAATATGGGTTCCTTGGGAGGAATTATGAAATTAATTCCAGGAATGAATAAAATAAGTGATGATAAGTTGCAGCAGGGAGAAACTCAGCTAAAACGTTGTGAGTCTATGATTAATTCTATGACGCGCCAAGAGCGCCAAAATCCCGAACTTTTAGCGAAATCTCCTTCCCGACGACGACGCATTGCTGGTGGTTCAGGTTATGCTGAGAAAGATGTGAGTAAACTAGTGAGTGACTTCCAAAGAATGCGATCGCTGATGCAGAAAATGGGCCAAGGCGATCTATCAGGGATGGGGATGCCTGGAATGCCTGGTATGGGAATGCCTGGTATGCTAGGAGGTAAAGCACCTCCTGGTTGGCGTAACCAGCAAAGTACGGGTAGCGGTAAAAAGAAAAAGAAGCAGAAAAAGAAAAAAGGCTTTGGGCAGCTTTAAAAGAGGAGCAAAAACAAAAGCTGAAGTATCACCCAGATATGCTTAAAACATACATGCTTTTTTCAAAATTTCTTATGGTAGATGTTCAAGAAGCATTTTATCTAAGCTCTATCCAGTCTAGTGAGGTCTTAAAAAAAATAGGTGGAGTTACTGGGGATTTTTAAGTATGTCATTAAGTATGAGAATCTTTGATTACTAAATAGGTTTGTCTATAGACTTTGTATGATATGTAAGTATGAGATAGTAACAGATGCGGTTAGCTTCATCGTTGATGCCTGTGGAGGTCGTGCTGCCGACAGTGACCAAGGGAAGCAGGAAGTAAACATTAAAATATCACTAAATGTGAGGTTTTATATCAGTTTTATAAAGCAGTTAGTAAAAAAATCAAAACGCTATCTAGGTTACCATGAGATAATAGCTTATAATTCTAAACAGGAGTACAATTACTCGAAATGATCAAACTGCGATTAAAGCGATATGGAAAAAAACGGGAAAGTAGCTACCGGATAGTAGCAATGAACAGCGATTCTCGTCGTGATGGCCGTCCATTAGAAGAACTCGGCTTTTATAATCCTAGAACAGATGAAACAAGATTAGATGTGCCAGGAATTACAAGACGCCTTGAACAAGGTGCCCAGCCAACAGATACAGTGCGTGACATATTGAAAAAAGCTAATGTCCTTGAATTATCCAGAACCGGAGTTAACACCCAAGCAAACGTATCAGTTTCCCATGCAGAATCGACCGAAGCCATTACCAATGCTGAACCGATCCAAGCAACTGCCAATACTGAAAGCAACGAAGTCAGTGACAGTGAGTCAACTGCAACAGCAACAATTAGGGAGTCTGAGGAACAACCGCCAATCAGTGAATCCTGATTATGCTGAAATAGTCAGATCTTTAATTGAGCCATTTCTAGAGTCACCAGAGTCTTTACGAGTGGACTGTGAAGTGAACCCCCGGCAAGCAAAAGCATGGATTCGTCTGGCTTTTGATGAACCGGAAAAAGGGCGAGTATATGGTCGTGGAGGACGTAATATCCAAGCAATTCGTACTGTATTAGCAGCAGTAGCTCAAGCAGCAGGTCAATCTGTACATTTGGAAATATACGAAGACCAGTCAGAGATACAACAGTCTTATTCTTCTGAGTATCCAAGTCATCGAGAAGAGGGAGTATACAACCGAAGGACTATATCAAGTAGTCGCCTATATGACAACAGACACAGACTATCTCGTCATCGTGGTACAACTCCAAGTCCAATTAGATACAAAAGAGATGGACATGGAATGACATAAAAATCATAACTAATGCCACCATTAATCTTTATAAGGAATAGTGGGGGCATTTTATTTATTAGTATGGACTTCCCAAGACTATTCGGGATCAGAAACTTCTGAAAACTGGAGACTAACCCCGAAGCTGGAGGGAGAGAGAGGAAGTGGGGGAGAAGAGAGAAAGATTATGGTGGCTAGGGAGGTTAAACTATTTAAGTTCTCTTAAGTGCTCAAAAAAATATATTTTTTCTCATGAAAAAACTTCTTAAACAGATATGTATAACTTGTATATTTTTTCAAATTTTTGGTGAAGAAACTAGCTAATTCCTATAATTATAGAATGAGAATGAGACAAAGAAATATGTTGGTATGACAGAGGCACTGAAAATAGAATTGCCTAATATTGATAGTGCGATCGCTCTTTCTGGTTATCAGGAAGAAAATATTAAATTTCTGGCAAAGCACACAGGGGCAAATGTCGTACTAAGGGGACAAGAATTATTAATAACTGGCACTGCAACTCAAATTGAGAGATGCCAGAAGATTATATGTTCTTTAGAAAAACTTTGGAAACATGGTAAAACTATAACTGGAGTAGAAATTCTTACTGCTCGCCATGCTATTGAGACAAACCGTCAGGATGACCTGGAAGAACTTCAGCAAGATGTTCTGGCAAAAACTCGTCGTGGGCTAGAAATTAGGGCTAAAACTTTTCGCCAAAGAAAATATGTACAGGCCATTCGCCGTCACGATATGACTTTTTGTGTGGGCCCGGCAGGAACGGGGAAAACTTTTTTAGGAGCTATTATAGCAGTCAAAGCACTTTTAGACAATGAATATGAACGCCTAATTTTAACGAGACCTGCGGTGGAAGCCGGAGAAAAATTAGGGTTTTTACCAGGAGATTTGCAACAAAAAATAAATCCCTATTTGCGACCTTTGTATGATGCTCTTTATGAATTAATTGAACCAGAAAAAGTGAATACTTTGATGGAAAAGGGAGTTATTGAAGTTGCACCTCTAGCTTATATGAGAGGTCGGACTTTGAATAACTCTTTTGTGATTCTTGATGAAGCTCAAAATACTACTCCTGCTCAGATGAAAATGGTATTAACTCGCTTGGGTTTCCGTTCAAAAATGATAGTGACAGGAGATATTACTCAAACAGATTTGCCTCTAACTCAAAGGTCAGGATTACTTGTTGCGATGAAGATTCTACGGAATGTCGAAGGTATTTCGATTTGTGAACTATCTCAAGGGGATGTGGTAAGACATCCTTTAGTAAAGAGAATAGTTGCTGCTTATGAAGACTATGAAAAATAAATAATAAAAATAAGTATCTACCTATGAATACTAACTTGAAAGATTTTTTAGAAGTTTGTGAACAACTTGGAACTTTACGTTTAATTGTGACAAGTAATGCTGCGGTATTGGAAGTTAAGGGAAAAATTCAAAAGTTATTTTATGCTGAACTTCCCAAGGGTAAATATGCTAATATGCATAGTGATATTTTTGAGTTCCATCTGAATATGGATCAGATTAAACGGGTAAAGTTTGAAACTGGGGAAGCCAAACGGGGAAATTTTACTACTTATGCAATTCGTTTTTTAGATGGTCAAGGTGAAGTGGCTTTGAGTGCATTTTTGCAGTGGGGAAAACCAGGAGAGTATGAGCCTGGGCAGGTGGAAGCTTGGCAAGGGTTGAAGGAAAAATATGGTGAGATTTGGGAACCTGTGTCAGTGGAAAGTTTAGAGTCTTGAGTTAGTTTTTTGGCGTTGCATACAATATGAGCACTATGATCATCTGCAATGAGGGAGCTTGCATGTAACGTTCCTATATTAGTTGTTAGGTGTTAGTTTGAAAAATTAACAAATTGATAACACCTTACTACCAAGTTCATTGATTTTGGCTTTGGTTTTTTATTGATGGCTTTTTATTTTAATCATTTTCTATCTTTGCTATCTACCAAAAAACCTAAAACTACCAAATCTACTAATACTAATTTCATAAACTTAAGCTACACTTTTAGAAGTAACCTATTATAGAA
>JAGGDU010000059.1 GCA_018457135.1 Trichodesmium erythraeum GBRTRLIN201 | reverse complement strand
AAATATTATCCATATGGGAAATATTCTTTTCATCTATACTAGTTGAGCATAACGGCCCGGCTACGTGACGTGCCGGATTCTAAATTTACCATTTTCGTTTCATTTCACAAATGCTAGCGCAGGCAGCAAAAGACCAAATTGGCGCAGCCTGGCTTTTGCTGCCTGTGCGGGTTTTTCAATCTCCATTTTCCTCTCGAAGATTTTTACCGGCATGGCATGTAGCCATTGTTGTGCGTTCGTGTTTATTTCACTTCAAATTTCATCTTTGTCAGTAATTTACCGAAGTAGTTCTTATAGTTATAAGTTTTCCTTATTTCTGTATCTAAAAAGCTTTGAATATTCGTTACTCCAAAGTTTTCATAATTCGACTGAAACACAAAGTATTCACTACTTGAATTCAAAAACCTCTCCTTGAAATATCTATTCGTTTTGAGCAAATTCTGAATACCGTTCTCTAAAATTTGTGTTTTGTGTTCTATCCAGGTCTGGTCGTAACTTTTTATAAGTTTTTCTATTCGTAGTAATCGATTTTTTTCTCCCGATTTAAGTGCATCAACAGCCAATTTCCAGTCTAAAAACAAAACACATTTATGAAATATCAAATATTGAAATAGCGATTTAAATTCTAACAACTCCGGTAGTCCTTCAACACGATATTCATTTGGATTAATAATATTTGATTCTCCTTCAAAAGAATTTGCCGAAAACAAGGAATAAAATTCATCTTGCTCATCTACTACACTTATTTGAATTTCTGCTTTTTGTGCCAAATGATTCTTGATAAAAGAGTCAATACTATTTCTATGACCGTATTTATAATCATTGTATTCGATCACTAATTCCCTTTTTAGCAAGAACAGTTTTTCCTTTTCAGCTTGATTTGCTTTTTCTTCAAACTGAGGCAAATCTCCATATTTTGAAATTAACTTATTGATTTCATTTATCATCATTTTAATAGTTCATGACGCACAACGGTGAGTACATGCGGCGTGGCGGCATTTAGCCGACATGAGCGTCATGTACATTGTTATCATCTGGTTTTCCATTTATAAATACTTAATTTCTTGTTTGAATCGACTAAAAATACGTATTCATCATTTTTCCTCATTCTATATCCTTGGGGAATATTGAGTCCTTTTTCCGTCCATTCAAACTTCAAATTGTCAATATTGAATTTCCCTGTAGTTTTAGTAGTGGAATCGTTAATCAATAGAGCATTCCCTAATTGAATATAATTGTCTTTTTGATTTTCTATTCTAATATCTCGAAAATATTCCCTATCATTTTTTTGTCTTACAAGAGAACCATCATTAAGGTTAAAGCAATTGTAATTAATCATAAATTGATGAAATGTATCTTCGTTTTCATCTATAACAATTCCTTTTGGAATGGTTGTTTGTTCCCATTTAATTTCACCATTCTGAGTGTCTAGACAAATAAGTAAATCCCTTTCAGATATTGCTAAAAGAACATAATTTCTCCCAATATATATGCTTGGCCAATATGTTGTCTTAGGAAAGATGTATTCCCATTCTTTATTTCCAGTTAGAATATTTCTTTTGATTAACTTGGTTTGAGAGACAGAAAAGGTGTTCCCTTTATCTGACCTTAATTGATCTCCATAGTCGCCTTCCCAAATTATTTTATTTGAGAATACATCAACACAACCAGATTTTCCTAGGTACTTGTCAAAGTCATAATCTATACTTACAAATAGATATTGATCTTCCTTTATAGAATAATCCCCAATCGTGTACTCATATGATTGGATCAATTCATTTTGGTAGTGTTCGTATCCTTTACCACTAATTAGAAAAATAGAATCGTTTCGTTTTTCAATTGTATGAGTCTTGAAATCAGATTCAAATATTACTTTTTTTGTTAATTTTTTAAGATCAAACTCTATGACATTTATTTCATGCTTATATATAATTCTGGAGCTATCAATGTGAATTCCTATATTACTATTTTCTATTTTATGAATTAACTCCATTTTTTTAATTCTAACTTGATGATAACGGCCCGGCTAGCCGCAGTATGGAGCGACAGCGGAGTATTGTCGGCTAGCCATTGTTCCATGCAGGCTCTTAATCACATTCTTCAAAATATGACATTCCTAGATTTCCTGAAATATTTAACCGTTCTAATTCTGCATTATTTAAAATTGCATTCTTCAGAGGGCAAAAATCTTCAATTTGATTTGATCTTACCTCTATCCTCTTAACCGTATTGATGTTTTTCAACCCTTCGATATTTTTTAATTTAGGGTTGCTAATTATATTCAATGAATTAAGCTCTACTAAATTTTCCAGCAGAATTAGGTCTGTTGTTATCAAATTTGAAGAAAAAATCAATGAGTTTCCTATTCGCACTAAACTTTCAAAGTTCACATTTCTTAAACCATCACAGTTTGACACTCCTAAATATCCTCCAACTTCCTGAATATTCTTGAATTCTAAAGCTGATAAGGAGTTTAGAAATGAGATATTCAAATCTTCTTCTACAACTGTAAGATTCTCAAAACCGTTTATTTCAAGTAGGTTCTTTAGATGGGACAAACGTAAATTTCTTAATTTATTCACCTTATTTAACGAGCTTATTTCAATAAGGTTATCACAATTCACTATTGTTAATCTCCCGTATATATTTACATTTTCTAGTCCAGATAGAGATCGTAATTGATGACAGTCTTGTATCCATAAATCTCCTATTTCTTCTAAATTAGCCAAGAAATCTAAATGCTCGATTCCAACCCCTAAAATATTTAGTGTCTTAATTTCCTTGACATTTTTGATTCTATTTATTTCCGAATCAAGGTCTGAATTTACATCTAATTGAACAATGCCAATTTCTATTTCAGTTTCTTTTTTACAACTTAATTGAAAAAGGATTGAAATGATTAAGATTAGTTTTAGATAATTCATGGTTTTGTTTTATTTTTTTGCTTGCATGGAACGGCCCGGCTACGTGACGTACCGGACTTTAAATTTACCATTTTCGTCTCAATTCACAAATGCTAGCGCAGGCAGCAAAAGACCAAATTGGCGCAGCCTGGCTTTTGCTGCCTGTGCGGGTTTTTCAATCTCCATTTTCCTCTCGAAGATTTTTACCGGCATGGCATGTAGCCATTGTTAGCTACAGGCTTATTTTATCCAATTCCTCCAAATCTTTTAATTATAATTTCATTTTTTTTCATTAAAAAATCCCAATCGATTTTTATCTTTTCTAAGATATATTCAAAATCAGATTGATTATTTGAACAGATAGAAACCATATTAGAATCATCAGAAACAATCACTCCAATCAAATGATTAGGATTATTTTGATAAAAAGTCATATTTAATCCTCCTCTTAATGAACCAAGTTTATCAAAATGATTATAAACTAATTTTACTTCTTGATTACTAACACCAAAATTAATCCCTCTATTTTCAATAGAATACAAGACAGTTTGAAGACAAATTGATTCGATATCTGAATATATTTGTCGTGATTCATATTTCCATTTTTTATCTATTTCTGTACTCCAATAAAATTTATAATCTTGTTGTAATAAATCCCCTTTTTTGAAAAAACACCTTAGCCCAGTTTGGTAGTCTTCATAGAATATAAGTTCATCTTTTTCATTAAACTTAAGTTCTTCTAATAACTTATACTCATTTACCTTTTTTCGAAATTTTTTATTCTTCCCAAAAATCAGGTAAAATTTCTTAAGTGCTTCTGGAAATATTATACTAAGCTCCTTTTCTTTATTTAATACTTCAGAAATTGAATTCCCATTATCAAAAGAAGTTGATTTCAAAAGATTTAATACTGATTCATAGTTCATCATCTAATTTAAAGTAATAGTTTAATTAAGAGTTTAATTAAGAGTTTAGTTTTTATTTCTGCTTGTAGCTAACGGCCCGGCTACGCGCAGGCTGGGATTCTAAAATTAATCTTTTCGTTCGATT
>JAGGDU010000058.1 GCA_018457135.1 Trichodesmium erythraeum GBRTRLIN201 | reverse complement strand
TGGGGAAGTCAGTTTGGGTGCGCACCAGCAAAGCTTGTTGGTATGCAGCAATGGCGGCTTCAATATTTTCGGCTTTGTCTCCCCTTATTCTGTTACTGTAGGCAATGCCTAGATTATTTTGAGTTGCTGCCCAGTCGATGGGGAAGTCAGTTTGGGTGCGCACCAGCAAAGCTTGTTGGCATGCAGCAATGGCAGCTTCAATATTTTGGGCTTTGTCTCCCCTTATTCTGTCTCTGTAGGCAACGCCGAGATTATTTTGAGTCATTGCCCAAATTTCCCGGTGACTCTTAGAGGTAAAGACTTTTAGCACGACTTCATAACCTGCAATACTAATTTCCATGTTGTTTGCTTTGTTACCCAGAGGAAATTCCTGAATGAGGCCACTGAAATAACCAATAGACATAGCCATATCTTCTGCTACATCCGCCTCCACTTCAGAAAATATAGCAGTTGCCCGGTGTCGCAATATATCAGCACAGTTACCATCAAGCTTATCTAAGTTTTGTTCTAGGAGTGGGTAAACAACTTTCGAGTTACCTTTGCTTTGTCTGGTTGCCTGCAATACCTCTCCCAAAAACTTCAAATAATTTTGTTTGTCTATATCAGTTTTAATAGTACTTTTTAGTTCTTCAATGTCATTATTTGATTTTTGATTAGCTAATTTAACAGTCTCAAGCAACATCTCGTTTATCAGAGTGGGGACTTTAGAGAGATCTACTCCTAGATTTTCCAGAACCCTTACAGCTACTCCTTCTCCTTCTCGAATTAAACCCAAAAGTAAATGCTCTGTCCCAATATAATTATGTCCTAATTGCTGTGCTTCCTCCAAAGAGAATTCTAAAACTGTTTTAGCTCTAGGAGCAAATGGAATTTCTGCTTCTACATCTCCCGAACCACGGCCAATTATTTTTTCCACTTCAATCCGAGCATCCTTTAGGTTTACGCCCATATATTTTAGGACTTTGGCCGCTACCCCTGTTCCTTCTCCAATTAAACCCAGAAGGATTTGTTCTGTCTCTACAAAGTCATGTCCCAAGCGACGGGCCTCATCCTGGGCCAACATGATCGCTTTGATTGGTTTTTCGGTGAAGCGATCAAACATACTTTTAGACCTCTGACGAATATCCACCTCTACCTCATCAGTCTCAAGCAACATCTCGTTTATCAGAGTGGGGACTTTAGAGAGATCTACTCCTAGATTTTCCAGAACCCTTACAGCTACTCCTTCTCCTTCTCGAATTAAACCCAAAAGTAAATGCTCTGTCCCAATATAATTATGTCCTAATTGCTGTGCTTCCTCCAAAGAGAATTCTAAAACTGTTTTAGCTCTAGGAGCAAATGGAATTTCTGCTTCTACATCTCCTGAACCACGGCCAATTATTTTTTCCACTTCAATCCGAGCATCCTTTAGGCTTACGCCCATAGATTTTAGGACTTTGGCTGCTACCCCTGTTCCTTCTCCAATTAAACCCAGAAGGATTTGTTCTGTATCTACAAAGTTATGTCCCAAACGACCAGCCTCATGCTGGGCCAACATTATCGCTTTGATTGGTTTTTCGGTGAAGCGTTCAAACATATTTTCAGACTTTCGTTAGGGTTTCTAGCAAATATAACTACTATGATTTCGCTTAAAACGACATAATTCAGTTATCAATTAATTATCAATTATCAATTTATTATCCCATTTTGAGATGGCTTCGGGGTGTTGATGGCCTTCCCATTAGTGGCCCTCAATATATTCTCTCTCATAATAACAATATTTTACACAATTAAACAACAGAAATTTGCGATCGCTTCACGAACTACATTCATTATTTCCTTTAATTGTTAAATTAATAATTTCGGGCAATGTAAAATGATTAATTATTTATTCTAATTTATTTACAGGTTGAACCAGAGATAGTTTTGCAATATTGCCAAAAATTTTTTGTTGAGAATTATAGGTTTTGTTAGATTTTTGATGATGTTGGGGAACGGAAATATTTTTTATACACAAAAAGAAGTTTATAATTGAAACTTAGTCCTAATATCCTTAGAGGGAATAAAGTCGTACGAGCCGAATTAATCCATGTTGGGTTTCCTTACCTCAACCCTACCTAGGACTGACTAAAACCTATAAATTAGGGGATAGCCAGACAAGGACTATGGCATCCAGGGATGATTTTGGGGTCAGTTTAGAAAAGCAAATTGATACTTATTATCTGGTTGTTAATCTTTAAACCTAAAACCTAAAACCTAACACCTAAAACCTAAAACCTAACGCTTCATTGTTGGGTTTCCTTGCCTCAACCCAGCCTACAAATAAGAGATAGATTTATTTATAGAAATTGGTTAGCGATCGCCCCTCAATTCAGTAATAATTTTTGTTCTAATTAACTAACAAACTGATATAATATAAGTAAGAGTTAGCCATTAGGAAAGAGATTTGGAGGCTTGAGATTGCTATCATGACAGACTGCAACCGGAACCCTGTTCCTCCCAATGACAGAAATGCCTTGCCCGTAGGTAAGTCCTGATCAAGTTCAAAAATAATCAAAAAAATATTATGGTTAAAACAATACCAGCTAGTCAAATTGACCTATATTCTTTAGAAGAAAATTTTGGTTTAAAACGGGCATACGAACCCACTTTTTTCCCGGAATGGCAAGAAAATTTACCAGAATTGACGGAATTGGAAAAACAAGAATTAGTGCAGCTTAAAGCGGATTATTTGCGTCTTTCTAAACGTCCCATGTTAGAACCTCTGGTAAAAATGGTGGTATTATCACCTTTATTGAGGGCAGCAGGTTTTTATCGGGAACCCTTTTTTCTCTCCGCTGAAAAACAGATAAAAATTACTTCCGAAGATGGGGGAGCGATCGTTACAGGTAAAATTGATATATTGGTTTATACCCCTCAATTTTGGGTATTAGTAATTGAGGCGAAACGGGTTGAATATTCATTACAAGTAGGTATTCCTCAAATATTGGCTTATATGTTAGACTCTCCAGAAATCGAACAATCTGCTTTTGGATTTGTGACAAATGGTAGTGAGTTTAGATTTGTTAAACTACTTAAAAGAGATACTATCCAATATGGATTATCTCGTTTATTTTCCATAGATAGTGGGGAAGATTTATATACTGTTGTGAGTATTTTTAAGAGCCTCGCTCAATTCGTGATTCAGCAAAATTAATGGCGCTTATATTATGTTTTAAGAATCTAGAGTATTTATGAAAAAACTTAGAAAAAATTGGGGTAGTCCTGCATATATTAGTAGCTTTGTTGTCTGAAAGTAGCGATCGGCAATATCCTTAGAGGAACTAAAGTCCAACTACGAGCCGAATTAATCTATGTTGGGTTTCGTTGCCTCAACCTAGTCTACAATCTTGAACAAGAGTCAAATAAGATCTTCAAAATTACTATTTATTAAATTAAGTAGAGTGAGCAAAGATTGATCAACCCTACAAAACTATTATCTCAACAATTGATTCAAGGATTTAATACTTCTTTTACACCTTCAATAAGGAACTGAGCAACAGGATGATCAATCATTTTTTCTAAAGCTGCTAAACCTCCTGCTTTTAATCCTCGGATAATTCGATATTTTAACTGAGGATTTTTATCAACTTCATCCATAGCTTTAGCACTTAAAACTCTATAACTATCGTTAGGATAATCTTCTGAAAGTTGATTGAGTAGATTTTTAATATCTTTAGCTGCTTGTGCTAGGTCTTGATTAATTTTTCTGTAGGCATTGCCGAGATTATTTTGAATTGTTGCCCATTCCATGGGGAAGTCAGTTTGGGTGTACACCAGCAAAGCTTGTTCGTATGCAGCAATGGCGGCTTCAATATTTTCCGCTTTGTCTCCCCTTATTCTGTTTCTGTAGGCATTGCCGAGATTATTTTGAATTGTTGCCCATTCCATGGGGAAGTCAGTTTGGGTGTACACCAGCAAAGCTTGTTCGTATGCAGCAATGGCAGCTTCAATATTTTCGGCTTTG
>JAGGDU010000057.1 GCA_018457135.1 Trichodesmium erythraeum GBRTRLIN201 | reverse complement strand
GGAGGTTGAGGGTTTCGGTGTTGATGGTTATGGTTCCTGCTGCTCCTGTTGATTCTTTTTTTGCTTCTGCGGTTAAGCTACTGAAGGATTTACCATCAGGAGATTTGCCTATTATTTCTATATCTCTAGCAGAGACTATTAAATTCCCTGCATTTCCCTGACCAGAAGTCTTGGTAGAAATAAAAGCTCCATCTTGCAGCGTTAAACTTTCTGCAGCTTTCACCGTTAAATTCCCTCCGTTACCTTGACCCAAAGTTTCTGCAGACAACATAGTAGAATAACCAATGAGTATATCTCTAGCAGACACTGTTAAATTCCCTGCATTTCCCTGACTCAAAGTAGTCGTAGAAATAATGGCTCCATCTTGCAGCGTTAAACTTTCTGCAGCTTTCACCGTTAAATTCCCTCCGTTACCTTGATCAACACTAACACTAACCAAACCACCGAAAAAGTCCCCACCATTCATTTCTATGTCTTTAGCAAACACTGTTAAATTCCCTCCATTTCCCTGACCCAAAGTAGTCGTAGAAATAAACGCTCCAGGATCCAGCGTTAAACTTTCTGTTTCTACCGTCAACTCCCCGACATTTCCCTTACCGTAAGTGATAAGAATAATAGCACTGTTAGTCTTATTAATGTTTAAAGCTTCTCCTGCTTCGAGCTTATCAGAAAATAAAGACACGTTGAATGATGATGTAATATTATTCTCAAAAGGTATTCTACCTTCTATTATAATAGACTTAGATGCTTTAAGAATTGAAGCCCCCCCACCTTCATCGCCTTTAATCTCTCCTACTATTATTGAAGCATCTCGCACTTTTATCTCTTCTCCTTGAATTTGAAACTCAACTCTTCCACTTCCACTTACATCTATAGAACTCTCTTCAGATATTAGAATTTGGCCAAATTTCAGGTTTGGATCATAGCTAAGGGTTTGGTCTTTCGTGATTCCTACTACCCCATTGTGAACACTTCCTAATTCAACACGTCCTCCAATTGATGTGAGGTTTCCTCCCCTCAAAAATATATCACCACCAACTAACCCTAAGGTTTGGCCTTGGGAAACTTCCAACCCTAGATTCCGGTCCTCTTTTCTGTTTCTATATCCATATGTTTCTAGGTACTCTGACATATTTATGTTATGACCTTGACCCTCAACCAGAATACTACCTGGCTTTTCGGGCAACCTCAAACCAATGGGAACATTAACTGTAAGTAGTGGGGGCGCTTGAGGGTCTGAACTAGCAAATTCAAATCCATTTTTAAATAAGATACTATCGGCAGTAGCTCCATAGAATGAACCTTGGACATCTAATTTAGCTTCTGGCCCAAAGATTATGCCATTGGGGTTAATGAAAAATAAATCAGCTTTTCCATCTACACCCAAGGTTCCTAATATGTTAGAGCCATTGTTTCCTGTGACCCGAGTCAGGATATTTTGAACTCCATCAGGGTTGCTAAAGTAAACCCCTCGTCCCTGTTGAATGTTGAATTCTTGAAAACTGTGGAATAAGTTGGCCCCTCTTTGGGCCCCGCCATCTATGCGATCGCTTTCTATCCCTTTAATATTGATATTCGGTGTGACGACAGAATTTTCTTCTCCCAATGTATTATCTGGTTGAAGTTGAGCGATCGCCGATGAAATATCAACCCCAAAATATCCCAGAGTCAAAGATAGCGGAACAATTCTGAGGAATAGATTTTTGTAAAAAAAAAGCATCTTAAGAGTAAAAGTAAATCAACAGTAAGTAAGAACCATAAGTTCTTAACTTCAACATTTACTTAGGATAACTATTAAAGCCGGATAACTATTAAAGCCAGTTCCATAAACTCCATGAAAGATGTCCCAAATTATTTTAATTTTCTAAACATTATATGCAAAAACTTAAAATAAGAAAACTTCAGACTAACTAAAATAACATAATCCTAACCATCAAGATTTCCAGATGGCCTTTTCTTCGTAAAGTAATAAAGTAATTACGAACCAACAAATATATAAAAGGTCTAGATACTCTATAAAAGTAGTAACTATGATCAGGACTAAGATCATATTAGAGTCACCTCAAGCAATTCATCCCTCCCAGTTTTAGGATAGATAAAATCCAACTTACCTAAATAATTTTCTGTAGCCAGGCCTTGACTTTTATTAAAAAACGTAGTATAATTATATCTTACACTTATAAATAAACAAAGTATTTATACCAACATAACAAACTAAATAAATTTCCATCAATAACCATTAGCAAAATCAATACAAAAAACCGAAGGTATTAACCTGTTTTTTAATCTCAAGTCACTCGCACCTAGTTAGAATTGGCAGAACATTTTTTATTGCCTTCGACCAACGAAACCATAGGAGAGACCTTTGGAAGAGCGATCGCCAACCATTAACCAGAAAACTCAGATGAATTATAAGATATGCTCGTTTATCGTGATAGCTGAAATTTATGGAACAGAGGGAATTCCTAGCAGGAGTTAAGCTGCTTTCACTCTTTGCCTCAAACTAGAAATTTTGATAGTGCTAAACAAGTAATAATTGATCATACTGATGAATGAAATACCAAATTGTACCAATATTATTTTCCACAAACGACACAAAAGGCAAAGTTTTTTTGTACTAGCCTGCATACCCTTTATCTTAAAGTATTATTGAATCTTTCAATGCCAAGAAATCTTTCCTTTTTCTTTTCCTACTGCTTGATATCTTTTACTAGGTAAAACAGCACTTAACGCCACAAAAAAATTAGTGTATGCAAGCCTACCTCCTGCAAAGCTACCCCCAATGCACAAAAGTAGCTTAGTCAATAAGTTTCTGAGTAGGGTTTTGCAAAATTTTTCCGGCACTGCTGCCCTTAAACCGCTGCTTAACATTATAAATATGACTATTTTTGACAGTTTTTGAAGATTCACACTTTGAACAGGTCAGCATAGATCAACAACAGTAACTTTTACTCCTCTATTCATAAATCTTGAGCACTACCACCTTTTTATATTAAAGCCCGTAGAAGGGGTTGAGCTATAAGATAGATAGACCTTATATTTTATGATAAACCATATACCTTATTTATTACTTAATTTATTAGAATTAACTCAACTTGAGATGAATTAATGTATAATAAAATTTTAACCGTTTATAGTAGGAAGTTTAATAGGAATAACTCATGTCCGTATTGCTAGCGATCGCAGTTTTAGGTATTCTAATTGTAGTTCACGAGTTAGGCCATTTTATGGCAGCTCGACTTCAAAACATCCATGTTAACCGTTTTTCCATCGGGTTTGGCCCGGTCATCTGGAAATACCAAGGCCCACAAACTGAATATGCACTTCGAGGTTTTCCCTTAGGAGGTTTTGTCGGTTTTCCCGATGATGACCCAGACAGCAAAATACCCAAAGACGATCCAGACCTATTACGCAACCGCCCAATTTTAGATCGAGCGATCGTTCTCAGTGCAGGAGTAATTGCTAACCTAATATTTGCTTATTTTCTCTTAGTTACTCAAGTAGGTATTATTGGTGTAGCAGATTTTAACTATGCACCTGGAGTCAAAGTGCCAGAAGTTGCTACAAGTGTTAGTTCTGCTGCCGCTCGCGCAGGCATTAAGGCAAATGATATTATTTTGTCAGTTGATAACCAACAATTAGGTGCCAACAAAAAAGCTATTAGCACCTTGGTAGCAACTATTCAAAATAATCCCAATAGAACTTTGAAGATGGAAATTCAGCGTCAAGAAGAAAAAATATTTCTTGAAGTTACACCAGAATTAGGAGATGATAGCAAAGGTCGTATCGGTGTACAACTAATTTCCAATGGAGAAATAGTTAGATATCCTACGAAAAATGTTTTTAAAGCTTTGAGCATTGGTGCTGAAGAATTTCAAAAAATAGTTATATTGACAGTTCGTGGTTTTTGGCAGCTTATTAGTAATTTCAGTCAGACTGCAGGGAAACTAGCAGGACCTGTTGCCATTGTAGACATGGGAGCAAAAATTGCTCAGGATAACGTGGGTGAACTGTTTAAATTTGGCGCATTAATTAGTATTAATTTGGCAGTGATTAATATTTTGCCTTTGCCTGCTTTAGATGGTGGTCAATTAGCATTTCTAGTGATCGAGGGAGTTAGAGGTAAACCTTTACCACTTCGTATCCAAGAAAATGTCATGCAAACTGGTTTGGTATTGTTATTAGGTCTAGGAGTATTCCTGATAATTCGGGATACTGCTAATTTAGATGGTGTGCGTTCAATTTTTCAGAGATAAGCGTAGAAATAATAGCACTACACAGAAGTCATAAATCAGAAGTTATAAGTCATGATAAGTAAATTTGAGCATTTATAAACTTCTGGGCTTTATTTGTGTAGTGCTATAAAATTCAAAGATTAAAAATATTAATAGCTAAGGTTTTGATGATTTTGTTGACTACTACACAAATATACAGCAATTTTGAGATATAATTATCTCAGCTCAAAACCAAAACCCAGCAGGAATGTTCCATGGAAAATCCCTACCGTGGTATGCTAATTATGAAAACCACTTTAATGGTTGAAATATTAATAATATAAGCGTTTTATCTACACCATAGGCATAATATTTACCTACGGGAGCAAGATACTGTCACTGACAAACCATTAAATATTGACATACCGTACTTTCTTCCTGTTCCTTCTCCATTCCTGACAATGGTAACAACTCGTAAACATTCACTGAAGCGACAGCGATCGTTAGAATTACTCATTCGTCTCAAGGATCTCTATCCAGATGCGACTTGTACTCTCACTTATAAAACCCCCGTCCAGTTACTTGTAGCTACTATTCTTTCCGCTCAATGTACTGATGAACGAGTTAATAAGGTTACACCCGCTCTATTTAAAAAGTTCCCGGATGCTCTAGCACTGGCAAATGCAGATCTTGAAGAACTAGAAAATTTAGTCCGTTCCACAGGATTTTATCGCAATAAAGCTAAAAATATTCAAAGTGCTTGCCAAATGATTATTGATAAGTTCAATTCTCACGTTCCCAAGCAAATGGAACAACTTTTGCAATTACCAGGAGTAGCGAGGAAAACAGCTAATGTTGTTTTAGCTCATGGCTACGGAATTATTGTCGGGGTAACAGTAGATACTCATGTTAAACGCTTAAGTCAAAGGTTGGGTTTAACCGAGCATTCCAACCCAGTTAAAATTGAGCGAGACTTAATGGAGTTGATACCTCAGCCTGATTGGGAAAACTGGTCAATACGATTAATTTATCATGGTCGGGCAATTTGTAAAGCCAAAAATCCTGCCTGCAATCAATGTTTATTGGCTGATTTATGTCCAACGGTTGTAGAGTAAAAAATTGAGTAATCAAAAAAATTATGGTATTATAATATATTGGGTAAATAAGCTAAAATTAAAAATACTAATTATTTTGGAGGAATAAGGTAATTAATCATGGCTAAAAAAAGTATGATCGAGCGTGAGAAAAAACGCAAAAAATTAGTAGAAAAATATGCCGAGAAACGTCGAGAACTCAAAGAGCAATTTATGAAGGCAGAAGATTTAGAGCAGAAAATAGAACTTCATCGTCAAATTCAGAGACTACCTCGTAACAGTGCTCCTAGTCGTGTTAGGAATCGTTGTTGGTTAACTGGACGTCCAAGAGGATTTTATCGGGATTTTGGACTCTCTCGTAATGTCATCCGAGAAATGGCCCATGAAGGTTTATTGCCAGGAGTTGTGAAGTCTAGCTGGTAGTTTCTACCTTTCTGGCCACCCATAGGGGTTTGAGATAAAACCCCTAATTAAAGGCAAAAACTTCCCTGAAGCAATAGACTTAGGGCTTACCCAACAGGGCTGAAAGACAAAGTTTCGAAAGAATGAAAAACAATAATTAGGTGAATAAACCTGGTTTCTTGTTTTGATGGGCAAGTCCGGAAATTGAAACTTTGAATTTTCTATTGCCCACAACAACGTTCTATTCCTAGACTATCTAATAGTAAATCACTAACAGCATTAGCGATCGCAAACTCCCCATAAAAACTTTGGGAAAAGTCAAAAGCTTGCATTTCTGTAACAATAGCAATTACTAATGATCCTAAATCATTCTCCCCTTCCATACGGTGGCGAACAAATATTTGAGCTGCTCTGTTGGCAATATCTTCATTCACTTTTTCGGGAATAAATTCTTGATTGAGCCATTTATGTAAGGAAGTTTTCAACCATTGGCCCTCTTCTTGGGGGTTTTGTGCCGTTGGTAAGGTAACTGCTTTGATTGGTTCTAGCATAATTTGAAAGTTTATATAGTAAATTGTTGATAGTATTTCTATGATAGAAGATAGTATTAATTCAATTATACAAGGATATGCTCAGGGCTACTTCCTCATGGCAAATGATGAAGAAGATAGCTTGGGGTGGTATAGTAGTTATCAGCGAACTTTAATTCCTTTGGATGAAAGATTTCGCTATCCACGGTCACTACGTCGTGCAATTAATCAAAATCGTTTTACTGTTGCTGTTAATCGAGATTTTGAAGCTGTAGTCAAGGGTTGTGCAGCTAGAGAAACAACTTGGATCTCTGAAGAACTAAAGCAGATTTACAAAAATTTAAATAAAGTGGGATATGCTTATAGTTTTGAGACTTGGCAAGGAGATGAACTTGCCGGTGGAATTTTAGGAATTGTCATTGGGAGTGCTTTTATTGGAGAGTCAATGTTTTACAATATTCCAGAAGGGTCAAAGGTGGCGATGGTAAAGTTGGTGGAGCGACTGCGAAAGCGAAAGTTTGTTCTTTTTGATGCTCAGATGAATAACCCTCACTTGGAAAGATTTGGAGCTTATAGTATCAGTGATAAAAAATATAAAGCACTTTTAAAATATGCGTTAAGTCATGGACGTAGTTTAATATAGCAGGGAGTAGGTAGAGCTTTTCATGCAACTTTCTCAGGGGAGTAGTAGGAAAAACATTATTCATTTCAATATTTCATTCATAAGTCTATATTCTAATATAATTTTTTCATTCTGATAATTGCATTTTTTTATATAATCCTATCATACTTTACTTTTTTTATCTCAAAACAAAATTTATACTTAGTAATTGCCAAGGTGTGAGTTTGAATTCAACTCAAACCCATTAGAGTCGTTGAGAATTAACGGAAAAAAATGGCTTAAGCCCAAAATAGGTTCAGGTTTAAGCCTGCTTTTGAATCCTGAAATACTAAAAACCATTAAGAGTAGACCTTTGAATATTTTAAAATTTCCCACACCAAACAACTCTATTATTAGCTTTTCAGATTGATCACCTGATATCAGAACTAAAATCCTGTAGGGTTTTTTTTGCCAGAAAGCCCCTACAGTGATTTACCAAAATGAAAACTACTATAAAGTTATTCTAGATAGTAACAAATCTAAACTGGTCACTTTCTTTACCTTCTCGTAGATATTCAGCCTCCAAATATTCAACCATAGATAAATTAATCTCCAGACCCAGCTTGCCAAGCTATAGCTTTACTAGGTTTAGCCTCCGGTAACTTTAGAGAAACTAAAGCTGCTCCTAATACAAATAACATGGATACCCACAGACAACCAACCAAACCAAATATTTGATAAACTAACCCCGATAAAACTGTACCTGCAAGACGACCACCGGAATTAGCCATATAGTAGAAACCAACATTTAGAGCTACTTTGTCATCATCAGTAAATGCCAATACCAGGTAGGAATGAACAGCAGAATTAAAAGCAAATACTATACCAAACAACATTAAACCACCAACAACTACCAAATTAGCAGGTAAACCTAATTGTAATGCCAGAGCGATCACGCAAGGAACAGCAGTCAATGTAAACGTCCAAAATTGGATAGTTTTTGATTGTGGAGGCTTACCAGAACCAAATTTCTGTATAAGAGTCGGTGCTAAAGATTGAATAATACCATAACCTATGACCCAACAAGCCATAAAACCACCAACTTCATAAAAAGACCAACCCAAAGTACCTTGCAGAAAAACAGGTAACCCTACTACAAACCAGACATCTCGCGAACCAAATAAAAAGAAGCGAGCACCAGAAAGAATATTAATTTCCTGACTTTTAGAAAAAAGTTCTTTAAACTTGACCTTCCTCTTAATTTTGCCCATGTTTTTTGGTAGAATTAAGCCAGTTAACATAATCAAAAATAGTCCTCCCGCCATTATCCACAGAGCATTGACAAATCCAAATAATGACAGTAGCGCACTACCTACAAAAAAACCAGCCCCTTTAAGAGCATTCTTGGAACCAGTTAACACAGCTACCCACTTAAATAGAGAGGACTGAGCATCTTGGGGTACAACTAACCTAATAGCACTTTTAGAGCTCATTTTAGTTAAATCTTTAGCAATTCCAGAAAATGCCTGTGCTACCATTACATAAAACACAGCTAACCACTGTACCCAACCTAGGTTTACCCATGAAAGCATAATTAGGGCAAAAATCTGTAACCCAATACCACTGTACAGAGTCACTCTTAATCCAAGTTGTGAACCTATCCAACCACCGAAAAAATTAGTAAAGATGCCAAAAACTTCATAGAATAAGAATAAAAAGGCTATTTCTAGAGGAGTATAACCAATTTTGTAGAAGTAAAGTAGCACCAACATTCGCAAAGCACCATCAGTAATGGTGAAACCCCAGTAGGCAAGAGTTACTAGGGCATAATTTCTTAAACTAGCACTTGTAGTAGAAACCATAATTTTAATGAATTTAAACTATTGCAACCAATTTCCTAAAATTAAACCTTCAATTCTGAAGAGATCTAAATCATTAGAAACTCAAACCAGATTTCCAACTTACAACAACTTTTCGAGCTAGCTCTACCATACGGTTAGCATAACCCCACTCATTATCATACCAAGCCAAAATTTTCACTTGAGTTTCATCTACTACCATTGTTGAAAGAGCATCAATAATAGAAGACCGGGGGTCATCTTTATAGTCAATAGAAACTAAAGGACGTTCTTCATAACCCAAAATTCCTTTAAGTGGTGGTGTTTCAGATGCAGTTTTGAGCAAGCTATTAATTTCAACTACTGTGGTAGGACGAACTACTTCAAAGACACAGTCTGTCAAAGAAGCATTCAATAGAGGAACTCGTACTGCTAAACCATTCAACTTACCGTTAAGTTCCGGATAAATTAGTCCGATCGCTGTTGCCGATCCAGTTGTAGTAGGAATTAGTGATAGACTTGTAGCTCTGGCACGACGCAAATCTTTATGAGGTGCATCAACAATAATCTGAGTGTTAGTATTGTCATGAATAGTAGTAATAACTCCATGTTTAATTCCTAATCCTTCATGAATGACTTTAACCACTGGAGCCAAACAATTTGTGGTACAAGAAGCTGCTGTAAGTAAATGATGTTTTTCGGGGTCATACAAATTATCATTGACGCCCATAACTACATTTAAAGCTTCTTCTTTAACTGGCGCGGCAACAATAACCTTTTTTACACCATTTTGAAAGTAAGGTTCTAGAGTACTTTTAGTTCTAAACTTGCCAGAACATTCTAATACAATATCCACACCAAGTTTTTCCCAAGGTACTTCACCTGGTTCGGAATATTCACTGAAACTGAGAGGTTTACCATCAATTATTACTTGCTCCCCTGCTGCTTCTACGTCCAGGGACCATTTGCCATGTACAGAATCAAACTTGAGTAAATGTGCCGCTGCTGCCGTACCTCCTTTAATTTCATTAATGTGAACAAACTCTAGTTCTGGCCATTCCCAAGCTGCACGGAGTGCCAGCCTTCCTATACGACCAAATCCATTTATTCCAATACGCATTGCTATATTTTTTCCTTCTTTAAGTTTCCCTTTTAAGGGTGTTGTAATAACTAAAATTTATGAAGATAACCTACTACTATAGCGATCGCTTAAGAGTATGGTTCATCAAAGCACTTTCTAGATTTGCTGTTAATATAGTCTTGATAGCATCATCATAGGAACAGCCAGAATTAATCTAATGTGTTATTTTGATAAATCCTGTACAATTCCAAATTAGAAGGGTCATCCATCACTAAGACTATTGCCCCAATACCTAATTTTTGTAGTGCTGGCAACTCTTCGACTATTGTTTTCCCGAATCTTGCTAGTTTACCTTGAATTGCCCAGCACAAATTTTATACTAATATATAGTTTCCAAAAAATCAGTTATCAAAAACTTTCTTCCGTAATTGCCAATTCTATCCTTTTGTCTCCATTTAAATGTCAAAAGCTCCAAAAGTATAAATATTCAACCGGACATAATATTACATCATGTCCGGATAATTAGTTATCAAAAAAATTTCTCCCGTAATTGCCAATTCTATCCTTCTGTCTCCTGCTGAGAGCCTCAGCCTCCGATCCTCGAAAGTCTAAGTATTCAACCGAAACTGATTTGGAAATGGTACTATAGGGGTTCGAGAACCTTTTGGAAAAGATTTTTATTGTTTGAGTTATTTCTTGTTCCATTGTTCAATTTTCCTTTTCTTGATATTCACTATTAAGATCTCTCAAATAGTCAATGAGTATCTGGAAAATTCAAAAAAATGGCCAAGCAAGATGTTCACTCTACTATAATGGCTTGTAGGAAAGACTGGCAGAGAAAATATTTGCACTACTCCAATTTACAACAACGGGGGTCTAACAAAGTTGCTTTTTCTGGTTGGCGAGGAAACCAAAAAGCTGTACGTTGGCATACTGCCACCAACATTAACATTACTGGCACTTCTATTAAGACTCCCACTACCGTAGCTAATGCAGCTCCAGAATTTAAGCCAAATAGAGTAACTGCAGTTGCGATCGCCACTTCAAAATGATTACTCGCTCCAATTAAAGCAGCAGGTGCAGCATCTTCGTAATCTAACTTCATTTTCAAAGCTGCTACATAACTAATCAAGAAAATAAAATTAGTCTGGACAAAAAGTGGTACTGCTATTAATAATATGTGAAATGGATTTTCTACAATTAATTCTCCCTTAAAAGCAAACAATAAAACTAAAGTTATCAATAACGCACCAGTAGAAACAGGGCTTAAATAATTAATAAACCGACCTTCAAACCAAGCTTTTCCTTTATATTTCAAAATCCAGTAACGACTATAAATTCCTGAAGCCAAAGGTAAACCAACATAAATTAGCACTGATAAAACAATAGTTTCCCAAGGTACTGTTAAATTATTTGCTGACAATAACCATCGCCCAAGAGGAGCATATAAAAACAACATTGTCAAGGAATTAATTGCCACCATTACTAATGTGTGCCCCTGGTTACTATAGGAAAGATAACCCCACATTAACACCATAGCCGTACAAGGTGCGATACCAAGTAATATTGCACCGGCAATATAAGAGTCTGCCAGAGCTACTTCTGTACCCCTTAATATTTCTGTACCTGTTAGGAATGAGCGGAATAACCAACCAAGAAAAATTTGGGCAAATGCTACCATTGTAAAAGGTTTGACTACCCAATTTACTACTAAAGTTAAAATTACAGGCTTAGGAGCACGGGCAGCATTTTTAGCTTGGGTAAAGTCTATTTTGACCATGATAGGATACATCATAAAAAATAGACAAATAGCAATAGGGATAGATACCTGATAAATGCTCATAGCATCTAACATTCTGGCAACACCAGGAAATGTTTTTCCTAAGAATATACCTGCTACAATGCACAATGCTACCCAGAAAGTCAAATATTTTTCAAAGAAACTAAGTTGGCCACCTGCTTGTACTGCAGATTTATTGACTTGGGGTAAATTTGTTGTCATAGTTTGTACAATTAATATTCTGTTCGTTTAATGAGAACTGCAAAAATAGTTAACTTGAGCTGTGCTTTGCAACCAAACACAGTTCCTGCTTTTGTTTTGTAATAATTACAGTTAACCCCTACAGACAGCCTATTATCTAGAAGTTTGCGTAAGTATTGTATAACAAAAAATTTTATCTCCCAATAATTTTATTATTGTCAAAAGTCAAAAGTCAAAAGTTTAACTCAAAGTAAGAGGTAACAGAATAATCTCTAACACATTATTGATATAACGCTATAGTTTGAATAACTCACAAAATATTTTGGGTAGGGAAACCATAAGTTATGGCAAAGCAAGGGAGAGTTAAGACAATATCTAGCTTCTTTGAGACTAAAGTAAGGAGCGAGAATTTTATTATCTGCATACATTTAATTTCCTAAACTCCATATCATCTGAGTTCTTTGACAACCCTAAAGGTGCTTGTTTGAGTCATCATATTAGTTTATATAAAGTAAAAACATAACCTTTATAAGGACTTTTCCTACCGTAGTTTAGCCATAAAAAAAACGCTGTAAAATTCAGTTTGAGTAGATTAAAAATATTTTTCTATAAAAGCTTATGAGTCTTTAAAATACCTAATTTATCCCACGAAGGAGAATAAACGGATCAAATTAAATATTTCGTGAATTCTGTTCCATTAAGCTGAGTATACAGAGCAAGATAGTTTTATTTAAAGCATAGTAATAGATGTTTTTCATAATTTTTTTCTTCAAGATAAGATTTAAAAAAATTATTTAAGGAACAATACTTTTAGGCTAATGATTTATTGGCTTCTTTTATACCTAAATTTAGTTTCGATGTTTCTTTTTCAAAAAAATTAATAGATTCAATTAATGTTTTTTTTTCTCAAGAGCTGGCTTACAAGAATTAAAATATTCTTGATTTTTTTTTATTTTTGCTTCTAATGCTTTTTGACATTTTTTATGAGCTTACTCAGCTTTTTTACCATATTTTAACAAGACTTAAATAGCTTTTTCATAGCATTTTTCCCCAGAGCAAAATAAATTTTAAGCAATACTGATGGCTAGAACTAGGAAAACTATTAACCCCGCAATTTCCGCTTCAATAGGCTCAATATCAAGATATTGTAGATAATAGGTATAGCGATCGCTATTAAACTTAGAACAACAAAACCCATAATTAACCAGACGTTTTTAAGTATCTATTGCCGTAAGACTTGAGGAATAAGGTTAAATCATTTGTTTTAATATTTGTTTTAATGTTTGTTTTAATATTTGTTTTAATATTTGTTTTAATATTTGCTTTAACTATTCCTGCTTCTAAAATAATGACACCAATATAACGAAGTTGTAATAATCAGGTTCTGTCTCTGGTAAAGTAGAGTCGATGGCTGCTAATATTTGCAAGAAACCCCTCTTATACTTAATTTTTTGAGCAGTAATCTTTTTTAACACTATTTAGAACTCTGCATCTAATAAATTAAAAGCGATCGCTGCTAATGCTTTGAATAGTATTTCTCAAACTCAATGTTTTAAAGAGTATCCAAAGCCTATTGTCAAAATTGAGGTTCTGTCTGTAGTAAATTGAAGCGATCGCTGCTAATACTTGCCAGCCTTTATATTAAGACGTTAAATATTATTCAACACTATTTTTAAATGTGGGTAAACAACCTAACCCCCCAACTCCCTACACATCATTTTAGCTATGTCGGTCTAGTAGAAGGAATGCATCAATTGTCTCTATCAGTATGTGCCTAAGTCCTGATCATCTTATTTATGAAGATTTCTATTAAGCATAAAAGCACCTTACATTTGAGTACCACTTAAATTAGCTGTACTTAATTCAACCCTAGTTAAAATAGACCCATGAAGGTTAGAATTAGATAAATTTGCTTTTGCTAGATAAGCATCAGTTAAGTCCGCTTTAGTAAGATTTGCTTCACTTAAGTTAGCTCGACTCAGATCAGCTCTGACTAAATTCACTTTAGTTAGGTTAGTCCCTACTAACTGAGCTTTACCCAATTTTGCATCTACCATACTTGCACCAGTTAAGTTAGCCTCATTCAAGCATGTATCCATTAATTCAGCTCTTTCAAATTTAGCACTAATTAAACTAGCCCCAGATAAATTAACTTCTACCAAATTAGCTTCTGTTAATGATGCATTATCTAGAACTACTTCACGCATATTTGCTTTAGTTAACTTAGCGCCTCTAAGTACAACCTCACTTAAATTTGCCCCTCTCAAATCAGCTTTAGTTAAATCAGCTCCAGTCAAATCAACACCACGCATATCAGCTCCCTGCATATTTACCCCGCGAAGATTAGCTATTTCATAAACCCGTTTTTGATAGCGGAAACTTGCCCCACGCATATAAGCACCCCGCAAGTCAGCACCTTGTAGATTAATTGCTCGCATATCTGCCCCACTCAAATTAGCATCCATCAAGTTTGCTAACTCTAGATTAGCCTTTCGCAAGTCTGCATTCTGTAAGTTTGCCCCATGAAGATCAACATCAGCCATCTTAACACCCTGTAAATTTGCTTGAGTCAGATATGCACCACTAAGTTTAGCTGTAATTAAATTAGCGCATTGTAAATTAACTCGATTTAGAAATGCTAGCACTAGTTCTGCTCCCTGAAGATCGGCCTGGGAAAAATTTATACCTATTAAGTCCGCTTTATTTAATTGGATACCTTTGAGATTAATTCCTTGAAAATCGGTTTTTCCTGCTGCATATTTCCTGAGAATTTCACTACTATTCATTATAATAATTTTCCTTTATTTAAAAAAGTATAGGGCTATAAGCTAGACAAAAGTGCAAAATGCAAAAGTCAAAAATAATTTATGACTGAGTTTAATCATGTAGAAATGTCGATTATCTTTCCTTTCATTGCTAATAGTTATCAGATTTTCAATTATTAATTATAGAGTTTCTCAAGTTACTACAGCATATTTATTTTTCTGATTTTCTCTTCTAACCTAAACCCAACTATAAGTTTATGTATTAATGCTCTGCTTAGGTCAGACTTCAGTTATTAAGCAATTAAGTGCATATGCAAAATTATTTACCTATTCTCATTAAACCAATTCCTATTTATTAATACTTAGCTTAGGTCAAACTTTAGTTATTAAATAATTTTTATAAAGAGAATAGAATAACTTTTTTGTTCTCTTCAGCTAAATTAATATTAATGATTATTACAGAGCTTTCTATCATTATAAAGTACAGCTACGCGAATAAGATTCCCACACTACATAATTTTCATTATTTACTCTGTACATCATTTACCCGGAATATCCCTAAATCCACTGCCCTACTCCTCTGCTTTCTTACTCAAAAAAACATAGAAAAGTTTTGTGAGAAATATCATATAAGACTTGCTGAATATATTTTATGAGTGAGGATAGGAAGCAAAAGAGGTATAAAATATTGAAACAAACAGCCAAGGATCGATGGTAATTACAGAAGATGTGGTCTGTAGTAATTTAAATTTTTATGCCCTTAATAGCTAAAAATTGAGGCTTTTGAGCTATGTAAAGCCAAGAAATTATATATTCTTTCCACACAAAAAGCCCTTAGTAATATTTAAGTAAATATTTTCAGTTTTTTCAGCTTATCCTAATTATTTGACCTCAAAAGAAGGCTAATAATTTAGCTTATATACACATCTAATTAATTGGTATAACAAGTTAATATAAAGGAAATACAATTTTTGCAGGATTAACCTTCTCGAGTTATCTTAATCCATACCTATTTCCTAAAACAGAAAAATTTACAATGAAATTGTTTTTGTCCATATAACTGATTTATTTCCTAATTGTCTCCCATGAATTTTGACATTTTTGAGATATTTTGATTGTAAACTAGCAATTTTTTGCTCTACTAGTGGAGTGACAATTTCTGGATTAGGAACCTGTTCTGATTCTAAAACAATATGTATATAATCATTTTTCCTACCAGCTATGGCTGTGATACCTTTTTGCTCAAGTAATTGATTAATTATCATAGCCATTGCCTTAGGATTTCCTTGAGTTGCTAATTCAATAATTTTTTGTTGATTTTCATCATAAATTTTTGTTTGTTTATATGATTTTTGACTAATAGTATTAGCTGAATTATTGAGATTAAGTTTTTTCCTTTCTTCTTTTTCCAATTCCTTGAGAATTTCTTGATATTTTGTATATTTTTCCTGTATATTACTAATCAAATTCCCTAAGGCTGTATATTTTAATAATAAACGTTTTTTTTCTGTTTCACCTTGTAAAAAATGATTTAAAGTTTTTTCTAAGGAAATAAATTCCGCTTCTATAGCATCCATTACAACATCTACTTTTTTATTGACAATAGTAGATATTTTATCTTCTATCCTGAGTTTTTGTTTGATAGAATCTAAGATATTGTTTCCTCCTATAGCAGGTTTTTGTTCTTGGGAAATAGGAACTATTTTTTGATTATAAATTAAAGAGTTTTCAAGAGTTTTTTCCTCTGCTTTATTTGTGGTTTCATCAATAATTTTATCTTTGTAGGCATTAGTTTTTTCAGAGTAAATTATAGAATATTCTTCTGGGGTAAAGCTAATTTTATCTGTAGAGTTTATAGCTGGCAAATTTGTTAGATTTAGCAGAGTCATATCGTCTTTATCAAAATAACTATTATCCTCCATATTAATTTTTTTTGTATCTAATATTGATGTTTCAAATTTTTCAGCTTCTGCTTGACTTTGAGGAACTATAATTTCATCTGAATAGCAAAGGTTTAAAGCCTTAATAACTATATCGGCTACTTGGGTATATTCATCTGGGTCTTCAAAATTATTAGCAGTAGCATATAAAGAAGACTCTAAATCTGTTATAGATAAGCATAAATTAAATATTTGTCTAAGTAAACTATCTAAGTTTTTTGTTCTCAACAATAACCAATCCTTATTACCAAAATCAAATTGATGTTGTACAGCCGAAAAAATCAGAATTTTTGCCTTTAATGGATTAGTACCCTGCATAATTTTTTCTCGCACATCAAATAATTCTCCAGGATCTCTTGGGTATGATTCTTCTACTACTAATTTATTTGTTAAAACGATTTGGTCATCTAAAACAGTAAGACTCCTGTTAGGAATATATTCCATAACAGTCGTCTCTTCTTCTTGAGGATATAATTTACCTATACTGTTAATAATTTTTTGTGCTAACAAACTATATTCTGTTTTTTTATTAACTTTAGAAACTATCTCACACAATCGAGCATTTAATGAATCTATATTTTCTATTTGATTGTATAACTTTTCTATTAACTTCTTCATATTAACTCTTTCTAACTTGGTTTCATTATCCTCCCATACGTTGTCACAAGCCCAATAAATTACTTTCTTTATCCTCATTAAATCTACATCTTTTTCTAATTCTTTAACTATTGTATCTATGAGTGAAAATGATTCCATAGTTGCCATAATTTTTTATTCCTGAAGAATCGTTCAAATATTTTACTAATTTTTATAATTCTTGAAATCTTCAATAAATTTGCTGATAATTATCAGTTTTATCCAAAAATATTACTGTAATTGCTATCTTTGATTTGCTTCTGATTATAAAACAGAATAAGGCTATTATATAATGATATAATTATTTAGATAGCATTCAGCTATTAACCATCCCGCTGCCCTTAAGGACAGAGGTTTAAATGAATACATATTTTAAGATCAAAAGCAATAGCTGATCTGTGACTACTCAATGCTTAGTAAGTCGCTTTGCCAAAGTCAAAATTCATTAACTTCACAATAATAACTGTAATAACTGTAAATAATCTTGTCAAAAACGCTTTGATATGGTAAGAACAAAAGATGTGATTGTAATTGGTAGTGGTATTGGAGGCCTCGTTGCTGGAGCAATGCTCGCCTACTATGACAAAAAGGTAGTAATTTGTGAAAGCCATAGTATTCCTGGGGGAGCCGCTCACTCTTTCTCTCGTCAAGGTTTTCATTTTGATTCGGGCCCATCTTTTTATTGTGGGTTAGCTGACCCTAATAGTCTTAATCCTTTACAAAAAGTTTTCAACATTTTGGGCGAATCAATTGAAACATGTGTCTATGATCCTCTTGGACATTACCATTTTCCAGAAGGCAGTTTGCCTGTCTATGCTGGTGGGACATCTTATTTAGAAGCAGTTGCTAAGTTCACCACTCAAGGTGCTAAAGAATTAAAACTTTTTCAAGATAATCTTTTACAACTGTATGCTGGTCTTAAAGGAATTCCCCCTATAGTTTTAAGGGCTGATTTTTGGTTAATACCGATTTTATTAGGAAAATATGGATTATCCCTACTAAAAATGTTGCCTTCCCTGGGAGAGGTAGGAGGTTCTGTTGGACAAATCATGGATAAGTGGGTAAAAGACCCTTGGGTGCGTCGTTTAATAGACTTGGAATGTTTTCTATTGTCTGGGTTGAAGGCTAATGGTACTGTTGCCCCAGAAGTAGCATTTATGTTCGGAGAACGTTCTAACTCCGTGATTGAATATCCTATTGGTGGTAGTAGTGCAATAGTTAATGCCTTAGTTAGAGGTTTGGAGCGTTGGGGTGGTCAATTACGTTTGAATGCTCATGTAGAACAAATCTTAATAGAGTCTGGTCAAGTTGTGGGGGTTCGCTTGAGAGGAGATGAGGTTATCAAAGCTCCTATTGTTATTTCTAATGCTACTATTTGGGACACCTATACTCAGTTATTAAGACCTGAAGATTTACCCACTTCTTTACATAAAGAAGCTTTGGGGACTCCTGCGGTAGAAAGTTTTATGCACTTACACTTAGGTATTCGTTCTGATGGTTTAGAAGGTTTGACTGGACATCATGTGGTTGTTCTCAATGGAGATATTGATATTTCTGTTCCTGGCAATACTTGCATGATTTCTATTCCTTCGGTTTGGGATCCTACTTTAGCTCCTTCTGGTCATCATGTTATCCATGCTTATACTTTGGAATCTTTTTCTGGTTGGCAAAAAGATGAATCTTATTCCCAACGGAAACGGGAAAAAGCAGAATCTTTGTTTTTAGCTTTGGAAAGAATAATTCCTGATATTCGCCAACGTATAACTCTGGAGTTAATTGGTACTCCCCTGACTCATGCTCGCTTTTTGCGTCGTTATCAGGGTACTTATGGACCTGCTATTGTTGCTGGCAAGGGTAGTTTCCCTGGACCTCAAACTCCTATCCCTGGTTTGTATCGGGTGGGAGATAGTACAATGCCTGGTATTGGTGTACCGGCAGTTGCTGCTTCTGGAGTTATTTGTGCGAATACTTTGGCTTCTCTTAACTATTTGAAACTTCTGAGGCAACTCTAATATAGAATCCAGTTTTATATAATAGAGTTGTTTAGTCTAGGAAAAAATTAAAATTCCCAAAAGCTTTCTATAAGCTTTTGATGATTTTACTATATCTAAAAAAAACACACTTAAACCTAAACCGACAAGGATTTTAGCTATTTTTTTTCCTTAATTCCCAACAACTCTAATAAGAGACCTCTTCAGAAACTAAGATTTAACAAACTTTTTACAGTGGTTTTAGTTGAATTATCTTAGAAATTTAATATATATTTATATTCTATATATTATATTATGTGCAATTAACCGGATTTGATATTACTTCCCAAAAACTCCATTTAAAAAACTAGCTTACTAATTGCTGTTACTAAACCTCACCAACTACGGAAAACACTATATGTAGTAGGAGTAAAAGCTTTAAAATCCACCAATACTGTATAACTTCATTTTTTGTTTAAGTACTCAATTTATTAAACTTTTTTGTAGCTTGATGACCTCAAGTCACAGCAAGAAAGTATATACTTAAGCGCCTACTTATGACTTCTCACTTATACTATAACTCTCCAAGTAGTTGTACAATAGCAATAAAAAAGGAAATATCGTGAGATTAATCATCATATTTTTATTATATTTTTTCCTAGTTGGACAAAATTCAGCTTTCGCCGTCTACAAAGTTGATGGAGAATTTATAGTGAATAGTTGTCAAGCTTACACAAGTATCAAAAAGAAAAGCGAACCTGTCACTCTTGAGCCAGGAAAAGTGTACCAAGTATTAGGACAAAATAAAAAATCTGGAGATTATTTTTCTATAAAAGTAGGTAAACAAAATAAATGGATCAACAAAAACTGTGGTGAATTTAATCCTAGTGGGCAAAGAGCCTATTATGAAAGTAGAAAGTTTGGTGAATTTAATCCTAGTGGGCAAAGAGCCTATGAAAGTAAAAGTAGCTATAAAAGTGAAAGTAGCTATGAAAAAAGAAGCCTAACAGAAAAAAACAAGACTATAGCAAATTGCCCTGCTCAAGGTTGTGCAAGGAAGTATGTACTTGCTATTAGCTGGCAACCCAGTTTTTGTCAGACAAGGCAATACATCCCTGAATGTATTTCCCAAACGACAGATCGTTACGATGCAAATAACTTTACTTTACATGGTTTGTGGCCTGACAAACTTACCTATTGTGGAGTGTCTAATCAAGATATAAACAATGATAAGCAGAGAGAGTGGGATGATTTACCACGTCTAAATTTGGATCAAGAGACTACCTCTGAATTAGCAATAGTGATGCCTGGTGTGCAGTCTTATTTACATCGCCACGAATGGACTAAACATGGTACTTGCGATGGTCGAGATGAGGATACTTACTACGATGTTTCTATAGATTTATTGAATGAAGTTAATGCTTCGGAAGTACAAGACTTGTTCACAGAAAATATTGGTAAAAGAATTACTCAGTCTCAAATTGAAACAGCTTTTGACAATTCTTTTGGAAAAGGGGCAGGTCAAAGTGTCAAGATTAAATGTAACGGTGGGTTAATAAGTGAACTGCAAATTAAAATGCGAAGACCTCTAGTAGGGGAAAAATTAAGGGATGTTTTGATACCGACAAGTGGAAGTTCTTGCAGTAGTGGCATTGTTGATCCTGTAGGTTTTTGATTGACACACACCAAACCTAGAGACCCAGACTGATTTCTAGTTGCAACAGTCAATATATTTATAAATACTCCTAATAGTTATATTTTCCTTTAATTATTAGTAGTGGTTTCCCCTACTCACCTATTTTTCCTCCAAGGTCGGGGTTAGGGATAGATTATCCTGAGAGGGTGAGAGATGGGTCTCCTGCTAGAGTCGGAAATGTATAGCAACGGACATATCAGTTAGGACATCGTATTTTGATTTAAAGGTAACAGGAAAAAGGCAACTGGCAACAAGAAAGTGTTCTAATAGTTGTGGCGACTGCTATATAAATTTTTTTGATAAATAATATAACTTTTGTGTATCTTGCTATAGAGCATAAGTGTCTTAACCTTTTAATCAGCCTCCTATATAAACCTGATTAGGTATTATCAGAAATCAGGTTTCTGTCCTCCTTTTTGTATTTTATAATGAAAGCTTTTGTTACTGGTGCCAGTGGTTTTATTGGGGCGAATTTAGTGCGGTTGTTATTACAGCAGGGTTATGCTGTGCGATCGCTAGTTCGCCCTACAAGTCGTCTTGATAATCTTCAGGGTTTAGATATAGAAGTTGTAGTGGGAGACTTAAATGACTCCTACTTGTTTGAGTTGATAGAGGGATGTCAGGTTTTATTCCATGTAGCTGCTCATTATTCTTTGTGGCAAAAAGATAAAGAGTTACTTTATAAAAATAATGTTTTGGGTACACGCAATGTTTTGGCCGCAGCACGACGGGCAAAAATTGAGCGGACAGTTTATACAAGTTCTGTTGCTGCTATTGGTGTGGGAGTTTCTAGTACAGTCGTTGATGAAACTTATCAGTCTCCACTAAAGAAGTTGGTGGGAGATTATAAAAAGTCTAAGTTTTTGGCAGAACAAGAGGCGATGAGAGCAGTTACTCTTGGTCAAGATGTGGTAATTGTTAATCCTACAGCTCCTGTTGGTGCTTGGGATATTAAACCAACTCCGACGGGTGATATTATTGTTCGCTTTTTACGTCGGCAAATGCCTGTTTATGTGGATACTGGTTTAAATATTATAGATGTTCGAGACGTGGCATGGGGACATTTATTAGCTTTGGAAAGAGGGAAAAGTGGCGATCGCTATATTTTAGGTAATCAGAATTTGACTCTGAAGGAATTACTTGATTTATTGCAGGAAGTTACAGGTTTACCTGCTCCAAGACAAACTATTCCTATATGGTTACCTTTAACTATCGCGTGGGTTGATGAAAAAATTCTTGCACCTTTGGGAAAACAACCTTCTATTCCCTTAGATGGCGTGCGGATGTCTCAAAAAAAGATGTATTATGATGCTTCTAAGGCAATAAAAAAATTGGGTTTGCCCCAGTCTTCAATTAGAGTTGCTCTTGAGAATGCTATTAATTGGTTTGACATTTAATCATGCTTGGATCATTAATTTAATTACCCAAAAAATTATCCTACACCATGTAGCGTTTCTCATCTCAAATTTCATGAATTAGCCATAATAAACAAACTACCTTCAGCCATCTAAAGATGAATTCTGCTCTCAGCCTACAAAATTTATTTCTTGACCAACGAAAAAAAAAATCGCCAAGGATGAAATTCTGGTCTAATAGCTTATATCATGTCCGGTTGAATACTTAGGATGTGTTGAAAAAAATTAAAAACTTACACCGTAAGAATTTAAGGCAGCTTCAACCAGAAATAATATCCTAAAGTTAGCTAAAATACACCAAAAATCAAAGATATATTTGCAGCAACAATGTACAAAAAAATGGGCCAATCTAGAGCGATACCTGAAAATTTTGAATAGCCATCAAATTGTCAACTATTCCCAAACAATTGCTGGATAACAATGGCAAGTTGAATTCCTTGGTCGGAATGTGAAGAGGAATATGGAAATTTATTCTCAGCAGAAAGAGGGGCGCCAGCCTGATATTTTAGGATGGCATTGGGGGCATCAATTATCAAAGAAAAATTAAGTACAACAGTGAAACTGAGAGAGGATAAAGCTTTGCCCCTGCAAAACATCAACCTACATCGGAGGTTTTGCTCTATAGAATTAACCCCCCCGATGCCTAACAGTCCAGAAGGATATCAATCTATTATTTTATTTTTGTAATCTTTATTATATCGTAGTTAATCAAGGAAATTTGGGATCAAAAATTATTGGAGGTAGAATCACTTATGTAGAAAGTGAACTCCAGGAGCTTCCTAAACCGGAGATACTGAATTGGAGTTACTGTGTGCTCCCTAAGATTGTCAGAAGGCTAATATATTTCGCGTCAGGCTCCATCTCTCCTGCCTCCTGCCTGACTTGAGTATAGCCTTTCTTTGCTCAACTTCCCCCCTTGGATAAATAAGGGGAGATGGTTGACTTTTAAATTTAAATACTAATTCGCACTTATAACGCCTGCAACTAAAGGCTCTGGCTGTAATAAGCCTGTTAATATTTCTTCTGGTCGTTGACCATAAGGCCAAGCAAAAGCATGACGAAAAGCTGCTTTTTGACAAGCTTGCAATTGTTCAAAATTAATTACATCAAATGTTAATAAATTCTCATATTCAAATGGCAAACGTACATTATGTAAACCAGCATTATCTGTACAAATAGCAATATCTACCCCAGCATCAAAACATTTGTCAAATACTGTTTTCAATTGACTAATATTATCCATAGTACCTGTTTTGAAATATGTAGTTGGACAAACTTCTAAACATTGCCCTCTGTTTGCTATTTCCTTTAATAAATTTGGATATTTTAAAGGGATTTGAACTCCATGACCAATTCGCATTAAATAAGGTAGTAATTCTGGATGACAACCATTAGAAGTTTCATAAAGATGTCCGGTAGTTTTTACTCCCTGTTCACGAGCATATCTATACAGTTTAATAAATTCATCTATATTTTCTTTGTAGTTATTATCTCCTCCTGCTACATCTATAGCACAAACATATTCTGGATTTTTCACTGCTAAATCAACAATTGCTTGATTTACTTCATTAGGCAAACGAGTATGCATACATAAAATTTGACTAGTAATAATTGGATACTCATTTTGTTGAGTTGCTTTCCCTACAACTGTAACTATTTCTGACATTAAATCTATACGTTGAGACTGTGGTAAATTATTTGGAGTTCTTAAATAAGGTGTATAACGTAGCTCTAAATAAGCTAGATTTTCAAATGTATAAGCACCGCGAATTAAGCGATAAATAAAGTATGGTAATGTCTCAAGAGTTTGAACATTTTCTACTAAAGTATGTAGCTCTAAATATTCATCTAATGTTTTCCGTGGTTGAGTATAAAATTCTTCAAATTGTTCATATTCAGGAAAACGATTTGCTAGTTCTTGATTTTGACGTTGGAAATATCTCCATAAAACTCTAGGAACTACAGAGCCTCCTAAATGTCTATGTAATTCTGCGTGTAAAGCCATAGAAATTTATTAATTTATCCTTAGTATTTATTTATCTAACAAAAAGATTATAGACATATCATATAGTAAGCATTCCGCTATCAGCAGCCAGGTCTCAGGTTTTGAGTTTATAAACTACTTATAAATTACTTATAAACTACTTATAAACTACTTATAAACTACTTCTGAACTACTTATAAACTACTAAGGTTACCTGATAATCAATTCATTTCTTAACATTCCTAATATACGGAATGTAGATCAAAGGTCATGCTGTGCAAAGATAACTGTATTAATTCTGCTTTGAGAATAATTCCTCCTTCCAATATAATGAGTTAATAATTCATAGCTGAATGCTGATCTCTGAATGCTTAAGACATATAAGCTTAGTGATTCTATATATTCATACACTAAAGGTTCAAATTAAGCGAAGAGGATAATATTTTTTGGGGACAGAAGATAGAAGAAAGAAGACAGGAGATAATTTTTGCTACTAGAAAAAAAAATTTTTTTTTGAATAAAAAACTCTGCTTTTCTGCTCTGTCTATTTATTAGCTTTACCTTGATCAAGTCTTTTAATTAAATTTTCAAGTACCGAGTCATCCATGGGCAGAAGCAATACAGGAAAAAAGATTGAAAAATCCTCCAAAATATCCAATATCTCCATTCTTACTCTTAATTTTGAAATATATTCCTTCACTTAACCCAAACTTGTCATGTTTTTCTACCTAGCTATAAAGCACCATAGAGTTTAAAAAAAACAGTTTGACTTTTCTAAATCTAGGATTATTTTAACAAAAATTAATAAAAATTTATTGACATAATTTTTAGTTAATGCAAAGATTATAAATAGTGTTAACTATCCGTAGAGGAGACCCTTGGCAAACGTAATTGTAATAGGCGCCCAGTGGGGCGATGAAGGAAAAGGAAAAATTACTGATTTACTAAGCAAATCAGCAGATGTAGTTGTGCGCTACCAGGGGGGCGTAAATGCTGGCCATACAGTGGTTGTAGAAGGCAAAATATTTAAACTACACTTAATTCCTTCGGGTATCCTTTATCCTGATACTGACTGTATCATAGGCTCGGGAACAGTAATAGACCCCAAGGTTATAATTGAGGAACTAGATCAAGTAGAGGCTTTAGGTATCTCTACAGCTAATTTGATGATTTCTGGGGCTGCTCATGTAACAATGCCTTATCATCGAATGATAGACAAGGCATCGGAAAAACGTCGGGGAAGTAAAAAAATTGGGACTACAGGTAGGGGTATTGGTCCAACTTATGCTGATAAGTCGGAGCGGACAGGAATTCGGATGATTGATTTGGTGAATCCAGATAGATTGAAAGAGCAGATAAATTGGACGGTTAATTATAAAAATGTAATTTTAGAAAAGCTTTATGATCTATCACCCTTAAATCCAGAAGAGGTGGTAAATGAATATTTGAATTTTGCTGACCGCTTAAGACCTCACGTTATAGATGCGTCTTTAAAGATCTACAATGCGATTCAACTTAAACGCAATATTCTCTTTGAGGGGGCCCAAGGGACCCTATTGGATTTAGACCACGGTACTTATCCATATGTGACTTCGTCAAATCCAGTGGCAGGAGGTGCTTGTGTGGGTACTGGTGTGGGACCGACAATGATTGACCGAGTAATTGGGGTAGCAAAGGCTTATACTACTAGAGTGGGGGAAGGGCCGTTTCCTACAGAGGCTAAAGATGAGATTGGAGACTTACTTTGCGATCGCGGAGCAGAATTTGGGACAACTACTGGTCGTAAACGTCGTTGTGGATGGTTTGATGCAGTGATTGGACGTTATGCAGTTAGAATTAATGGTATGGATTGTATGGCGATTACTAAATTGGATGTGCTGGATGGTTTAGAAGAGATTAAGGTTTGTGTAGCTTATGATATGGAAGGTAAGCGTTGTGAAGATTTTCCAGGTAGTGCTATACAATTATCTAAATGCAAGCCTATTTATAAAACATTGCCTGGTTGGAAGGAATCAACTGTTGATTGTAGAAATTTGGAAGATTTACCAAAGCAAGCTTTAGATTATTTGCGTTTTTTGGCAGAGCTGATGAATGTACCTATTGCTATAGTATCTCTTGGAGCTAGTCGTCACCAAACTATTGTGGTGGAAGACCCAATTCATGGACCAAAGCGAGGCCTGTTATATTCTTAATGGTATTTACAGCCTTTCTTAAATGCTCAACCTTGATTTTTAGCTGGTGGTGTATTGCAGTTATTTTGGTTAGGAAAACAGTGGGAGTATCTTGTTCTTCTGTTAGGTATTTTGTTCCTATCCACCATTAGGGGAGGAAGACTACCTATTTTTTTCATAGTAGATCACATATAATGTCCCTTAAAAATTTTGGTTGTAACAGTTATGTCTAAGGAATTTATAGTGGTTTTTACTTTCATTGATACAAGGAAAAATCTATATCTAACAAGGATTTTCAGTAACTGATTTGTAATATTCATTTTTTATATATGGTATCATCAATCTGAAAAGTACTCTTTTTGAATGAAAACATGACTTCCTTTTGCTAAACAATATCTATATCTAAAATTTTGGTATAATAAGTAAGCAAATTAAGAGAAAAAAAGTCAAGATGGAAGTTACAGTAGAATGTCAAAAAAGACCATTAGGAAGCAAAACTAAAGCTTTACGAAGGGAAGGATTAATTCCTGCAGTATTGTATGGTCATCAGCTTACAGAATCAGTTTCATTAACAATTGATATTAAGGAAGCGCAGCAGTTGTTAAAAAATGCTTCTACGAATAAGACTGTTATTGATCTTAAAGTTCCTGAGATTTCTTGGAATGGTAAAACTCTTCTTAGGGAAGTTCAATATCATCCCTATAAATCTGAGATTTACCACCTGAGCTTTTTCTCCATAAGCGATCGCGGAGATACTTAATAAATAATATTAAATCTGTTTGGGAGTAGAGTATTATTAAGAAACCAGGTTGATAGGAGACATACGTTAGTATGCTAAGAAACCTATAGCTAAAGTCAGAAATTTAGTTCACAGCACAGACTAAATGTGAGATAGGTAAGAATGTCTGTGCTAGTAACGGCAACTGCTATAATACAAGACAGGCTTCTATATTTTATTGATACCAATACTACTGGATTTAATATAATTGCGCGTCTATGGGGCTTGGTTATCAAGTCCCTATCGGCTATTATTTCAGGTATCAGTTATTACTTACACCAAATTTCCCAAGTGTAATATAGAATCCAGTTATATAATATATATTTATAATTCTATAATTACTTATTACTTCAATATTCTATCTCCCCACTTTCCCGGGAACCCCATCTCCCCGAATTATACAATAAGTATTCAACCGTATTTGATCTCAGAGGGTATTTTTATCAAGTAATAGCGTTGCTAAATAGGGGGTTAGCTTTTTTATACCTAGACTTGTTGGTCTGAGCTTCCGAGTGAGAGAAACTGTGAAATTCCTTACCTCCCCTTGAAGTTGGAGACCTGAAATACATAATTTTCTTGACTATTTCTTTAAAAGGGGAAGCTAAAACCTTATTTATTATTTACTTTGATATCCTAGCGACATCAAATCAGAGATTATAATGTAAGATTTCCATCTATTAATTAAACAACCTAAGCTGTTCAAAAAACTGAAGGCAGATTAACAAATTATTGCTATTTGCTTGCTTTTTACAGAGAGACTGATATAGTCATTCCGAATAAGAATAAGATACTTTTTCAGCTAAAACCCTTTAAAGCTAGAAAAAACTTGTCTCAATTAATCACCAGAATGACTATAACTGCTCCGTGTCTGTTTAATTGTCGACCGTCGACCGTCGGTGACTATATCAAAAAGTGAATGAGAAATTAGGCATTAATTATTTGTTGAACTTTATCGGCCCAAGACCCTTCTAAACGTGGACCTTGAATTTGTACAACGTTAGAAGCTAGATAATTTCCCCAACGTGCAGCTTGAGTAGGTTCATAACCATGAGTAAGACCATATAACACACCTCCAGCAAAAGCATCTCCTGCACCAACAGTATCGATCGCCGTTGCATTAAACCCAGGTACGGAAGTAATTTGTTTATCCTTAACAACTAAACAACCTTCCTTGCCATTGGTAATAAAAGCTGTTTCTACCAACTCTCCTATACTTTTTGCAGAGTCATCTAAAGAGTCTTTTTTGCAAAAACTACGGGCTTCATCAGCATTACAGAATAATACATCACAATAATCTAAAAGTAATGAACGGAACTCATCAGCGAACATATCTACTAGGAACTGATCTGAGAAGGTAAAACAAACTTTTACTTTTTCATCCTTAGAATATTGCATAGCTTGCTTACAAGCTTCTTTTGTACTGTCTCCAGTCCACAAATAACCTTCTACATAACTATATTTGCAACGCTTAATTTGTTCTACATCAATATCACTAACACTAAGATTTACAGATACTCCCAAATTTGTACACATGGTACGTTCAGCATCGGGGGTTGTCAGTACAACACAAGTACCAGTGGGGTTATCTGCTGTAGGTGCAGGAGGTACATTAAAATCCATTTTAAAGTTGAGCATATCTTGGCGGTATAGTTCTCCGTTAGGATCACTGGCAACTTTTGCCACAAAAATACCTGTTCCTCCACTCTGAGCGAGGGCTATCATGGAATTTGCTGCTGAACCTCCGGAACGCTTTTTTAAAGATATATCTTTTAGTCCTGCCAAAATTCCTCCTTGTTTTTGAGCATCCATAAGAGTCATGCCACTTTTTTGGAGGGAAAATTTGGTGATAAAGTCTTCTTCTACAAGTGCGAGGATGTCAACTAGGGCGTTACCGACACCATATACATCTAATTTTTGGGTGTTTACTGCTGTCATTTATTTTTCTATTATTTAGCCGTCTAGGATAATATCATGTCCTATTCTTGACATCCTCCCGACGCTGCTATACTTGAGACAGCGCGGGATTCCCTAGCATTACTGTTAGGGAGTTTCTGCTTCATAGCACCTGCCTTCCGAGATTTATTCTCTTCCGGTTTTACGGTCGCTCCACAGACTGACACTGCTAGTCCCGCAGCCAAAATGTTTATGCTTGCGTTTATGTCCCGATCATGGTGGCTACCACATTCAGGGAAATCCCAATCTCTAATATTTAGAGGTAATTTCTCTACTACATAACTACAATTAGAACAACCCTTAGAACTGGGAAAATATCTATCAATTTTAATTAATTCCAGTCCATACCACTCAGCTTTGTACTGTAATTGCTTGGCTATTTCTCCCCAGTTAGCATGAACTGATAGCTATTGCTAACAAGTGATTCTTGACCATGTTACTTGTAGCTAAATCCTCAATTACTATTGTTTGGTTTTCTCTTATTAGTTGAGTAGTTAGCTTATGGGTGTAGTCTAGTCTTGAATCTTTAATCAAGGCATGTATCCTAGCTACTTTAAGTCGAGTTTTCTGACAATTATTAGACCCTTTGGCTTTTCTGCTCAGAGACTTCTGAGCGAACCTCAGTCTTTTGTGCAACTTTTGAAGATTATTTTGATTGGGCACTTCTTCTCTATCGCTGGTAGTCAGTAAGCTGATCATGCCCAAGTAAATGCCTACTTGTTTCTTAGTCGGATTGAGTCTCAAATCTCTGGTGTCATTAATTCTCAAAGATATAGACCATCTACCACTAGGATCAAGTTTGACAGTGATTTTACTAGGCATACAACCTGGTGGTAATTGCCTGATCGATCTAATAGATAAGGGTTCTAAACACTTAGCTAAATAGACTTGGCCATCTTTCCACTAGAAGGCTGCCTTAGTAAACTCAGCACTACCACCGTTGCGCTTTTTTTTGAAGTTAGGATATTTAGTCCGCCCGCTAAAAAAGTTGGTGAAAGCAGTTTGTAAATGTTTTAAGCCTTGCTGGAGTGGTACACTACTTTGACTCAGAAAATCTAAATCTTCCTGTTTTTTCCAGTTCGTCAGCATAGCTGAGGTTTGTTTGTAACCTACTCGTTCCTGGTGTTTATACCAGGCTTGAGTCCTGACGGCTAAGGCAAAGTTGTAGACTAAACGTACGCAACCCAATGTTCTCCTCAGCGGACTTTCCTGTTGAGGAGTTGGGTAAAATCTAAATTTGTATGCTTTTTCAACCATTTACTGCCTACTTTTCAACATTCATACTTTAACAGATTATTTGTAAAACTGCAAGATTTATTAGCATTCATCCCGACGCTCCCCTATGGAAGAGCGCGGGTCTTCTGCCAACATTTAGATAAAATTAAAAGTCAAAAGTAAGAATATTTCATAATTTTTTCTCTAGGAATAATATGCTTGGAGTTGGTAGATGTAGGTATGATGATGAAAGAATGTGATCGCTAAGTAGTTAGAAGTTTTTGAGTTAATGGTATGGGAATATCTCTGAATTTAAGAAGGGTGAATTAATAATTTCACTGAATATCCCAGCATAATTTCCAACTTAGAGTAACAAAGGGTTTTTCGTTTGAGGCAAGCAAGATAATGATGGAGCTTGGTATTTTCTCCCTCAACTCTGGTCATGTAGGTTTTGCTGACAATTGGTTGCTGTCAAGAATAAATTTGGGATAAACTTTCGAGCCATTAGTGATGTAAAGGTAGTATTTCCAGAAGGCTACAATTTCACACAATGGTTGAAAGGTTTCGGCATTATGTTGTCTGAGCCTGAGTACCCATCCTAAAATGCTTGGTCGATAAAGTATCTAGCGCTGTCGAGAGGTAAATTTTGTTTTTTTTGACCCAAGGTTTCCAGTTCATCTAATTCTCTGTCTTTGGGAATTGTTTCCAGTTCATAAGCGCTAGGCAATAATTCTCTTACTTACTTGTTTAATCAAATGATAGTTGTCATATGACTTATGCTTTTAACTTTTCCAATTGCTTTCAAAGCCATACTTTAATGTACATAGTTAGGTATTTATTTTTTAGCTCATCGTATGGAAATTTTTTGTATTTGATAACATTTTAAAAACTGTCTTTGATAATTAACACAGATATAATTGTGTTTTATTTTCTTTTATCTCTTTTTGTTAACTTTAGTTGATTGACATTCAGGAAATTGCATTAAAGTGCACTTATAAGAGTTTTTTGGAAATATAATACTAGAATTTACCAACGCAAATTTTTCCTTCAACTATCCATTGAATAAGAGCTTGTAGACTTGCTTTTTTTCTATATAAATCATCTAAAACAATAAAATTATGCACTATGATTTTTTTCATTAAAACATTGTTTAACATTTTAGTTTCGAGAACTAAACAATTATTTTACATGCATATTTTTTTCCACAAAGCTTATATTTTTTTATTAACAATATCTATTACTTATTTTCTCTAAAACTAGGGTTTTTATAACCAAACATAGTGACTATAATTATCCTTTTTTTTCTAAAATAAAATGACAAAGATTAAATTTATTTAATCATTTCCACAAAAACTTATACAATCTTTCTATAATCTTTAGTATCATAATTTTTTATATCAATAAATACTAAATTATTTTCCAATAAAAAATCCAGCCTAGAGCAGTGGTAGCCGCGCCATAAAGAAAAGGAATATTTTTATTATCTTGTTGATTATATATATTTTTTAGCAGCCACCATTTCTACAAAAACATTCTCTTAAAACACCAAATATCTTTTCATTTTTAGTTTTTACAATAACAACTACAGGAGTATCTAAATAAAGTTGTTCAGGAGATTTACTAATAATAAAATTACAAACTCTATTCAATTCTTTCTCCTTATCAACTGCAAAATCTATACCCTAGAAAAAAATTATTTGAAGTTGTTTCTTAATCTCCAGTAAGATATTAATAATTATTAGCTTCAAATTTACTTTTTCTATAGCGATCGCTATAGCAATAGATACATTGTTTTTAATATCTTAACTCAGAAACTACTAATCTCTACAGGTTTAACTTGAGAAAATAAGTATTCTGTGTATACAATTTTAAACTTAAACTCAGACTTGACTTTTTTTTAATTTAAAGTCACTATATGAGATTTTCCTATTAACTACTACAAATCATTTTATAGTAATTCTAAATCTTGCATATAAAACCACTAGCTTTCTCAAAATATAGCTCCTGTTCCTTTCGCTTCCTACCTCATACTTTATATTCGCCCATTTATTTCACTGTTTAAATCGAATTGCTATATATCCTGAATTATACTCTTAATTAACAATCAAATATTATCAAAAAATATTGATTTATAACATAATTACAAGCAGTATAAAAACCTGAAATTATTAGAAAATATTCATGGTATTATATCCAGGTAATTAGTAATAACAAGCTTTTTCCCTTCTGCTTTCTGCCAGGAGCTTTCAAAGTATAAATATTCAACCGGACAAGATATGACACGAACTCCTCACGACCAATTTGCCAAACAATATTTAGAAGAGTTGCTAACTTTATTAGGTAAAGTTGAAACCAGTCGGGATGTTGCCAGCGAAGTCCGGGAAATAGATGTATATTTTATCCCTGTCATTCCACCGCCAAACGACCCTAAAATTTTAGGGTTATTAGGCCAAATGGCAGCAACTGCTTCTATATATGAACCATTTCGCAATCAACCACAACGACTAGAAATACTAGACTGCCAAGCAAAACTCAACTTTGTTATTAATCAGCAAAAACGTAAATCTAGAAGAGAAAATACTTCCTATTCTGAAACAGAGTGGCCATTACTGTGGATTTTATGTCCCTCCTGTTCTGCCAAATTAATAGACGGCTTTGGTGCCCAACCAGACCTAGAGGGTAAATGGCCTCAAGGTGTTTATTTTTTGCCAGAATTTCAAAACACGGCCATTATTGCAATTAATCAACTACCTATCAATCAGGATACTCTTTGGTTGAGGGTTTTGGGAAAAAGCCAAACACAAGAGCAAGCTATTTCAGAGTTAGAAGCTCTACCAAGAGGCAACCCACTCCGAGAAAATCTAACTGAACTTCTAGCAAGTTGGCACGTCACAATTCAATTCAGAGAAAATATAGATAAAGATGACCAGGAGTTACTAATGAAACTTTCACCTGTATATTTACGTTGGCGCGAAGATACCTTGGAGCAAGGCCGCCAAGAAGGTCGCCAAGAAGGTCGCCAAGAAGGCCGCCAAGAAGGTCGCCAAGAAGGTCGCCAAGAAGGCCGTCAAGAAGGCCAACAGACGATAAAACGACAAATGATTGAAAATTTCTTCAATGTCCGGTTTGGTTCCTTTGAACCAGAACTTTTGGCCATTATTGAACCAATGTTGCAATTATCTCCAGAGGAGTTAACTCCTTTATTATTAACTGCTTCTCGTGAGGAATTGTTTGAGAGATTTGGCAAGTAATTATTTCTAAATACTAGGCAAATATTAATTCTTTTCGCAATCAACCACAAGGACTAGAAATACTAAACTGCCAAGCAAAACTCAACTTTGTTATTAATCAGCAAAAACGTAAAACTAGAAGAGAAAATACTTCCTATTCTGAAACAGAATGACTGTTACTGTGGATTTTATGTCTTTCCTGTTCTGCCAAATTAATAAACGACTTTGGCGCCGAACCAGATCCAGAGGGTAAATGACCCACAGGTATTTAGGGTTTGCTTCTTAAACCAAAAAGTATTGAGACATGAAGGTTTTAGAATTTTTAAACTCGAAAAAAGTGTCTAGTTTTCGGTTGTAGGGAGGTTCGCATTTTTGTTATGCAACTTCTCTACTTCTCATCCTGGGAGATATTAGTGGTAGGTTCTCTACTCCTAAAAAAGACTTTTTCAGCAAGCCTTATTTATTTTTTGCCAGAATTTCAAAACACGGCCCCTATTCCAATTAATTAATTACCCATCACACACTCCGAGAAAATTTAACCTAGCTTCTAGGAAGTTGGCACATCACAATTCAATTCAGAGAAAATATAGATCAAGATGGTTAGGAGTTACTAATAAAACTTTCACCTGTATATTTACCTTGGCGGGAAGGTACCTTGGAGAAAGGTAGCCAAGAAGGCCAAGAGACGATAAAACGACAAATGATTGAAAATTTCTCCAATGTCCAGTTTAGTTCCCTGCACTCATAACTATTGGCCATTATTGAACCAATGTTCTAGTTGTCTTTAGAAGAGTTGACTTTTTTGTTATTGAATGCTTTGAGGGAATAGTTGTTGGAGAGATTTGGCGAATAGTTATTTCTTGGTTCCTCAAATTAATTATAAAATTATCAATGATAGTAGACAAATATTGATCCTATTTGTCTACTTTAATTAGACTATTTTGCTATTTTTATTAAATATTAACAACGATTTGTCATGTGTTTTATATAATCCATAAATATAGGTTTAACAATAAATAAAATCTGGCTTTTTTCTATGATTTTCTCTATCAAATTTCGTCTTTCTAAGGATAGTAATGTTTGAAATAATTCTGATGATGATAATTGAGATTTTTCTAATAATTGGGAAAGTGAAACAGATTCTGCTGCTTGGCTAAGTTGGGATAGTAATTATTTTTCTAATTCAGACAACCTTTGAAAATGCTGCTGTAAAATATTAGTTAATTCATTATATAAAAAGAGCGGTTGATAACTTAAATATTGAGCTACGCTTCTACAAAATAAATTTTTGATTGTCTTTCCTAGTAATTTTAACCATTGGGGATTACTTTGATAGAAATTTATCAACTATTGCCATTTTTATTATCTAATAATACTTGATTTTTTTAGCATTTAATGATCTACCTTTTCTGTTAAAACAGTTAAATGAAATAAATGTACTGGTAAGTCTTTATCTGTAAAGTTGAAATTTTATAAATGTGTTTTTTAACTATTAAGAATTAAACAACTATTTTGAGTAAGTTAGTCGATAATTTCAAGTAGGTTTATATAGTTTTCAATTCTTGGTTTATAGTTACCGAAAAGTTGCTTACTTTTTAGTATTTTTTGTAGGTCATTGAGAATAATTAGACAACGCATCTCCCGTAATTTTTATATCAGCATTAACGTTTAGTAATAGTTTTCAATTCTTGGTTTATAGTTACCGAAAAGTTGCTTACTTTTTAGTATTTTTTGTAGGTCATCGAGCATAATTAGACAACGCATCTCCCGTAATTTTTCATCAGCATTAACGTTTAGTATCGGTGTTATTTGGGAGGTTTATTTCTGTTACGTTGGAGATAGTTTCAATTAAGTTTTTGAGGGTTATGTTTAGGGGTGGAGATGTGCGGAGGGTATGCCAGATGATGTTGTCGAAATTAGATTCTATGTCAGGGATGAGATGACGAATAATGGTGCTTTTACTGACACCGCTTATTCCTGAAATGGCGATAAGACGACAATGATGTTTGAGTATCCAGGTTTTGAGGGTAGTAAGTTCGCTGGAGCGATCGTAGAATGTTTTTTTGATATCTGGTGCGTCTCTGAGGTCTAGTTTTGGCAGTGGGATTTTATTTTTGTTTATTGTTTGTTTAGTGGGTAATTTTTGTTGGGTTTCTTCTAGAGATGTGGTGTTATCTATGCAGAAATTAATATTACCTTTTGCATAATTACTTTATCCAAAATTAAATACACTTGAAACATGAGAAACTTGATATCTTTTCATCGCAGTGAGTAAATTTGACTTACGGATTTTTTCATTTAATTCCTGGGAAATAAGTTTTCATAAATTTGAAGTGAAATTATCAATATGAAATTTAGTGCAATGGTATTCTTGAGCAATATTTAAGTATTTTTCCCCTTCCATTGAAATAAATAACAAACTCGAAGTCTGCAACGAGTATAAAAATATGATCTATTTAGTTAGGGCAAAGTCTGAATTTTATCTAATAGCTGGAGATAGAAAGTATTGCTCTCCATACGGCTGAAGAATAACAGCATTAAAAGTTAGAGGATGGATTTCGATTTTCTTCTAAAAAATGTAAATTTTTTCTACTTTGTCATTAGGTCTTAAACGTCCAAAATATTCACAGTATTTAGGTATAGAAAGCTCTCTAGATATAAGGAATTATGACAATAAAACTTTTCCTCTACAATACATAACAAGTTATAAAAATTATAAATGAGCTAACACTAAAAAAACATCATTTTGTGTGAATAATCTAGGTTTTAATTTATATTCTAAAGGTCATCAAATAGCAGGTCATAGCTGTCTTCGTAATAAACCTGAAGGTACATATCTTGTTATATTTAAGCCAGTTTTTTCTATTAAAAATTTGTGTCACTAATAAGGTTGTTAATTTATCTTCTAGAAATTATCAAAAAACAGAAACCATAATTTGTCCTGGTGATAATGTAAATAAAAAATCTGCCTTATATGAAGTGACGGACTTTGTTCAATTTGAGCAAGTTTATCCTTAGAAGGATAAAATAGTTTTTCACTAGATTTAGTTATGGTAGACAAATTTTTACGAACCTATATCAACAGCAAAATTTCTGATATTTGCCTACCCTAATTATTACTTTAATATCTAATTACAAACACTTAATTGAACTAACCATTTCCACAAAAATTCTAATAATCTTTCTCGAATTTTTAATATAGTAATTCTCTGCATCAATAAACACTACATTCTTTTCCAATTTCAAAAATTTCCAAACATAACCAGTAGTCACTACACCATAAATAAAAGAAACATCTTTACCATCTTGTTTATTATATATTTCTACAGCAACCATTTCTGCAATACATTTTCCTAAAACACTAACAATATTTTCACTTTTAGCTTCTACAAGAACAACTACAGGAGTATCTAAATATAATTGTTTCGGAGATTGACTAATAATAAAATCACAAAATTCATTCAACCCTTTATCCTTATCAACTGAGAAATCTATACCAGAGAAAAAACTGATTTGAAGTTGTCTTTTAATCTCCAACAAAATATTAATAATTATTAATTCGGAACTAGCTTTTTCCGTAGCGATCGCTAAAGCAATAGGTACATTTTTCTTTAACGTCTCATCCAAAAGATACTAATTTATACAGGTTCAACCTGAGAAAATAAATCTTCTGTTTCTATAATCTTTAAATTCAACTCAGTTTTGACTTTTATATGACATTTTACCTATTCCTGATTTCCTAAATCAGAATTTTTTTATTAATTATCAATAATTTTATCTCGTAAATTCTACTCTTAATTACCCATAAAATTTCCTGTAAAAAAAATGCTGATTTATAACATTATAAGAAACCGGGTTTATGACTATAATTACTCTTAGAAAATTTCTTCGTTCAACCCGGTTTCTCTGTAAGTTAAGAGCGATAGCTTGTCTAAACTTTAAATTTCTCAGTTATCCGTTTCATCGCTTCATTAACATTTTCCCGACTATTAAAACTAGAAATGCGGAAGTAACCTTCACCTGCAGCACCAAAGCCGGAACCGGGAGTTCCCACAACATTACAATTTTGCAACAGCTTATCGAAAAAATCCCAACTCGACAAACCTGTAGGAGTCTGCACCCAAACATAAGGCGCATTTACCCCACCATAAACAGTTAAACCTGCTGCTTGTAACTGAGAGCAGATAATTTTCGCATTCTCTAAATAAAATTGGATCAACCCCTTAACCTGTGCTTTCCCTTCTTCGGAGTAAACTGCCTCTGCACCTCGCTGCACAATATAAGAAACTCCATTAAATTTAGTAGACTGGCGACGGTTCCACAATTTCCATAATTCTACATCGCTACCATCAGCAGCTTTCCCTTTCAGAGTTTTGGGTACGACAGTCAACGCACAACGAGTACCTGTAAAACCAGCATTCTTGGAAAAGGAGCGAAATTCAATGGCACATTCTTTTGCTCCTTCTATCTCATAAATAGAATGAGGAAGACTGGCATCGGTAATAAATGCTTCGTAAGCAGCATCGAATAAAATAATGGCATCATTCGCTCTAGCATAATTTACCCATGTTTGCAAATATTCTTTAGTGGCAGTCGCACCAGTAGGGTTATTGGGAAAACACAAATAAATCAAATCTACCTTTTGAGTAGGAATTTCCGCAGTAAAATTATTTTCCGCTCTTATTGGTAAATAAACTAAACCCTCATACTCCCCTTTCTCATTTACAGCACCAGTGTTACCCGCCATTACATTCGTATCTACATACACTGGGTATACTGGATCAGTCACCGCAATAGTATTATTATTACCAATAATATCTAGAATATTACCACTATCACACTTAGATCCATCAGAAATGAAAATTTCCGAGGCATCAATATCACATCCTCGCCCCTGAAAATCTTGAGCAGCAATTTTTTCGCGCAACCAAGCATAACCTTGCTCTGGGCCATAACCCTTAAAAGTTGAGCGATCGCCCATTTCTGCTACAGCTTTAGTCATAGCCTGAATACAAGCTTTTGGCAATGGCTCAGTTACATCCCCAATACCCAATTTAATGATCTGGGCTTCCGGGTGTGCTTCAGCAAATGTATTAACTCGTCTAGCTATTTCTGGAAATAAGTATCCGGCTTTAAGTTTGAGGTAGTTATCGTTAATTGTTGCCATGGTAGATTAATAAAAGTCACCTGTAACAGTATCTCAAATTATCCTAACCTTTGTTAATTAGGCAACATTACTTTTGGTTCTCGTAAAACCCAACCATTCAAACCAGTAATTTTTTCTGGTAATTCTTGCAGATGAACAACTCTCATCGTTTTCAGATCATAAGTAGTATAAAAACTCTGATTTAGTTCTAGGTTAATATCCAAAACAGTCAAAGTATTTCTAGGGGGTAAATTACTATTAAGTAAAACACGAGGTCCGCTACCTAAAGCACCAGTATGTAGCAATTTTAAATTACCCTTATAACCAGGAAAATAAGCATGATGATGACCGCTAATATATAGATGTACATTATATTTTTCTAACAGGTTTTGTAACTTCTCAGTTTCAGTCAAAACATCACCAAACTTATTTTTACCAACTGCCACAGCATAGAGAGGTAAATGTCCCATGACAATTCTCATCTTTGCTGTTTGTGCTTGACTACTTGCCAGACTTTTTTTTACCCATTCTAATTGTTTAGTAGGAATATCAAATGTAGAAGCATCCCAAATTAAATAGAAAATTTCTTGATGAATAAAACTGTAATAAAAAGGAAATCCATCTGCTTCTAAAAAATTTATGTTTAAATCATTTTTATGTTTTATCCAATAAATTTGTGCTTGTATACGTTCTTTTTCATACATATATCCATCCCCAGATTTTTTAAAATAACCAGAAGCATCATGGTTACCCATAGTCATACAAAAAGGTTGTTTAGCTTGACGTAATGGTTTCGCAATATAGCGATCAAAAGCTGACCACATATCTTCAATATTTTCTTCAGTAAGTGATAGTTTTTGTCCGGCAATCATATCACCTGCGCAAAGTAATAAATCTGGCTGCAATTCAGGAATTAGAGTCATAGTTTTTTCAACTTGTATTTGGTAAGTTGTAGAGCCATAACTACTGTTTAAATCGCTAATAACTACTAGTCGAACTTCTCCTCGCTTAGGGGCAAATATTCCTTTAGTAGCTGGTGCTGAAGGAGTAGGAATTTCTGAGGAATAAACAGGGGCATTTGCAGTAGTTTTAGAATTAACCTTTTTAAGCTTTGTAGTTGGAGTTTGCTGTAAATTATTGTAGGAATAAAAAGCTAATCCTAATCCGCTACTGAGAGAAATTAGGAAGTAACGACGGTTGAATTTCATTTTTTTTTATTCAAAATTAATTGGCTTAATTGTTACCTATCAATTCATAGTCTCAAAACTTTTACCGTACAGGAATTTCAAGAAAATATATCAAATCCTATAATCTCAGTCTCAAAAATGACAAACTCAGAAATGGGATTAGCCAACTTAATAAAAAACATAGAAAAACAAATCAATGGTTACTATAAATAATAGAATAGCCATAGTGCTAGGTAGAAAATTCACAAAAGAGTCAGATTAGCTAAAGTTCCTATAATTATTTATGCCAATATTTACCTATAAAAAGAAGTATTTTTTATGTTAAAATAATCTAACAAAACAACCATTTAAAAATCATCTTTCATTAATCAAATAAAATCAAGTAATACTTATTTATAGGAGAGTTGGTAATTACTTTTAAAAAATTTATATAGTTAAGCAATTTCTTTGGCTACTTTAATAGTTAATTTAATGGTTAATTTAGTTGCACCAAAGTTAGTTTTCATCATCATTAACTTGTTTTTTAGTTCAGTATTAACGGTTTTAGGAACTAGAGAATTAGGATAGGAAACACAAAAATTATACCTATACTTCAGCAACTCCAATTTAATGACTTTTTTTTCTGTTTATTTCAAACAATACTCCGATAAATGAGCCAAATATACCTCCAAATATAGCTCCCCAAAGAGGAATAAATAACGGACTTAAACAAATATAAACTTCCTCTAAGCCATCATCACAATTGAGAGGTTGAATTTTTTCACGAGCTACAATAAAAAAAATAACTGTCATTAAAAGTGAAGTGAAAGTAGCTACATTAAATACTCTCATTGTACACCTAGATTTGGTAATTAAGCCAGTAATTGCACCAACTACTCCTCCAGTAGTACCTCCAATAATAACACCTAAACAAGCACAAAAAACTGAAATAAACCATACAAAAATTACGGGAAGGATACTACTCATAAAATTATCCTGATCTTTTTTACTAGATATTAATGGGGAGATTGGGGAATAGAGAAATTCATTAAGGGTGAGGTAAAATGAGCTGCGAGCAAGATGCTTGAACTACAAAGGTTTTGCATTTTTATTTTATATACTAAATATACTAAAAACTGACTATTACCATGGAACCGAACTACAGGTAAAGATATAAAGTTTCCTGAAAAACTAATAATCAGAGCAATAAATTTTGTTTCTTAGTTTGGGTATATAAATCCTGAGGGTATCGTATTAAAAATATTTATTATTTTAACATAATAACCCTCTATACCTTAATAGAATTTAAATATGATTCCAATTCCCAAAAATAACCCAAAAACTTGCTCAAAACTTGATTTATTAATCAGTAAGTAAGTAAGGGCAATTTTTTTAGGTATTTGACGCCAATAGCTAAAATATCTTATGTCAATTCCTATACATTAATCCTATACTTTAGGTACCACTTGAGTTATTAAATGATTAACATAAGCAGAATAACTTTATTGTACGGTAAACTCTCTCAAATTATATTAATTTTTAAATATTCTACGGACATTTCATGAAGCTTTCATAATCTGGAGAGATCTAGTTTAAGAATAGGTAATCTCCTAAAGATATAGGTTGAAAAGTCTTTGCTCAATAATATTATTTTTTAACTATACTGTCTATTTCTTACTCCTGACTATCAATAAAATATAATAATACTTTTGATGTTTGTGATATTTCCATAAAAAAATTAGTTGCTAGTGGAAAAATTTGTTACTAACAACCAACTATTAACTATTAACAAATCAATATCAACCTAGGGTAAAAAAGCAGGTAAAGAAAGTTGAGGTTTAGTTTTTGATTGATGACTATTACCATCAGTATCAGGATGCTCCGGAGATAATAATAATTGACGAATCAAACGAGCAAGCGCCCGTTGAGTTAAACCACCTGCTACTTGTTGCCCCATCCTTTGCATCTCTGGTTTACCTAATATATTTGGTATCAACTGTACTAACTCCATAGCATCAAAACCAGGAGTATCTTGAATAATTTTCCAGATATTTTTAATATGTTCTGTTCTCTTTTCTTCTTGGGGATTTCTAGATGTAGCAATTGAAGTTTTTTCTACTTTTATACCTAACCACTTACTTACCTTAGTTCTGGCGTTAATCAATGTATTTATTGATGCCAAATCCAGACCATTTATGAGCTCGTTAACTAAATGAACTCGAATAAAATCTCCCCGTTCAGATAATAAGAAATCTAGAGCTTGATCTAACACTTTGCTAATCTCATAATCATCACTATTACTAGCATTTTTTAAAAGATTTTCTAACCTATTCCAACGAAAATTGCCATCTTTAAAAAGTAAATCTTTTAGAGAATTTCTCAACTCAGGAGAAGTGTCAGTTAATAAACGTTTAGCTACATAAGGATAAGCTTTACTCAATACTTTAAAATTAGGATCGACATTAATAGCAATACCTTCTAAAGTTACCAAAGAGCGAATAATCAAAGCATAATAAGCAGGCACACGGAATGGATACTCATACATTAAAGCCGATAATTGGTCTGTAATACTCTTAAAATTAAGTTCTGCCACACTTGCACCAAGAGCATTGTTGAAAACACCAGTTAATGCTGGAATAATAGGAGTTAAATCTGTTTCTGGAGTTAAAAACTCGAGCTTTACATAATCCTGAGCTAAACCTTCAAAATCACGATTTACCAAGTGTACAATTGCCTCTAATAAACCATATCGCTGATAAGGTTTAACCTCACTCATCATGCCAAAATCTAGGTAAACTAATTTACCATCTGGACTTGCTAATAAATTACCAGGATGAGGATCAGCATGAAAAAAACCATGTTCTAATAGCTGTCTTAAAGAACATTGTACACCAATTTCTATGAGATATTTCGCATCAATATTTTTTTCCTTTATAGCTTCCAAATTAGTTAGCTTAGTACCCGTTATCCACTCCATCGTCAACACACGACGACCTGTATATAGCCAATAAATTTTAGGAATATAAATATCTTTCAGATGACCGTAGAGCTCTTTAAATTTTTCAGCATTTCGACCCTCTTGAGTATAATCCATTTCCTCAAATATTCGAGTCCCAAATTCATCCATTATAGCTACTAAGTCACTACGGAGTCGCTGAATATTTTTATTTGCCCAAATAGCTAATGTTCTTAATATATAAATGTCTAAAGCAATGCTTTCTGCTAAACCAGGACGCTGTACTTTTACTGCTACTATTTCACCTGTTTTTAATTTGCCTTTATATACTTGTCCAAGGGAAGCAGCAGCTATAGGATCTGGTGTTAATTCTGCGTAAACTTCTTTTGGAGGAAAACCTAATTCTTCTTCTATAAAATGATAGGCTACTTCATTGGGAAAAGCAGGTAATTGGTCTTGTAATTTGGTCAACTCATCCAAATATACTGGAGAAGCTAGATCTGGTCGAGTAGATAGAGCTTGTCCTACTTTAATAAAAGCAGGACCCAGATTTGTTAAAATTCCTCTTAACCAGATTGCCCTTTTTCTTTCATTTTTAGCGGCGTTACCAGTAACTTTGTCCAACCACCAGTTAAAAGCAAATAAGACAAAGGTCCATAATATATCTATTCGTCGTTTCCAGACTTGCAAAGGACGTTTACTGTAAAAGGCTGTAATTACTTCTGGATCATAACGTGGGGTATTTGTATTACTTTCTGCTGTCTGAGTCGAACTTTGAGACTTAAGGGTATCTCTATCTATATTTTTTAGTTGCATTGCCTCAACTTCTAATATGTCTAATTTTTGGCTACTTGAATTGAAGTCTTCTTGGTGAGCTCCAGATGATATTGTTTCTAAATTCATAAAATTTTAGAAAAATTTAACAATGTCATTAAATATTGTAACAACATCCCTACCTTTTCATGGAAGTTAAAAGTTAAAAGTAATACTTTATACCACAAGTCACAAAAAAGAATGTACATCCAATCAATAAGAAAAGCTGATTGATCAAGTAAATATTAAAAAGCTGAATTCCTTTTATACTTATTATTTTACGAGTTATCGTCCAGTTAGACCAAAATTACTCAAAGCGAAGATAGTTATATCTATCCCGATCTCCCTTTTTTTCAACAAGATTTATTCCAACTTCAGTATGACCTGAGTTTGTTATAAATCAATTTCCTACCATTTGTAACAAACATTTAGAACTACTTGGCATGACAGGCTTGAAATTCTGTAAAACAGTATTTCAAATTTAAAAGTAACAGGTAAAATCAAGTTTTTTTTGCCTCAAATTCAATAAGAAATACCAATGATTTTAGATTTTGATTTATTATAAAAAAAACTATTAATGAACTTGATTATCGACTGGCTTATTCTCCTTGTGGGGATATAAATTTCTCGTGTGGGAAATTCGTGGTGTTGCTCCATGATTGAATTATGCTTGCTTGAATACTCATTGAGCATTTCCATAAGGAGACACCATAACTTTTTACTTAGATATACTGGCAGCAGTTAATTAGTTGTTGATTTCATTCTAATGCTATAATTAAAATAAACCATATTAAATAAACATAATATTAATTATAAATGGTGGATAATAAATCTAAAAATTGTACAAAAGTAACTGAATTAAGTTATACTATGAAACGGAAATTCGCAGGTATTACTCATACAGGTAATGTTCGCTCAATTAATCAAGATTCTTACTATATAGATCCTGAAGGAAAATTTTTTATTGTTGCTGATGGTATGGGAGGACACACAGGTGGTCTAGAGGCAAGTACAATTGCTACAGAAGTAATTAAAACTTATCTCGTTAATTCTTGGCAGGATACTATCGAATCAACCTATTTGCTAAAATCTGCCTTTATTAAAGCAAATAAAGCTATTATAGATGACCAGCAAAAATCCCCTGAACTTTCTGATATGGGTACAACAGTAGCAGTAGTTATCTTCCGAGAGGAAAAATATTGGTGCGCAAATATCGGAGACTCTCGTATCTATAGACTTCGAGACAAAACACTAACACAAATTACAGAAGACCAAACCTGGGTAGCTCAGGCAGTGAGGAATAATTTGATAACTCCAGAGCAAGCTAGAACTCATCCTTGGCGTCATGTACTTTCCCAATGTTTGGGTAGGAAAGATATGGGTCAGATAGAACTCTTACCTTTAGATGTTCAGCCGGGCGATCGCCTCTTACTCTGCAGTGACGGACTAACAGAGGAGTTGCCTGATTCTATTATTACTCAATTATTAAGTTCTAATAAAGATAGTCAAACTATCGCTGAAGAATTATTAGATACCGCTAAGGATAAAGGAGGTCGTGATAATATTACAGTGCTAATTGTAATTGTGGAAGTTGAAAAATGACCAAGGTTATTGGTTTGATAAGTGGTACTTCCGTAGATGGTATAGATGCAGCTTTGGTTGATATTACTGGAAGTCAAACAAATTTAACAGTTGAATTACTCACAGCACTTACTTATCCCTACCCAGATAATTTGCGATCGCAAATTCTTGATATTTGTTCCGGTGCATCTATCTCAATAGCTGAGTTAGCTGAACTTAATGATACTATTGCTCAAGAATTTGCGACGGCAGCATTAATAATTAACCAGAAATATGCTGTGAATGCAGAACTAATTGGCTCTCACGGTCAAACTGTGTATCATCGTCCACCATCTCAACAATTAGGCTATAGTCTACAGTTAGGTCGTGGTGAGGTTATTGCTAATTTAACTGGAATTACTACCATTAGTAATTTTCGGGCTGCTGATATTGCAGCCGGAGGTCACGGTGCCCCCTTAGTTCCTTGTGTTGATGTTCATTTACTGGGTCACCCAAAATATACTCGATGTGTACAAAATTTAGGTGGAATTGGTAATGTGACTTATCTAAAAAATCAACCCTTTTGGGGAAGTCAAAATTCAATCCCCCCTTTACCTGTTTATATGGGGAAAGTCAAAAGTAAAAAAAAAGAGGAATTAGTAACAACCTTAGCTGATACTCAAGGAGTTTTAGGTTGGGATACAGGACCGAGTAATACATTATTAGATTTAGCAGTACAACAGCTTTCTCAAGGAAGTAAAACCTACGACAAAAATGGAGAATGGGCAGCTACTGGCAGACCATGCCAAGAGTTAGTAGAAATATGGTTAAAACAAGACTTTTTTCAACAGAAACCCCCAAAGTCTACGGGACGAGAATTATTTGGTAAGGACTATTTATTAAAATGTTTTAGTGATGGGGAAAAATATCATTTAAGTGCTTCTGATATATTAGCAACTCTCACAGAATTAACAGCAGCTTCAATTAATCATAGCTATAGAAATTTCTTACCAAATTTGCCAGACCAAATATTATTATGTGGCGGTGGTAGTCATAATTTATATTTAAAAAAACGGATAGAGAATTTATTAGCACCAATACCGGTAATGACCACTGCTGAAGTAGGTATAGATGTAGATTTTAAAGAAGCGATCGCTTTTGCAATTTTAGCTTATTGGCGTTCCTTAGAAATTCCCTGTAATTTGCCAGAAGTTACAGGAGCAAAATCTCAAGTTATGTTAGGGGAAATTCATCAACCAATTACAAGGAATAAGGGAATAGCAGAATAGGGAAGTAGGGGAAATAGAGAATAGGATTAATCTCTAAGGTTGTCTAATTTAATTAGGGCTAGCTGATTAATTATCAAAGTATTGACAGATAAAAGCTTGACCCTTTGAGACCTGAAAAAAGTTTCAGCTTTTGAGTTACTCAAGTTCAGATCAGTTAGCACTGACCTTAGGCACTCATCATTGTCAACTATAGTCGTTTTAATTAAGATTGAAACAAAAATTGAGTATAATAAAATTAAGTCAACTAGAAACTATTTTGAACTATGCCTTACAGTTTATAATTAAGATAAAAAGTAATAAATTTTGTAGAAAATGGCGGTAAGATTACCGAAGCAGCTCATATATTTGGGATAAGAATAGCTTCGATATATAGATGTTTATCTCGCCCAAAATTGTCAGCAACTAAGGTAAAAAGTCGTCAAAAAAATTAGATGGGAAAGAATTATAAAAAGATGTAAAACAAAATCAATAGTCGATTATTGTCAGACAGAGCTAAAAAAATTGGAGTTAATCAACCAGCTATATTTTATGCTTTTAAAAGAATGGAAATTACTAGAAAAAAAACTTCGTTATAGATAAATAAATAGAGAATAAAGAATAAAATATTATCAGAAACTACGAAATTTTATCAAAAAATTTGGAAGTAAAAGCCTTGTATTTATTGATGAGTAAGGATTTGAAGATAATCAAGACTGTATTTATGCCTGGTCAAAAAAAGGGAAACAAGTTTATGGTGAGCAAGAGAGAAAACGAGGAAAAAGAGAAAATTTAGTAGCCGAGAGAATAAAAAAGGAAAAAGATTTAATGGCACCAATTATATTTAAATGAACCCTAAATGCCGTGGGATTTGAACAATGGTTAGATAAACATTTATTACCATTATTAAAAATTCCCAGTGTACTGCTGCACGGATAATTCACCAATTCATATAAAAAACGTTATTAGAGAATTAGTAGAAGCAGGAGGTCATCAATTACTATTTTTGCCAAAATACTCTCCTCATTTAAATGACATAGAATATGATTTTAGTGCATAAAAAAAAGAATGGAATGTGTTCACCTATCAATACATCTCTCGATAAAATTATTTGTAATTATTGTGCCAGATAGTGTCTTATTCTTATTTAAAAGAACTATAAGACAGGACTTACCCAGGTACGATAGCACTCAGATTGAACTTTTCGTTAAATAATCATAAATTTACCCCATACTTACTTATTAACAAGGTATTAAAACTCAAGTTTAAGTTATTTAACTCAAAGTATAGATGCCATAGTAAATTTATAGCACTACATCCTCACTGGTTAGGACAATAAATTTGGGTGTTGCACAATAGAGAATGATATTCTAGAATTTTATTGAGAGATAAATTGTCCTTATTGTCAAACCCTGTCAAAGCCATAAAGTAGTGAAAAATGGTCATCGTCAGGGAAAACAGAGTTATC
>JAGGDU010000056.1 GCA_018457135.1 Trichodesmium erythraeum GBRTRLIN201 | reverse complement strand
CATCAAACCCATTTTACCGCACTTTGTGGTTCAATTACCTGAAAAGTGCTGTAATGTCGCTTGTTCCAGATGCTTTACAAATTACAATGATTATTTTTGGAATTAATATTTTAGACATTTTTGCCCAAGGTCAAATAACCTTAAACAGTCAATTGCAAGATAAAGAATTTTAAGAAATAATAGACTTTGTGCTGCTTACCTTTCTGTCTGTATTTTTTTGATAATCCCAAATCTGTTTCCCAATAAGACCAATACCTGCAATAGCAACAACTGCACCACCTGTAGAAATAGCAGAAACAATAGCAGCTCCAGCAACTACTCCACCACCACCTGCAGCTAATGTGCCACCTCCTAACCAAGCTAACGCAGCATTTGTAGCTGCTGCTCCACTTAAAGAACCAATCGCCGTCCCTGTGGAAGCTGCTGCCCCTAAAGTAGATGCAACAGTAACTACTGTACCTGCTGAAGCTCCTGCACAAACCATTGCACCTCCGGTAACCATTGCTGCTGTTGGTATTGCTTTTTGAATAATAAATTTTTGCCATTCTGGGGAAATTTCCACCCAAACTGCTTGAATAACTGAAGCACTTAATAAAACTGCTCCTAATGGTGGATATATAATTACAACAGTTGTGATTATACCTGAAGTGAATGCTTTTAGTCCTACCTGATTAATCGCTTCTTCAAGAGTCATTTTATCCTGTAAAACTTGAATCAGAACAGGAATAACTGATTCTGCCAACGTAAAGCCCAAAGCTGCAAAAGCATTTCCTCCCATTAACCTTTGAATAACTTTGATAGCAGTACCTCGAATAAAACCACTTTTTAAACCATTTATAGCTACTTCAAGGAATTTTTCCAGTTCAGCTTTATCAAGCGCTTGCTCTCCTCTACAATAAGCTGCAATAGTTTTGATAGACCGGAGCAAAATATTAATAGTAGTGTTAATTGACGCACCTGTAATGCCAGCTCCTCCTACTTCTCCTACTAGTGCAGCACCTTCCATTAAGTTAGCAGCTAAATATGGATTTTCAGCAACCCAAACAGCAAAGCCTTTACTAATAGGAAAACTTTTTATCCCATCTACGTTAATTATAGTTTTTGTTCCATATAAACTAGGATTTTCTGAATTAGTAAGTATATCACTTTTGTAGTGTCCAGAATTAACTTGTTTTTCTACATATTCAGAGGTACCTACTTTAGCTTGAATTTCTTCTATAACCTTTCCTACTTTTTCAACATAAATATCAGGGGCATACTTAGTTCCATCTGCGGGGATTTGATAAGCACGAGTTTCAAAGCCTTGTAGTGAAGCTCTAATATTGAAACCAATTGTTTGTAAATGTTCAAAGGCAAAACCAAATGCTTGTGGATTTTCAGTAACTTGATGATTATAGCTGTTAATTAGGCCTGAACCTGGTTCTAGTATTTTTGCAGCTCCGTCTTGAACAGCTTCTACTACTGCTGATATGTTTCTAGTTGTTTCAGGAATTAGACCATTGATAATAGAATCAATTTTATCTTTCATTATAATTTTAGAAAATAGAGAGCTTTTCTTGTTATTATAAAACACATAATTGTTTGCAAACAACAGAATATTTACTGAATTCCGATATTTTTTTTATATTCAGATTGCTTTCATTGTTCGCCGACTAAGAAGCGAGTACAATCTCTATAATAACATTATAATTGCCCACTCGACACAATATTCTACTGCTTTGTACAAAAGTTCTTTAAGAGCTACTTCAGCTATAATTTTTGAGTATTTAAGCCAAAATGAGTCTGAAGAATATTGAGAAAGCGCCCAATCAATACAATAGTCTACTGTTTTGTATAAAAAGTCTTTCGTATTTTTTTTAAATGAAGTTTCTAACAGCATAGGCCATAAATCCTTAGATTTATTTGCAGCAAATCTTGACAGAGAAACAGCAGATTTTGATAGAGACTCGGTAGACTTTGATAGAGATTTGGCAGATTCTAATGAATACCTAAAAGTTTTTCCACTAAAAGATTCTAAGCCTTTCCAGAATGACATTTTTCAATATTAAAATTTTTTAATGATATTTATTTAACAAGATTTATTATTTCTCAATATTAATTAGAAGAATCTTCTAAGTTTATTTTTTCTGTTACTTCTTGTGTTGTTTTATTATATTCTTCTTCTACTTCTTCTAATATATCTTCAAAATTTTTGTCACTTGTAGGTTTGTAATAAGCAATATCTGCTAAGGCTTGCCCCAATTTGCCTTCACGAATTTTTTGCATCATTATTTTTTTGTTTTCTTCCTTTGACAGGTTAGGATTAAAATAACCTTTTAGAGCGTCAAGAAACTTTTCTGGACTTAAGGAAGGTACTACAGTATTTAGTATTTCAAATGCTATTGTAGTTGGATTATTAAGATTCATAGATTTGACTCCTATTTAATATGTAGACATACATGGACTGGAATGACTTTTTTTTGGACATTATTTCTGACTTTTTTTTTGGTATTTTTGACTTTTTTTTTGGTAATTGGTTTGGGAGATGGACGTTTTTTATCATTTTTATAATAGTTTTGGTAGTTATTGCTTTTTGAAACTTACAGATACATACACAAACTTATCCAATCTTAGATTACAAGGATGTGTATTATTATATAGTTTTTTTTTGTTCTAAATTTCCCTTATAAAATCTAATTTTATCTTAATTTTAATACTTAGATTTTCCGTTAATTTCTTAGTAGTTATTTTTTTCTTCTCCAATTCCACGGGTTAATTTGTTGATTTGTTGGCAATCCCCAAAATCCTACTTGTTTATTTTGTGCTTTTTGTTGTGCCACTGCCTGCTGTCTCCAGGTGGGTGGTCTGGTATTTTAAAAGTGTTACAGCATATAAAAACCCAGACTAAATAAAATAATACACTTGTCTATTATTTTTGACAAGTGTTTTTTTTTATTATTTATTTATGTTTTGAATTTTTGATATAGCTTGCTGTGGGTGTTGTACCCGAGGGGGTGATCTGGTATTTTAAGAATTGACAAAAAGACTAAAAATAACAGATCAATTGAATATTACACCGAGTACTTATTTTTTACAAGTGTTTTCACATAGGAACTCTCCTATTAGAAAAACCGACGGATGGTTCACTTGTAAAAATTATCTAACCGACGATTTACTAATATCCCTCTGGAATTCCCCGACAGACATTATCGGCGTTAGATTTGGCCCTAAAACCAAATACTGTCTGTTAGACATTGACATAGACTCCCCCCATCATCCCCGAAACTCAAATAATCTAAGAAATATCCTCGGTTGTCTTGAAGATGTTGGCCTAATAGACCCCGTTCCGATCCAATCCTCCGACTCCGGCTGCCTATATATTTATTACTTCTTACCTGAATTAGTTCCAACCTTTGGGCTAGCCAGTCTATTATCTAATACCTTAATCTCTGCCGGGTTCGACATAAAAAAAGGCCATTTAGAGATATTTCCAAACCCTAAAACATATATTGATACTGAAAATCATAGGGAATATTCCAAATATAATGGCCATCAGAGATATTGTTATCAGAAACATCAGAAGAAGCTAATGAGTACTTGTTTGATTTAAAAGAGAGGCAAGGAAAAAGTAAATATGGGAAATTAACACTATGATCGGCAACAGATTCCACAACTGACCATTACAAAAGGTTTGGCTTCGCTGGAATATATGAAATATAGGTGCAACAGTAAAACTTAGTTGGGTTTTGAGTTGCTTCCGCAGGAATTGAAAATACTTTTCACTTGGTTGATAGGGCAACTTATCAACCTTATTTTTTTTAGGAGGAAATATGTCAACTTGTATTGTTTACTCTGACGGGATAAACCCAAGGACAAACGCTTGGGAAGTAATAGAGAATTTGTTAGTTGAACTCATGAAAAACAACGAGCAAATAATTTTATTTAACAGAAATTCATTAGATCAGTTCACTCAATTTTATCTTACAGCAATTTTCAGGTAAATAGACCACAGTGGTTGAACCAACCGAAGGCATC
>JAGGDU010000055.1:34935-48097 GCA_018457135.1 Trichodesmium erythraeum GBRTRLIN201 | reverse complement strand
CGCCGAGATTATTTTGAGTCATTGCCCAGTCGATGGGGAAGTCAGTTTGGGTGTACACCAGCAAAGCTTGTTGGCATGCAGCAATGGCAGCTTCAATATTTTCGGCTTTGTCTCCCCTTATTCTGTAAAAGTAGGCAGCACCGAGATTATTTTGAGCTCCTGCCCATTTTTCTGTATTTTCCTGACGGTAGCTGAGGACAAATAAATATCCAGCGATCGCTATTTCTATATTAGCTTTTCTGTTGCCCCGTGGAAAACTATAAAAATCATAACTCAGGCTTTCGATCAAGTCAACAAAACCACCAGTATCTTCAGCAGTAAGTTTGGTGATCAAGTCAGATGCATATTGTGGGAGAACACGAGCAATATTTTCATCAAGAAGGTCTCGGTTGTGATCTAGGATATGGTAGACAGGTGCCGAGTCGTCGCAATTTTCTAACTTTGCTGTTCTTAGCTGTTCCAGTAGAGTCATGTAAGACTCCTCAGCAACAGCATTTGGCAACTTATTTAACTGTTGTGCTAGGGTTTGAGCTATATTCAAAAAACATTGAGCTTGATTTTCATTACCTGTTTTAGCCAGATATTGACCATATTTCTGCATTACAGGAATTAATCTTTCATCTATGAGGTGTTGGTGGTTTTGGAGAACATTTGACTCTTGACCTTCAGGACACTTTAGGAGTTGTTGAATTAGTTTAGCGTATGCGGTTAGGCGTTGTTCATCCATAGTTTTTTTTATTTGAAGTCATAATAATTAATCAAAACTTATTCAAAAATACTACATAGTCAGGACTTGGGTAAACTCCCAGACAAAACCCTAGCAGCTTATTTCTGCGTTTATCAAATACATCGAAATGAAAAATATTTTAATATTAGATACATACGTTTCCATACCTCAACCAAACCTACTCCCAAATATCCTTAAGTTTTCCCAAAAGTCGTTTAGCCAACTTTTGAGTACTACGGGGCACCGACTTATTTTCCACCACAGGATCTTCCGCCTCATCTCTTTCTCTGGAAGCAATAACCATTCTTTCCTCAGCATCCTTACCCACCCAAGGCAAGTCACCCGCCAAAATATTTCCACCTTGAGCGCGCCAGTTACCACCATCATCAGGAGACTGACGATAAATAGCCTCTAATGCTGCCGCCATAAAACCCAAATATTTTTCCCGAGTTTCCGCCCCCACAACATCACGAAATTCCACAGCCAAAGAATCATCACTCAACAGAAAATCCCTACCCGCTTCTAACTGCATTAAATAATCCAATAAATTTTCAGCAGGTTGTAAAATATCCAGAGGAATATAACCATCAGACTCAGTTAAATCACTCAAACAAACAAACCCTAAAATATCCCCAAAATCCAAAGATTCATCAAAAGCAACAGCCACATAAACTAGCCTATTTTCTCTGACAAAATCAGGAATAAAAAAACCAGTTTCCCCCGGTAAAACTCGCCTAAATTCGACAGCCCCCAAATTTGGAATAATTACATCAGCCACATCCTCAGTCATCCGCAAAAAAGCATTAAAAGAGTCAGCATTCTCCAAATTTGTTTCAAAACCTAAGCCATCCAGAAAATCCTGACCAATATGTACAGCCAGAGTATTAAGATAAACTTCTTTTGCCCGTTTTTTAACCAATTGTTGTTGAGCAAAATTTTCAGCCAGAGCGTGACTTTTTGGAGACAAAGGAACTCGAAAAATCAATGATTCCGTAATATTATTCATAGTTAAAATAACCAAATTTTAGTTAACAATTAATCCAAAGATTGACAGACAGATTATGTAAAAAGTTAATAGAGAAACGGAGGAATATTAATTACCTAATTCTAAACCTCTAAATCCAGATTATTTTCCCCAATAATTTTCTTCACACATTCCAGGCATTTAGTATTCCAATTGCGACTAACTTTAGACTGATGAACACCTAACTTTTCAGCAATTTCTGTTTGCTTAAATCCTTGACACTTCAGCCGTAAAATTTCCCAACAGTCAACCTTTTTAGAACAGTTACGCAACTTCTCCTTATAACCATTAAAAATAGGTAAATTATCTATAGCTTCCTCAGAAAAATCCCCCAGATTAAAATTATCTAAATCGTTTAAATTTTTGTGGTCTGTAATTTCATCACCAACCGTTTTATAATCTTGACCATTCTCATCCTTTTTAACCTGGTCTAAACTAATAATAATCTGCCCATTAATTTCACGTTTATTTTGAAATTTTCGGTATAAATCGCAAGCCTTATTATAATGAGCGCGATTAAAATACTTAATAAAAGAAGCACTCAATTTTTTCTCAGAAATATCATCAAGCTGATTAAGAGTAATTTGATTTTTTTTCAAAAAAAGTTCAACAATTAAGTCAAATTTAAAGAAAACTTCCACCAAAGAATCATTATAAAACTCCTGTGAATCATCAAAATTAATCCGAGAAAAACTTTTCCTAACTACCATACCAATTTTCGGATGTTTCCAGAGCCATTTTGACAATTTATTCTTAGCTTCTTTGCGAGTATCAGAATCATCACTAAGAATACCCTTAAATAACTCCCTCAAGTCTTCAGGTCTTCGATACATTAACTGTTCTTGACCTTTTAATTGTACTTCCGTCATATTAACACTTACATAAATTTAAGGACAAAGAAAAATGAAAAATTGGGCCACAATATTCTTGTGCTTGCCTCTATTAACTACATCTGCTATTCCACCGCAAAAATTGCAACTTTAGAAAAATCTAAAATCTAAGATATGTGTTAAAAACATAAAAAACTTTTACCATAGCATTAAGTTAATAAAGATTAAAAGTTAACTTCCCAAGTAGATAAACCATGAATTAAGATTTAATGGTAAAATGTTTAACTAAGTCCCTATTTTCCATTACTAATTAATTTATAAAGTTAGGTTAGCAATATGTAAATAATGATATTATTAAAATAATTAAGATAGTTACAAATACTATTTTAGATAGTCAAAAAAACCAACAATAGTAAATATTTTCTGGTTCCTAACTCCACCGTAAATTATTATATTTAGAGGAATATTAAAATATGAATAAAAAATTAAATAGACGTTCATTTCTTGGCTATATGTCAACAGCCTTAGCAATTAGCTTCTTATTAAAAGCTTGTACTAATTCTGCTTCTAAAACCACAGAAAATTCCGATAATAATTTTATATACTCCGGTAGTAGTTCTGAAACCTTTAAAATTGCCATTGCTTTGCCGGGAGTTATAACCGATGGAGGATGGAATCAATCTGGTTATGAAGGAGTCAAAAAAGCAGCCGAAAAACTCAATGCTGAGATGATTTATGTAGAAAATGTTGTTCAAGCAGACCAAACAGAAACCATCTCAGACTTTGCCAGGAAAGGTTATAATTTAGTAATTGGTCATGGAGGGCAATTTGATGCTGCTATTGAACAAATAGCTAGTCAATTTCCAGGTACATTTTTTTTAGGAGTTAATGGTAATATTGCCGGAGAAAATTATGCTTCAGTAACAACAAATTACTTCCAAGTTGGTTATCTTGCTGGTGTTGTTGCTGGCTTGATGACTGAAACTAATAAAGTTGCTTATCTTACTGGTTTATCTTTTAAGGGAACTAACCTACAAGGTCGGGCATTTGAGTTAGGAGCTAAGTCTGTAAATTCTATAGTTGAAGTCGTCATTAGTTACACTGGAGACTTTAATGATATTGCCAAAGGAAAAGAAGCAGCTTTAGCCTTAATTTCCACAGGAGTTGATGTAATTTATCACTTATTAGATAATGCCGCTCCGGCAGTTTTACAAACTGCACAAGAACAAGGAATTTATGCAGTGGGTAATACTACAGATCAGTTAGATATTGCTCCAAAAGCAGTTCTAACCAGTGCAGTTCAGAATGTGGGAGAAGCGATCGCCTATATTGCTAATTTAGCCAAAAACAATCAACTTAAAGGAGAAAAATATATTTTAGGAATTGAAAACCCAGAAATTACTAAATTAGGTCGTTTCAATAATATTGTGCCAGATAAAATCAAGCAAATAGTAGAAAAAAGTCAGCAGAAAATATTAACTGGAAAGTTGCAATTTGAAGACTGTTCAGAAAATGGTGAAGAACAAGTTTGTTTTAAATAAAATCCCGAATAATTAGGAATAAAAATACAAATACAATTGCAAAGAATAATTTGTAGTAATTACCCTTGCAAAAAGGGTTCTATAATAACAAAAATCTGCATATATATCCTAATCAAAAAACTGGCTACTGGATAGCGCTTTTGAGATTGATAAACCACATCGTCATCAGCCAAGCCCAGTAGTAAAATTGCATATATAACTTTTTAATTTTCCTTGGAGGCTAATTTCTCCTTCCAATATAATGAATTAATAACTCATAACTAAATCTTGAGCCCTGAATACTTACCTAATAAGTAATAACTGAAATGGCATACCTACGGCTAGAAAACATCACCAAAAGTTTCGGAAACTTGATCGCCAACGATAATATTAGTATTTCTATTGCTGCTGGTTCTATCCACGCCATCCTAGGAGAAAATGGTGCCGGAAAAACCACTTTAATGAACATATTATCAGGACTATACCAACCAGACTCTGGTCAAATTTATCTAGAAGATAAACCAATCAAAATTTCTTCCCCCAGTAGAGCAATTAATTATGGTATTGGTATGATTTATCAACACTTTATGTTAGTACCACAATTAACAGCAACAGAAAATATTATCTTAGGAACTAGTGGAAATTTTCATCTCAACTTATCGGCAAAGTCTAGAGAAATTAATGCCATGGCAAAAGCCTATAATTTAGAAATTCCAACTAATATTAAAATTGCCAATTTACCAATAGGTACTCAGCAACGAGTAGAAATTCTCAAAGTAATTTATCGCCAAGCTAAAATTTTAATTTTAGATGAACCCACAGCAGTATTAACTCCAGTAGAGGTAAAATCTTTACTCAATATTTTGCGAAAATTAGCAGGGAATAATCATACAATTATTTTTATTAGCCATAAACTAGAAGAGATAATTAATATTTGTGATACTGTGACAGTTTTACGCCGTGGTCAAGTTGTAGATACTATCACAACAGCAGTAACTACTACTCATAAATTAGCTAAAATGATGCTAGGGCGAGAAGTAAATTTAATTCCCCAAAAAAAGCCTACTCAAAAAGGCAATATTGTTATGGAAGTCAAAAACATAGAAGTGAAAAATGACCAAGGTTTATCTGCTGTGGATGATTTATCTTTTCAACTCTATAGTGGGGAAATTTTGGGAGTGGCAGGAATAGATGGTAATGGTCAAAGAGAATTAGCTGATGGGATCAATGGCTTGCGTTCTCTGGAAAAGGGCGAGATCAAATTTACCAATAATTTAACTGATAAATTCCAAGTTGGATACATCCCAGAAGACCGCCAGAAAATGGGGTTAATTCTTAATTTTAGTATTGCTCAGAATTTGATTTTAAAATTGTTCCAGTTTTTACCTTTTTGTCGTTATGGTTTTTTGAAACTTGGAGCGATCAATAATTATGGAAAAAATACCATAGAAAAATTTGACATTCGTGCCAGCCATCCACAGCTAAAAGCAAGTCAACTCTCTGGGGGAAACCAACAAAAAATTATTCTGGGGCGGGAACTTTCTGGGGAACCAAATTTAATTGTGGCGATGCAACCTACTCGTGGTTTAGATATTGGTGCCACCGAATATGTACAACAAGTGTTACTAGCTCAGAAACAAAAGGGCGCAGCTATTTTATATATTTCTACAGAACTAGAAGAAATAATGACTATGAGCGATCGCATAGCTATAATATATGAAGGTAAATTTGTTGATATTCTAGATGCTGCCACTGCTACAATAGAAAAAGTAGGTCTGTTAATGACATCCGGAGTCAAATAACTAATTTTATAGGTCACCAAGTGACATGCAACCCAACAAAAAAAACAGAAGCCAGAAGGCAGGAAGTAGGAGGCAAAAAATAGGAGGTAGAAGGGACCGGAGCCGGAGGTAAAAAGTGACTCCGCCCCTTACCCTACCCAAAAGTTAGGTTAGGAACACCAAAGTTTTTCATAGTAAGCTATAAGACTATTTTCTTCTAAAACTAGACATTGAGAAAGAACAAAACAGAGCAAGCTGCCTTAAATTTCCGTGGTAACGGGATCTCTTTGTACGTATTCACTTACAGCTAATATGTGTTATAATATACTAGTAAAAGTTTTCTTTGATCTATTTGATTTCATGACCACACCACCTAAACATACCTTATTAGCTGTGCTCAAAATAGCACTCTTATCTACTTCATATACATTATCTTTCATGGCAACAAGTTTTTCTTCAGTATATCCAGGCAATAAGCAAATTAATAGCCTAGTATTTGCTCAAGAAAATGTTAAGACCAACCCTAACCTTACTGCTAACCTTGAGGAAAACAATACAACTCAACCCACCGAACAAAAAACACAGGAAGATTCAGAAACTAGTGTAAACTCTAGATTCAAAATTATTAGAGAGGATCTCCAACAGGAAAGTTTAGAAATAATAAATTTTGCTGTCAAACAGATTAAGTTACTAATTTTAATCCTTTTACTGATCATAATATATTTGCCAGTTTTCTGGTTGCGCCCCACAATGTTATTATTACTACCTAACCATTTGAAGATACCGAAAACACCATTAAATCCAGAAATTAAACTACTTGGTGGTCTCTTATCCTTTCTCAAGTATAACTCTAGGGTACTAGATGCTTGGGTTAATAAACATCTGGCAACTTGGCAAAAAAAGTTTCTAGAAAAATCTATTGTTAATGAGCAAAAAAATTATGTTCCTCTTCCTGTTCAATTAAATGGTACAGAAATTGAAGAACTCACATGGGAAACCTTGATTAATTCTTATCACCAAGAAAAGCGAATGCGACTGTTAATTTGGGGCGAGGGAGGCTCAGGAAAAACAACTATTGCTTGTCAAATTGCTAAATGGGCAATGAAAAAGCCGGAAAAAGATCAAGCCGTACATAAACATTTGATGTTACCAGTTTTAATTAACCGGGAAATTGATCAGACTGAAGATGATGATACCATACCGATAATAGAAACAATTTTGAGCGAAATTCAGGAGTTGAGCGACAAGGAAAAAATAGCAGATCAATTCTTAATTGAACAACTCTTGCGAAAGCGCCGAATTTTCTTGATAGTAGATCGTTATTCAGAGATGAGCCCAGAAACTCAAGAAAAAATTAATCCTGATGACAAAGAATTTCCGGCAAATGCTTTGGTTTTTGTTTCTAGAATAGAGGAAAAGTTCTTGGGTATTGATGCCAAAATTAAGACGAACCGGTTTGATGGTGAAAAGTTGGTTCACTTTCTCAAGGAGTATTTGAAGAAGTGCGGTAAATGGCATTTGTTTGAAGCAGATCAAGAAGAATTTTTGCAAGAATGCGCTCAACTTGCAGGCACTTTTAAGAACCAAAAGACTATTACTCCTTTGTTAGCAAAGTTTTATGCTGAAAAAATGGTTAATAGTAAGGAGAATAATTTTACCTTGAAGCCTTCACTCGACAATATTCCCGATCTCATGCTTAAGCACTTACAAAAGTTAAACGCTAAAGGTGAAATAGAGACTAGGAGTGAATATCCTAAAGTTACAGAGGATGCTCAACTCATTGCTTGGAAATGTGTGGAGCAAAATTATAGACCATCCTATATAGAACGGGAAAAAGTAGTTAAAGCTTTTGAGCAGTTAGGGAGAGATGATGCAGTACTATGTCTTGAGTACTTTCAGAAACAATTGCAACTGCTTAGGCCTATTGGATATGGTGAAATTCAAGACAGAAACCAAATTCGCTTTACCCTCGAACCCTTAGCAGAATATCTGGCTGCACTATATTTGCTCAAGGAGAATAAGGATGATCACGAAAAGTGGCAGGAATTCCTGGTAACAGCCGAAGAAAAGTTGGGTCACGAAAAAATTCAAGGCTTTTTGTTGGCAGTTAGAGACTGTTGCTTAGCAAAAGGATCAGAAGTTAATGTGCCTAGTTTTGTAGTAGATGAAATTGGGAAACTAACAAAAGATGAACATTTAAGGATGAGTTATGCTACTGTAAATTCACAAAATCAACTAGTGAAAATTCGGTAGAATAGCGCTATAAAATTTATTCATTGAAACTTGAAAAGATGATTTTTAGAGGAATAAAACACAAGAGTTTGCCTACAGATATACTGATTAATATGGATAAATATGGAGGAATATTTGTAGATGGCAGTGGGAAAACTGAGATATTTTTAATATATTGGTTAAATAAATAGTCAATCAAAACTATAGCTTATTATAGTAATCCTATCTGAAAAATCAAAGAGATAGGCAACTAGAAAATACTTATCTTGAAGAAAGAAACCAAAAGTCAAAGTGGTTGGAGCTATTTTTCAATAAAACTAGTAATTTTCACGAATAATTTAGGATTACTATATATACATATATAAGATTGATAAAGCAAACAAAAACTCCCTCATCTTATAAATTTTTTATTTGTAATTGGGCTTAGGCCCAACCAATATTTATGTTAGGAATCAGGCTAAAATAGGAGCTTTATTATAATTGTTCTACTGAATATCATATTACTCAAAATTATAATTCTTGACATCAAGTAGCCAAGCTATTAGAAACATTATAATTATAACATATCAACTAATCTTGCTGATAATTAATTATTAAAATGCAAATTTACCGTTAATTAGTAATTTTTCCTCATCCCCTTTCTGGATTTCAAAATTTCCAAAAGACTCTTCTTTTAATATTGGAGAAATTAATTTTACATCAGTAAATTTATTTAAAGGCATATATTTTTCACAAGAAACACCCTTATTTATAGGATAAAAATCTTCTTTTGTACTGTTATTTACTTCCAGGAAAAATATCGCAGGCATTTCTGGATTTGTGAAATAGGAACTGTGCATATAGATAGCAAAACTTTTACCGGATAAATTGTATTGAGGTTGATAAAACTCAAAATCATTTTTCTCTATTTCTGAAAGCTTACCTCTAAATCCTATTCCATAAGGGGAACCAGATTTATTTCTGAAACTATCCACCCTTTCATGAAATTTAACAAAGTTATTTTCGGATTCTTCTCTACTTCTAAGATAGATTAATTCTAAATAATTCTTCTCAAAAAAAATAAACCTTGAACTGGTTCCTTGTCCAGTATGCTCCCTAATTTCAGAAGCAGAAAACCCCAGCGATAATATTTTATTTATCGCCTCCCCATCGTCTTCAACTATTCTAAAAATATGGTCTACTTCCAGATTTTTATACATATTTTTAATCCTCTGAAAAATTTTAGTAACTGACAGTAATACTTTATAATTTTTGACTATTTCTCTTCCTATTATGGATAATTTAATATAATTATCTTGAATAATATTCAGACTTATTTCTAAATATAAACTATCTTTTTTCTCTTTTTTATTAAACAGACGAAAATCCACTTTACAGTATAGTAAAAAAAAATTAAGTGGTTCTTCTCCCATAACCAAATGCTTATTTAGAGGCACCTACCCAGCCACCTTATAATACCAGGAGTTTTGGCTTTTAATTTAAGTCATCAAACATTTATGCAAGCTGATAGTTAATAGACATATTTTCAGTTGATGCATCAATCAAAATACAAATGGCTAATCCCCAGTTATAAGCATGACCTGCAACTAGTTGCTTATTAAATTTTAACTTAAATTTTAACCTAGTTTTAAAGCTTCGATGCAATATTTTTTAGTTCTTCAATAATTTGTTTATTTTTGTTGCTCCTGGAACCATATAATCTAGCTGAAAATATTGTAATTATTTCTAACATATCATTAGTTAAATCTTCTTCACAAGTTGAGTTTTCTGAATGATTAATTATAACTACTTCTACTCCAAATTGCTCACAAAGAGAGAATATTAATTCACCACCAAATCTCAGTAACCTATCTTTGTGGGATAACACCAAACGTTCAACTTGGTAAGTAGTTATTAACTTAAGTAGCTTAATTAAGCCTTTTTTCCGGTAATTTATACCAGAGCCTAAGTCAGAAATTATTTCGTGGCTCCAACCATGGTTTGTACAATAAACCTCTAACATCATAATTTGGCGTTCTAGCTCTTTTTTCTGGTCGCGACCACTAACTCTAGCATAAGCAATGGTAAGGCTCGCATCAGTTTTATGGTTAAGTAAATCACTTACTTGATAACGGCGATGCCCACCAATGGTTCGCTCAGAGGTAATTTTGCCTTCTGCTTCCCATCTACGAAGCGTGTTTGAACTCACTCCCAATAAATGTGCAGCTTCTTGTATACTTAATAAATTACTCATACTATTATAATATCACTATTTATATATAACTTTAAATAAGTATAGTTAGTTTTTATTTGACTGTCAAGCCCCCCTTATTTCATCTGGTGCCATATATTCGGGACTACTAATAATAGTGCCAGTGGAAGTTAAAGCAGTACCGGTCAGCAACTTCGCCACGCCAAAATTAATTAATACAGTTTTTCCACTTTTTCTAACTTTTCCACTCCTTAATTTTCTCTTGATAGGTGGGGTGGTTTTTGATAGTTAATAGCTAGAAAAATACGACTAATAATATTTTTTAGTTAAATATCCCCATGCATAACTTGAACTTGATAAATCAATTTTAATATTGGCAGTAACTCTTGCAAAATTTGCCATATTTATTCTTCTTTTAAAAGACCTTATTCTTGTAATTTTTACTTTAATCTTAGACCTTGAATATATTCTTGCACTAAATACGAATTTTGATTGTATTAGAAATTAGCTAAAAATAGAGGAATTTGCGGATACTGCCCCAACTGTAATAGTCGCATTACTGAAAGCTCCAATAATCTAGCTATTGTCTGATAGCTTTGGGCCTCCAGAGTCGAAAATTATATTTGCTTCAGAATATATTGGAGCTCGAGAAAATGTTTTTTTTGTTTATAGCCAAAAATCTTTTAACCAAGCTTCCTAACCAAATTTTTTGAAGACACGATAGTCTCCCTGGATAACCAGGGGAAAATAGCAACCCTGGCAATTGCTTACTGTATCAGCGTTTTTCGGCTGAGGAAATTCAGGATTAATACAATAACTCATTCAGGGGTCAGTTTTAGACTGGATATTTTGGGCTAGGGGTTGACAAATATAACTTAGTAATGCTACCTTACTAGACTAGAGAAAAAAAATATTATGGCGAGCGTAGCCAAGTGGTTAAGGCAGTGGATTGTGGTTCCACCACTCGTGGGTTCGATTCCCATCGTTCGCCCTTAAGAACTAATCATAGCTAGTTCTTGTAAGTTTTTGATTTTGACAAGAAGCTCACAAGATAATAATTTCGTAGTAGGCTAGTACAGTTTACTACTCCTGGATTTAATATTTATCTCAGAAACAGTCTCTGAGAATTTTTCCTAATAATGATAGAAGAGCCTTATTTTCCATAGTAAAATATATAAGTTTCTCTCAAATCATAAGAGATAAAAACTATTCAAATTATTTAATTTATTTAGTCTTTTGCCAATCTTCTAAAGCCGCAATTACAAAGCTACTAGCAGGATGATTAAGTAATTGTTCAAAAGCAGCAATTCCACCTGCTTTAATAGCAGCAAATATTCTTTCTTTCTTTGTTGAATTGTTATTAATTTGTGTAATTACTTCTGTGGCAATTTTCATTCTGTCCATTGTTGTATCTGAGGGGTAAGTTTGATCTAGTTGTTCTAATAATTCTTGAATATCTTTTGCTGCTTGTGCTAAATTTTGTTCTGGAGATTCATTAATTGTTCGAGCAATTTTTGAGTTGTTAATTTCTCCTTGACTACCAGCTAAACCATAAATTTCTCCTTTGTTCCCAACTGCACCATGAATTTCTCCTTCTTTACCAACCACCCCATAATTTTCATTTATATCAACTTTATCTCCAGTATTTTCTGACATTTTTGTGTCTCCTTGATTATGATAATTTTCTGCATATATACTTGGGGATTTTATCACAGTATCGACCCAAGCTGCTAATCGTTTTATTTGTTTATCTTTTTCTGCTAATATTAGTTGTAATTCATTTGGTGGAAGTGCTTCTAGTCTGTCATAAGTCTCAAAATATTCTGCGTGTAATTTTGAATGGTCTGCTGCTGGTGCGGTTTCAGCTTTTACTAATAAGTCCTGACGGTTTTTCCCTCGCCTTTCCATAGAAATCACTTCTAATTCTGCTTCTGGATAGTTGTTTTGCAATTTCTGAAATGAATAGGCAATTAACTTAGGGTCGGCTTTTTCTGCATGATAAAAGTTGAGGGTTTCTATCATTGGGGTGATAAAGTCAATAAATTCTCCTTCTTTAAAGTTCTTGTTCCAGTCAGCAGGTTCACGGAGAGGATTATCTTTTTGAGCATCTTTTGGTGGAAGTTTGAGAAAGTCAGGTCGTTTTTCTGGAGGCAAACGCATATAAACATAATCGCATTTGATACCATTTAGTTTTGTGGTGGTGGTTATTCCCCAATCTTCAAGAAATGCTCCCGTTAGGGTGCCTCCAGTTAAGTCAGCTTGGTCTAAAAATGTTCCTACTAATTTGGCACGAGTCAGGTTTGCATCTTGAAGGTTGGCTGAGTTGAGATTTGCTTCTATGAAACTGGCATTAGTTAGGTTTGCTCCTTGAAGATTAATTCCTTGGAGGATGGAGCGATCTAAGTTGATATTTTCACCTTCACCAGTTTTGACTAATTCTCTGATTTTGGTATCTTTTAGATAAGTTTTCCCTGGTCGTATGCGGTCTAGTTTGATCGTGTTTTTCCAAGAAGTACGGGTTATGTTAGAGCCTCTAAAATCTGTACTTTTGAGAGTAGCATTAGTGAAGTCAGCATCAGTTAAATTTGCATCTCTGAAAGAGGTTCCATATGAGGCAGCAAAAACAATAGCTATATTGCGAACTAAAGCGTATTTTTCATCTCCTTTCATTGCTCGATAAGCAATATAAATACTTAACATTGTCTGAACTACGGCTACGGCTACGGCTACGGCTACGGCTCCGGCTCCGGCTACGGCTCCGGCTACGGCTCCGGCTACGGCTACGGCTACGGCTACGGCTACGGCTACGGCTACGGCTACGGCTACGGCTCCGGCTACGGCTCCGGCTACGGCTACG
>JAGGDU010000055.1:0-34835 GCA_018457135.1 Trichodesmium erythraeum GBRTRLIN201 | reverse complement strand
GGCTACGGCTACGGCTACGGCTACGGCTCCGGCTACGGCTCCGGCTACGGCTACGTTTTCTATTCTGTTATAAAAAAGCATTATCCAGAATACAATAAATACAATTAAGGATACCCAACCAGTAACTTGATTTTCTATGCTACTAGAATCAAAAATTAGTGATATCAGGGATAAGGTGAATACACTCAAAAAAGCCGATATACCAACTAAAATAAAAACACCGATCAGCAAAACTACAACCCAACGTTTCTGTAATCCTGCCTTAGCTCCACAAAACCTAGCCCCAGTTAGATTGGCCCCACGAAAATTAGTACCTCGAATATCAGCAAAACTGAAATCTGCATCAGACAAATTTTTTCCTTCAAAAGATAGACCTCTAAGATTAAACCCTTGAAATTCTCGTTTACCTCGTTGATATAATTGTAATATTTCACCTTTACGCAGATTCATATTTTGTACCTATCTCAGAATTGGGCCAAGGAGAATTGGAAAAATGACCGCTAGCTTCAAAATTCCCAACTAATTATTATATACAGTAAAAAACGTTTTATTGTGGCGGGGTTTTGTCCGTCAACCAAACCTACTAGCAGAATATAAGTTGGGTAGAACTACAGAAAAACCCAACAAGCACTTTATTTTACCTGATTTCCCAACAACTCTATTGTGCTACCCTCATGGTATACTCAAATGTATTGAAGAAAAGGTGATTTACAATGGTTCAAAAAATTGCCCTATTTAATCATAAAGGTGGAGTTAGCAAAACTACAACTGCCTTTAATTTAGGCTGGATGTTAGCTTCAAAAGGTAAAACAGTTATCCTTGCCGATACAGACCCACAGTGTAATTTGACTGGAGTCAGCTTGGGAGAAGGAACTGAGGACGACGAAAAAAGAATAGAAACAATTTATAATACAGGTTCAAATATAAAGACAGGTTTAGCTCCAGCTTTTGAAGCACAACCAAGAGCAATTGAAGCAATTGACTGTATTCCGATCATAGGTCAGGAAAGATTGTTTATACTACCTGGTCATGTTGGACTTGCCGAATACGAAGTAACACTGGGTATTGCTCAAGAATTAAGTGGTTCAATAGCAGCTCTTAAAAACGTACCAGGTGCCTTGACTGATTTATTTAATAAAACTGCACTCAAATATAACGCTGACTATATTATAATTGATATGAGTCCCAGCTTAGGCTCAATTAATCAGAATTTATTAATGACCAGTAATTTTTTCTTAGTTCCTACTACTGCTGATTTTTTCTCTTTGATGGCAATTGACTCTCTAACAAAAGTGATGCCAAAGTGGCATGCTTGGGCTAAGAAAGCAAGTTCACTTCCAATTCTCAAAGATGCTAACTATCCTTTTCCTGATGTCAATTTAAGTTTTCTCGGAACTATTGTTCAAAACTATCGAATTATACGTGGGAAAGAAACTGCTGCTTTTCAAATATGGATTGAGAAAATACAAAACACTGTTTCTAATAAACTAGCTCCAGTATTAGAACAAAATCAAATGTTGTTAGAAAAAACAGTTTATCGTAGTCAAGGAATAGAAGATAATTACACCTTAACAAAAATTTCTAACTTCAATAGTCTAATTGCACTATCTCAAGAACACCGAACACCAGTTTATGCTCTGACACCTGAACAGTTAGGCCAAACAGGAGTTGTTTTGCGGAATAATCAAAACAAACAAAAAGAATTTCGAGAAACCTTTTCACAACTGGCAGAAAAAATTATTGGACTAACCACTTCCCATGCAGTCAGTACTCAATCAGTTTAATATTAGCATTCATCGCGTTCGAGAATTGATAGCCCTTCACAATTCACTCAAAACTCAAGCTACTAATACTTTATATCTATCAGATATTCTCAGAGCAGCTTTAGTTCTTGCAGTCAGCGCTTTAGACTACTATATTCACGAAGTCGTGACTTTAGGAATGTTGGAAATTTATCAAGGCCGACGTTCTGAACCTCAGTCTAGCAAACAATCAGCTTTTGCTCGCTTTCAAGTTTCCCTTGGTGCTGCTCGTCAAGACCGAATGCTAGCGATAGATATCGGATCTTGGCTGGAAGATGAGTTTCTACAAAACTATGGTGATGAGTTTCTACAGCAGTCTCATACAGTGAAATCTCTAACTCAACCTATTTCTGATATGATGCTTAATAAGTTAAATGGTAATTCTTGGCTAGAGCAGGAAATTCGCAAAAGTCTTGGATACAAGAGTTTTCAGCAACCAGATAAAATAGCTGATGGGATTAGACTTATTTCAGACAAAAAATTATGGGACGAAGTTGGTGCTCAAATGGGTAAACCTAAGTCAGAAGATATCAAACAAATTAAAGAACAGCTTAGTTTTATAGTAGAACGTAGGAATAAAATTGCTCATGAAGCTGACATAGATCCTAGCTATAATATAGGAGAGCGTTGGCCTATAGATGAAGATATGGTTAATGATGCAGTAAATTTTATCGAGGGGGTTGTTGATAGTATTCATCAAGTTCTATTTTGATCCTGATGCCACTAAAGCAGACATAGGTAAAACCAACTTATTTTGATCAAAATAAGGCTGTGATATTTCCTGAGAGCCCTACTTAATTGATGAACTACATGGCCATAAGCAAAACCTTGTAGAGACATTCCATGGAACCTCCCTACAGTGGTCTACCGTGCCGGACAACTGCTATCAGAAGCGGGGGAGCCCACAAAAAGTTCCCCTTTTGAAAAGAAATTTAGGCAAGTCGCAAATGTACCTCATAACTGCAAAAGTTGCGATCGCAAAACTCTAATATTTTTTTCGATGGTCTCCAACCAAGCCTTTTTGCCAGAATTTAATAAACCATAACAGTCTACTTTTTGCTTAAATTCTAACTGTTCAAAATCAATAGTTTTCATAGCTCCATCTCCCAAAATATAGGTATGAGGATTAAAAATATTCACCCCATTTTCCTGATCATGCTCAATAATTTCATTCAGTCGTTCTTCTGAACAATAACAAACAACTTATTCTCCTTTCGCCATCGTTTCACCATAATTTTGCGTCAACCATATTTGATCAAGTTCCTATATCCCCTCAAACTTAGCAAAAATTAATATTGACTCAGAAACCAATGTAATTATTGTATACAAAAAAAAATACAGTTTTACTTTAGAATTTGCAAACACACCCCAGCCCTTAGTTTTCTTATGTTTTCTGGCTTTTTTCCCAAAACTGTAACTATTGAACCGGAAATAATATTATTGTAATATAAAAGGTGTTAATAGCAAGCTTTCAAACATTCTGAACTGCAAGCCCTAATTAAAATCATTTATTCTTTATACTAAAAACAAAATCATGGAGTCACCCTTACAACAACAGCCAATTCCGAATCATGGAAAATTTAACCATATACATCCTATCCTCAACCCTGAAGTCCCAGTTGTCACACCTGAAAATCCTTTGCCTACTATTTCACGACTATGGGATGAACTAGCCCAAGAAGCAGTCATAAACTCCGTCTCCGGTCCAACCATTGCCTCTCGTGCTTATGCAATGGTACATACAGCCATGTATGATGCCTGGAGTGCCTATGATCCATTAGCTATAGGAACTCAGTTGGGAGATGACTTACAACGCCCCCTATCCGAAAACACCAACTTTAATAAAACTCAAGCCATGAGTTTTGCTGCTTACCGGGTATTGTCAGAATTATTCCCCGCTCAAGTAGAAACTTTCAATGAATTAATGGTCAAATTAGACCTAGAAACCAACAATACTACTACTGATACTACTACCCCTGCTGGTATTGGTAACGTCTCTGCCGAAGCACTATTAAGATTCCGGTCCAACGACGGTTCAAATCAACTCGGGGATGATCCCAATGGCGACGGTACCCCCTATTCTGATATTAGCAGCTATGAACCTATTAATTTTCCAGGAAGTTCCATTAATATAGAGCGCTGGACCCCAGAACCAGTTCCCATTGATGCCGAGCCCGGTGAAGAAGATCGAATACAAACATTCCTCACACCTCAATGGGGAAAAGTCATCCCCTTCAGTTCTATATCAGTTGAAAAAATACGACCCCAACCACCAAAACCATTCTTGCTTGTAGATGGCGAGGTTGACTTAGATGCAAGTACAATTACATTACCAGATGGCTCTGTTGTCGCAATTAGCAAAGATATTGTTGGAACTATTATCAACCCTGAATTTATCGCACAAGCAGAAAATATTGCCAACGTTCGCGCCAACTTAACTGATGAGCAAAAATTAATTGCTGAATTTTGGGAAGACGGCCATGGTACATCTTACCCTCCGGGAACCTGGATGAATTTTGGAGAATTTATCTCAGCCAGAGATAATCATACTTTAGATGAAGATGTGAAACTCTTCTTTAGTTTGGGCAATGCATTATTTGATGCTGGCATTGCTGCCTGGGGATCTAAAGTTTTCTACGACTATGCTCGTCCCGTGCGAGTAGTACGGGAACTCGGAGCACAAGGTTTAATTGGAGAATTTAATCCAGAGCTTGGTGGTTTTGCTATTGATAGTTGGAAGGATCCTACAGAAGGAACTGCAACTATTCTTGCAACTAATTTCCTTACTTATCAAGCCCCTGGAGAGGAGCCTTCACCTCCTTTTGCTGAGTATATATCAGGTCATAGCAGTTTCAGTGCTGCAGGAGCTGAAATTCTCAAACGGTTTACTGGTAGCGATGATTTTGGTGGTGGCATAACTTTTGAGGTAGGCGAGTCTGTTTTTGAACCAGGTATCACACCTAAAGTGCCTGTAACTCTTGAGTGGAATACTTTTAGCGAAGCTTCTGATCAGGCTGGTATATCTCGTATTTACGGCGGTATCCACTTTGAAGATGGGGATCTCAATGGGAGGGCACTAGGGCGAGAAGTCGCAGAACATGTTTGGGAAAAAACTCAAGGAGTAATTACTCCCAATACTATTATTGCTACTAATGAAAAGGATAATTTAATTGGCTCTGTCACTAACGACTTAATATATAGCAACCGCAGTGATGATATTGTTTTTGGTAACGAGGGCAATGATATGCTTTGTGGAGGCAAGGGTAACGACATCGTCAATGGTGGTGCAGGAGCAGACCTGATATACGGTGATTTTGGCGATGATATTCTCATTGGTGGAGTTGGTGGCGATAACTTTCATTTCAGGTCTAATGATGGGAACAATATTATTACTGATTTTGAAGATGGAATAGATGTTATTGGTTTAGGTGATGGTTTAAGTTTCCAGCAGTTAACTATTTCTCAAATAGGTAATGATACTCGAATTAGTGCCAACCAACTTTCAATTACATTGCAGGGCGTCGAAGAAAGTGCCATAAATATTGAAGATTTTAGGGATTGTAAAATATAAGTTCCTAGCCTATTTTCCAGCCAAATTCAGAAGTTGAAAAAGAGAAGTTTTTTTGGACAAAAATAACTTTGTAGAAATGTTGGATGCAACATTCCTACATCATAATTAATTTCTGTGATTTTATGTTAAAAAAATAGGTAGCAAAAGGCTATCTGAAAATTTAAATTTAATTGAATACACAAAGAATAATACCGGATATTTAAGCAGAGAAACCTATTAGTTTAATCACTGAAAAAATATTTTATTGAAATACTTAGACAATACTAACCGGAACTTCATCTAACTGTTTCAAAAACTTTTTAATCAACCCAATAGTCACCGCCGGAACTTCCAGTTGAGGAGTTAAACCCACATTATCTAATGTTTGAAAAATCACCACAGCTTGACGGTTCAAATCAGCTAAACGTTGACCTATTTCTGGACTAGTAAACTGGGATTTTTTACCCCAAATAATTGCCGTAGGAATTGTTAATTGATTTATATATAAAGATAGGTCAAAACACAAATCTCCCCGCACAAAAGATAAAGTAGCATATTCAGCATTTGGTTGAATTGCTGACTCTAAATATGCCTCCACAATTTCATTATAAATTAAAGTAGGATTAGCAAATTGTCTGGTTTCTAGAAAATTTCTAATTCCTCCTGAAGTTGCAACCCCAGCATTATAAATAAAACGATCTAGTATAGGCGTACTTACTAGTTGAGCAAAAAAGCTACGGGTGTAATTTGCGCCGAATTCGGATAGACCTGCAGGAGTTGTCAATATTAGAGACTTGAATAATTCTGGACGAGCGATCGCTACTCTCACCATTATTGCTGCAGTCAAGGAAGAGGCAATAACTCTGGTAGGAGCTTGACAAGTTTGTTCTAAAAACTCGATAATTGTTGTAATATAGTCCTCTACTTTATAATCTAATGCCTGATGTTCCGAACGCCCCCACCCAATTAAGTCAGGAGCGAGGATACGGTACTCTGAGGCCAAAGCAGGGTAAACCTTCGACCATTCATAGGCAGATGAACCCCCACCAAAACCGTGAAAGAATACCAAAGTCGGTAAGTCGTTTTTGTCATTCTCAGTTTTCCAGGGTGTTTTGTCATTGGTGTAGTAAACCATACGACCTTGGAAAGTGACAATTGATTTTTGTTCAAAACCTATAGGAATAAACATACTAATTTTAGATATTAGAGTTAGTCTTAATATGGAAACATCTTCAGTATACAGGACTTACGCCAAGACACTAATTGTATGGGTAATATCTGAAATAATTCCGAAAACTACGCTATATATAGGGTTGCTGCGTAAGTCCTGAGCCAAAAAGTTTCGGACAGGCAAACCTTGGAAGTGCAGACAGAAAACCCAAATGAGCTTCAAGCAAAATTAGTTATAATTTCCTGCCCAAGGAAGTATTGGAGCATTATGCTTGATGAAATGACTTTGTTCATTTGAACCATAGCATTACATCCTTTGTTTTGGAGTGAGGAATTTAGGTGGGAAAAGAATAGAGAATAGAGAATAGGCAAAAGAAAAATGTCCTCAGGCATTTGCCTATTCCTATCTATCTGTAGGGTTTTTTAAGTTCAACCCAACCTACAGAAATAAAAATCTTATTAAGATTAGCAGATTTTCAATTTTTTCTAGTTTAAGGTAATTATTATCTATATTATTTATCTTATTTATCTGAAACAAATGCAAGTTCAACAAAATAAGTTTTCCTGGTATGATGTGCCTGAAGAAATCAAAAGTTTATTGATGTTAGCTATCGAAAATTGGGAAGATACAGAAACATCAGAAAATTATATTAATCAAGCTTTAGCTAAGACTGATGGAAATCTAGATATTTTGATAGGTGCTTATCGTTATTTTTTCTATAAAAACAACATGAAAATGTCCCTTAAATTGGCACACAAAGTAATGGCTGAAGTCAAAAAACGAGAAAATTTACCCTCAGATTGGCAGGAGGTAAAAAGTATATTAGCTAGCCGGAAAAATGAACAACAAATTAATCTATTTATTACAGCTTATGCTGCTTCAGGATTAATTATAGCAAAGATGGGAGACTTGGTAAAAGCTAAATCAATAAGTGAAGAAGTTCAAGAAATTGATGAGAAAAATGATTTAGCAAAAATTTTGTTTGATATTATTACTAGACCCCCAGATGAAGATGAAGATTAAGGAAATTTGCTGATGGATATTAGAAAAAAATCTAATCTGTTTTATCTCTCCATTATTTAACTTCATAAACTTCTCAAATCAGCCATAATTTTAATACTAAATTACCCATGCTTAGCCTTACCAATATCAATAATATTCCCTACATTATGGCATTATTTGCCCAATTGACTTCGTATCCTTATTATTAAAAATTGCTGAAATCAAAACTTTTATCCTTGAACTTGATCATTTTGATAATTATATTAACAATGGAAACCAAAATTAGGGACTTCTACAGACCTTCCATGTAACGTCCCTACTATATTCTACTAATCATAAAAACCACTGTACAATTATTTATATTTCCTTCTTGCTTCCTTTCCCTTCCTTCTTCCTCCCGATATTGCTATCCTATAAAGAAGTAACTTAAAATTAACTTCCTACTCTAACTATGACTGAAAAAACTCAACGCATTTGTATTCTCGGTGGTGGTTTTGGCGGACTTTATACCGCCCTTCGCTTAATCCAGTTTCCCTGGGAGTCATCAAAAAAACCTGAAATAATCTTGATAGACAAACGCGATCGCTTTCTTTTTGCCCCACTATTATACGAACTAGTCACCGGGGAACTGCAAACCTGGGAAATTGCTCCACCATTTGAAGAATTATTAGCAAACACTGATATTCACTTTTGTCAAGGTGTTGTTTCCGGAATAGACCTCAACCAACAACAAGTGGAACTAGAAAATGGTCAAGCATTCAGTTACCATCGTCTCGTTTTAGCCATGGGAGGCGAAACACCCATAGAAATGGTGCCTGGTGCTGCCGAATACGCTATTCCATTCCGGACAGTTAACGATGCTTACCGTCTTCAAGAAAAATTACGAGTTTTAGAAGCATCTGAGCGTGAGAAAATCAGAATTGCTGTTATCGGTGGTGGTTATAGTGGAGTAGAACTAGCTTGTAAATTAGCAGACCGTTTACAAGAAAAAGGTAGAATTAGACTAGTCGAACGCAATAACATGATATTGGGAACATCCCCAGACTTTAACCGAGAAAGTGCTACTAAAGCATTGTCAGAAAAAAATATTTGGATTGACTTAGAAACCGAAGTAGAATCAATAGAAGCCACTCAAATTTCCTTAAAATATCAAGAGCAAGTTGACACTATCCCCGTAGATATCGTTTTATGGACAGTTGGTACAAAAGTTGCTCCAGTAGTGGAGTCATTACCATTAACAAAAAATGAACGTCAACAAATTATTACTAGTGCAACTCTACAAGTGCAAGACAATCAGAAAATATTTGCTATTGGAGATTTAGCAGACTGCCAAGATGCAGATGGGCAAAAAGTTCCTACCACTGCTCAAGTAGCAATACAACAATCAGATTATGTCGCCTGGAATATCTGGGCATCTTTAACTGGACGACCTCTATTACCATTCCGTTATCAAGCATTAGGTGAAATGATGGCATTGGGACTTGATAATGCCACCCTTACCAGTTTAGGCATTAAACTAGATGGTCAAATAGCATATATGGCAAGGCGTTTAGTTTATCTATATAGATTGCCAACCTTAGAGCATCAGATTAAAGTTGCTTTCAACTGGATGATTAATCCTATTCAGGATTTACTATCAGGTCTATAAGGTCTCCTGATAACTCATTCGTTTTTTCTTATTACTTCTTACTTCTTACTTCTTGCTTATTACTTCTGAAAACATGACTAAAATCATTTTGTTTGATGCTGTCGGTACCTTGTTTGGTGTACGCGATACCGTAGGCGAAGTTTATCAAAAATTCGCTATTGAGTGGGGAGTAGACGTTTCTCCCTCTGCCGTTAATCAAGCTTTTTTTGATAGTTTTAAAGCAGCGCCACCGATGGCATTTCCTGGAGCAGAATCTGCAAAAATACTAGACTTAGAATTTGAATGGTGGTGTCAAGTCGCTGCCGAAACTTATAAAAAAGTAGGAGTATTCGAGCAGTTTTCTAATTTTAGGAGCTTTTTTGGGCAACTATACGATTATTTTGCTACTGGTGCCCCTTGGTTTGTTTATCCTGATGTCAAACCAGCCTTAACTAAATGGCATGAAAATGGAATCAAGTTAGCAGTTTTATCTAATTTTGATTCCCGACTATACCCAGTCTTAGCAGCATTGAAATTAGCAGATTTTTTTTCTGATATTACTATTTCTACAGAAGTAGGAGCAGCAAAACCAGATCAGAAAATTTTTACTGCTGCCTTACAAAAATGTAATTTTACTATTGAGAAAGCTCTGCATATTGGAGATAGTTTGACTGCTGACTATGAGGGTGCAATTAATGTAGGCATAGAAGCATTTTGGCTCAATAGAAACACTATTTCACAGCCAGACATCAATCAGTTTGCTAATCTTCTAGATTGTTTTAATTCTTACTTTACCTAAATCATAATGAAGTATTATAATCATGTCCGTTTGAATATCCACTGTGGGAAAATTTTAGATAACTGGGAATAAGAATAAATTTTTGTTTTTAGAAAAGCATTTTTATTATGTCTAATTAATAGCACTTAATTTTATATCATGTAAAACTTAATTTTTAGGAACTTTTGACGATAGTTTACATTAATTAAATAATGCCAATTACCAAAGAAGTTATTAAATAATAAGTAAGTGAAAGCAATGTTTTTAATAAAAAAAAGTAAAGCTTGAACATATCTTATTCCGTCAAACCTTATTTTTTACAGAAGTTACATGCAACTTCTCCACCTAATCTCAAGAAGATGTAGCAAGAGTTTGAATATTTAGTAGAACCAAAATAAATTGTTATTAAATAGAGAACTCCAGAAAAGAGGAAATAGACAATAGGGATAAGTAATATCAAATCCGGTTACATTAATATAACTTAGTATTGAAACATAATTAAGCCTATATTCTAGTGTTTATTTGCCAAAATTAGTAATATAAATTTTAGGTATTCCTTGACTTCCAGGCTTTTTTATGAGCTCAATAAGTATATTAATTTATGCAATTAGACACTAGTACTAACAACATTTTGCCCATAATAACCATAGGAATTATATAACTCTGAAAAGAACAGATTTAATCTAATTGATTTTATTGTTTATTTTTGGAGAGGTCTAATAGTTAAAAATATGAGTATAATAATAATCCTATGGTATTAACATCTAAAAAGTATATATTGACAAAAAAATATGTTCTGAAATCAACAGATTTTTTTGCCGTATCAATAGAGCTAACTGATTAACTCTTAAAGCATTGAGATATAAAAGCTTTATCCTTGAAAGTCTAAAAAATGTTAGCTTATATATCCAAAAAGCTCATATAAGTCAGCACTTTAGGCAAAACTTGGGCAACAAAATTTAGGCATAATTCTTCTGAGGAGCTTATCTATAAATTCCCATTTATCCCTACTCCCTAAAAAGACAAACGAGAGTAAACCTTAAATACAGTTACTAAACTAGGACTTACGCAAAACCATAGTATCTAGTATAGATTTAATCTACATTTGGTATATCACTTTATATTTTGCGTAAGTCCTGTAAATATTGAAATGGAACCGTTTGCCACCTACTAAATTTTTGACAATAAAGTTACCCAACCGGGACTAAATCAACTTCCTCTGTACCATCAGTTTCACCTTGCCCTGATGTAATTTGTTCCCCATTACCACTAATTTCCACAGCTAAATTTGTCCCATCCAAATTAACATTATAGTCAGTAGCATCAGCAGTATATCCTACGCTAGCAACCATGTGCCGACCATCCTCAGCATATTGGAAAGCCATCAATTGATTTTTTTCTTTCTCATTATCGTAAGCCCAAATTACCATATAGTGTTGTTCTTTATATTCAAACATTTTGGGTGGACGAGTAGGAACATAACGACCTTCAGCACCAAAACAGGCGTCGAGGAAAGGCTGTACCGACTCAGTTTCCACATTAGCAAAAGCAATATCATCTTCCTCTAGTTCTACTTCTGCGTCTTCAGTTGCATCAGGATCAGATTCTTCTGGATCACGATTCTTAAAATAGTCTACAGCTTTTTTAACACCATAACCCGTAGCAGCAACACCAGCAACACCAGCAGCAATTTTAGCAAGATTGCCAAATTTCATTTTTTTTCTCCTAAATTATGATTCTAGATTAATTTAATTTGAGATATTTATCACTAGCCTAAATACAAAAAATATCTAGGAAATTTTTATCTGGCTCATGAAACTGATATAAAACATCAAAATTAGTGACATTTTAATGTTTACTTACTGCTTCTATCAGTCAGTACAGCAGTAAAACCTTCAAAGGTATTAACGGTCAAGATGACCGTATTCTAAATCTTTATACTTGCATTTAGATTGATCAGACTCAACAAATATACCACATTTTTTGCCCTTAAAGATTCTCAGAATTAATAGTATATCTTTATAAATAATCAGACTTAGAGCAAGTTTTTGATTACAGAAAAGACTTGTCAACTACTACTAAATTAGAACCGTACTATTGAGTTTGATATTTAAACTGTGGCCTAAATTCATAAAATCTTTATCTGTACCCAGCCTATTGGCTGGGGTAGTTTATGGTTAGCTAACATACCGCTGACATTTAAGCTTTCTCTGTATGTTTTCAGTTGATGAAGTTGTCCCCATCTTCTAGTAACTTAAACCAACCATTATGCTAGCAGAATTTGTTGTTGTGATCACAAATAATTATTATTTAACCTCCTTAAAGCTATCCACCTTGGGTCTGTATGACATCACCCATTAAAGTGATGGGTGTAGTCGGCAAATCTTTCTAGATAATGTTACGATAGCCGTTATCATAATTACGATACCCGTTTCTATCTCTATCGGTACAATGTACCGTGATTAAAACAGGTAATCATCTACCCAGGCTGACTTCCTTCACTCATTTTTTAGTTTTTTTATGAATGCAAAAGTATTATATTATACTCCTGAGCACTTGGATATTAATAAGTTTCAACGTGCCAGCGACCTTCTTTCTTCAATTTCTTCTGATAGTCACCCCAATCAATATCAAACTGACCAGTAACAGCAGACATTCCTTCATCAATGCCATCTTCCATACCTTTGAGACCACAGATGTAGGTGTGAGCATTTGGTTTTTGAATTAATTGCCACAACTCTTCAGCATTTTCTTGAATTCTATGCTGAATATACATTTTACCACCATCTTTATTCTTTTGTTCCCGACTAATAGCATAAGTTAGGCGGAAATTGTCAGGGAATTCACGTTGCAGCTCTTCAAGCTCTTCTTTGTAAAGAATATTGGGAGTGTAGGGACAACCAAAAAATAGCCAAGCTAAACCTTTAAACTGATAATCAGGATTTTGTTCCCTTTCCTTAAACATCCGCCATAGGAAAGCGCGGTAAGGAGCAATTCCTGTACCAGTAGCAATCATAATAATAGTTGCATCTTCATCATCAGGTAGCAACATTTCTTTACCAACAGGCCCAGTAATAGCTACATCAGCGCCTTCTTCCATACCACATAAATAAGAAGAACATACACCATATATTCTCTCACCTGTTTCTGGGTGATTATATTCTAGACGCCGTACACATAAAGACACAGTTTGGTCATTAAGATGATCGCCATGACGAGTAGAAGCGATGGAGTAAAGCCTTAACTTGTGAGCTTTACCTTTAGCATCTTTTCCTGGTGGAATGATACCAATACTTTGACCTTCTAGATAGTGCAGATCGCTACCAGAAAGGTCAAATACTAGGTGACGAACAGTTCCTTCCCCACCCTCGTTGACTAACTCAGCAGTTGAAAGGCATTTACCGATGAAAGGATTTTTTGGACGATAGGTGTTTACAGGAACACTCTTCTTCTCAGAACGACGAGGTTTCGCTTCAGTCATAGGTTTAGTTTTTTGTTTTGTCTTAGTTTTTTGACTATTAGCTTCAGAGTGTTCGTTCAAAGTTTTAATGCTGAGAATTTTTCCCCCCATCCCTGTAATTCGTCGCATTTCTTGATTCATACGACTATAAGGTACTGTAATATAGACAGTTCCACTTCTACGAATAGGGTTATTTAATTCGCCAGCAGTTTGACTCTGACGTAGACCTTCTACTTCATAGACAAAAGTACGATTACTATATTCTGTGTTAGTTTTTACGCCCAATCTCATATCAGTTTTCATTATTTGCTTTTCCATCATATCAAATATATTGCCAAGAGATGATGAAGTTTGTAATTAAGTGTTTTTTAAGATACTATGAAGTAATGGCCAGCACTTTTGAACTTTAAATTTTATAGGTTTAACGCTGAAAATTTTGTTTTCCTAATTTTATGATCTGATTAAAATATCTCCCATAGGACAAAACTATTGGGATAAGTCAAACCGATCATTTTTCAGTTTTTTCAATTGCTATACAGTTGTTCGAGTTTTTTTAACATAAATGTAATAGTATCCTACTATGATTTTTTACACGAAGTGCAATTTGATTTGTCATTATTGACTTTTCTGTTTGTTTGGTGAATACAAACTTTTCACCGACAAGAATTTTACTTTTGTTAACAATTATAGTTCTTTTAAATAAGAATGAGACACTATTTGGCACAATAATTACGAATAATTTAATCAATAGATGTATTGATGGGTGAATACATTCTAGCACTTTTTAATGCACTAAAATCATGTTCTATGTCATTTAATTCAGGAGAGTATTTTGGCAAAAATAGTCATTTATGACTCCCTGCTTATACTAATTCTTTAATAACCTTTTTTCTATAAATTGGTGAATTATCCATAATTAGTACACTAGGAATTTTTAATGATAGTAATAAATGTTGCTCTAACCATTTTTCAAATACCACGGTATTTAGGGTTAGTTTAAATATAATTGGTGCTATTAAATCTTTTTCATTTTTTCTTCTCACCGCTACTATATTTTCTCTTTTACCTCGTTTTATATATTGCTATCCATAAAATTTTTTCCCTTTTTTTGACCATGCATAAATACAGTCTTGATAATCTTCAAGCCCTGAATTTCCAATAAATACAAGGCTTTTGCTTACAATTTTTTTTGATAAAATTTCGTAGTTTCTAATAATATTTTATTCTTTCTTATATATTTATTTTTATATAATGAATTTATTTTTTTTCAAGGATATTTTATGCTTTTATAAGCATAAAATATAGCTGTAGGATTAACTCCAAAAATTTTATCTCTGTCCGCTAATTTAAACTATGGATTTAGTTTTACATCTTTTTATAATTCTTGTCAATCTAATTTTATTTGACGACTTTTTACCTTAGTCGCTGACAATTTTGGGCGATATAACCATCTATATATCGAAGCTATTCTTATCCCAAATACATGAGATGCTTCGGTAAGCATACCACGATTTTCTACAAAATTTATGACTTTTTGTCTGAAGTCTAAACTGTAAGGAATAGTGAAAAATAGTTTCTAGTTGACTGAAAATTATTCTACTCAATTTTTGTCTCAATCTTAATTAAAACAACTATAAGTATCTTTTGCTGGTATTTTTGACTCTTGGCAAAAAAAAATTCTTTTGTCTAACTTCCAGAGCTACTCGCCATTGATTTATTCTTGAAGTAATAAAATCAAATATAACGACTTTACATAACATATAAAGCCCAGAGTAGTCATCATTTCTCATGGTTTTTCTAACTTAACAGTTGATCAAAAGTCAATGTAGACTTTGTCACTAATGTGTTGCAAATAATCAGTTATCAAGACCCCAACTTCATCTAAAAAGTACTGAATTTCCCAATTATGATTTAAAAGGCTCAATAGTAATCTGAAAACTCATAACTAATATCTATATTCTTATGTATCTTTAATTGATTTTTTCGTCAAAAATTAAGGATTATTTGGCCTCTTTGACATAAGACAAAAAAAAAACACCTTCTGACTGCCATTCATATTTCTACAGAATATATTTTAGATAAAGCTTTTATTTTCTTTGATCCTTGTAGGGAAGATCCTATCTATTCTGATATGATGTTTTACAAAAGTTAGTAATAAAAACTTAGAGTGAATAGCTTCAAGGTCTGTCCAAGACTCCAAAGATAGGAGATTGTTTCAGAATTTTACCCTGTAGCAAAGTCACCCTCTTGACTGAAGTCGTTTGATGTAGAGCAAATTTATTGGACTTATCTATTAATAAAGCTTACTTCCCTAGGAAGTCTTAATTCTCTCATCATGGAGATCTAGTTGAAAAAGTGGCTGAAATTGATTTTCAAACTATAAATATAGTTTTGCTTAAAGGTAACAATACTTTATATCGGCTCCAGAAATACTGAGGAATTTGTCCTGGACTAACTAATAAGCCTAGACTCATCCAGAAAGAAACCATTGAATATGTCAGTAAACTTTGTTTTGTCTTAAAGGGAAATTATTGTGAAAAAACCAGATAAAGTAGTCTTAATTGGAGTTGCCGGAGATTCTGGATGCGGAAAATCTACTTTTTTGCGCCGAATTACAGATGTATTTGGACCAGAATTCGTTACAGTTATCTGCCTGGACGATTATCATAGTCTAGACCGTAAGCAACGTAAGGAAACAGGAATTACTGCCCTGGATCCAAGAGCTAATAATTTTGACCTCATGTACGAGCAAATTAAAGCTCTTAAAAATCTTGAGTCCATCGATAAGCCAATTTATAACCACGAAACTGGCATGATTGACCCACCAGAAAAAATTCATCCTAATCATATTATAGTAATTGAGGGCCTTCATCCTCTCTATGATGAGCGTGTACGAGAGCTCATTGATTTTAGTGTCTATCTAGATATTGGTGATGAAGTTAAAATTGCTTGGAAAATCAAGCGCGATCTAGCAGAAAGAGGCCACCGTTACGAAGATGTTCTAGCTTCTATTAATGCCCGTCGTCCCGACTTTGAATCCTATATTGATCCACAAAAAGTTCATGCAGATGTGGTCATTCAAGTTTTGCCCACTAAGCTGATTCCTAATGACCAGGAACATAAGGTTCTACGGGTACGCTTGATTCAACGTGAAGGAGTCAAAAATTTCGATCCAGTTTATCTGTTTGATGAAGGATCTACTATTAACTGGATTCCTTGTGGACGAAAACTTACTTGCTCTTATCCTGGAATTAAGATGTTCTATGGGCCAGACTCCTATGATGGCAATGAAGTTTCTATATTAGAAGTAGATGGTAACTTTGATAACCTCGAAGAGATGATCTACGTTGAAGGACATCTCAGCAATACTTCTACTAAATACTATGGTGAAATGACTCATGCAATGATGAAACATCAAGACTATCCAGGTTCTAATAATGGTAGTGGGCTATTCCAAGTTTTAGTTGGTCTGAAAATGCGTGCAACTTATGAAAGCTTGACTGCTACAACTTTAGATGAAAAGGTAGTAGCAGCAGTTTCCTAAATATCTTGGAGTAAATTTTTGATTTCTTGGCTCTAGATCGGATATCTAGTATCAGTTACCGAAGAATTGGGTTTAAAGCTTCCCCCATAAGCCGGCGACTTTTTAGTTATTTTTTTTGAATAAATATGTTATAATATACTTAATTAGTCGCGGGCGGGCAGTCTGAAATAAAAAAAAAGACGTGGAAGTAAGGGTAAGATTAGTATCAAGTCTTGCTGCATGAGTTTAATTGCAGCATTCTGTAAAACTTCAACCCGCCCTTGAGCTTCGGTTACATATAATTATGATAAAGCTCACACCCTCCGTTCCAACTGGGGAAGATATCAAAAGTATTACAAAGTCTAACAATGAGGTTTTAATCTATTGTGAATTTCATAAACGCGAGTGGTTAATTTTACCTCGCGTTTTTTTGATCTATCAACAGAAGTTTGGGAAGCAAGATACCTGACTTTTTTTTCATATCTTACTTTTTACCTTTGACTTCAACTTAGTCATTTCATTTATTAGTTATCAGTATCAACCTTGCTTAGTTACTAGATGATATATGTATAGGTTTTCATTATTCTTTTAATTGAATTTACCCTCTAATAAAAAAATTTTACCTGGATAGAATAAACCAAATGATATTTTTTGCAATTACTTGACATTGGTATAAATTTTCTAAACCTTAAGTAGAGATGAGTTTCATATATTATACCTAACACCTCAAATATACAGCAATTGCTAAATCTTTGTCAACTACTTATTATTTATTGAGGTACAAATTTGAGATACTGTCTCGAACTCTAATTCTTACCCCTAGGAATTTTGAGATTTTTATGACTAAAAAAATTAATCAGCACTTTCTCTAATAAGGTTTTTTCTGTGAACTGGTAAATTATCCATAATTAGTACACTAGGAATTGTTAATGGTAGTAATAAATGTTGCTCTAACCATTTTTCAAATACCACGGTATTTAGGGATCATTTAAATCTAATTAGTGCTATTAAATCTTTTTCCTTTTTTCTTCTCCCGGCTACTAAATTTTCTCTCTTACCTCGTTTTTCCTCTTGCTCGCCATAAACTTTTTTCCCTTTTTTTGACCAGGTATAAATACAGTCTTGATTATCTTCAAATCCTGATTTATTTATAAATACAAAGCTTTTACTTCTAGATTTTTTGATAAAATTTAGAGGGAAAGCTGATAATATTTTATCCTTTCTCATCTATTTATTTCCCGATAACGAAGTTGTTTTTTTCAAGGAAATTTAATTCTTTTCAAAGCATAAAATATAGCTGGTTGATTAACTCCAATTTTTTTAGCTCTGTCTGCCAATTTAAACTCTGGATTTGGTTTAACATCTTTTTCTAATTCTTTCCAATCTAATTTTCTTCGACAACATTTTACCTTAGTTGCTGACAATTTTGGGCGAGATAACCATCTATATATCGAAGCTCCTCCTATTCCAAATAAATGAGCTACTACAGTAATCTTACCACCATTTTATACAAAATTTATGACTTTTTGTCTGAAGTCTAAACTGTAAGGTATGATGAAAAATAGTTTCTAGTTGACTTAAAATTATTCTACTCAATTTTTGTCTCAATCTTAATTCAAACAACTATAAGTTTTGACTTACCAGTAGGCCTATGACCTTTTGTCTGCCCCCTCCAATGAAATAAAAAGGGCATATATTACCAATAGTTTTTGAATATTTGTCATATGTCAAGTTATTATGAGATTTTTGGCCCGAAAAACTAGAAATTTCTGTGGAAATATTACAAACTATTAAGGAAATAATGAGAAAGTGAACAAAATGCCTCAAAATACTTGCTGAAGGTAGTTATGTAAGAAAGTATTTTTCCTTCTTACTAGCTAACTCATTTTTAAGATCTAGGCCATAAATTCCATGTTTTCCTGTAAAGGAACCGAGGAATAAAAGCTATAATGTTTTAGAAAAACACAGAGGGACGGCATTACCTCTGTATAAACAATGATTCAAATACATTGAGTCGAAGAACTCCATGTTGCCTGACTATGGACAACGTTAGGAGTATGTCAAGCAACCTTTTACCTTAACTTTATAGGAAGAGAGCATGAGTATTGTTACTAAATCAATTGTTAATGCAGATGCCGAGGCTCGTTATTTGAGTCCCGGTGAATTAGAGAGAATCAAAGACTTTGTCAAGGCTGGAGAAACCCGTGTTAGGATTGCTCAAGTTATGACTGAATCTCGTGAGAAAATTATTAAGGAAGCTGGTCAACAACTATTCCAAAAGCGTCCGGATGTTGTCTCTCCTGGTGGTAATGCCTACGGTGAAGAGATGACTGCTACTTGTTTACGGGATCTTGATTATTATTTGCGTTTAATTTCTTACGGTATTGTCTCTGGTGATGTTACTCCTATTGAAGAGATCGGACTTGTAGGCGTTCGTGAAATGTATAAGTCTTTAGGAACTCCTATTGAAGCTGTTGCTGAAGGTGTTCGTTGCATGAAAACTGTCACTTGTTCACTTTTAGATTATGAAGCAGGTAGCGAAGCTGCTACTTACTTTGACTATGTTATCGGTGCTATGAGTTAAGGCTAAATATCTTTATAGATGTTAGATAAAAATAGATGTTAGATAAAATTTGATGATCAAGGAATATTTGAACAATTTAAAACTTCCTGAAATATCAAGTTTAAGTCTATGATTAAACATCTAAATTCATGGCCTTTAATTATTTAATAATTTTCCAGATTCAGTAATTTTAAGGAAATCAATCAACAATGCAAGACGCAATTACCGCGGTTATCAATTCTTCTGACGTTCAAGGTAAATACCTTGATAATGATGCTCTAGGTAGACTTTCTAGCTACTTTCAAACAGGCCAATTAAGGGTTCGAGCTGCAACTACTATTAGCGCTAATGCTGCAGGTATAGTTAAGGACGCTGTAGCCAAAGCTCTACTTTACTCTGATATTACTCGTCCTGGTGGTAATATGTATACTACCCGTCGTTATGCTGCTTGCATTCGTGACTTGGATTATTATCTACGTTATGCTACTTATGCTATGCTGGCAGGAGACCCCTCTATTTTAGACGAGCGCGTATTAAATGGTCTAAAAGAAACTTATAATTCTCTGGGTGTACCCATTGGTGCTACAGTGCAGGCTATTCAAGCTATGAAGGAAGTTACTGCTAGTTTAGTTGGTCCTGATGCTGGCAGGGAAATGGGTGTTTACTTTGACTATATATGCTCAGGTTTAAGCTAATTTAGCAACCAGTCATCAAAATAGAAAATAGAAAAAAGAGTTGATTTTCTTTTTTGTTCTAATTGATTTTTTATTTCTAGGCTAGGGAAACCTAGATTGAGTGTTAGATTACCAAAGGCTTATTGAATGAACATATAAGTTTTAGTACACTAGCATTTATTCTATGGCTCCCTGCCTTGGATATTGTTAGACTTGAGTTTGAGGTTATTTAGTAACGTTAGTGGATTTTTTACTAGAGTTATGGTGTTTGGTGCTAGTAATCTGGTAGATTAAAAGTTTACATAAATATAGTCAAATATAGTCAAATAATGTTAAATATCTTCGTTTATTTGTACAAAGGATATACTCAATATTCTACAAGATTTAATATCTCTAGAATTTATGTTTAATAGTATAGTTAAATTGGCTGATACTTAAATAATAAATAATTATAAAAATTTTTAAGTGCTTGGCTCCTTTAGTAATTTTAACATCTTGATTTATCAGATTAGTTGAAAGACTTATGATTCATAAAAATCATCTGTTTTTGGCTTAAATTGATTGACTTAGTTTCTTGATATATAAATCTCTATGTGGCTAGACTAATTATTTAGTTCGTCAGTCATAGATATTTGAAAATACTTATAGTCACTATTATGATCTACAAAAAACACTGCAATCTCAAGGAGACTATCAAGCAATTAAGCAATGCTAGTTAAAGTATCTCAACTTTTATTGATGATTTTAGAGAGAAACTCCGAAGAGTTTTTTAGCAACGAATGAATTTTTTAAAGAGAAACAGTCAAGGTTTTTAGATATTAAAATAAAAAAACTAGAAGCAATGTTCGATATTTGACGATACAAGCCACCAGCTAGAGGCAATTTAAGCAAGGAATAATTCATATGATCCAAACTGGGATTTATTTAAAAATCTTAGTACCCACTTCATATTCCTAACAAGTTCCTCTCGTTCCTAGACTTAACTATAAAGTCAATTAAAGTTATTTATGAAGCTACTTAAAAACAATAGGAGCTAAAGAAAAATCGTTGCCACAGTATTGGTTTCGGATTAAACAATTTAGCTATATTTTTATGGGCTCTAGAGCTGAAATTTTTAATCAAGCCGGAATTAAACCGCTCTTGATAAATGGTAGACTATTAAAATTTATCAATCAATACTATAATAAATTTAAAAGCTTCCTAAAATCTTAACTCTAGAAACATTAATTAAGCTTAGGACTGAAAAGGCTGATATTAAAAAAAGAATTCATTCATATATGATTATTTCAGTAAAGCATATATGAATGATTATTGATATCCTGATTAATCAGATATAGAGTAACTTTGATAAGAGGCCAAGATGAAGACGAGAAGCAAAAGGTAAACTTAGGGAAAAGAAATATTTCATATTTTGTCTGTATCCCTTATAATTAAGTTAATTAAATTTAATCTTATAAAGCCGTATTGGGTAGAGATAAATGTAATAGTTATTGTAGAATATTATGCCTATACCTCATACCTCAAAAGCAAGTTTTATAGATAACGATTTTCTTCGGTTTTCATTTGAAAAGCACAAAAAATCAAGGCACTTTTTTTTTAGGGAAAAATTGTAAAAAGAGGAATGCATAAAGTATCGACAGTAAAGGATTAATCAAATAGTAATGTGAAAAATTATTGAACATTATGAGAAAAGCAGCTTCCTGATGTCTCTGAGCATGGGATAATAGTTGTTGTAGTTCACACAGTCAAGAAAATACCTGTCATGCAGGATATTCTGTCTTGTGTAACTATATTTTTATAAACTATATATTTAAGAGCTTCTAAGCGCATTTGTAACAAAGAAATCAGTGTAAGGAAATAAGAAAACCTTGACCAAATATTAGGAGAAATTTTTACCATGAGAATGTTTAAGATCACAGCTTGCGTTCCTAGTCAAACTCGGATCCGTACCCAACGAGAACTACAAAATACCTACTTTACCAAGCTTGTTCCTTATGATAACTGGTTCAAAGAACAGCAAAGAATTATGAAAATGGGTGGAAAAATTGTCAAGGTAGAGTTGGCTACTGGTAAACAAGGGGCAAATACTGGGTTACTTTAAATTACCAATAATTGGGTTCAAAGCTTCCCCCTAAAATTTTATAGTAAAATTTTATAGGTCAACCAGTTTTTCCAATAAAACAAATCTTTGAAGATAGCTATAACTTAGTTGACAATTTACTAATCTAAGAGTCTCGAGTGTGCTAGTAATTCATTCGTCATAATTGTGGTAAAATTTGTCAACTCAAGAGAAGCTATTGAAATATTAGGAGTTAATATATGCGCTTTCCCTCAAGTAGGAATAAAGTAGTCACATCATAAATGGTATTAAGGCATATATTTACGATTATTTAACTATAGGAATAGTGGTTGGGGCTATTAAAAAAAACTGGTAATTATTTCATAAATGACCAGTACAAGAGTACAAAGATGGAATCAAGATGATCGCTCAGACCAGTAAATGCTTTACCTAGAACAAAAGTAGTTTGTAAATATTGAAATATCATAAACAAGTGCTGTTTTATATCAGTTATATAAATCAGAACCACCTCTAGATTAAACGTTGCAAAGTGTTGAATTTAAGTGGACTCAAGATTTTGCCCCTGGAAGATAAAACGCCTATAGTTGGGGAATGCAAATGGGTAATCCTATTCTGAGGAGAATCTCCAGGCCTTTAGCTACAAAGAGAATCTGAATTTTCAAAAAGAGACCATGATGGCCTCTTTTTCTATTTAGGGCTTGCTGATGAATTCTCAAGGCATTGACACAAATTATGCTCATGGTCAAATGTTGTTCGTTATATTTTTGGGCAGGTAGAATGCCCGCCCTAATTATATTCATCCCTAAATTTAGCAACACGTAAAAAATATTTACCTCCTTAAATTGGACTATATTAATTTGGAGTTTGCGGTAATATCAAATTTGGTAGTGGGACTTTAGGAAAAAATAGGTTAAAAATAAGGTCAAAATGTTATTAAGAAATGTTTTTCAATTAAATTAGCTGTTTTCTTGATGTATCTAGATTTCATCTAATTTTTAGCCAAGAATGATGTATTCCTTGGTAATAGTTGGTTTTAAGATATTTTCAGTTTCAAAAATCTCAAAGTACTGGTAGTATCGGCATAAAAAAGTATATTCCATTCACTTAAAGTATTAGATGTCCCATCATACTAATATCTACTCTCCCATCTACTCTCTTAGGATTTACACAAAAACCTGATTATGATGGGCAATTTTGGTTGTGCCAAAAAATAATCAGAGCAATAAACCTGGTTCCTTGTTCGGCGTGGGTAATTCCTATACTAAAGGACATTTCTCTGTAATTTCTTTCCTATTTCCTATTATCTAAAGTAACACACAATTTTTCTGATACAGTCTAATGACAATTAGACTAAATAAAATTCAATAAACGATTTAATATCTATGAAATATTCCGCATCTACATCTACTCCAAAATCTGCACAACCCAAAGAAGAGGAACTAGAAAATTCTCTTCCTACTAATGCTGATTATAGTAAAATTGACGTTAGCAAACTGTCAGAAATGATGCAACGTTATGTGGAAGTTAAACAACAATATTCTCATGCTCTTTTACTATTTCGAGTAGGTGACTTTTTTGAGTGTTTTTTTCAGGATGCTGTTACGATCGCGCAAGAATTAGAACTAGTACAAACCACTAAACACGCTGGCAAAGAAATTGGTAGAGTCCCCATGACTGGTGTACCTCATCATGCGGTAGAAAAATATGCTACTTTCTTAGTAGAAAAAGGTTATGCGGTGGTCGTTTGCGATCAAGTAGAAGACTCTGCTATTGCTAAAAAAGAAAACCGTCAAGTCAAGCGTGAAATTACTCGCATCCTTACTCCCGGCACTCTTACCGATGATGGAATGCTGAAAGCACGCTACAATAATTATTTAGCTGCAGTCGTTATTGCCAAAAATTATTGGGGACTTGCTTACACGGATATTTCTACTGGAGAGTTTCTCACGACTCAAACTGAAGGTTTAGACCAGCTAACCCAAGAATTAATGCGTTTGCAACCTTCGGAGGTGCTATTTCCGACTAAAGCACCAGATATAGGTTTTATGTTACGGCCAGGAGAAAGATCGGATCATTTACCGGAATATCTCCCTCATTCTTTTTGCTATTCTCTGCGCCCACAACAACCTTTTAGTTTGGGGGAGGCAAAGGAGCGACTGTTGATGAAATTTCAACTGGCATCCCTCGAAGGTCTCGGTTGCGAACGTCTTCCTTTGGGGGTGCGTGCTGCGGGAGGTTTACTGGAATATCTTGAAGAAACCCAAAAGGAAAATCAAGTTCCTTTACAACGTTTGCGTAGCTATACTTTGGCAGATTTTTTGATTCTCGATCACCAGAGTCGGCGGAATTTAGAAATTACTCAAACGGTGCGGGATGGTAGTTATCAAGGTTCGTTGTTGTCGGTAGTTGACAAGACTAGTACTGCAATGGGTGGGCGTGCTTTAAGACGTTGGTTGCAACAACCACTTCTTAGTTTGAAGGGTATTCGTGCTAGACATGATACTATTGACGAGCTGATACAAAATAATGATCTACGTCAAGATATTCAAAGAGTATTACGTCAAATTTACGATTTAGAGCGTTTAACTGGCCGTACTGGTGCTGGTACGGCAAATGCTAGAGATTTAGTTTTTTTAGCTGACTCTTTAACGAAACTTCCTGAACTTTCTACTTTCGTTTCTCAAGGTAATTCTCCTTATTTAAAGGTGTTGCAAAAAATACCACCAATATTACAAGAATTGGGAAAAAAAATTCATTCCAATTTAGTTGAGTCTCCTTCTCAAAAGTTAAAAGAAGGAGGGTTAATTCGCCCTGGTATAAATGAACGATTAGATGAGATGCGGAAGTTAGCAGAAGAAGACCAAAAATGGATTGCTTCTTTGGAGACAACGGAGAGAGAAAGGACTGGAATTCCTAATTTAAAGGTTGGTTATAATAAGGCTTTTGGTTATTACATTAGTATTTCTAAATCAAAGGCAAATTTGGCTCCGGATGATTATACTCGGAAGCAAACTTTGACGAATGAGGAGCGTTATATTACTGAGGAATTAAAGGAAAGAGAAGTTAGAATTTTAACGGCACAAGATGATTTGAATGAGCTGGAATATGATATTTTTGTTGATTTAAGAAATGAAGTAGGGGAATATGCAGAAGAGATTAGAAATGTTTCCCGCGCTGTGGCAGCTCTTGATATTTTATGTGGTTTGGCAGATGTAGCAATTTATCAAAATTATGTCCGTCCTACTATGGTTGATAGCCGAGAATTGAAAATTATTGAAGGTCGTCATCCGGTGGTAGAAAAATATTTACCTGCTGGGTTTTTTGTACCAAATACTGCTATATTGGGAAGTAAAAATTTAGAGAAAAATAATTCGGGAATTACTCCCTATTCGGCGCCGGATTTAATTATTTTAACTGGTCCTAATGCTAGTGGTAAAAGTTGTTATTTACGGCAGGTAGGATTGATTCAATTAATGGCACAAATTGGCAGTTTTGTTCCGGCAAGCTCTGCTGTTTTAGGGGTGAGCGATCGCATCTTTACTCGTGTGGGAGCTGTGGATGATTTAGCTACTGGTCAATCAACTTTTATGGTGGAGATGAATGAAACGGCAAATATTTTGAATCATGCTACGGAAAAGTCTTTGGTTTTGTTGGATGAAATTGGCAGGGGAACGGCAACTTTTGATGGAATTTCGATTGCTTGGTCAGTGGCAGAATATTTGGCAACGGAAATTTTGTCTCGGACAATTTTTGCTACTCATTACCACGAATTAAATGAACTTTCTTCTATTTTGGATAATGTGGCAAACTATCAGGTAACAGTGAAAGAATTGCCGGATAAAATTGTATTTTTGCATCAAGTACAACCTGGTGGGGCGGATAAGTCTTATGGTATTGAAGCGGGAAGATTAGCTGGTTTACCAGATTCAGTAATTGCAAGAGCAAGACAGGTAATGCAGCAAATTGAAAACCATAGCAAAATAGCTATTGGTTTACGAAAAGGAATTAATAAAAAAGAAGAGGAAGAAATTATAACTGTGGAGCAGTTAGATATTTTTAGTGAAGAATTTGGAGATAGTTTATTATGAAGTTTATCAGTTAATAATTACCAGTTATCAGAGGTAAAAATTAAACAATTAAAAATAACCCAGAGGTAATTTTTTTTGTAAAAAAAAAAGAGAGACTTTAAATATTAAGCTTTGATTTCCTCTCTTTTTTTTGTTTGTAGTTGAGCTTGATCCAAAGCAATACTTATAAGATAGGTACACAAAATTAATTACACATATCTAAAATAATAAAAATAATAGTATAGTATGGTATCAAATGGTATCAAAATCATAAAATAAGAAGCTGTTGGGAGATAAACATCCTGATGTTGCCAGTAGCTTCAATAATTTGGCATCACTTTATGATAATTAAGGAAGGTATAAAGAAGTAGAATCTTTGTATTTGTAAGCATTAGAAATATTTAAGAGGCTGTTGGGAGATGAACATCCTAATACTCAAATAGTTCAGAAAGGTTATCAGATTTTATTGGATAAAAAAGCTGAATCAGAATAGTGTTAGTTATTTAAATGGCTAATTAGTCAAATAATACTACAAGTATATTTTAGTATTATTTAATAGAGGAGATTTGCTCCCTTACGGGAGGATATGATATTTTTCGGCGCATATAATAGGGATCTTGTGCGAGCCTAACTTAGAAGTCTATTAAGCCATAACAAAGCAGGCCTATCAATAATAGGACTTAGATTTTTAAATATTTTAGGACATCAAATAGGTATCGGGTCTAGTTGCGATCGCAAATTCTCCCAAAAAGCAGGGGGCATTGGGGCCAAAAACAACTTTATTAGGGGTAAAAGAGTCTTTATTGGGATATGCTCTAGAATCTTTTCTCCAAAACTTGCTATCATAACCTCTACTTGTTGGGCTATTTCCTCTATATTTTCCCCTTTCTCTATTCATGGAAGTTTGGAATCTACTCCTCAATAAACCATTTAACTTCCTCAGGTAACTCAGAGAAAGCCTCTTTTTGGGAATGTTAGTTTTGTTTATACTCTCTACAAACAAAACTAACATTTTTTTGATTTGCTTATATCCCCCTTCTGTTATCGCTTGTGAGATTTGATATCATCTACTCCGAGTTACCCCTACAATATTAGCTATTGACTCTTGAGCAGAATTTTCTCCTTTAAGTTGAGAACTGTTAATGAAGATATGATCAAATTAAATTTAATGCCCACAGCAAAAGCAACAATTACAGAAATCAGACCCTAGCACCATCCCAGAAACTAAAAGCTTCTTTAACAGCCTGAACGGGGTGGACATTTTGACGATCTACAAGGTTCATTGCATGCTCTTCTAGCCGTCGGATGCCTATTATATCTTTGCGCTCAAACTGGTCACGAAGTTGGTCTTTCTTACATTGATAAGACTTACAAAGCTGTTTTGCAGTTCGCCCAAACATTAGCTTATTAAGAGTATCCGAAGCATTTGAATATATCCAGGTTTTATCGTTATTTGATAGTTGTGGATTATTTTCAATGTAGTCTTTTATTGAATCAGTGAAGGTACGTCGCATATATTTCCCATCTTGACGCTCTTTGAGCCATTGTTGATTCTCATCTTTCTCAAACTTTTGCCTAAAAGCCTCAGATAACACCTGCTTAAAAGATAAACCAATTAACTCATCTCTTAAATCTTGCGCAGGTTTATGTCCCTTTCTGTCTAACTTGATTAATAGCTTTTCAAAATCCAATAACGAGATTATATTAACCGCTCTAGGGTTTAGTTCGGAAATAGTTTTGTCGAATTGGAAACTATTTCCTAGCGAAGCTTTCAGAACTTTTGATGCTTTGTTTTGTCGGATCAAACCAAGAGCGTCTAACTGACTTATGGCTATTGCATAGCTACCATTTGGCAGCATTAAGCCTTCAAATTCGATATGACCAACTTTAACTGTAGTAACTACAGCTTTTTTTGTTTTTTGTAGCATTTATGCTATATTTAAATTATAGAGCCTCAGATAAATTGCCTAGTCAGCTTTAAGTCTCTGAGGATTTACTTGACTTCCTAGAAAAATGTTGGTAGCATTTCTCTAGGTATTTTTATTATACTATATTTTATATTTTTTTGCTTACATAGACTAAGGAGGTTAAATTTATGCAAAATCACTTCAAGTCAAATAGAATAAATTTTATACGAAAAACGTCAGTTAAAATAAAAACCTCCACATCTATTGATTGCAGTAGATTTTAGTTTATTTATTCAAACAAATAAATCTATTTTTTTTATATAGCAATCCTAAATAGGTTGTGACAAATAAAAAAGTAGATAAAAAACTTGAAAATCATGCCTGTTGCCTATTGCCTGTTGTTTGTTTCCTAAAAACAGTAAGGTTTTTTATACATAAATAAAATAGAATTGCTATCAATAAATTCTGTAGTCAATAGTCAATTATTTGGAATTCAAACATTTATTTTCTGAGAGTCTGTACCAAAATTTGAAAGGGAAGTCTCTGAAGTAATAAACTTGAGAGAAAAGGAAGTAGCGCTACTATATCTGATATATATTATACCTAGACTAACCTTGCCGTTTGTCATGCTACGCAAATAAGAATTTTTATGCCTAGAAAATGTGTAACCTTAATTATCCCCCTATCTGAATTTTAAAACTCAGGGTTAGGATAAAGTTTTATCATCCCTTCCCACAACTAAAGACATCTCTTCTTGATTTTGCCAAATATGAGGATTAGCTTTAATTATCTTAGCTGTTGCATTTCCCCCAAAAGAATCAAAAGCCATATATTGAGAACCTTGACCATAGTTAACCTGATGTCCTGTTGCTAACCAGAAATAACCTCCCCTAAGTCTTAATGAATCATACATAACTAACCCTTCTTTACCAAATAAAGTACTAATATATTCAGCATCAGCACCTATACCCATTCCACGCCCGACAAATTTTGTATGAGCTTGTGCTAAGATATTTTTATCAATAGCAGTAATTCTTTGAGAAATAATCATCCAACCAATACCCAGCTTTCGGGTAGTATTGTAAGCGTCTATTATTGTACTGGTTATTTCATCTCCACCTGATTGCGGACACCACCGAGGTCCTTCATCAAGAACAATTAAGCCATTTCGGGTTTTACTAAAAGCTTTATAGTCCTTTTCCGACTTTGATTTTACATAAGCAAATATCTCATACATTACACTGCGCTGTGCTTGCTCCGATAGTTTAGACATATTGAGTAAAATCACCCGCCCTCTATCAAGAAAACCATCAACGAGTTCTGGCAAAGCATACTTTCCTTCAAAAAAATGAACGACGTTGGCATTATAAGTTTTGATAAACTCTCTTTTAAGGGGTTGTTGAGTAAGCTCCTGAGCTTGTTCTGTTTTTTCCTTTTGTTTAGCTTTAGTTGAAAAAACGGTCGCTACATTCTCAACAATCATGTTTAAAATTACATCAGGTGTTGCCTTAGTAATATCAACTGTTTTATCAAATAAGCTTTCGGTAATTTTGTCTGTTAAACGCGTAGCATTATCTGGCATCGTATTAAGTTTTTGTCGGATGATAGGCGTTAACATTTGCTTGAAAAAAGTTTTGGAAACTAGACGAATATCTTCTATATTAATTTGTTCGGCTAATCTACCTCCTTTATCCAGCAACTCTAAAAAACTAAACTTAAAATCACCTCTATCATGAGAACCATGTTTAGCAATATCCCCTGCTGTATCAGGAATTAAGCAACCCATTTGCGGATTTTGAACCAATTCACAGGCTATTTTAGCCAAGGCAATAACAGTTTTTCCAGAACCATTTTGACCAAAAACTACACTATGTTTTGCTTCTCCATAACCTCCTTTGTCATAAGCACCAAAGTGTCGAACTGTTATTGACATGGGCATCTCAGGTGCATCAATTAAATTTCCAATTGTCCCTTTATATTGTTTCTCAGGTTGAAAGTCAATAATACTATTTCCTTTTATTTCCCTTAAAGGCGTTCCCGACTGTGGAGGACAAGCAATACTTGTAGGTATCAATTTATCTGCTGTTATACATGAAATAATTTCAACTGTTGCTGTTACTACATCACAATCACCAGAATAATATTGGAGTTTGCCTTGATCGGCGATCGCTTGTTGAAAACCACGATTCTCATGGATAGGGTTAGCCATATCTACTGAGTTGATTCGACATAATACTCTAAGTGTACCTTGGTCTGATGTTTCGATTTTAAATTCGCACATTTTACCAGTTAAGCTCTTTCTGGTTGCCTGAGAACGAATAGTTACATTTAATTTTCCACCTTTATAACTATTGATTGAAGCAATCTCAACAATGTTTGTCATTTTAACCTCTTTTTGATGTTCGATATGCTGAAAATAGTTTAGGATAACGGCGAGTATTTATATCACCATAAAAATTCATTACTGATTGAGTTTGTTTAGCTAATAAATCCGCTAAATACAAAGCCATTGGTTCAAGAATTGAACGAGTCTTAGTTTGCCCTTTTATAACTGCTAATACATCATTTAACTCGCAACGTTCCTTATTATATTCTATCTTCAAAACAGGCGACCAAGGCCAGGGTTTAAAATGCAAAATTTGTAAATTTTTATATGTTCTTTCCACGTCATTTTGCATTGAATTAAAACGGTCTTCAGACTTTAATCCTGGATGACCATAACCAGGCGTTCCTGAGCCATGTGATTTGACAAATACTTGCTCATAAGACAAAGATTTTGTATACTCATTAGCTTGCAAAACTGTGCCTAAAATAAATTTATCAGAGGGGAGAAAAGCAGTATCTTCTATCTCAAAATCTTTAATTACATTCGTTGAGTAGTATTTACTAATCCCTCTTTTCCCAACTGAAATTACCTTATTTAATTTTCTATCTCCAAATACTGTAAACCAATCCGAATCTTCACTTTTAATAGACTCAACAAATAAGTCAGTTAGTAGTTCTGATTCCACAAAATCACGAGATATATCTCCTTCTTTTGGCATTACAGATGCCCATTTGCCCATTTCAAAATTAATACTTGTAAAGCTCCCATCATACAAAACCCAAGTGTCTTGTTCTGTAGCATATTTTAATGCAGCTAATTCAGACCAACATCTTAAGTAATTAGTTGCCCTAGAAAAAGTTTCACTAGATGTACCATAAACAGCTTTATATTTATACACTGGTTTGACATTTTCTGAAGTAGAAGAAACAACTCCTGTAGCTAAAGCCGTTGATATTTCTCCATAGTCACAAAAAGCTGTAGCTGCATCAACTCCTAATACTTCTTCTTCACTAGCTTCACCTTTATATTCGTAAATATGCTTGTTTTGTAAGAGACATTCTCTGATGTTATCTTTATCTTTGCTTTCCTGTATTTTTCTCATTAACTCTTCCATTCTAGGATGGAAGTTATTAATTAAATCCTTCTGTTGAGTAGATTGAAGTCCTTATTTAGTTGTAAAAATACACTAGCACATGATTACTTTAATTTGTTAAATCCTAACAGATTTTTCTTTATTTGATACTAACCATCTACCTATTATTTCTGTAAAATACTTAGGAGACATCTTTACTCGATAACAAGTTCTGTTAGTTGCTTATGCTGCAAATAAAGTAGTACCACTGCCTAAAAACGGATCAATAATAAAATCCCCTGGTTTAGTTAACTTTTCTATCCAAGTTACTAAAAAATCTAAAGGTTTTCTGCCAGGATGACTAGTCTCATTAGTCTCGTCTAATTTAATTACACCAGTAGAAAAACTTTGGTTTCTGACTCCTGTAACTTTGTAAGGAGTAGATTCCTTACAAAATACTAATCCCAATATATGATTACCATAGCCCATTGCTCCCTTGCTCATACCATTTTTTATCCAGTGAGCAATTGTACATCTATAAGGCATCTCAGTTTTTTTGAGGAATCCTGCTAAAGATTCATCCCCTGGTGTGACTAACACTAAATCAGCTTTGTTGATTAACCAGTCATGCTTCCATTTAAAATGGAAATCCCATTCTGCTATTCCACAATTATATGGTGGGTCGGCAAAGGCTAGTTTTGCATAAGGAGGATTCCATGTAGAAGAGTCACAGCAACTTAATTGATGTCTACCAAGTTGCCAAGTTTCTCCTAATTGTACTAACAATGATTCTGATATTTCTATTAAAAAGTTATTAGCGATCGCCTTCTTTATATTAGACTGAGCTTGTTCTTTAAGTATGTCATTTTTATATTGGCAAAGCTTTTTTGGTTTCTTATTCAAAGATTTGTCTTCATTGAACCTCTTTAATACCTGCTGCCTCACTTCTGGAACTTCAGATAGTAAGCAGTAAGCATCATCAATTTTCACCTCTCCCATATATATATAATTATTGAATTCAGGAGCTTCACGTCTGATTTTTTTTACTTGTCGAATTGCTCTTTCAGATGAACCAAACCATTTAGCAATTGCAGATTGAGTTTGCCCTAGAGGTAGTTTAGTATTGGCAGAATTGCCGATATTAGAATGTAAGGTTTCAGTATATCTATTTCCATGAAACTGTCCTCTTTCTAAATCAGCAAAACTAGCAGCAATCCAAGCTTTTTGAGAAGGTGTTAAATGCCTCCGATCCAGATTAAGTTTAACAACTAGAGAGCGTAACCTTTTTTCTTTCAAATCATCTTCAATCCATTCAATTAAAGGTTCAATATTTAATTCTTGACAAGCTTGGTATCGATGTCTTCCATCAATAATTTCATTAGTTAACTTTAAAACTTTAATAGGTACTTGTTGACCGTTACGATGAATACTTTTTTTTAGACTCTCAAATTCCTCTGGAGTCATAGGTGGAAATATTTCTACTAATCTGTGTATTCTAAGCATTTATTTTTGACAGTATTTGTTGCCAATAATTTTTTTATTTATATTATATATTATAATTACAATGATTCTCCATAATAATTATTAAAATGTCTCAATTTTTATCTACAATTATCTAAAATTATGATATTGAAATTATACCACTATTAAGAATTTATATATTTCTAAAAAAAACTCGAAAAAATATTTTCTAAGCCATCTCAAAGAGTAGGTAAAATATCATAAAAATTGACTCCATATAACGTTATTGTAAACTAGAATCGAAAAGAAAAATAGTATTAAATTGGTTGCTTAAATAAGAATTTTAAGTAGATAAAATAGAACTGATTTAATTAACAGTATTAAATCCTTAATCTCTGCAATTAATCAATAAAATTTATGTAGATAAAGCACTAAATACTACATTATTACAACACAACAAATTTTTACAACAATTGCTGAAAAAATACAAAGCATCAGGAACTAAATTGCTGAAAACCTTACCCTCATTTATTACTTTGTTTATTAATAAAATTAGTAATTTATCAGCAATTTTGTCTATTACTGAAAGGTAAATAATTCCAAAACCTCAATATTTTTTCAAGTTTATGGTGTAAAAACTCGTCTTTATTACAAACAGTTGAACTCTTATATTAATCAAAACTTTAGTCATAAATTATGTAACCCTAAAACCATAAATTAATAGAAGGTTATACTCCTATCGTTAGTTAGTTAGTTATATCCTGGTGCAAGCATTCGACATAATAGAATGCAAAAAACAATCAACGTTAAGAACCCAAAAAATCTGCTTTTGTTCTTCTGTTTTTACTCATTGGTTGCCACTATTTGATTTTATCAAAAGTTATAACTGAATAAATTAAATCTAAAAAGACACATCCTATCAAATATTTACTTGTCATTCCTGAATCCATTAACCTAAAAGAACCTGCTCAAATACCCTGGCGTTTAAACAATACAAAATATGAAAGTTTCTATATTTCCAGTTTAAGAGAAGCTGCATTTAGTTACTATGTCAAAATTATTAATAGACATCTCCAAAAATTATCACTTCCCTTACTGTAAATATCTTTTGGGGAGCGATCGCCAGCTCCACCAGATAGTCATTTTTTACGGGCTTTATAGTATTACAGATAGTTACTGTTAATTATTCACCATGTTTATCTGGTTATTTATTTCTTTTTTTTAGAGCAAAACTTATGATTTATAATAATATAAATTCTCCTCTTATTCATCTTACTAAATCATATATTTTAAAATTACTTGTCATAATTAGTCTCTTTCAACCTCAATCTTTCTCGTGCCAATATAAATATTTTTATCAGTCTTATAATCTTTTCTACAAATATTATTTTTTTTATCTTACAAATATTATTTTTTTATCTTTTTTTTGATTCTATTTCTTTACTTATTCTGGCATTTTATGGCTTATTTTTTTTGTTTAGCTTGTTAATTTTTTGACCACATTGATACCCCTTGTCTCTTTGAAGTATTTCTTCTATATCAAACTTTTTTTTGTGTTTTTTTGAATAACTTTATATCACCTTCTCGACCTCTTTTTCCTACTATTACATCTATAATTTCTTCTGCCTTTTCTGTGATTACTATTTGATTTTTAACCCTATAAATTTTTGGCTTTCCTGAATAATACTTTTTCTGTTTATCATCATTTTTTTTTGCTTTTCCCTATCCTGCTCTATACTATCAACTATCAATTCTATTTCTGTCAAAGCCTC
>JAGGDU010000054.1 GCA_018457135.1 Trichodesmium erythraeum GBRTRLIN201 | reverse complement strand
TCTTGATCTAATTTTTCTATTCGGGCTATCCCGATTCTCGTAAACCAACTAAAAAACTGTAGAACTTCTCATTTACCCCGCCTTAACAGACTTTTTCTCCAATGGACTAACCAGTTTATACCCAGTTTCTGAAAATTTCTACTCGGGCATTTTCAAGTTTTAGGCGGGGAGAATCCTTATTTCAAATTCTTACTGATACCTTTCATCAGTTGCGCGATTGTCTGTGAACTCCCAGGCTAGCTGCAGTAGCCGGAGCTTGCGGAGGCTATTGTCAGCTAGCCAAAGTTCTGCGCATCACTATTACATTGCAATTTTTACTGCATCTCTATACTTACCTGAAGACTTGAATTCTTCTAATAATAAGTTATTTCTTGGCTAGAATATTGATGAATAGAAACCATTTTAGCATTACCTATTTTTTGAAACTCAGTATTTGGATATTCATAATCATCAGAATAGCCACAAATGTTTTCAATATTTTCTTCTGCTGCAATTCTAATCTTATGAAACATTCGAGGAACGCTTATCGTGTTACCTTGAGTTTCTTGTCCACTCCAATGCCTAGATCCCTCCTTATATTTCTCCTTCTCAATTCTTCGGTTTGCTTTTTCCTCACCTAACTCCCGAACTCTTTGATTATACCTCTCGTTACTAATATTTCCATTTTCTAATTCTTCTTCTAAATCGATACTTTGCTGCTCTAAATTTCTTAATTCAGATTTAGAAATATCGTATTGCTCGTTATGATACTCAATACTTTGATCAATAAAATTTTGTTCATAGGTTGATAACTCAAACTTTGGAATATAAGCTATGTTCTTACCATCATAAATGACTGTAACTTTCGAGCTATTATCATAATATTCGGTAGGGATATTTACAATTCTGTTGTTTTTCCCAATTGAAATCGGTGAGTTTGGACCTTTTGTAGATAAACAAGAATTAAGCAAAACTGAAATTACAAGAGCAAAGAAAATTTTATTCATCATTAGATTGTTTTGATTATTTTATCAACTTTATTATCTGTTCTTTAACAGAAATCTTGCGAGCAAATCATTATTCCATCTCAATTTTTACTGCATCCCTATACTTACCTGAAGACTTGAATTCTTCTATCAATAAATCTGCTTCTTGACTTGAATAAGGATAAATATATACTACATAAGCACTACCTGATTTTTTAAATTCAATATTTTTATATTCAAAATCATCAGAATAAGTACAAATGTTTTTAACATTTTCCTCCGCAGCAATTCTGATTTTATAAAACACCTGAGGGATACCGCCGTTATCACCCTGACTTTCTGTTTTACTCCATCTTATGTATCCTTGATCGTATTTGTCCATCTCAATTCTTAGCTTACCTTTTTCCTCATCTATCTCACGAGTTCTTTGATTATATTTCTCTTTGCCTATATTTCCACTCTCTAGTTCCTCTTCCAAATAAATGCTTTCCTGCTCCAACTTTCTCAACTCAGACTTAGAAAGATGGTACTGTTGACTATGGTAATTAATACTTTGACTAATAAAATTCTGATCATAAGTTGATAGCTCAAATTTTGGAATGTAGGCCATATTCTTGTCGTCATAAATTATGGTAACTGTTGAGCTATTATCATAGTACTCAGTCGGAAAATTAACAACTCTATTTTTTCCAATTAAAATCGGTGAGTTACTACCTCCTGTAGATAAACAAGAAGTAAGCAGAATTGAAATTACAAGAGCACAGAAAACCTTATTCATCATTGGATAATTTTAATTAAATCGTCAATCTTTTTTTGTTCAAACTCTGAGCAATATCCTTGCGAACACGCCAATTTCAGTATTTCCAAGCATTTATTCAACTTCAGCTTATTTTTTTCATCTGGATCGGTACTTAGTGAATCTAATAACTCTCCCACCATTCTATCTAATTGCTTCTTGATTTCACTTATGTCATTATCTACACTTTCACTTTTACAAGATTCATGCTCAAAGTAAGTTTTCAATATTTCATGAACATTATCTATCGTCTTTTGCTCAAAATAAACTACATTGAAATTTTTTAAATTTTCTGTTGCAACTGATATTGCATTCTCGTTAGCATCGCAGGTTTTCTTATCTGGCCAAATAAAGTTTTCAATCGTTTCAATATTTGCAATCAATCCCGCTATTGCTGCAATTATTACTAGCAATAAGGCTATAGGTCCTTTTTTTTGTTTTTTATTTGTCATGTTTTTGTTTTTGTTGCGCAGAACGGCCCGGCTAGCCGCAGTACGGAGCATCGCGGAGTATTGTCGGCTAGCCATTGTTCTGCGCATTTATTTAACCATCATTCTAAAAATTGACTAAAAAACTTCATCAATCTTTCGATAGGAGGTTTAGTTAAAAACTTATTCGCTGATGAATAAAACGGGGGAATAAGTCTTTTGTTATCAGCATAATGTCTCAAAACGTTCCAAAACAGTTTAGGGTTATCGTGAAAACTATTCGACAACAACTCCAAGTCCGTTATGTGAATCAAAGATAAATGATGTATTTTGTATTTATCACTAATTTGCTTTTTTACCTCACCTAATCTCGTTCGAAATTCATCGTTAAACTGATTGGAGATCAATGGAGTCTGGAATATTTTATCAGTTACGAGAATAACTGGATAGATGTCTTTTCTAGAGTTAACTTTATAGCCTTTATCAACTTCAGATATTGAATCCAAATGAATTATTGATGTGATTATTTGTTTCATGCCATGAGTATCATAAAACTTCCTGCGATCATTTTTGTACAATTCTGTTATATCAGCACTAGTACGTTGTATAGTATTTATTGTGGTGCTTTTAAGTTGTCCGATACATATTTTATTATCTCTTCTTATATAAAAATCAGCGAGTTCTTCATCCTTATTTCTGCCAATAACTTTCAAATCATCAAATGTAAATAACTTAATGTGCCTTTCTTTTTGAAAAGAATAATTGAGCGTTTCCTCAATATAACTTTCAATAAACAGTCCTATTAAACCTTTATACTCTCGAATTGGGATTTTCTTTCCATTAACCTCCTTTGTCTTCAATCCATTGAACCACAAATCATTAATCAATATAGTATATGATCGCTCTAATAGGAACATTGAATCTAAAATATAATAACACCTGTCTTTGAAATCGCATTTATTTAAAGGTCCAACCTTTATTGATAGTAGATCAAATATATTTTCGTTAGATACTCTTTTGCTTAATTCTTCCAGAATTCTTGTATTTTCCTCTGCGATAAAAGTAAATTCTAATCTTTTATCTGAATTCTTCTTACCTAAGTACAGAGACACTATATTTTTGAAGAACATCGGATATTCAACACCGTATTTTTCTATAAAGAATTGCTCAACAAAATCTCCAATATCCTCATTTTGAGCTAAATACTTGATTAATTCGAATCCTCGGATTGGTTCATAAAAAATATCAGATTCAATCGAAATATCATTTAGTGGTAGCATTAAAGCATTTAACTCTTCAAAATCAGGAGAATCTGTATTTGGTCTAACATCAGACACTGCTGTATTTAACAGGGATAAAAATAACAGATATTTTTCCCAATTATTGCCATCGCTCATATTTCTATTTTGCTCATTGAATTCTACTTCAGAATTCAATAAAAGCTCAATTCCATATAGACATGCTTGACGGTTGAAAAAAATCGCTTTTCCAAAAACATCCTTGTCGGTATGCTTTTTTTGAATAGCGTCCATTGCTTTCAAATACTTCTTCAATAGGTTTTCAGTAGAGCAATAATGCTCAAATAGCGCTCTTTGAGTTTGAATCGAACTATCAGTTTCTACCCTATCTTTTGGTTTCAGTTGATAGTTCAACCCAGCCAATTCAAATAAGATAGTTTCTTTTGAAATTGTACTTACTACAGACTCTATATTCTCAGGTATTTTATAATCTGGAAATATTTCTCTAGCTCCTACAATTATGGTAGCTATCATAATTTAATTTTATTGCGCAGAACGGCCCGGCTACGTGACGTGCCGGACTCTAAATTTACCATTTTCGTTCCATTT
>JAGGDU010000053.1 GCA_018457135.1 Trichodesmium erythraeum GBRTRLIN201 | reverse complement strand
ACGTCCGGTTCTGAAGACGAGTCGGGTAGGGTAACTTACCTGGCTTAGTTTAACTCAACTGCTATACTATAATACTTCCGAAATAATATAATACCTCGAAACGGCAGTAAATTTAAACTTACTGCCGTTTCAACATTAGATATTGACTAATTTAGCGAAAGAAACTAACTCCTATTCAGCACCTTGAGGTACCAACTCTCGTTTTTCTTTTTCTTCACCCTTAGAAACTATAATCTGACCACTTTCCCCAACATCAACCACAGCAGTATCGCCCTCATTGATCTTGCCAGCCAGAATTTCCTCAGCCAAACTATCCTCAAGCAAACGCATAATTGCCCGACGCAAAGGTCTTGCCCCATAACTAGGATTATAACCTTCCTCAACCAACCGCTCCTGGAAACGATCAGTAATTTCTAACTTAATACCTTTCTCTGTCAACCTACTAAACACTTCTTTGAGCAGAATAACAGAAATTTCCTTAACTTCATCCTTAGTCAACTGACGGAACACAATAATCTCATCCAAACGGTTAAGAAACTCTGGACGGAAATACTGTTTCAACTCCTCATTCACTAAATTGCGAATTCGGTTATACTGAGCATCAGCCTCATTTTCTGAGAACTCAAAACCAAGACCACCGCCACCTTTCTCAATGACCTTAGAACCGATATTAGAAGTCATAATAATCAAGGTATTCTTAAAATCAACAGTCCTACCCTTCGCATCAGTCAGGCGACCATCTTCCAAAATTTGCAACAGCATATTGAATACATCAGGGTGTGCCTTTTCAATTTCATCAAATAGCACCACAGTATAAGGGCGACGACGAACTGCCTCAGTTAACTGACCACCCTCATTATAACCCACATAACCAGGAGGAGAACCAATCAACTTAGAAACAGTATGACGTTCCATATATTCCGACATATCCAAACGGATCATCGCTTCCTCAGAACCAAAGAAATATGCAGCTAACGCCTTAGTCAGTTCTGTCTTACCAACCCCAGTCGGTCCAGAGAAAACAAAACTAGCAATAGGTCGGTTAGGGTTTTTCAATCCCACTCTTGCCCGACGAATAGCACGAGACACTGCCTTGACAGCTTCCTCCTGACCAATCAAACGTTGGTGTAGAGTATCCTCCATGTGCAGAAGTTTCTCAGATTCAGACTCAGTTAACTTATTCACCGGAACACCAGTCCAACTTGCCACAATATGAGCAATATCCTCCTCAGTCACCATTGGAGAATCATCTTCATTAGTAGAGTCGAGCTTTTTATTTTGAGCAAGAGAACGAATTTCAGATTTGATTTCCATTTCCCGGTCACGCAACTCTCCCGCCTTATCAAAATCCTGAGAACGAACCGCCTCATCCTTTTCTTTCAGAATGCTACGCAACTCCTTATCCAGTTCCTTCGCTGCAGGAGGTAGTTGAGAATTAATCAAACGGACACGAGAACCAGCTTCATCTATCAGGTCAATAGCTTTATCCGGCAAATAGCGATCGCTAATATAACGGTCTGATAACTTAGCAGCAGCTTCCAAAGCAGTATCCAAAATTTTTAATTTATGATGCTGTTCGTAACGTTCTCTTAAACCATATAAGATCTCAATAGTTTCATCAACAGAAGGTTCGCCCACCATTACTGGTTGAAAACGACGTTCCAGAGCTGCATCCCTTTCAATATGTTTCCGATACTCATCGAGGGTCGTTGCCCCTATGCACTGTAACTCCCCACGAGCCAAAGCAGGCTTCAAAATATTCGCAGCATCAATGGCCCCTTCCGCAGCACCAGCTCCAATCAGAGTATGGACCTCATCAATAACTAGGATGACATTACCCGCAGAGCGAATTTCATCCATAATTTTCTTCAGACGTTCCTCAAACTCACCCCGGTATTTAGTACCAGCAACCAATAGACCAATATCTAGAGTAACCACCCGCTTTTCTTCCAGAATATCCGGTATATCATTATTAGCAATGCGTTGTGCCAAACCCTCAGCGATCGCCGTTTTTCCCACACCAGGTTCCCCAATCAAAACTGGATTATTCTTAGTTCTACGACCTAAAATTTGAATTACTCGTTCTATTTCTGTTTGCCTTCCCACCACTGGGTCTAATTTACCTTCAGATGCCATTTGAGTCAGATTTGAACCAAACTCATCAAGAGTAGGAGTTTTTGTGCGTCCACCCCCACCACCAGCAGTAACTTCTGCTGTTTCACCTAACATTCTAATCACCTGAGTCCGGACTTTAGTGAGGTCTACTCCTAAATTTTCTAGAACTCTTGCAGCTACTCCTTCTCCTTCTCGAATTAAACCCAATAGTAGATGCTCTGTGCCAATATAGTTATGCCCTAATTGCCGTGCTTCTTCCAAAGATAGCTCTAAAACCCTTTTAGCTCTGGGAGTAAATGGGATTTCTACTGCCACAAATCCCGAACCACGGCCAATTATCTTTTCTACTTCAATTCGAGCATCTTTGAGATTAACACCCATAGATTTGAGAACTTTAGCTGCTACCCCTGTTCCCTCTCCAATGAGACCCAGGAGGATTTGTTCTGTCCCTACAAAGTTATGTCCCAAGCGACGAGCCTCTTCTTGGGCCAGCATTATCACTTTGATTGCTTTTTCCGTGAAGCGTTCAAACATAATTAGTTCCTATCTCTTAAATTGCTCTTAAGCTTATTCTAGCGTGACATTGTATACCAAGGCTGTTTTTCACTTCTCGTTATTTAGACTAGAAATACTTATCAAAATGTAAATTTATTTTGCGATAGTAATCTTGCCAGTAATATAACAAAGTTCTAAGTGAATAACATTTTCTACCAAGCTACTCAAAAACAAAATAGTCTTATGAGTTTATTTGGAGCTGTTATCTAGACAGTTTAACTCAAGAAACAAAAAATTCAGGTAGGGGAATCTCCTATCTGACCCTCTTACTCCTTTGCTTTCTTCTATCTACCATTAATAGTATTAAAAGTTACTTTTTTGTAAGCTAACTATGTAGTTTTGGTTTCTCAATTATAGCTCAAGTTTTTACAATAGCTGATGATCAAACCATCTATTTATTTTAAGAAATTATAAAATTTTCTCATTCAACATCATTTATTTCAAGCAATCAATCAAACATTATTTGTAACAAAATAGAAGTCCTCAGCCTGATTATATAGAAGATATGCAACATAAATAATAGTTTCAAAATTTTGATCTATAACTTTAATTTTTGACAAATCTAAAGCAGATTAACATATAACTAACTTGGGATACTAGTAACAAACTATGTTAAAAATTTTAATCTACTATAAATTTATAAATTAATCGTCTATCGCCTACTGGGTTGCATAAATATGAGATGATTTTAATAGTTTTGTACGCCTTGGTTGCACAAAGAGAGTAAATATAGTTGTAGAAAATAAAAATAGATTAACTAGAGCAGGTTTTAATTATTTAACTTATGTGACGGAAAATAGGTTTCAGGCAAAACTACTAAAAATTAACATCTGAATGAGTGCCTCAGGTTAGTTATTAACTCTTTAAATACTGTTTAAATAAAAAATCAAATGCCACAAGAACAAAAACACTAGATTCAACCAAAGAATAAAAATTATCAATAAATTTATTGCACTTGTTTTGCTTCTCAAAACTTATGCAATTGCAGAGTTTATATTTGTCGGCCATCATTTTTTTGATATTCAAAAACTATCACCATTTCAAAACCTTTCTGAATCTCCTGAACAATAGTGATGATTATAAAAGTTTACCTACTTAAGTAGCGCCACTGGTAATTAAGGAGGTATTAAAAGTCTTAAAATCTGATTTTTCAGTATAAAAAAAATACCAAAAAATCCGGAAAAGTTTTGAGGCCAGCCTCAGTTATCAGAATACAAACATAAGAAAAAAGGTAAAAATTTAGTCAATTATAATTATCAAGCTTTTTCTCGGATTTTCTTACTTTGCTGATATTGATTTGATCAATACTTTTAGATTAAATCTGAAAATTTCTACTAATTTAACTAAAATAAATGAAGTCAGAATAATCCAATCGAGTTATGGTAAATATTATGTCGTTAAAAAAGTTTTAAAAAAGAACCTAAACAAATTAAGTTAGATAGTAAATTTACAGCCATTGATATAGGATTAAATAATCCTCGTAACTGTTGCTCTTTTTGACCTCAACTTGAGACCGTTTATTTTTTTGTAGTAGATATCTATTTTATTGTAACTAAACATACAGCATATTTCGGGCAAATGATGTATGTAGTAAATAGTAAAAAATTATTTAGTGTCAGCACCTTCGCTCCGTAACCGTACCTGATAACAACGGAAAGCTCTGGATAATAAACTTCAAGCTAAATTAATCACATTTTTACCTGAAAACAAATCTACCTCATTAAATCTAAAGGCTTTAACGCTTAAGATCAATAACTTTATGGACTATTACATCCACATAGCTAGTAGATTTATTGTCAATAACTATTAGAGCTTAGTGTCAATCATTTCAGTAATAGTTAGATAGTCTTATCCTGTCTATTAATCTAGAGAGCTCAGTAGTTTGACTCTTAATTTTTAATTTTTAATTTTTATTAGTTTTACAGTATCGTATTGGACATTAAATTAGACATTAAATTATATACACAAGGTATGAATAGTAAAACCCTTATATTAAAATTATCTTACCCGTTAAAAGTATACCTAACGGGCACCGATAAGTGCTATCGTTAATGCCTAATCAATTCATAACCATTAATACGATCAACAACTTTTCTATACCATTCAGACAAAGTTTGCTCAAACTCTGGTTCATGCAAATGACTAAGCCAGAGAATTAGAGCATCTTCTCCAGTATGTTGATAATATCCTCGACGACGGCCTACATATTGAAAACCAAATTTATAATATAAAGACAATGCTGAAACATTTGAAGCAGCGACTTCTAATGTAGCTCTCTCTAACCCTCTTTCCCATGCAGACCTCATTAAAGTGTATAGTAGGAGTTGACCAAAACCCAAAGATTGGTATTGGGGATGAATTCCTAAAATAGTAATGTGTGCTTCCTCTAAGATAGCCCACAAACAACATACACCAATTATAGATTGATGACTATAGTTAATCTGTAATTGAAAGTTAGAGGATTTAAACATAACTTCCTCATTTCTATCTTTAGTATGATGATTAATCACTAAAATCAGCAGATCGCTATTGGGACTTTCTAGTTCTCGCTGATAAGCTTGAGCACTCCAGAGTCCGCCAAAGCAAAGTCTATCTAATTCAATCACACTAGAAATATGCTTTGGACTCATTTTTTCAACAGTAATAATTGCCATACTTACGATAGTCTTAATTTTAGATAAAAAATTAATCAAGAATTGACAAAGTATAATAAATTGTATTTATTATATAGGCCACTAAAGTATAAATTTTTATAGCACTTATGGTATCAATCCAATCTGTAGAAGTAAACTCTGGACTTCAGTATTTGCCAAAATCAACAGACTCTGTTGGACAAAGTTCGCCCAATCAAGAACTTTTACCACTTACTGCTAAAGTCAACAACTTAGACCATTTAGAAATTGGAGGTTGGGATATCCCAGCATTAGTAGAAAAATTTGGCTCACCTCTATATATTATAGACGAATATACTCTCCGAACAGCTTGTCGCCAATATAGAGATGGACTTCAAAAGTACTATCCTGGAGAATCTTTAGTACTTTATGCTTCCAAAGCTTGGAGTAGTCTAGCAGTATGTGCCTTATGTGCCTCTGAAGGCTTAGGTATAGATGTTGTATCTGGAGGAGAACTATATACAGCTATAGAAGCAGGTGTTAATCCTGACAAAATATATTTTCATGGCAATAATAAATCTCTGGCAGAATTAACTTTTGCCATTGAAACAGATTGTATAATTGTTGTAGATAACTGGCTAGAATTAGAAACATTAGCAGGTTTAAAGAAGCAACAAAAAGATCAGGTACAAAATCCGACAAAAATAATGGTAAGATTTACACCTGGTATTGAATGCCATACCCACGAATATATTCGTACAGGTCATCTAGATAGCAAGTTTGGATTTGATCCAGGTCAACTAAATGATGTTTTTGCCTTCATAAGTAAAGAAGAATTACTACTACTTATTGGTGTTCATGCTCATATAGGTTCTCAGATTTTTGAAGTTCAACCTCATCAAGATTTAGTGACTGTTATGGTAGATACAATGACAACTGCCATGTCACATAACTTGCCAATCAAAGAAATTAATATTGGTGGTGGTTTAGGAATCCGTTATACTGAAACAGATGACCCCCCTAGTATTGAAACTTGGGTTCATAAGGTAAGCACAGCAATGGTAGATGTTTGTAAAGCTAGACAGTTACCACTTCCTAAACTATTATGTGAACCGGGACGCTCAATAATTGGGCCTGCCTGTATAACAGCTTATACTATAGGGTCTCAAAAAGAAATTCCTGAAATTAGAACTTATATATCTGTAGATGGGGGAATGTCAGATAATCCTCGACCAATTACTTATCAATCAGTTTATCGAGCAATTGTAGCTAATAGATTATCTAAGCCAAGCACAGAAGTAGTTACTATTGCTGGTAAACATTGTGAGTCTGGTGATATTTTGATCAAGAATGCTACCTTACCAGTAACTCAACCAGGAGATTGTTTTGTAGTTATGGCTACAGGTGCTTACAATTATAGTATGGCTTCTAACTATAATCGTTTGCCACGCCCAGCAGCAGTTTTGGTTGCTGAAAAGGAGGTTAATATAATTTTACAGAGGGAAACTTATCAAGATTTACTTAGTAAAGATACTTTACCAGAACGAATAGCAACACTTCCAAAGTTAACAACATGACAATTAAAAATTACCTCTTCTTTTAAAGAATAGTATTAACTAAAATAAAATTTGTCTTAATTTTAGCCTTTAGGATAGTTTTTCTTAATAAAAAAGCTAGATAGCTGAAAAACTGGGTTAAAATTTTTATCTTTCTTGGCTAACTTTTTAGTTGATTGTTTTTCATAGATAAGTTCTTTTAAATGTTAGTTAAAAAGTCAAATTATGACTCCCTAGATTGAAGTATTGTATCTATCCCACAACGGGATAAAAATCAACGCCATAATTTATTTGGTTAAGTCTGTTTTTGCAAGGCTTTCTGGGGGAATGCTGGAAATTACACGTCCAGGGTTTGGAATGACAGTAACCGCAAAAGAATAAATGGGCATCTTGTGGACGAAACTTCAAACCAACAGACCTCATGAAAGTAGACCACAGAAAACAAAGGTTTGAGGGTGGTGACAACACATACAAGAATAAATAGCTGTTCTAGCAAAATTGCCACGACTGTAAAACTGTATCAGGTAATAAGGCATATCTGAAATGTAAGCCATGGAACCTACGGGAAAATTATATATGGGTTGATGGTATGTTAACTCACCAAATTAGGATGTACCCATGATCAGGAATGTCTAGGAAAGGAGTCAGGATGAGGTAGAAAGTCTCACGTCCAATAAAAACGAGTTGGGTTAGGGTAACTTACCCAACTTATGTTAATACCTTCACGGACAAACTGTGCTGATTTACTTACCATCTACTGGATTTAAAGTAGTTAAACATAAAGTCACTAACTACCCTAAAATTGGAAAACTAAAAATAGTTTTAGCATTAGCTAAGTATAGGTTTCGGAATTTAAATTTTTGCTACGGTAGTGACATTGCATAAGAGTGTTCGTACATAGTCAAAAAATTAAAGCACCATTACCATTAAAGAAACGAATTAAGAAGTAGCCTTTTTTAGAGAATCTATAAAGAACGAAAGTTAAGTAAGTCTTTATCTAAAAAACTATCCCAGCATTTAAGAAGTCAGGCAGCAATAAAAGTTAGTGTACCAATAATGTAGCGAACTTTAAAAAAACTCAATATAAGTAGAAAAAAAGTATTTTGGCTTTGGAATATGAGAGAAAATATATTAATAAAAAACCTATGAGTCTCGAAAATTGTTAGATTTAATAGATATACATAATAAGCGTATTTGTTTATAAATATGAGGTTAATTTAGTTATAAATCCTATTGATCGGAGTGTAAAAATAAGAGAGAGAGTAGTCACATATTTTCCAATTTTCTAGGTATTTATACAACTTTTTTGTAGCCTTAATTCTAGATAATTTAATGTCATGAATTACGGTAATTTGCAGTACAATCAAAAAAATATTTAAGTATATATTAAACCTATTTTAGTACATCAATAATGAAATTTGTACCTTTTTACTAAATATCTTTAACAAGGTTTTGCTCCGAATACCCCGGAGCACATTTTGTACAATTTATTCACTATTCTGCTGTAGTTTTTTTAGTATTAATTGTCATTAAATCTTCTCAAAATTCTATCAAATTATAATCAGTAGCTCTATATCCAAATATTGCTCATCTTTTTTCCTGCTTTTGCTAATGTAAATAGGGTTAGCATATCTATTGTCTAATGGGATGAGAGTTGTTCTACGGAAAAATAAAAGTACAGAGGCAGGGAAACACAGATAAATAGCAAGGTGACTAGGTCCACTGTACTAAGAATTGTCCCCTGATTTTTCGGTCTAGGTATGCCCACTCATCCGATCTATCCATGAGCTTGAGTAACCTTACTTGTTGTACTTTGATAAATTCAAAATTTGCCTTAGGCATAATTTTTGTCAATGCTTTGAGAGTTAATCAGCAAGCTCCAAATACTTAGTAAATTTCATTATATTTTCAGTCTTGCCGCTTCTTTTCAAGGCCAATAAATTCTTGGGTTGAATAGTCTAAGGCACCAAAAAAGGCAATGGTAATTCGTCTTACTTATTTCCTGCCAATAGTATAAGTTTAGGTCGTTAACAAAAGTATGACCGATGGAGTATATTTGTGCCAGTAAAACATCAAGGGACATCGGAGTTTTGTCTGACAAGAACTCTCCCCGTGCCTAATAGGCATGAGGATGTTATTTTTTTTTTACTAATCAAACCCTGTGATGCTTTCTATAGCTTTGGAATTAATCGTATTCCCACAAAAATGATATAATTGCACTAATAAAGCAAAGGTAAATAAATTTCTGATGTCTGTGGTGGGCAACCATCTACCTTCCTATTAAGGTATATATAACCAATATAAACAGTTCTATTTATTGACCCATAAGTCTGCTAATTATTCTTAATCAATGATCGTTAATTAGGAATTAGTTTATTAGAAAGGATATCATACCATTAGAACATTTCATGCTTACGCAAAATGTTCGGTTGAAATATCTTCCTTTTTGCTAGTATCCTACCAATGTAAAAAAAAATAAATTAAACGGTAATGACCTAGGCTTGATGAAGTCCTTATTCCGAAATAGTATCGATATGAAGTCCTTATTGCTACATAGTATCGATATTGGACTGGTTCTCGCTCTGATATATATGGTGTTGGTCATCATAGGGGAACGTCGTGCATTATGGATGGTAAGAGGTTTTATTGTCTTAATGTTAGCTTCGGCTCTAAGTCATTTGGCTGATCTAAAACTATTAAGTTTTGCTCTTCAAAATTTAGTTATTGGCTCTGCTGTGTCAATGGCAGTCATATTACAATCAGAATTTCGTAGGTTTCTCGAACAGTTGGGACAGGGAGAAATTATCCAAATGTTTGGACATAATCGCCGAGTTCTCCCTGAATCAAATAATATTATTGATGAGATAGTAGAATCTATCAAACAACTGTCCCAAAACCGGATAGGTGCATTGTTAATTATAGAAACAAATGGACTGATAGATGAAAGAGATTTTTCTGTACCTGGTGTAAAATTAAATGCTGAACTTTCTAAGGAGCTATTACAAACTATATTTCAGCCAAAAACTTTATTACACGATGGGGCCGTCTTAATTAGAGAACACAAAATTATATCAGCAGGTGTAATTCTACCTTTGTCTGAGAAAATAGCCTCAAGGCAATTAGGGACTCGTCATAGAGCAGCTATGGGAATTACTGAACAAGTGGAAAAATGTCTCTGTATAGTTGTCTCTGAAGAAACCGGTTCTATCTCTCTAGCTGAAAAAGGAATTTTGAATCGACCCTTAACAAGTAATAGACTAAAAGAGTTATTAGAGGAACGTCTATTTCTATCAGGTAGTGAAAAAAGTACAAAATCACTTCCTTTAGTTAATATTGGACGTCAAATAGGATCAAAAGGATCACAATTAATTTCATGGGTACTTCATCAAAGTCCATCAGGTCCTCGAAAGAAAAGATGAATCAAGGAACTTGCTTACAAGATTTACCTGTCGATCTGGAACCAGAAAGGTTACCTCATCATGTGGCTGTGATTATGGATGGTAATGGTCGTTGGGCTCAAAGTCGTGGTTTACCTCGAATTATGGGCCATAGAAAGGGAGTGGAAACACTTAAGGACTTACTGCGATGTTGTAGAGATTGGGGTCTAGAAGCTTTAACAGCTTACGCTTTTTCTAGTGAAAATTGGGGAAGACCACTAGAAGAAGTGAATTTTCTGATGACTTTGTTTGAAAAAGTTTTGCGCCAAGAACTGCAAGAGATAGTCGCAGAAGATGTTCAAATTAGATTTGTGGGTAATTTAAGTTCTTTGCCTGTATCTTTACAAGCTGAGATTAAACACTCAATGGAGATGACTCGGCCAAATCAGGGAATTAAATTTACTGTCGCTACTAATTATGGAGGACGCCAGGAAATTGTACACGCTTGTAAGGCGATCGGCACCCAAATACAAAAAGGTTTGCTTAAGCCAGAAGAAATTAATGAAGGACTTTTTGAAAAATACCTTTATACTGCTGGTATTTCTCACCCAGATTTATTAATTCGTACTAGTGGGGAAATGCGTATTAGTAATTTTTTACTATGGCAAATGGCTTATTCAGAAATTTATGTCACTCAGACACTTTGGCCTGACTTTAATCGTTATGAATTTCATCGGGCTTTGTGTGCTTATCAGAAGCGTGAACGTAGATTTGGTAAAATTTAATTAACTCTAGTCCAACTAGGGGCCGGAAAAAATAGCTTCTTCAATATCCCGGCGACTTAAGGAATATGTAAAAGAGCGTTGAATATCACTACCATCAACACCTGCATTTACATAACGTATAGTCAGTTGATCGATATCAAGTAATAATTCTGCTTGCCAGTTAGGTTTTTCAACCCACCAACAGTGAAGTTTTTCAGGATTTTGTTGACAACCATTTTCTTGAAGCCATTCCTCAATTTTTGGTAGAGGATGGTTATATAAGGGAGTATCTGGGCTGGGTAAGTTCATTTATTTGTGTTCTTACAAGGAAAAATTAGGTTAAATGCCTCTCATTTTCAGGCAGGGTCTACTTATTTATTTTCACTAGAGCAAAATCTTATACTATAAAAATTCTTGATCTTGCTAAAGTTATTACACTTGAAATACTCCTGACGCTACTCTTAGGAGACAGGGAGGGATTCTCACTTCATTGCTGTTAGAGGCTTTCTGTTTCATAGCACCCGCCTTCCCAGATTTACTCTCTTCAGATATAAAGACCGTGGCCTAGAATGATACGGCGAGTCCCGCAGCCAAAGCCAAAATGTTTAAAATGCGCATTTATGTCCCTGTCATGGTGACTACTACATTTAGGAGAATCTTGCTCTCTAATATTTAGAGGTAATTTTTCTACTACATAACCACAACTAGAACAACTCTTTAGAAGTGAGGAAATATCTATCATTTTTTATTATAGCAGTCGAAGTATAGGTTAAGACATTAATTTCGGTTATATTCGCAAATCCGGAATAGAGAGAGCGTCCTAAGCTTTTGTTCAATTGCTATAATTCCCGTCCATACCACTCAGCTTTGTACTTTAATTGCCTGGCTATTTATCCCCAGTTAGCATTACTTATAGCTCTTGCTAATAAGTGATTCTTGACCATGTTTTTTATTTGCTAAATCCTCAGCTACAATAGCTTAGTTTTCTCTTATTAATTGAGTAGTTAGCTTGTGAGTATAGTCTAGTCTGGAATCTTTAATTAAGGCGTGTATCCTAGCTACTTTGAGTCGAGTTTTATGATAATTATTAAACCCTTTAGTTTTTTTGCTCAGATACTTCTGAGTTAATCTCAGTTTGTTGTGTAACTTCTGAAGATTCTTTGGGTTGGCCACTTTTTCTCCATCGCTGGTAGTTAGTAAGCTAGTAATACCCAAGTCAATGCCCACTTGTTTCTTAGTCGGATTGAGTCTCAAATTTATAGTATTAAAAATTTCTTAAAGATACAGACTATCTACCCCTAAAATCAAGTTTTACAGTTATTGCACTAGGCATACAACCTACTGGTAGTTGTCTACTCGATCTAATAGGTAATAGTTCTGCACATTTAGCTAGATATACTTGAGTATCTTTACACTTGAATGCTGCCTTCGCAAACCAGAACTTCGACCATTAGGCTTTTTCTTGAAATTAGGATATTTAGTCTGTCCCCCAAAAAAAGTTGGTGAAAGTAGCTTGTAAATGTCTTAAGCCTTGCTGGAGTGGTATAATAATTACTTTAGTCAAAAAATCTAAATATTCCTGCTTTTTCCAGTTCTTCAGCATAGATAAGTTTTGTTTGTAGCCCACTTTTTTCTTGGTGTTCATACCAAATTTAAGTCCTGGAAGCTAAGGCTTTGTTGTAGATGTAACAAAGCATACTAACAGTGCTGAGGAGTTGGATAAAATCTAAATTTGTGTACGCTTTTTCAAGCGTCTACTACCTACTTTTTAACTTCTATATTAGAACAGATTATTGGTCAAGCTACAAGAATGATTGGCAGACATGGACACTCCCCTACGGGAGAGCACGAGTCTTCTGCCAACATTTAGATAAATTATGGTATTGGGCTACAAATATTCTCTGACCAAAAATGTGGGAATAATAAACTTCGGTATTTCAAGTTCTGGTTTTATCTGGAGGTATTAAGTAACTGAAAAAGTAATTGTAACTATTGGTAAGCTAAAGATCTAGCGGGCAATATCCTAAACTACAAAAGTTTGACTAATAAGAGTTTTGTACATATAATTTTGGGTTTGCTGCTCTAACTTAAATGACTATTAAATATACAATTAATTTTGGTTAACTCAATTAAATTCCTGGTAGATTAATGGATTGAATAGTTAATTCAGGACGCATGAGGCCAATAATAATAGCTATTATCAAACAACCAAACAGAGTTATTCCCATAATTAATAGGGCAAATAGTTCACCTGGAGATAATGGTCTGTCTGTACTGTCTATGTAGCTAGATAAATTTTTCCATTTTGAATTAGATACAAAGTCAGTATTGAAGTTAATTTTTTGCTCAAAATCATTTATATATAAGTGCTTAATCTTTTTATCGTATTCTAATCTTCTGTTTGAGTCTACTAAAGTAGCATAAGCTTCATTAATTTCCTGAAATTTAGCAGTGGCGAGTAATTGTGGCATATCTGTAGTATCTGGATGATAGTGCTTACTCAATTCCCGATACGCCCTTCTAATTTCTTGATTAGATGCTTTGGGATGAAGTCCAAGTAAAGAATAATAACTTACACCCAAATTAGTGTATTTTGACATTCTTCAAATTCTTGATATCTATTTCCTATTCAATTCATTTTTACCAATAGCTATCTAGCTATTCACTGGTTTATTTTAAGATTACACCAATTGTAATTATTTACTATTGATATTGAGAATATCCAAAGATTGTCTTTGAAGTTAGGTTAATTTCTCACAAGTTTGGATAATTTACTATATTTTTATTCTCAAATAATGAAAATCAAGTTTTTGTTTAATTAATAAATACTAATAGTATCAATAAATACTAATAATATTTGTACTATTAAATTATAAATTAGAGAATATAAAACTTGAGAAAAAATTAAGTTTCAATCATTCCATTCACCTCTTGGAGGGATAGGAGGGTTTCTCTGAAGGGTTAAAGCTAATTCATCTTCGGGAATACCTCCTCTTAACCACTGACGAAGAGCACTTTCAATTACTTTACTGGGATCATTTGTCAAATGCTGAACTTGGTCTAGTAACCTAGAATCTATATGTATAGATAATTCCACTTTTTCAGTTGACTTTCGCTGATTAATTTTAGACTCATTTATCCCCATGTTAAATAATCCTAAATTGATTTATTAATATACAATAACTAATTTAACAATGTTACTCAGAAATAATATAATTCTGTATACATAACAATCTAATCAAGTGGTTGTGAAAATTCAAAAATCTAGAAATAAACTCCGAACTTCTTACCCACTATTACCTTAATTCTTATTCTCTTTTTGCCAAAAGTAGCAAGGCTATATTTTGGACAATGTCAATATAGAATTACTATTACTATAGTTTTTTATTATAAATTATAGCATCTTATAAACAATGTTTAGTCATACTACATTATTACTTATTTGTCAAGCCTATAATTAAAATCTCAGTAAATTATGTTTACCGAAGTCTGGCTTGAGGACAAGGTATTTCTTGCGATAGCTTAATATTTCTATGCTAATGTGAGAATAGAGTTAAGTTAGTTTTAATTTATGTGGTAATTCTCAATAATCAGTACAAGTTGATATCTAAATCTTAAGTCTATTGAGTAAGGATTTACCATTATACATGGCTAGATATTTGTCATTTTATTTTAAGAAACTGATGAGATGGGTTATTTTCTTTTTCTCTTTTTCAAGGCTAATCTGATTCAATGTCAATTCTATTAATGGTGAGGTTCTTTGGTGGGTTGACATTTTACATTTAACATACTTTCCTAATTATACTACTTTTTATGTGGCAAGTGGGGAAAGTTGACTTTAGTTTTACCTTTGCTTCTAGGTCCATTTTTTTTCGGATGGTCAACCTACAAGTAATTATTTAAAAGTTATTATAGCATATGTATTAAAAAAAAACAATTAAAAAGTCGGCTTCTGATGGGCAAGGCTTTAAATCTAATTTTTCGTTAAAGTGAAGAGTATAAAGTACCGTCGGGCAGACGGGAAAAAAGGTCACCGAAGGTAAAGAGATCGGGGTGGGGGTTGATATTCCTGCTTGGCTCTCCCTGTGAAGAGAGAATCCCCAACGGCTTAGGGCGAGGGGTATGTCGACGAAAGTATCACATTATAAAAAAAAAATATGACAAAAGTTCCTGTATCTCATATTCGTAATTTTTCCATTATTGCTCATATAGACCACGGAAAATCAACTTTAGCAGATCGCTTACTACAAGCAACCGGTACGGTGGCAGACCGTGAAATGAAAGAGCAATTCTTAGACACGATGGATTTAGAAAGGGAGCGTGGCATTACAATTAAACTCCAGGCTGCCCGAATGAATTACCATGCTAAAGATGGGGAAGAATATGTTTTAAATCTTATTGATACACCTGGTCATGTAGATTTTTCTTATGAAGTATCCCGTTCTTTAGCGGCTTGTGAAGGTGCTTTGTTGGTGGTAGATGCTTCCCAAGGGGTAGAGGCTCAGACTTTAGCTAATGTATATTTGGCTTTGGAGCATGATTTAGAAATTATCCCGGTTTTAAATAAGATAGATTTGCCAGGGGCAGAACCAGAACGGGTAAAAGAGGAAATAGAGGAAATAATTGGTTTAGACTGTTCGGGTGCAATTTTAGCTTCTGCTAAAGAAGGAATAGGAATTCCGGAAATTTTAGAGTCCATTGTTCAGTTAGTACCACCACCACAAGATACTATAGGTGAAAAATTACGGGCCCTGATATTTGATAGTTATTATGACTCCTATAGAGGGGTAATTGTATATTTCCGGGTTATGGATGGGACTATTGCTAAGGGCGATCGCGTCCGACTTATGGCTTCTAAAAAGGAATATGAGATAGATGATCTAGGAGTTTTGTCTCCAACTCAACAACCAGTACAGGAGCTTCATGCAGGAGAGGTTGGTTATTTCTCGGCGGCTATTAAGGCGGTGGAAGATGCAAGGGTGGGAGATACGATTACTTTGGCCAAAAAACAGGCTCAGGATCCTCTGCCAGGTTACAGGTCAGCTAACCCTATGGTGTTTTGTGGATTATTTCCTACTGATGCTGACCAGTTTCCAGATTTACGAGAAGCATTGGATAAGCTTAAACTTAATGATGCAGCTTTGTCTTATGAGGCAGAAACGTCGAGTGCTATGGGTTTTGGATTTCGATGTGGCTTTTTAGGACTGCTGCACATGGAAATTGTCCAGGAAAGGTTGGAGCGAGAATATGGTTTAGATTTGATTGTTACTTCTCCATCGGTGGTTTACCAGGTAACTACTAGTAAGGAGGAGGTGATTTTGGTTGATAACCCAAATTTCTTGCCGGAGCCTAATTTGCGAGAAAAAATTGAGGAGCCTTATGTTCGGGTGGAAATGATTACTCCAGAGGAATATGTAGGGACGTTAATGGAGCTGGGTCAGTCACGACGGGGGGTATTTAAGGATATGAAGTATCTGGCTCAGGGTAGAACTACTTTAGTATATGAGATTCCTTTGGCAGAGGTGGTTACGGATTTTTTCGACCAAATGAAGTCTCGGTCTCGCGGTTATGCTAGTATGGAGTATCATCTTATAGGTTATCGTGAGAATCCTTTGGTTAAGTTGGATATTATGATTAATGCTGAACCAGTGGATGCTTTGGCTATAATTGTGCATCGGGATAAGGCTTATGGGGTAGGCCGGGCTTTGGCGGAAAAGTTGAAGGAGTTAATTCCCCGTCATCAGTTTAAGGTACCAATTCAAGCGTCTATTGGTTCTAAGGTTATTGCTAGTGAGCATATTCCTGCTTTACGGAAGGATGTCTTGGCTAAGTGTTATGGTGGGGATATTAGCCGTAAGAAGAAGTTATTACAAAAACAGGCTAAGGGTAAGAAGCGGATGAAGTCCTTGGGTACGGTTGATGTTCCACAGGAAGCTTTTATGGCGGTGTTACGATTAGATTGATTTTTTTTGAAGACTTGATTTAAAATATGTAATGGTGGTAGTGTGGTTGGTTATTTTGACTGTTCTCTGACATCTAGCCTGACTAGCTATCACCGGAGTGTTAAAAGTCAAAGGTCAAAAGTTAAAGGTAAGATTTTATTGGTTTCAAATACGGAAGTTGATAAGTTAAAGGTCAAAAGTCAAATGTAAGAACTAAGAGGTAAGGGGTTAAAAGTTGGATTTTATCGGTCTCGAATACGGAGGTCGATAGAATTCTGAGGGTTGAATTTGAGGCGGAAATTGGCGATCGCTACTTTGAGGCAAGAAAACTACTGATAACTAATAACTGAATTAGTGCTTTACTTTTAACTGCCCTGGAATTGGAATATACCAGGACTTAAATATAGTGCTGGTTTGATATCACTACGGGGAAGTTAATCAAAGAAATAGGGTAGGCTGTACCATAATTTATGCTTGTAAATTGGAAGAGGTTGGCCTCTTGCGGTTGAAGCAAGAAGCAAATATCTTTGAGGAGGCATTACTAGGTTTTACCTAGTGAGCGCGAAAATTGTATAGGTGTTGTAGAATAAATAAAATTTAAACTTTCACTTTTTTATGAGGTAGTTGAAGATGACGGGAAAGAAGATTTTAATGATCGTGGGTGACTTTGTAGAAGACTATGAGGTGATGGTACCTTTTCAAGCATTGCAAATGGTGGGGCATGAAGTTGATGCTATCTGTCCTGATAAAAAGAAAGGAGATATAGTCAGAACAGCGGTACATGATTTTGAGGGTGATCAAACCTATAGTGAGAAACCGGGACATAATTTTACGCTGAATGCTAGTTTTGATGATGTTGATCCAGAAAGCTATGATGCTTATGATGCTTTGGTGGTTCCTGGGGGACGTGCGCCAGAATATATTCGTTTGAATGAAAAAGTATTGGATATTGTTCGCCACTTTGATTCAAAGAAGAAGCCTATTGCTGCTCTCTGTCATGGTTTGCAGGTTTTAGCTGCTGCGGATGTACTTAAAGGAAAGCGCTGCACTGCCTATCCTGCTTGTGCTCCTGAGGTGACTCTTGCAGGGGGTACATACGTTGAAGTTTCAGTTGATGAAGCGTTCGTGGATGGTTCTCTTGTTACTGGACCTGCTTGGCCTGCTATTCCTAGATGGTTAGCTGAGTTTCTGAAGGTTTTACAATAGAAATCAAATCTTTTGGATAGGAATGGAGGTAACTTGAGAAGGGCTAGAGATTTTTCAAGACATTGTGATGTCAATACTCTAATTATTTATAATGATAACTTAAATAAGTCACAGTCTGAAATGTCTGAGTTGTTAGAGGAATTTTAGGTATGAGCAAAAAACTACCACTACCACCACCACCACCACCGCCTCCACTGAAACCTGAACTGGAAGAAAGCCCAGGCCCTAAACCTGGCAGTAAGAAAAAATTTACACCAATAAGGAAACTTGAGTCTAGTAGTAGTAAATTCAAAATTCCAGAATGGCTTAAGGTAACTCACATACCAGAAGGTCTCGTTACTATTGGTTTAGTTACAATGCTAGGAACTTTGTGGTTTTACAAAACTACAATTTGTGAGTATCAAAGTTCTTATCGTTTCTCAAGAAAATGTAATTACAATATCGGCTTAATTAGTCATAAAAATAATTTAATTACTGTCGGAGGTTTTCTGTTTTTAGGCGGTTGTGCCTTATTCAATAGTAGAAAAGATTAGTTATTGGACAGTACAAAGTTCTAAGAGAAAAAAACATTAGAGTCAATCAGCTAAACAGTAACTAAAAGATTTTTCACGACTGTAAAACTAGTTTTTATTAAAGGTTTTGCTGTTAGTTGGGGTAAACATAGGGATGCTTATTTACCCCTATTATTTTAATCCCTAAGACTCACAAAATATGGTTTCTAAGCTACGTCATAATCAACACTTTCATTAATCTCTGTCAATATCTCAATAATGTTATCTGCCTCTTTATCTGCAAAGATACCATCTAATCCTTCCGTGTGTAAATCTGTAAAAGGTGGCTCATATAATAATTCTGGGGACATCACTCCATTTTGAGTTAAATAGTCGATAATATTCTCAACAAATCTAATTTGACTGGTGTTAAATTTGCTGTTTAAATATTTACTAAATAATTCTTTGGCTGCATTTCTATCTAATCCGACTAACTTTCTAATAAATAGTTTTAAACTAATATTTTGACCGTAAACTTCGGCAAATATTTCCCTATCTTCTATAACTTCACTATTAAATAACATTTCTTCTAATGCTGTTAAGTCAGCGTCGGTTAAGGGGATATTACGTTTTAATTTAGCAACAGCAACATTGTTCTCATTACTCCGAATATATGCCTCTACTTTTTTCTTATACTGGAGAGGACTAAACCCTGATGTTTGGGTGGGAACGTTGACATTTTGCACTTCTCCCATTTCATCGGCAAAGTTTACATACATAATTTTTTGTTCTTGGCTATCTATAAATTTTACTAATTCTCGTAAGTCTTGCTGTAAAATTGAAACCATTTCTACTGTAATATCTCGCCACCATTCCTCTGCTTGTACTTCTTCAATAACTTGTAGTTTTGCTGCTATCATGGGAATGTTAGACTTTTGGGCGAGTTGAGAGCAAATATCTCGAATATTATCCCGGAGTCTGATAAAGTCTGTTGACTGTTTTAACAATGCTAGCTGTAATTTGACACATATTAGGTCAAACCGTTTATTTAAATGGCTCTCTTTTGGTAAACCATTGGGTAAACTTGCTAATGACTCCCCTATTATTTCTTGATCGCTTTCTCCTAACTCATTCCATCGCTCTCTCTGGGAAAACTCTTCTACTTGCTGCAAATGGGGGCGCACTAAAAAGTTATCTTTGGGCATTGAGTTAATATATTGATGCAACTCATCTAAGAGGTTATTTTTTAACTCGCCAGTGGGTACTAATTGACTCAGTTCAAGGCGTGATTTGACTAATTTTGTTGTGAGACTGTCAGGAATTTTTACATTTTTTTCGTCTATCTGTTGCTCAAAATAACTGAAGTTACTGCACAGGTCGAATACTAAAAATTCTGTTTTATCATCACCCGGAGCAAATAAGTTAGGGCATAAACGAGTACCGCGTCCAATCATTTGATTGAATTTTATCCGAGAATAGACTGGTTTGAAAAATACTAAGTTAACTACTTCCCGCACGTCTACCCCTGTATCTAACATATCTACAGACACCGCAATAATTGGCTGTTTGTCTGCATTTGAAAAGTCATCCAGCAAACTTTGAGAGTAGGAACTTTGGCTATCAATAATTTGAGCAAACTGACCTTTGTAGTGGGGATAATTAGCATTAAACCGTTCAGAAATAAACTCAGCATGTTTGTGGTTGCGAGCAAAAATGATGGTTTTACCGAGGCGATCGCCTCCTTCTACTTTTAGCCCCCGCTCCATTAATAACTGTAGCGCTTGGTCTACGGTACTAATATTAAATAACCAAGTATTAAGAGCTGTAGCATTAATTTTGTCCGGCACTTCCCCAGTTTCTGCATCAGCAAACCGTTCCTCATAGGCTGTCTTTTCCTCTGGTTGCAGTTCTGAATATCTAATACCTGCCCGCATAAACTTAAAGGGAACTTCGACACCACTGGGAGGAACGAGATAACCGTCTTTGATGGCGCTGTCTAATTCATAAGCAAAGGTGGGAACCCCAGGCTCTAAGTCAAAAATACTGTAAGTGTCCCGGTCTACTTCATTGCGGGGTGTAGCTGTTAAACCTAAAAGTAGAGCATCGAAATATTGAAATATTTGCCGATATTTGCGATAGATGGAACGGTGTGCTTCATCTACTATAACTAAATCAAAATATCCAGGACTGAATAAGCGTTTATCTCCATCAGTTGCGTTGATGCGGTTGCTGATGGTGGGGTAGGTGGAAAAGACAATGGTGGCGTTTTCTGCGTCTTGTTTTTTTTCGGTTAGGTTTGCAGTGGTAATACTGTTAAGGTTACTGTTAAAGACACCTTGGGCTTGAGTTAAGAGGACGTTGCGGTCCGCTAAAAATAAGACTCGTTTCACCCAGTTGGCTCGTTCCAATAATTCTACAATACTGACGGCTGTCCGAGTTTTACCTGTTCCTGTTGCCATGACTAATAATGCTTTACGCTGTTTGTTGTCAAATATTTCTTTGATGCAACAGATAGCTTCTTTTTGATAACAACGTCCGGCGATGTCGGGGTTGACATCCAGGGTATGGAGGGGTTGACGATGACTCCGGCGGAATATTAAACGCTCTAGTTCGTCTTTTTTGAGAAAGCCTTGAATGGGGCGGGGTGGATAGTTAAAATCATCCCATATCCAATGCTCATAACCGTTGCTGTAGAAAATGACGGGGCGGTGGTTAAATTCTGCTTGCAGACAGTCGGCGTATAGTTTGGCTTGATGTTGTCCTGTTTGGGGACTCTTGCGAGTGCGTTTTGCTTCTACTATTGCTAAAGGGTTGCCGTCATCTCCCCAAAATACATAGTCAATTTTACCTTTTCCTGTTTCGTTAGGCATTCCTGTGACTTGGTATTCTGTAGACTCTGGCAGATGTATCGGCCAACCAGCTTCTTTGAGTAAAATATCAAGTAAGTAGGTGCGGGTATCGGCTTCGTTGTAGTCGTGGCGATCGCTTTTGGTCTGGTTTTGTTGTTTGAGTTGGGCGAGTTCGGCTTTTGCTGTTTCTAGTTCTGCGGTGGTTTGTTTTTCTTTTTGTTCGGCGATGCGTTGCATTTCTTGGGCGGTAGAAAGTTGGGTTTCGAGTTGTTGGAGTTTATCGAGGGTGAGGTCTGACTTAGTTGTGCTTGTGGGAATGAGGTCGGGGTTGAATTTGAGGTTAGGGAGGTTTTTGCCGTCGGGGCTGTAGTAGCGGGTGAGCCAGTAGAGGAAGTGATAGAGTTCTTGGATGAGGTAACGAGCATCTTTGGAGGTGATGGGTTTGGGGTCGTGGGCTGCTGCGTTGCCTATTTTGTGAATGATGCGGAGTTTGGGGAAAAGGTTGTTTTGGAGGTTGTCTTTAAAGGTTTGCTCGTGAATTAATGCCCCTAAGTTGTAGGTCTTGGGGAGCTCTAGGTAAGGATTATTTTCGTAGAGCCAGATAACCGCTTGTTCTAAGGTGTAGCGGGTGTAGAAGCAACTGGCCCGGGGGGCGTTGTTGATTAATGTTTCTGCCTGGGTGGCGGTTTGGTGTAGTTTGGGGTAGTGGGGTTTGAGAAAGTCAAAGTTTGAGGTCATGGGTTTTTTCCTTTTATTATAGTTGGCCTTTGAATGCGCGTTGTAACAGGGAGTTAAATAGGTTGTTGGATTCTGTGAGGTAGTTAGACTCTTTTTGCTTTGTCAATTCAACATTTTCAGTAAAGTTGACAAACTGGGATTGCAGGTTTATATGGGGAATTGTTAACCTCAAAGCTTTAAGGTTTGTTGTGTTAAAAACTGCAACTGTAGCACCTGGTGACATTCTTTTTATCTCTTCAATCAGGGGATTAGAGTGATTTAAAGCATAGGACAAATATTTAGGAAGCATTTTGTTAGTATTTAAGGAAACTTTCAGCAAGTTAGGTCCAAGGATACTTCTAGGGATATCAGGTGGTGCGACACAAGTTCTTCCAACTGTTCCAGTTCTTGAAATCAGAACGTCCTCATCCTGGATAGAAAAGCTTTTTAATTGCTCGTACTTTTCAGTAGTAATATACTTGGGTTTGGCCCAAACAAACTCATTTTTTTGAACATTGTCTATTCCGTATACTGGAATACCATCTTTGACAAACTCGCTTATAAGTAGTTGGCTACCAAAAGGTCCGCATTTTATAGCCCCCTTGCGTTTTAATGCAACTTCCTCTAATTTTTTTACCTCCCACCCCTTCGGATTAATAACAGGGTCGCCGAACATCTCCAGGAATGTAGAACGCAATAATTCATCTGTTAGAGCGATCGCTTGTTGTCTCTTTCGTCTGATAGCATCAGCTTGGTCGAGTATTGCAGCTATTCGGCGCTGTTCTTCTATTGGGGGGAGGGGGATTTTGAGCTTTTTGATACAACCAAGACTTAGGTTAGAAATAGTTGCTGTCACTTTTGAACCTGTAATTTGTCGAAACGCATCTCCTGTATTCAGCCAATGGTTAAAATAGTAGGGGTCTACATTATTGTGAAGCCTTATTATTGCAAGTGCCTGGTTGCAGTTCATTGCTGGAGCATTAGTAGGAATAACTGCGGTTTTTCCAATTGTACCAGCAATTGAAATTATTACATCTTTTTTTAAAATTCGAGAACGCGCAAGAGCTTGATCCGTTTTTGAGTCAATAAATAAAACATCACCAAGATTGATTTTACCATCTTGGATATTATTGACTCGTAGAAAAGGGATACCTTCTTTAGAAAAGCTAAAACCTATAGAAGTAGGAGTAGTTCCCTTAGTTACAATTTTAGCTACATCTTCAACAAAAACACGCTGCCATTTCATCCAATTAATCCCTTCAACTCAACAAAAAAAAACTCAATTCCTAACTCCTTCCCCATCCTACTTATCCACCTCAAAATTACAAACATTTTTCAAAACAAAACCATTATGTCCCTTCACCAAATCCCCCCCAAATAACACAGGCAAACGCTCCTGATCAGCCCTAATTCCCACAACATAATCCCTATCAAATAATACCATTTTTATCCTCTCCAACTTATTCATAACCACCCCCATAAAATCAACATCTCCACTAAGTATATCACCTTCTGGTGACCTTATCCCCACAATTAACCCCTGTATCTCCACATTAGGCAAATTAGTCATTAACTTTAGCAAAATTTCCAACTCAGTTATCCCCTCAAAATTAGCCAAATTTTCCACCAATAAATTAATACTTAAAAGAAAATCTGCAACCTCTTGATTCAATAGTAAAACCAAAGTCATATTAGAAAAATCTACCCCATTCTTACCCCAAATTATCCCCTCATTTTCAATCAGTCTTTGCTGCTTCCAACCTCCTTATTCCAAATAATTAGCCACAACTTCCCGCTGAATATTATTAAATAAATTAATATCTTTAACAATAAAATTCATAACATATCCCCTTGCCAAACCTTCTCCATAATTCCCTCTAAAACTTGAGGATTAAACATATTTTTTCTCCGAATTGAAACAGTAATATTATCCTGATTTTTCGTCACATCAGCACCCGCCAAAGATAACCAATAACCACAACCTAGAAAACAAAGAGATGATTCAGATTTTAGTAGCCATTCCTCCACCTTTTCCGGCACAACCACAACAATAAAAATTATCCGCGGATAACGATTAATTACCCTCAAATCATTATAGTTTTTCACAGACAAAGGAAAGGGGACAATATCATCATTAATAACCCCCCTAGAATTACATTTTACCAGCACATAAAGAATCGGAAAATTTTCTGGTAGTCGTGATTTTAATCAAGTTAAAATTAAATCAATTCCCAACCCATCTAAAGGGGGAGTAGTTCCTTGAAAAACACAACCCGCCACAGTAGCAACCCCTCAAATATAAGCATAACTAAACTCCTCCTTTTGCAGATTAATCTCCATTTAATAACTGCCCCAACTCATCCAAATCTTGATTAATTTCATCCTCTAATTCTCGTAACTTACCTAAAATTACTAAAGGATGCTCATATTCTATCTCCTCGTATGCCACCTCTTTATATCTATTAATAGAAAGATCATAACCATTATCTTTTATCTCATCCTTCGGTATAAAAAACGTCTTACTATTCCGGTCCTTATCTTTTTTAGGATTCCGTTTTTGCCAACTTTTAGTAATATTAGAAATGTCATTTTCTTCTACAGGTTGCCGTTTATCATCCAACGAAAAACCATCCGCCTGCATATCACAAAACCAAACAAAATCAGTACCACCCGCCCCCGTTTTTGTAAACATTAAAATCGCTGTTGATACCCCCGCATAAGGTTTAAAAACCCCCGATGGCATAGAAATAACTCCATCTAACTTATGCTCTTCAACTAACATCTTACGAACATCTTTATGGGCTTTAGAAGAACCAAATAAAACCCCATCAGGCACAATAACCGCCGCCCGACCCCCCGTTTTTAATAACCTTAAAAATAAAGCCAAAAATAACAACTCTGTTTTAGTAGTATTAACAATTTTAGTTAAATCTTTAGCAATACTTGACTTTTGTATCGACCCCTTAAACGGTGGGTTAGCCAAAACCAAAGTAAACATTTCCTCAACCCCCGCGTGGTCTTCCGATAAAGCATCCCTCGCTTCAATTTGAGCATTTTCAATACCATGCTGCATTAAATTCATACTACCAATACGCAACATTGTGGCATCAAAGTCAAAACCGTGAAACATATGCTGATAAAAATGCTCTTTGTTTCCTGGTGCATTCAAAACTAAGGAACCATTCTCATCCTTGAGTTGTTGTAAATGTTCTGCTACGGCGACCAAAAACCCAGCCGTACCAAAAGCAGGGTCACAAACGACATCATTAGGTTGGGGTGTCATCAAGTCCACTATCATCTTAATAATGTGGCGCGGTGTCCTAAACTGTCCATTTTGCCCCGCAGTATTCAGCTTAGAAAGCATATATTCATAGAGGTCCCCCTTAGTATCTCGGTCATCGAGGGGTAAACTATCTATTTGTTGCACCACATTTGCCAATAATGCCGGGCTGCCTATCATAAATACAGCATCCTTCATGTGTCGAGAGTAGGCATTATTTTCTAAAGTTCCCCCCAAAGTTTTGATAAAAGGAAAAGCCTCATCCCTTACAGCCTCAAACATCTTATCTGTTGCTAATTCCTTGAAGTGAGACCATCGACAGCTTTGTGATGCTTCTGAAAATATTAGTTTTTCTTTTACCTTTTTTAGCCGTCGCGCTTTTTTCTCCTTAACTGCTTCCTGCTGATCAAGTTGTTTAATAAATAATAGGTAAGATATTTGTTCAATAACTGACAATGGGTTACTAATACCATTGCTCCAGAACGTCGACCATAACTTATCTACTTTTGATTTTAGTTCACCTGTAATCATTTAGTTTTGTTAGTTTATTAATTCCTAGCCTTAAGAAAAGAAAACTTTTGACAATTATAACTCTAACAGAGCTTACCCAAAGACACTAATTTTAGTATAAATATCGGAAACAACTATCAAAAACATACCACATATAGAAGCAATACGTAAGTTCTGCTTAAATTATAAATTATATCAAAAAACTAAAAATATTGTAAGCCAATTCCTATAATTTACATTCCGCACGTCAAAATGTAGCATATAAGAAATGCCATTGAAAGCTTGACCTGATAATAACCATGAGGTTTGTTAGTGAAAAAAAATATTACAAAAAGTATTGATAGTTATTAGAAATAATAGAAGCTCTAATCCTCCTTCTTCCTTAATAGTATACTGGTAGTATGCTTGAAGTCCAGAATGTGGGTTAATAATTAGTGTTTAACCTTATAAAAACTTTTAGGTAGTGGATCAGTAAAGTGTGGGATAAGTATAATAAGGGTTGGAAATTTTTTTCCTGTAATTAGAATTATCCCTGATCTATAAGCCAATAAGTCATCATTTCTCCTCTACCTTTAACCGGAATATACCCTCGTGACTCTAATGAAAACTTATCTTGTAAAAGTTGATAAGTAGCTTCGGTAACTTGAATTTTACCAGGTGTTCCACTTGATTCCATCCGAGATGCTACATTTACTGTATCACCCCACAAGTCATAAACAAACTTTTTAATACCAATTACTCCTGCTACTACAGGCCCGGTGTTAATACCAATGCGAATTTGAAAAGGTTCTCCGCGATCATTTAAAAATTTCTTAATTACCTTTTGCATATCTATTGCCATTTTAGCGATCGCCTCGGCATGATCTTCTTTGGCTTTGGGTAAACCACTAGCCACCATATAAGAGTCTCCAATTGTTTTAATTTTTTCCAAATTGTGTTGTTCAGTTAATTTATCAAACTCTGAGAAAACTTGATTCAGCCTATGCACTAGTTCAGTGGGAGATATCCGAGCCGAAAAGCTAGTAAAATCCACAATATCAGCAAACAAAATAGTCACATTTTGAAACCGTTTTGCAATCGCACGTTGATTTTGTTTTAATTTTCCAGCTATCTGAGCAGGCAAAATATTCAATAATAAACTGTCAGATTTTTGTTGTTCTAAGCGCAGTTCAGTTTCTATATATTTACGTTTTGTGATATCTTGAACAGTACCTTCATAATAAAGTACTTCTCCCTCAGAATTACGAACTACACGAACATTTTCAGAAATCCACATCACACTATGATCGCAACGATAAATCTTTGATTCAAAATTTGATATAGAGCCATATTTTTCAACTTGAGCAACAAACTCAGAGCGACGCTTTAAGTCAACATATAGTTGTTTAGCAATATCAGTTACCCTCTCTTTTAACTCTGTTTCTGATGAAAACCCACACATTTTAACTAAAGCTGGATTTGCACTAATAAAGCGTCCATCAACAGTAGTTTGAAATATTCCTTCTGCGGCATTTTCAAAGATGGTGCGGTATTTTTCCTCTGCTGTTCGCAAAGCATCTAGCACCTGTTTGCGTTCTGTAATATTATGCGCTACCCAAATTACACAGTTATCTGGTAATGGTGAAACGTTAGCAGTAAACCAAGCTTTATTAGGTTGAGAAATAGAAGAATAATGATCGGGATGGGATTGGTAAGATTGGTAATTAGACATTTCGCATGATAGACTATGTATATCATTATCCTGTTGATGATCAGATAGAAATAGACTATATTCTACATTCACAGTTTCCTGGGTATTCAGCACCCGTTGAATATTAATCATAAATAAGCTAGCTTGCTGAGGGGGCAAAACCTCATCAACACTTTTGCCAATCAATTCATTGGTAGGAGTATATAATACCTTAGAATTAGTAGAGAAAATTTTGACATATCTACCTTGGGAATCAAAGACAGTAACTATATCAGTCATGGCCTCAAATAACACCCGTAATTCTGCTTCAGATTCTCTTAAGGCAATCTCAGCACGACGACGATCTGAAATTTCTATCATTAGCAAACGATTTGATTCCACTAAAGCTTGAGTGCGTTCCTCAACCTTGGCTTCTAACTGCTGATTAGCTATTTGTAGAGCTTCTTGTGCTTGTTTTCGTTCTGTAATATCCTCGACAGTTCCGTCATAACGAATTAATTTGCCATCTTGATCGTATACAGCTTTAGTATTTTCGGAAATCCAAATTAAACTGCCATCTGGACGATAAATTTGTGATTCATAATTAACTAAGCGACCATGCTCCTTTAATTTTTGGATAAATTGCTCCTGGTATTTATAATGACTGTAAAGTTGATGTGGCAAACAAACCAGATCAGCAATCACTTCTTCAGGAGAACCATAACCATAAATTCGAGCTAATGCCGGGTTAGCACTGATCAAGTGACCTTCTGGAGATGCTTGGAAAATTCCTTCAATGGCATTTTCAAAGATAGTACGATATTTTTCTTCAGCTTCTTGTAGTGCTACCTCTGCATGCTTGCGGTCACTAATATCAATGCCTACAGCAAAAGCAGCTGCCCCTTGAGCATATTTGTGGCAGACAATTAAATAACTTCGGAGAGTACCATTAACCCAAGCAGATATTTCTTCATAGGCATCCTGAGCTGAACTAGCAAAGAATTGCTGCATAAATGTACTAAATTTTTCACTAGATTTGAGAAAGCCAATATTTTGACCAACAAAAGCCTCTTGGGGTAAATTGTAAGTTTTTGCTAAGTGTTTATTAACTCCTAAGTACCGTAAATCTGAGCTGATCCAAGATACGATTCCTGGCACTGCTTCTAAAATAGTTTTGAACTGTTCTTGAGCTACCCCAAGCTCTAACTCTACTTGTCTGTGTTCGGTAATATTAATTCCAACTACAAATGCTGCTTGATTATGATTATATTTGCGAGCAACTATTAAATAATTTTGGGATATATTATTGTATTCTGAAGTAATCTCAGCAGTTATTTCCTGCTCAGGACTAGCAAAAAAATCTTGAATTAAAGAATTAAATTTATAATTTTTGTTTATAAAAGCAATATTTTTGCCAACAAATTCGTCTGGTGCTAGGTTAAATGTATCAGCTAATTTTTGATTGACTTCAATATAGGTTAAATCTGAATTAATCCATGAAACCATTCCTGGAACAGCTTCTAATACTGTTTCTAGTTTTTCTTTACTAACTAACAGATTTTTTTCTGCTTGTTTGCGTTCAGTAATATCTATACCTATGACAAAAGCAGCCTTGTTTTGATTGTACTTTTGTGCAATAATTAAATAGTTTCGATCTTCCCCATCAATTTGTGATACAACCTCACCTATTGTTTCGAGATCAGAACTAGCAAAAAACCCCTCAACAAAATCATTAAATTCAGAACTGATCCCTAAAAAACCAATATATTTCCCCGGAAATTCTTCTCTGGGCATACTAAAAATATTAGCTAACTGCTGATTAACTTCAATATAGCGTAAGTCTGAACTAATCCAAGATACGGTACCTGGTACTGCTGCTAAAACTGTTTCTAACTGTTCTTTTGCTTTTCTTAATTTGTATTCTGCTTGTTTTTTTTCAGTAATATCTATACCTACTATAAAGGCAGCTTGATTTTTATGATACTTTTGTGCAACTACCAAATAGTTTCTAGGTTTCCCATCAACTACTACTCCAATTTCACGGGTTGTTTCTAACTGCGAACTCTCAAAAAACTCTTTGATAAAGTCATTAAACTCAGAACTTGTCTCTAAAAAACCAATATGTTTTCCCGGAAATTCTTCTTTGGGTAGATCAAACATATCAGCTAAACGCTGATTAACTTCTATATACTGTAAATCTGACTTGATCCAAGATACTGTACCTGGTACTGCTGCCAAAACAGTTAGTAACTTTTCTTTTGCTACTCTCAAAGCTTTTACGGCTTGTTGGCGTTTAACAATTTCTTGGATAAGCTGATCGTTTGATTCTTTTAGTGCTGCATTGCGATCTTCAATTACATTATTTAATTTTTGTCCTATTAACTGGGAATTTGAATTAGCTTCTTCTAATTTACTAACAGTTTTACGAAGTTTTACTAGTTCCTGAATTAGTTCCTCTTTAGTTTTATTTTGATCGTTCATGATTTCCAAATATTATATACTCTCTTAAGACATTTATTCAAGTTTAATTATGTATTTATTCATCAATAATTATCTTTGTTTTTAGGTGGTTTTTGAATCACTAAAATATGATAAGTTTGCTAACTAAAAATTACATATACATCAAATTTTATAAGCGATAAATTAACTTGATTAATTGATTAATTAAGCTGAAAACTTTAATTTTACTGACATCTATTAAATAAGTTGCATAAGTCAAGAATATATGAAATATTTGTTGGGTTATTTAGTAGATGCTGAGTAGATTTCGATTATGTATAGTTTATATCAATTATGTCTGTAGATTTCAGCCTCAAAAAATAGCCACGAAAAAAAATGATTTTTTACCTTGAGCATAACTAAGTACCATTATGTGAGATTTTAGTATTCTTAGTCACTGTTATGTAGATAATATCCGGAAAATTAGCAGTGTTGTGTAGGTAAAATCCGAAAAATTGGTAATTTTCTAGCAATGTTGTGTAGATAAAACACAGAAAATCAGCAATCTTTCCATTTTATTTATAAGACTATCTCCGGATCATCACTGAGAAAAAAACTTTCTGTTGGTAAATGCTAACTCTATCCTTCAAAGTGTAGTTACCCAACCATATAATAACTCATCAGTATCGACTCCTGAAGCTCCAGAAAATCATCAATGTTGTGTAAAGTAAACTCCGGAAAATCAGTAATTTTTCTATCTTAATTAAAACTCATTAGTAGCGACTTCTAAGGTATACGGATGTTGAGATGATTTTTTGCTCAGGAGGATGTTTTTTTCACCCTTCCTGCCTAAGCTTAAAATTCCTATATCACAGCAATGCAGTCAATTTCTACAAGTACGTCTTTGGGTAGACGTGCTACTTCTACACAAGCACGAGCGGGTGCGTTCTCAGGGTCGAAGTATTTGGCGTAAACATTATTGACGGTAGCGAAGTCGTCCATGTTTTTCAGGTAGACTGTAGTTTTGACGACGTTTGACCAATTAGTGTTGGCTTCAGTAAGGATAGCTTCGAGATTGGCCATGACTTGCTCTGTTTGCTTACTTACATCCTCCCTATAGACTATTTGATTAGTTTTGGTGTCGATCGCTATTTGACCAGAGATAAACAGCATTTGGCCAGTGGCAGCGATCGCTTGATTATAAGGGCCAACTGGCTCTGGTGCTTTGTCGGTTTTGATTATTTTACGGGTTATCATATTTTCTTTTATTGTCTATTTTGTGGGTTAATTATTGATGAATGTTTCAGTGTCAATAAATTTTTTTTCCTCATACATTATAGTATCAATAAAGTTTGCATTTTTTCTTTTCCATCCATAAGTTTTAGCACCAGATAAATTTGCCTTACTAAAATTAGCTTTCTATCTGATATCCTCCTACTAAATTTGCTTTTTGTAAATTTGTACTTTTACTTATTAGCTCGTTTGAAAAAAGCTAGATAAAAATTGGCATTATTTAGGTTTGAGTTTCTGATAGAATCTAAGGATTCATAAAGAATATGATGTTCAAGCATACGGTGGAATGCTTTTGGATAAATATCACCAAATTTGGATCCCTAACAATGGTAATAGTTGCCTGAAAAACCCTGCTATTAATTCTCAGTCGCCAAACCGAACACAACCGGATAATAAACTAGATAATATTGAGAATAAAGGTGTCTGGAATGAAAGCAGATAAAATAATGACTTTAATAATATATCTTACCTAGTTGATAATAATGAAAATATGTAGAGTGGAATCAAACAAAATGATGATTTAAATACTGAAATATATGAGTACGAACAACTTGCGGATATAGGTGATATTGCTGATATTGGAGATGGTGGAGAGGTTGGCGGTAACGGTGATGGTGATTAAATTGCCAGTTGTTAAATATCAATTAATTGAGGAAAAGCTATGAGCAATTAATATATTATTGGCTCTCGAGAAGGTCCGCCCGACCCTAATATGAGAATTAATCATTGTCTAAACTATAGTGTTTTGGCGACAGAACAACAGGTTCAGTTTCTCCAGTTTCCTTTGAAAAATCAGGGCTTTTTTAATAAAGTTGGTAATTTTTTAGCAGGAGTTGTCGGAAGTCTTCCTACGACTGAGGGTGTTGGTACACAAACTTTTACTAATAATTCTCTTCCTGGTGGAGGATAACCTCATATAGCGCTTGGTGCGTAAGTCCTGTTATTTTTAGGATAACCAATTCCAGGTTTTCTCAACTCTCCATGGAAAACTATAGATGCTGTAAGGCTTTTCCCATAAAACTTTCAGCTCAGTTTAGCAAATCCTTTTTTAGAAGAGCTTTGTACTCTCTAGCAGAGTAGGGACTGTTAGGATGACTATGTGTAACTTTTTGTTACGAGATTAATTTTTTTCCCGTAAGCCTTAAAATTATAACATAGCATTAAGAATTAAATACTTTTAATTTAACCGGACTTTAGGAAAAATCAAAATAAGGTTAAAATCATATTTAGTCGAATATTTGCAGAGTAAAGTTTTGAGACTATTATGCCAGAAAAACAGCGGGAAAATTATTTCATACTTTTGGGAATAGATCCAAAAGAATCTTGGTCTGATGAAAAATTCGAGGAAATTCTAATACAAAAACGTGCAGAGTGGTCGGCAAAAAGCAAATTACCAGGAAGAAAAGGGGCGCAGTATCGAGAATATTTAGCTCTAATTCCTGAAATTAAAAAGATTATGGGGGACCCTGGTCAAAGAGCAAAAGAAGCAGAAATGGCAAAGACTAGCCAGCAAGAGACTCCAGGCAAAGTAGAACAAGAAAAATTAATAACAGAAATAGACTTAATTTCTAGTAAAGGATTTATTTACGAATCGGAAATTCAAGGGTTAGTTAGAAAATATAAAAATTTTGTTCCAGAATCATTTATCAGAAATGAAATCAACAGAAACAATATTCAAATTAATCAAGATGTCGATGAACCAAATTTAGAAACTTTAGATGAAACACAATTAAAAAGAATTAAAGGGTATTTAGAGACATTAGGTTACCAAAATATTTACGAATTTTTAGAACTATCAAAAACCACGGCAAAGAACAATATTTTTATTGATAGAGCTCAGGAAAAATACGAAAAATCACAAAAAAGTGGGCGAAAAGATACGAAAACGGAAGCTCAAAGAGGTCTGGCAATAGAAAGTAAAAATATTTTTGCCACAGAAAAAACTCGTAGACTATATGATAATTCTTTAGAACTTGAGGAATATAAAACTATCAAGGACAATATTCAAAGTCTTGCTCAAATTTCTTCTGATAAGATTCTTTATCCCAAACAATTTGATAAGATTCTCAAAATAGCTCAGTCATCGGGGATAGAGAATGTAGAAAAAGCTAAAAAAGTGATTATTAAATATGCTAGGGAAAACAATTTATCCCTAGAATTTCTTGATATGAATAATGATTTATCAACAGCGATCGCTAATTATTCTAGGGAAACTGAACAAGTTAGACAAAAACAAACTCCTCCACCACGACCAAAAATTCCCATTCAGACGTTTACCACTGTGAGAGTTAACAGTAGAGGAAACATAATAAGTCGCAGTGAAGGTAAAGCAGAAGTAATGACAGAAAACATCGGTAATGGAGTTTCTCTAGAAATGGTAAAAATTCCCGGAGGTATATTCCTCATGGGGTCTCCAGAGACTGAAGCAGAAAGAGATGATGATGAAGGTCCGCAACATTATGTAAATGTGCCAGAATTTTTCATGGGCAAGTATCCAGTCACTCAAGCACAATGGCAAGCAGTTATGGGAAACAACCCTTCTCGTTTTGAAGGAAAAAATCGCCCTGTAGAAAGGGTAAGTTGGAATGACGCTACAGAGTTCTGTCAAAAGCTCTCTAAGAAAACGGGAAGAGACTATAGACTGCCGAGCGAAGCAGAATGGGAATATGCCTGTCGTGGAGGAACAACAACACCATTTTATTTTGGAGAAACCATAACGTCTGAGTTAGTCAACTATGATGGCAGGTACACTTACGGTAATGGGCCAAAAGGAAAATATAGAAAAGAAACAACAGATGTGGGAAATTTTCCACCCAATAGTTTTGGCTTGTACGATATGCACGGGAATGTCTGGGAATGGTGTGCTGATGAATGGCATGATAACTATGATGGTGCGCCTACAGATGGCAGTGTTTGGCTAAATGGAAATAAAAGTCTATCACCGCTGCGGGGCGGTTCTTGGATCAGCTATCCTTATATTTGCCGTTCTGCGGTTCGCTACTACTTTATTAGGCGCGACGTCCACAACTACATTACTGGTTTTCGTCTTGTCTGCGATGGCGGGAGAACTCTCTAACCCTTTTCTCTTTTCCCCTTTTGCCCTTTGCCCTGTTTTTCTTTTTCCTTTATTGTCCCGCTTTAGCGGGTCGATTTTTTTTTGCTACCATATAATACTACAACGTATTACATTGAAATCTATGATAGTCTGATGTCAAGTTTAAATTTATTGATGCTCTCAACTGATATCATATCTGGGTGAATACTTATACTTTGGTGGAAGGAAATAGGTATAGTGACTGTAAGCATTCAGCTGTCAGCTATCAGCCATCAGTTAGAATAAAAAATTAGCCTCCAAGAATAATTACAGCAGTTTTCATCACCCTAGACCACAGCAGAGACGTTGCAAATAGGAACCTTCCATGGAACCTCCCTACAAAGTTTTGGTTATGGTGATGTAGTTGATAAATTTGAAAAGCGCTGTATTAATAGAAAAGGTATGAAAAAAACTTAAAAAATCTGAGCAAAATATTTTGCTTCAAAGACTAAATGTACTTTTGAATAGTAAAAAATTATTACTTACTAGTCAACCAACTAGTCAACCAAAGATAGTATCATCATTATTACTTCTAGATATTCCTTTGCTTTTCCTGTCTACTCATCTGGGCAGCAAAATATCTTTAGCTATAGGTTCGGTTGACCCTGAATATTGCAAGTGGGCACAAATAATACTTAAGGCAGATAATTTTTCAAAATATTTTTTTCCTGATAATATAGTGTTGTGAGATTTTAGTCAAGAGGAGTTTGAGAAAGAAGAAAATCTAGACCAGGAATATGTCAAAGATTTAATTGCTCCGACCAAAGATAAATATGAAAAGTTAATTACTTATGTGAGTATCTTGATAAGACTACTCAGGATAACTCTGATAATTTAGTTTGGAAATTCCAGGAAGTAGATAGTTGGTTGAAGTTAAATAATTCATCAATAGATTTTATTTTTAATTGCCCAGCAGAGTCACAAGAAAAAATTAAAATTTTGGGCAAGTAAGTTCCTCGAATGGAAGAAAAAGCGCAAAGTTTTCTGGATACGTTTGGCGAAAATTCATCAATTCCAGATAGTAAAAATTTAAAACTTTTATACCTGTGGAAAGCATTGCCAATACTTGAAAATAATGGCAGCTTAACGAAGACTCTGTTATGTAAAATCTCTTCTTGTTTGCCGGATAATTTTTTAGAGATAGTAGAAACAGATAATCAGGTTTTTTTGACTTTTTAGAAACTTAATTGAAAATAAATTTATAGATTATTTAGCAGATAAAAATCTCGGGTATGACATTGTCAAGGTATTACAAAATGTTTGTTTAAAACTGATAGAAAAAAAATCTAAAGAAGGGATTGAAGATTTGCAAAATAATCCAGAATACTTCCAAGACTCTACACAAAAATATTTCAAACTGGAAAAACTAAGAATCGGTTGTGAAAAGATATTTTATTCTCAGAAATATAAATTTTAACTATGGGATTTAGCATTAGTTGGAAAAATTACGAGGGATAATTTTAAAGACTTGTTTATTAAACAACTTTTTTCGCATTTTTCGATTTTAGAGATAAAAAATTTTGAGCTAAGTAATTTCAAGTAAAATTGGCATAAAAATTTTATTGAGACAATCAATTCTTTGACTTGATATTTATGGCAAAAAAAGAAAAGTATTTTCCATATTCCTGAGATTAGTAATAATTTAAAAATTAGCAATTCTAAAACTAGTGAGCTTTATCTTACTTCTCTAAAATCTCACTCACTAACTTATGAAAAAAGTTTGCCACTATTGGAATCTGCAATAGAAAAGAGTATTAGTTTTCCAGAAGAAAAAGTGAAATTTAAACTATGTGATTTTATGGAAGCTGATAATTTTTTTAATTCCCAATATTTTCAAGATAGATATCGAGATAAATTGACAGATGAGTCTCCAGATAAATTTTATAAACAGTTTAATTCCCAATATTTTCAAGATAAGTCTTCAGACAAATTTACAGACGAATATTCAGATACACTAGAATCATATTTAACTTCAAGGTACGTTCCAGATATTAGCCGGCAAAATTCTCCAGATAAATCTCTAGCAAAACCAGATAATTCCCCAGAAAAAGTTGAATTATCGTCAATATTAAGTAAGTTAGTTATAGATAGTAATTCTAGTGCCTGGATGAGTTGGCAATAACTTTCAAATATTCTTGACAAAGACGATATAAAACGAACTATTTTTATGGATAAAATTATAGAAAAATACTTTCTTATTGAGAGGCTAGAAACATGGCTCCAATTATTAGATAATTACCCGGAAAGTAAAAAAGTAGAAACAGAATTTATGGAGAGTCAAGTTTGATATTTACTGACTCGTGAAACATTGGGAAAAATGCGAGAAAATCTAACAGGTGCTTACCAGAAATATGTAGGCAAGTTTATTCAATGGGTAAATGAACAAGACAAATTAGATTTAAGCAATAAAACTCCTCTTGAGTTAATTAGTCGAGAACTGACAGAGTACATCACTGAAATCTGGGGTTGGCAAAAATCAACTAATTAACAACTATGGAATTTGTTAAACTCAGAAAAAGTATTACCAAAATTGAAATTATTCCTAAGTCTAAAAGAATAACTTTACAGATACAAAGAACAGGAACAGATTTTTTGAATAAATTATTAGAAACAATTGACAAGATGGAGATTGACCCTAAACTGTTTACACAAAACAAAATAGAATACTATAAGTTACTTCCAAGTCTGTATAATTAAAAAAAATGGATGAAAAAAAATGAGGAGAAAAAATAGTTTCTATTAGATGAAAAAAAATTGATAAATTTGGTCTTCAAAGAAACCGGAAGGGTAACCAACAATAAATATCAAAATAATAGTAATACTGTTATATTTTATTTGCCTAATTATGAATCATAGAATCAGCTAATACGCATTTAAGATACACCCTTAGCAACTTAAAATCAGAAGTCAGAAGTTATCAGGATTTTTCTTTGAACGAGTTATACAACAATAAGTTATTTCAATACAAAAGAGTTTAACAAGCAAACTAAAAATACAGCAGTTTCCTACTCTATAAAATATATATATTCATAATTTTAAGGAATAGTATAAATTTGGCATACAACATCCCTACTGAGTATATTAAAGATAGGAATTAGAATAGGAAATAGAGAATTTTACCTGATTCAGATACAGTAATAGCAGGCAAAATTTTCAACCCTATAGTCATAAAAAAAACTTCTCTCTTATGAACCTTTTTTTTGCCTCTAATTTTTTCCCTTTAACTTCCGTATTCTTCCTGAATATTAAGAACGTTGGAACCTTAAAGCATCAATTGATTGAGCAGTTAAAAATACTCCCAAAACAACATAACTCAACAACATAATTATACTGCCAGTATCTACAAGTCCCTGAATAATATTAGTGTAATGTGTCAGCATAGATAAATGTTTTAATGCCTGTGCAAAAGGACCACTAACAGCATTAGCTACCACATCAATTACCCAGAGAAATAATACCAAAGCAAATGTCAGAATGGCAGATAAAATAGCACTATCTGTTAAAGAAGAAACAAACATTCCTAATGATAATACCGCCGCAGCTAGTAATATTAAACCCCCATGTCCTGACAATAATAAAAGTGGTGAAATAGGTGGCTTTGCTGCATTAAGAGCAATAGCCTCCAAACCCAACAATGGCAATACCATAGAAATATAAAATGTTAATACAGCTAATAATTTTCCTGTTGCCACTGTCCAGTTAGTTAAAGGTGAAGTTGCTAATAATTCTAAAGTGCCTCGTTTTCTTTCTTCCGCATATAAACTCATAGATAACATAGGCAATAAAAATAAAGAAAGAGAACCCATAATACCCAGATAAGCCTTCAAAAATTCGTAGGGTGCATCGACTGGCGGTTCTGTAATTCCTAGTTGGTCTCTAGTAGCAATTTGTTGAATAATTCCATCTGGTCCTAATAAAATAGCTACTAAAAAGTATCCTCCCAATAGCCAAAATATTCCTGTAATTGTATAAGCTAATGGTGAGGCAAAATATCCTTGTAATTCTTTTCTGTAAATTGCGATAATGTTGCTGATTATTATTAGCATTAATTTACTTCCTTCCTTAGTTACGTTTATTTATAGCAGTTTTCACTTAATTAGACCACAGTAGTAACCTTTTATGAAACCTTCTGATAAGGTTTTTGATTCTATGGTAAATTTTTGAATATTGTCTCTGCTTATTTTAGTGTAAATTTCATCTCAGTTAGGTACAGTCTTAATTAATAAATTAATAAATTAATAAATTAATAAATTAATAGATTAATAGATTAATAGATTAATAGATTAATAGATAATATGTTCGACCTACAGAGCGATCGCCTCAATTTTGTTCATACTTATAAAAATTCATTTAAACATGTTGAAAATAGTTTCTTAAAATCACTAAAGCTCTCACATTTTTGAGTATATAAAACCTCAATTCCTCCCTTTATAGAAGGTAATAAATAGTTAATTTTTAACTTTAATGAAATATTATATTTAGGGCTTGCTGATTAAATATTAAACAATTTATAGATAAAATTTAATAGCTTTTTAGGTCAAAAAAAATGCTGATTTTTTAGATATAAAAGCTTACAAATTAAACCTTTTTGGAAGAATAATTGCCAAAAAATTAAAGTGTAAATATATCCAATTACCTCCTAATTAATTCCCATTTATCCTGAGTGATAACCACTGAGTTATGAGTTATAACCTCACTCATAATACTTTTCAGCAAACCCTATTTATAGCTTTTGTGGAGATGTTTTATGTAACATCCCTACTTACTCCCTCGTCACCATCAATATTAGGGGTAAGTACTTTAATTTACTCCTCAAAAAGATAAAAAGAAGAAACCCTATTTAGTATTTATTTCAGTTTCATCTTGCCAAGGGTCAGGTAATTTATTTTTATTCTTTCTTAAATCAATATTTTCCTCAGATTTTTCCTCATCTATGACAGAACTTGTAGATATTTCAACCATAGAATTTATAGGAACTTCACCTGTAGTTAAACCCAAGAAAACATCTTCTAAACTAGCACTAGTTCGTCGTAGTTCACATAAACCTAAACCAGCAGTAACTATAGTATTAGAAATTTCTTTTCCTGGTTCCATTTTCGGTTGAGATTTTATTTGTAATCTAAGGCGGCTTTCATGATCTGACTTAATTTTTTCTATAGATTGAATTCCCGGAACTTCAGCTAATAACTTTAATCCTGTTTCTATATCCTCAGTTTCTCCCTCAATTTCCACTTCATACCCCCACCCACTTGCTAACTTATTACTCATTTCTTCGGGACTACCCGTAGCTACAATTTCACCCTGATTAATAATTGCAACTCGATTACAAGTCATACTAACTTCCGGTAAAATATGAGTAGATAAAATAATTGTATGCTCTTCAGCCAAACTTTTAATTAAATTTCTGACTTCAATAATTTGTCTAGGGTCAAGACCAACAGTAGGTTCATCTAATATAATTACTTGGGGATCATGCACCAAAGCTTGAGCAATACCAACCCTTTGTTTATATCCTTTCGATAGTTTTCTAATCAATTCTTTACGCTTATTTAATAAGCCACATCTTTGTATAGCTAAGTTCACTTTAGAAGAGCGTTCCCCCGCAGGAACTCGCTTAATTCTAGTTACAAAAAATAAAAATCCTTCCACCGTCATTTCTGGATATAAAGGTGGTATTTCTGGCAAATAACCAATCAATTGTCGTACTGCCATCGAATTTTCATGAACATCATAACCAGCAATTTTAGCTGTGCCACTTGTAGCCGGCAAATATCCAGCTAAGATTCGCATTGTTGTAGTTTTACCTGCACCATTAGGACCTAAAAATCCCAGTATTTCTCCCTGTTGTACCATAAAAGATACTTCCTTCAGTGCTGAGTTTGAACCATACATTTTGCTTAAATTTTCAACTTCAATCATTATAACTGTATACCCCTTAAAAAAAACACTTTAAATTGGAAATACCCAATTACCAAATCAATAAAAAATTGAAAAAATAGAGTGAATAGGATGTAATAAAAAATTGAGAAAAACTAATATCTAACATTAAATATTAGCAACCCTATCTTTTTGTACTTTTAACCTATTACTTGCAGAAAAAAAAATTAGTTTAACTTTGAATCTAAATATACAGCAAATAAGGAGCAAATGATGTACACAGTAAATAGTGAAAATCATGTAGTTTAGGTATCTTTCCCCTGTAGCTGTAGCTGATAATAATAGAAAGTGCTGTATTTTAAAAATCAAAACTATACTAAGTACACTAACAGCAATCACACTTTTTCTATCTACCCATCAACATCATTTCAAGCTAACCCCACATCTCCCATATCATCGGAGAATTATACCCCAACAAAACAAACAACTGAGACCAAACAACCAAAAAATATATACCAATAGGCCAAAGAAGAGCTATCTAAAGACTTCTATGCACTGTATCAAATCCCAGACTCTGTCATGGCCAATAAACGAGATGAAAAACCTTGGGAGATACTAAATTATTCCAGAATACGACATTAGCTTTTGCCAAAATATGTTAACCTTATTCCTCTATACAATGGTATTTTAGAGCAAGTTGCAAAAGCATCTCCTACAGTAGCTTGTCTGGTTGGCCATTAAATAGCACATCATACTGAAAAGTACATAGCTTTGCCTCCTGTGGAAAAAGCAGGCTTAATTGAAAAAATTAAACAAGAAGCTGAACAAGAAGTTTTGGCACAAAAGTAGGATACTCAAGCAGGGGCAACTGGCCTGTCTGTTGAAGGTGGTGTAGCAAGAATATTTGGCGACAGAGTAGGGGCAATTAGTGATTCTATATTGGGTCGTGCTAGTCATCAACAGTTAAAGGCAAATCAAAAAAAAGAATAGATGAAATTCTTGCCTAAAAAAAAATGAAGAGTTGGGACAAACCTTGGCTGAAGAAAGTCCTAACAGAGAATTTGAAGATGATGAGATAAGATATTTATATTCAGCAAAGGCAGGCTTTGAGTCAGAAGGTTGTATAAGGATGATAAAAGTTTTGGAACAAACACTAACTGCTGAACTTGATACTACTCACCCTACTGTATCTAAGAGTATTGAAGCTTTGAAAAAATTTGATGTTCAAGTTTCTAGCTACATCTCTAGCACAAGAAAGTATAAGATTTTATTTTCTGTGATTCAATCTTTTAGGTATGATTTATCTAAAGATAGAAAATCTTTAAGAGTTAATTCTATTCATGGTGGTTCTTCTGCGGGTTATGTAGAAAATTTATTTGGCAATTATTTGAGAGTTGATCTACTTATTTGCCTCTGCCAGTATTTCCTTGCCCTAAATTAAAAGTAGAGGTTCTTGTAAATCTAGGGTTATAGAAGAGAGTTTTTCTGTTTATAATAATATTTTAATGATTTGTTAAGGATTACAAAAATACTAATGACTACAATTGACAAAAAGTTGACTACAATTCAGTTTATTCAAGGAATAGATGAAGAAGTAACACCAGAAGTGCGTCTAACTCGTTCTCGTAGTGGTAACCAGGGAACAGCTACATTGATTTTTGAAGATCCCAAGGCTTTAGGCCAAGATGTTACTCAAGAAATTACAGGGATGTATATGATTGATGAAGAAGGCCAAATAACTAGTCGTGACGTTAAGGCCAGATTTGTTAATGGTCAGCCTAAATTCCTTGAGGGACTTTATGTTATGAAGACTAAGCAAGAATGGGAGCGTTTTATGCGCTTTATGGAGAGTTATGCTAAAGAGCATGACTTAGGATTTAAAAAGGCTAAGGCTTGATAAGTTCCCCAGGCTAGCAAATTTTGAGCAATTTTGAGCCTGGGAATATCTAGCTACTTCTATAGACTTTTGCAAAGCAGAGAACAAATAACTCACCGTTAAGTTCTCAAAACTATAAAGGGGTCTTTGACAATATATACTTGACTAAATTAACTCTTTACCAGATTAGGTTATTTGAATGAATAAACAAATTCCTCATCCTGATCCTGAGAATATTTCCTTGGGTTGTGCTGTAATTACTGTTAGTGACACCCGCACAGGAGAAACAGATAAAAGTGGTCAGTTACTTCAGGAAATTCTGAGAAGTTCTGGTCATTCTATAACAGAATATCTGATTATCAAAGATGAAAAATTGGCAGTAGTCGCACAAATGGAAGCTCTATGTCAACGAGATGATATAGATGCTGTAATTTTTAACGGCGGAACAGGAATAGCTCCCAGAGATACTACTTATGATGCTATTGAACATTTACTAGAAAAAACTTTACCTGGTTTTGGGGAATTATTTCGGTGGTTGAGTTATCAAGAAATTGGTTCCCGGGCGATCGCTTCTCGTGCTGTTGCTGGTGTTTATCAAAGTAAATTAGTATTTTCACTTCCAGGTTCTACTAATGCAGTTAAGCTAGCTATAAAAAACTTAATCCTACCGGAATTAGTTCACTTAGTTTTGCAGTTGCGTAAAAATTAAACCTGGATCAGCGAGCACCTGGAGAACCTTAAATCAAATCAACACTTATTAATTTAATTTTCTTGTTCCCCTAAGATCAATGGACTTAACAATACTTCATTTCTCAAAAGATTAATAGCTCGAGCATAATAGGGGTCAGAACTAGTCGCGATCGCTTCTGGACGCCGATATAAGCGTCGTTTTTGAGAGTCCGTCAAATTAAGAACCACATCAGGAGTCACACCTTTTTTACTAATATCAGTTCCTTTCGGAGTATAGTAGTGAGCAATAGTTACAGCCAAACCAGAACCATCTGATAACGAATGCACCGACTGTACCAAAGCTTTCCCAAAAGTCTGATCCCCTATAATTGTAGCACGACCATTATCTTTGAGCGCTCCTGCCAGAATTTCACTAGCACTTGCCGAGTCACCATCTACTAAAACCACTATTGGTTTATCAGTCAAAGCAGAACGGTCTGCCAACACTTCTTGTCTGTCACCATCTCGGTCTACAGTGCTGACAATAGCACCTTTATCCATCCACATCCTAGCAATATCTATACTAATACGCAATAAACCCCCTGGGTTGCCCCGTAAGTCTAAAACATAACCATCAGGATTTTGATTATTCAATTTCTCTATTGCTCTTTGCATCTGTTCTCCAGCATGGGCGCTAAATTCTTGTAAACGGATATACCCAATACGTTGATTTTTTTCCTGCTTGAGATCGTAACGAACTGCCTGTAATTCAATTCTTGCCCTTGTCAAAGTCACCTCAAATTCCCTATCTCCAGGGCGAATAACTCCTAGCATTACCTTTGTACCCACATCACCTCGAATCAGTTTAGCCGCTGCCGATACACTTAAATCAGAAGTAGATTTACCATCAATTTCTTGAATTTGATCTCCTGGTAATAAACCTCCCTTCATCGCTGGAGAATTTTCCACAACGTCTACTACAACGATCGTCTTGGTAAGTTCTTCTTGCTTCAGTTGCATTCCCACTCCAGACATTTCTCCTGATGTTTGACTCGTTAGAGCTTTAAACTGTTCTGGGTCTAAAAAACGAGTATAAGGATCATTGAGTTGGTCTAGAGCTTGCCTTAATGCCTCGTAAGCTTTTTCCTGGGAAGTATAGTTTTTCTCTAATAAACTTTTGCGAGTAGCTTTCCAGTCTGTATGATTAAAACTACCATCAACATACTCGCGGTTGACAATTTGCCATGCTTCGTCCAAAACTACTTTGGGGCTATTTTCTAAATTTGCTTCAGCAGGTTTACTTAAGCTAGGGGCCAATAAAGATATAGCTGCTGTTGTGGCGATCGCTCCACTATATAAAATATTTTTAAAAAGAGAGTGTATTGAAGCTATGTTCATTGATTTTTATTGGTAATTAGATATTTAGTTGACTTTTCGACTAAGCTTATGATACTTTACAGTAAATCTATATTAGAATATAAACCATTATATCTGTAAGTCCCTAGAAAATTCAGTATCTGCAAAATTGTATGGTCATTTCAGTTAAGATTGATACACTTATCATTATAAAATGATAAATACAATTCTTTTATATCACAATTTTGGCCGTATTATTTTTATTTGAAACCACTATAGTACCTAGAATTAAAAAATTAATGATCAATGCCAAAAATTGAGCTCTTAACAAATAAATATTTTAGCTAACAAACTCAAAATATCAAAAGTAATTGTAAAAATACTTAACCTAACCTATTTAATTATACCAGAGTTTTCAAAGCAAATACTTAACTAGCTATCAGTTTTTAGCATTTCGATAGGAGAATAGGTATATAGAGGATTCTAGGCATTAATATTAAATAGCATGTCATGTCAGTGACAGCCAAAAACACAAACAGCTAGCCTCCTTAAGAAAAAACTAAATTAACAGCTTTGAGAATTATGGTTAAAATCGGAAAATCTTACACTGCATGACTTAGAAGGCATCCACGTTAAAAAATTATCCTACTGATGGCTCATCCGGAGTCAAAAAAATTAGTAAATAATTTAGAAAAAATGGAAAATATCAAATATTTAGACGTATGATATTTGTCAGGGTATAAAATTTACCTAATTTTGGGCTCAAAAATTTTAATAATTAATTTTATTAACAGGAAAATTTGAGAAATGATCAAAACCAAAGCCAAAACCCTAAATTGGCTAGGTTCATTAGTAAATCTAGCAATTTCTATCATAGCTTTAACAGGTACGATCAGCTTGCAAGTACTCTGGCCACCAGAAGGTTCACCCTTAAAAGAAAAAATTATTTTAGACTCAACAGATGCAGCCTTAGCCGAACAAAAAGAAGCTTTGCAGTTTCAGCTTAAGCTATTGAAAACATCTCCCACTTTTGGGTTTGATAATTTAATTGCAGATTGGGCATTCCTCCAGTTCATCCAATATTTCGGGGATGAGGTAGCCAGAAATCAAACAGGTTATTCCTTAAGCGAAGATTATTTTGATATCATCACCCATTTAGATCCCAAATGGGTTGATATATACCTATTCCTTTCCAACTCTTTATCTATATATCAAGGTAAACCCAAAGTAGCTGTAGAATATATGACCCGTGGCACCGATGCACTTTCCCCACAAATAGATCCGGAAGCTTGGCAAGTATGGAGATTAAAAGGGATCGATCAATTATTATTAGTAGGTGATATTCCAGGGGCAATTCGTTCTCACGAAATGGCAGCAAAATGGACTGAGAATACATCATACCAAGAATTAAGCTCTCTGTTTAAAAACACAGCAGAATTTCTCAAGACAGATCCAGATAGTAAATTAATCAAGTTCAACGCCTGGTTATGGGTATATTATCAAACACAAGACTCAAGGGTAAAAGAGCGCGCTCAACAAGAAATTATCGAACTTGGTGGGAAAGTGGAAATGAGTGAAAATGGAGAAAAGCTTTTTCTCTTGCCAGAATCTTCAGATTAGAGGAAAATATTAAAATCAGATCTGGTAGCTTAATTTTAAGTAAGCCCCAAAGAACTTAACCTGCTTGACATGATAGAATTTCAAATATAGTCATTTCAGTTTAAACTGAGACAAAGCTTTATTTTTGTAAAAAAGTTTCAGGTCAAAAAGTGTTTTATTCAAAATTTGAAATGACTACAATTTATATGAGAGAAAGTCAAATCATTTGTCGTGCACAAGAAAACTAAAAACATACTGCTGCTGATACTTTTGTCCATAGCTTCTTACACGTTAGTTTGCATAGTAGGGAATACTATTTCCCTAAACTCAGCAGCCAAAGCTCCCGTTGATGCTTACTTAGTTTTGGGTGGTAGTATTAAACGGGAAATTTATATTACTCAAGTGGCTAAACAATATCCTCATATACCTATACTCATTTCTGCTGGTTCTAAAGACCCCTGTATTGTGAAATTATTTCAACGGGAAAATGTTCCTTTAGATGGAGTTTGGTTAGAACATTGCGCTAAATCTACTTTTAGTAATTTCTTTTTTACTATGCCAATTTTAGAAGAATGGGGAGTACAACATATTAAACTGGTGACATCTCCTAGTCATTTGCCCAGGGCAAAGTGGTTGGCACAAATTATTTTGGGTACTCATGGAATTTGGGTAGAAACTGATATTGTTCAGGAAATAGGTATACCAGGAAATCAAGAATCTCCTCTCAAGACAGCAGTAGATGTAATTCGTAGTTTAATGTGGGCGTTAGCAAGTAAGGTAATAGAAGCAAAATGTACAGATGTGGTCAAACTCTCACAGGTAAATATGACACAATGGTGTCAGAAAGGTTTTCAGTGTGAACATCAAGCACAATTGAAACCAGAATCAATTTGTTATCCTAAGCCGAGGTAGTTCTTGAGAGATTGAATTTCACTTAAATTTAGGTCTCGCCACTCGCCAGGTTTTAGTCCCTCAAGACGAAGATTAGCGATCGCTATCCTAACTAACCGAAGTGTAGGAAAACCTACTGCTGCTGTCATCCTTCGTACTTGACGATTTCGACCTTCTGTGAGAGTGATTTCTAACCATGCAGTAGGTACAGTTTTGCGAAATCGAATTGGTGGATGGCGCGATGGTAACAGAGGTTCGTTAGATAACAATTTAACTTTTGCGGGTCGTGTTTGATAATTTTTGATCATTACACCCTCTTGTAGTTGCTTTAATGCTATTGTATCTGGTATTCGTTCTACTTGTACCCAATAAGTACGAGGATGAGCAAACTTAGGATCACTTAGTCGATATTGAAGCTGTCCATGGTTTGTTAATAATAAAAGACCTTCACTATCTTGGTCTAATCTGCCAACTGGATAAACTGAATCAACTGAAATATACTCTTTAAGAGTAGAAGATCGATGCTTAACATTACGGTTATCAGTAAACTGACTCAAAACATTATAAGGCTTATTAAATAAAATATAGCGATAAACCATAAATTTCATCTATAATATAATTAGAAAAATTAGTAGTGCAAAAAGTTTTAATAATCGTATAATTACGTCCTTATCTCTGGATTTTATAGAGGGCTTCAGATGCTATTTTAAGCAATTTTTCCCAGGAAAAATATCTTAAAAGAATAGTACTTTCTACACCTAAACTCATGGTAACAAATTCTGATATTTAAGAACCAGTATGAAATAACTTTAAACCTAAAAGTATCTGACAGATAAATTCTGCTATTAAAAATCCATATTGAGCATCTATTCGAGGCAATACCATTACAAATTATAAATTTTTCCTGACGTAAAGTGCTACTAAGTCTTCTGTTCTCTTGAGTTCTGCTTTAATCAGATCACATTAGCAATTATTTAGAGACAGCTATATCTTACTTGAGGAACATAAGCATCGTTGTAGTCCTTAAAATAGTCAACGTCACATAGAACCAAAACTATGAGTACTTTTTTCCTGACCATTTTTTGCCATTCCCTCTCTATATATTCTTCAAACACAGGACATTTAGTAACTTTAGTTAAAACCTCAAAGTTAGCAAATTTAATTATTATAATTAAATCAGGTATTTTTAGACTATATTTTTCCCAGCATTCTTCATCATTGTTTGCTTCTATGACTTGATCTACTAAGCCTAAATTATTTTGAATATAAATGATATATTATGGAAAATTACAATTATTTATGGTCCCTAATTTGGGTACATATGAGATTTTTTATAATATCATTATATATTTTTATATACTTTTGATTATAACACTTTACACAGCTAACAACCCATATATTTTTCCTGACAGACTATTATTAGTATATATAGCAATCCTAAGTAGGTTGCGGCAAAATTTCATACTGAAAAAGTTTTG